>JAKZRG010000020.1:0-3456 GCA_047518265.1 Oceanospirillum sp.
CTCTAACTTCCTATGGCTTCCTTCAGACCCCATCGTTGGCCAATGACGCCCTTGCCATTCGGATTATCTTCCCCTCAGTCGGGGTGATACTGCTTTCTTTCAAGCAGTCGGGTTTGCTGGCTTCGCCGAGCAAACAAAAAACCGAGCTATGCTCGGCTTTTTAAGAAAAACTTATCTTAACGTAACAGAGACAGCGCTGCATTCGGCAACTGGTTAGCCTGAGACAGAATGGATGTCGCAGCTTGCTGGATAATTTGATTACGGGTTAATTCTGCCGTTTCAGAAGCAAAATCAGTATCCATTATGCGCGCTCTAGAATCAGATACATTCACGATAGAAGCGGTGTTAGAGCGAACCGTTGACATTAGACCGTTCTGTTCTGCACCCAGTTTAGAACGTTGCTTATCCACCTCTGTAACCAAGCCACTCATCATATCCATCAGTGTATCGGTCATAAAGGCATTAACGGTATTCAGCTGAGCATCAGTGAAACCTGTTGTAGAATTCATTTGGGCTGAAGTAATACCCAAAATAGCTTGACCACCAGTCCCCAAGCCCAAAATAACATCTACATTGCCATCAATACCCGCACCACCAGATAATATATCCTCCGCATCCGCGTTAAAGGTCAGTAGGTTAGTAAGAGCATCCAAATCAAGTCCCACTTTACTATTATTTGCCAAGGTACTGATCATCGCACCTGACATAGCCGCGGCACTAAGAGTCGCAACACCTAATAAATCCGCCGCCGCAATAGAAGCCATAGACTGATTGGTTGCAACCATGTTAGCCACTACCAATTTACCAAACGTTCCCGCTGCAGATAGACCTGTTGACATGAATCCTGATAGGGTACCTGTGGCATTTTCAGATGAAAGAATATCACCAAACAAAGAGGTCAGCTTCGCATTACCCGTGGTGATCGTATCCTGCTCTCCAGCCTGAGCACCGGACTGAACCTGGAATCCTGCAGAGTTATTGTCATAGTTCAACAGTTTAACGGTACCATAAGAGGTACGATCGGCAATATCACTATTTGTCTGCATCAACTGCTTGAATTCATCACCTAGCGCGGCACGATCATCATCAGCTAGAGTTCGGTTACCACCTTGAACAACCAACTGACGCATACGCTGAACATTATTGGTAATTTCACCCAATGCTCCCTCTGCAATTTGTGCGATAGAGATGCCATCATTAGCATTTCGGTTCGCTTGATTTAAACCGGTCAGCTGAGTTGTCAGACGGTCTGCAATTTGTAAACCCGCAGAATCATCACGAGCACTATTAATTCGATTACCTGAAGATAATTTCTCAAAAGAGCTGTTCATACGATCAGTTACATTCTGTAAATTGCGCTGACCACTCAAAGAAGAAACATTGGTATTAACAAACATTGCCATGAAATCCACCTCAACTTAAATTTCGATAACATAAGTCATTACCGAAGATTACTATCTTTAAATTTATATACAGCCTTATCGGCTGATCTTCTGATAACTTTAACTTTTGAGCAATTGGCTCAACCCATCCGATAATTTTAAATATCGACTCAAATATTAAAAGCTTTAGAGATTCAGAAGAAATTCTGATGACTAAGGACAGACCACTACACTACAAGTACCTTTATGGGTATTAGGGGAAAATAGCGCGGCCTAAAGGAATACAATTAAAATAACTTCAAAGGAAAGTAGGAATTAGACAAAAAAAGAGCAAAAAAGGTAATGGTAAAGCTCTTTACCCCCAAACATCTAAAAATAAAAATGATACGCCAAAAAAAACCGAGCTAAGCTCGGCTTTTTTTAGAAAAGCTTATCTTAACGTAACAGGGATAGCGCTGCATTCGGCAATTGGTTAGCCTGAGACAGAATGGATGTCGCAGCTTGCTGGATAATTTGGTTACGGGTTAATTCAGCCGTTTCAGAAGCAAAATCAGTATCCGTAATACGTGCTCTAGAATCAGATACATTCACAATAGAAGCGGTGTTAGAGCGAACCGTTGACATCAGGCCATTCTGCTCCGCACCTAACTTAGAACGCTGCTTATCCACCTCTGTAACCAAGCCACTCATCATATCCATCAGAGTATCAGTTGTAAAAGCATTAACAGTATTCAGCTGAGCATCAGTGAAACCTGTTGTAGAGTTCACTTGTGCTGCAGTAATACCTAGAAGAGCTTGAGCTCCAGCCCCCATACCTGTAAGTACATCCAGGTTACCACTAATGCCAACGCCACCAGAGAAAACATCGTCCGCATCCGCATTAAAGGTCAACAACTCCGTTAATTTATCCAGATCAAGTGCTACTTCACTATTATTTGCTAACGTACTAAGCATTGCACCTGACAGAGCAGCAGCACTAAGAGTTGCAACATTAAGCAGATCTGCCGCCGCAACAGAAACACGAGATTCATTGTTCGCGACCATGTTAGCTACGACCAACTTACCAAATGTTCCTGCAGCACTGATCGTTGTCGCCGAAAATCCTGACAAAGCACCAACCGCATTCTCAGATGAGAGAATATCACCAAACAAAGAGGTTAGCTTCGCATTACCCGTGGTGATCGTATCCTGCTCTCCAGCCTGAGCACCGGACTGAACTTGGAAGCCTGCAGAGTTATTGTCATAGTTCAACAGCTTAACAGTACCATAAGAGGTACGATCAGCAATATCATCATTTGTCTGCATCAACTGCTTAAATTCATCACCCAGCGCAGCACGATCATCTGCCGCTAAAGTACGGTTACCACCCTGAACAACCAGCTGACGCATACGCTGAACATTGTTGGTAATTTCACCCAATGCTCCCTCTGCAATCTGAGCAATAGAAATACCATCATTGGCATTTCGGTTCGCTTGGTTTAAGCCCGTCAGCTGAGTCGTCAGACGGTCTGCAATTTGCAAACCCGCAGAATCATCTCTAGCACTATTAATTCGACTACCAGAAGACAGCTTTTCAAAAGAGCTGTTCATACGGTCAGTTACATTCTGTAAATTGCGCTGACCACTTAAAGAAGAAACATTAGTATTAACAAACATAGCCATGAAATTCACCTCAGCTTAAATTTCGACAACTTGAGTCGCTGCCAAAGTTTATGATCTTAATTTTATTAACAGTTTTATCGGCTAACCGGCTGAAAAATTTAATTTTTCCAGTAATTAAATCAACCTATATTCGATAATTATAAGTATCGGCACTAGCACTGAAAGCTTTAGGAAATCTGAAAAAAACCTAATAAATTAAAATAGGGCAGGACAAATACACAAAAAACCGAGGCGTGCTCGGTTTTTCAGAGAGTTTAATAAAAATAATACTATTACCGCAGTAAAGACAGCGCGGCATTTGGCAACTGGTTAGCCTGAGATAAAATAGACGTCGCAGCTTGCTGGATAATTTGATTACGGGTCAATTCAGCCGTTTCAGAAGCAAAATCAGTGTCCGTTATACGCGCACGGG
>JAKZRG010000021.1:0-181537 GCA_047518265.1 Oceanospirillum sp.
ACATATCGATTCGTATTTATTGCTCTAATTTTCTAACTTTTTCTGTTGCCGATAAAGTCCAGGTGCAATCCCGTGCCAGCGTTTAAAAGCCCGTTGAAATGCCACTGGAGCAGAAAATCCCATTAAATAACTAATTTCACCCAAGCTTAATGCAGTGTCCCGAATATAACGAGTGGCCAGAGCTTTGCGGGTATCATCCAGTAAATTTTTAAACGAATTCCCCTCATCCTGTAAGCGTCGCTTTAACGTCCAAGATTCCATATGCAGATCAGAGGCAATATCCTTTAGGTTTGGTGTTTGTCCCGTCAGCTTCATAGCGATAAGTTCTGCTACTTGTTGGCTAATATTTTGTCCTTGTTTCAATTTATTTAATTGTTGTTGGCAAATTTGCCGTATCTGTTGATAGCTAATCGGATTGGCTAATGGATTTTTTTGTTGGCAAAGTGCGTGGGGGAGCCAAAGAACATTATTTTCTTGGGAAAAATTGACGGGTATATTCCAGGATTCATAACTGGCAGCATAATTAGGTGCATCAAATTCAATTTCCGCCCGTGCTCCGGATAAATTCAGCGATTCTCCGACAAATGTCTTCAGCAAATTTAACCAACCGGCAAAAAAAGCATCTACAACAAACAAATTATATGGGTTATAGGGCGATATGGAGTAAAACTGAAAGCCTGTATGGCTCTCTGTTTTAAGTATCTGGCTGTGCCCTCGACTGTTTTGGCTAAATAGTTTTTCAAACTCAATAAAAACAGTTAACGCTTGTTCTAGGTTTTTCGCACTTTGAGCGCAAAAACCCAATAAACCAAAATGATGAGCCTGAGTTTTCTCTCCCATTAAAAGGCCTATATCTTCCCGTTGGGTCAATTGAATCGCTTTATAACCCAAGCGCATATATCGGGGGATGCTGATGCGCCTTTCTGGATGGCTGTCTAATAGATCTTCTAGGCCAAATTCTGTAAACAAGGGCCAAGGGTCAATTTGGCAATCTTCAATTGCAAGCACTAGGCTTTGCAAAAAATTCACCTGTACATCACCTAACTGCATCAATGCACCTTAAAGTTATTGATCTGTATTTTTAGGTTATTGTTTTTGCTGCTGGCTAGGCTAAAGTAAAGTCAAATTATAAACAACTGTTTAAATCGTGATTGATGGGGAATAAAACAATGACCGCCAGCGACAATAATAATAAGCAAACAGCCTATCCCAACCTGCTAGAACCTCTGGATTTAGGCTTTGTGACGCTTAGAAATAGAGTCTTGATGGGATCAATGCACACCAATTTAGAAGAAAGCCCAAATGGTTTTGTGCGTTTAGCGGCTTTTTATGCCGAGCGAGCTAAAAATGGTGTTGGTTTAATTGTTACTGGTGGCATAGGGCCCAACAAAGAAGGTGCGGTTTTTGAAGGCTCAGCCAAGATGACCACACCAGAGGAAGCCGAAGAACACAAGGTTATCACAGAAGCAGTACATAAAGAGGGCGGACGCATCTGTATGCAGATTTTGCATGCGGGCCGTTATGCCTATTCCCAGCGCTCTGTGGCACCTTCAGCTATTCAAGCTCCAATCAACCCTTTCCCTCCCCATGAATTAACCGGTGAGGAAGTGAAAAAACAGATCGCAGACTACGTGAACTGTGCCGCCATGGCGCAACAAGCAGGTTACGACGGTGTTGAGATAATGGGGTCAGAGGGTTATCTGATTAACCAATTTATCGCCACCCGCACTAATAACCGTACCGATGAGTGGGGTGGTAGTTTTGATAACCGTACCCGTTTTGCTACCGAAATTGTGCGCCAGACTCGTGAAAAAGTAGGCACTGACTTTATTATTATCTTCCGTCTCTCCATGCTGGATCTGGTGGAAGGTGGTAGTGACTGGGAAGAAGTGGTTGAGCTAGGCAAGCGCATTGAAACTGCCGGTGCCACTCTAATTAATACGGGTATTGGTTGGCACGAAGCCCGTGTTCCAACCATTGCCACCAGTGTACCTCGTGCGGCCTTTACCCGTGTGACTCAACAGATGAAAGCGGTTTTATCCATTCCGCTGATCACCACCAACCGTATTAATACACCCGAAGTGGCTGAAGACGTATTGGCCGATGGCCATGCGGATATGGTCTCAATGGCCCGTCCTTTCCTAGCAGATCCTGCATTTGTCAGTAAGGCTGCAGAAAACCGTGCCGATGAGATCAATACCTGTATCGGTTGTAACCAGGCTTGTCTTGATCATACCTTCCAGATGAAACTCACTTCTTGTCTGGTTAATCCACGTGCTTGTCATGAAACAGAAGTGGATGTTCAGCCAACCGAACAGCGTAAAACAGTCGCTGTAATTGGTGCAGGCCCAGCAGGTTTGTCAGCGTCCACTATCGCTGCAGAGCGCGGCCATAGTGTGACATTGTTTGATAGTGCCAGTGAGATTGGCGGTCAGTTTAATTACGCTAAGCGTATTCCCGGTAAAGAAGAGTTTTATGAGACTCTGCGTTACTTCAAACGTCGCATCGAAGTGACCGGTGTTGAATTAAAACTGAATACCCGAGTAGCGGCCGATGATCTACAGCATTTTGATGAAGTAATCCTGGCTACAGGCATTACCCCACGTACCCCAGAGATTGATGGCATCGATCACCCTAAAGTGATCAGTTATATCGAAGCCATCACAGGTGCAAAACCGGTTGGCAGTAAAGTTGCCGTAATGGGAGCCGGTGGTATTGGTTTTGATGTCTCTGAATTGGTGACACAAAAAGGTGAATCTGCCAGCCTGAATATTGATGAATTTATGGCTGAATGGGGGGTTGATCTAACCGCCAAACATCGAGGCGGTGTTGAGGGAGTAACCGCCCACAAACCAGAAACCGCCCGTGATGTTTGGTTATTGCAACGAAAAACCAGCAAGCCCGGTGCCGGTTTGGGTAAAACCACCGGCTGGATTCACCGTGCCGCATTGCAAAAACGTGATGTAAAAATGCTATCAGGCTGTGATTATCAGAAGATTGATGACGCCGGTTTACATATGACCGTCAACGGTGAAGAACAGCTACTGCCCGTCGATACCGTGATTATCTGTGCAGGCCAAACCCCATGTCGCGAATTGGAAGAAGGCTTAAAAGCACTGGGCAAACAGCCTCATCTGATTGGTGGTGCCGATGTGGCCGCAGAACTGGATGCTAAACGCGCCATCGATCAAGGTTTACGTTTAGCCGTCACTCTATAGGAGAAATATCTTCCCGAGGTTTCGTCTTGATCAGAGCTGTTTTTATATTGCCCTCTATAAGACGAGACCTTAAGAAGCTTTGGTTGCGTTAATTTCCGTTAGAATCACATAACTCCTCTTTGATTCGCAGGGAGCCAAAAGGCTCCCTTTTTCTATAGAGTAAAATGTTACCTAATGAAGTTAGGACACACTGATGCTTAATGGGCATTGTCTGATTGAAAAATATGCTCCAGTGTTTCTGCAGAGAAAATATTATCTGACCATAGTTCTAGCTGCTGTGCACTTGCTTCTTGTAATTTGTCGATAGCCCAATGAGGAAGCTCACCAAAACGCTGACTCAATTGCCGGGTCAGTAAATTGGCTTCCCCTTCAACTCTGCCTTTCTGCTTACCTCTCTCTTCCGCATCATTAATCAAACTAGCCTCATCATGCAGTGCGCGTTCGCGAACAAAAGCCAATCGACGGGTTTCTTCATCAGCGCTGAGCTCTTTCAGCCGTTCCATCGCTTTAAGAACAGGCTCGTAGGTAATTTCTGCCATTTTTAGCTCCTCCTGCCAATGTTCAAAAAAGGTAATCAAAGCCTGTAAGGGTTTTGACGATAAGCCAAGTTTGTCGGCTTTGTGCAGTTTTATCAAATTTGACAGTGTAGTTGAAAATAATAGCAGTACTTGAGTAATATCTTATTAACTCGATTTGCCCCCAACCCGAAAAACCTCCTCTGGTTTCTCCATGCCCTTTAAGCTGAAATATCCGCAGGATTGGAATATTTCAGTGTCACGTAAAACCCGATCTGTCGGTGTTTGCTGTAAAAACTCGCTTGATAGTAAAAGCTCGCTATTTAATTCAGAACATAAACCCTCAATACGAGATGCCAAGTTCACCGCTTGTCCAATCACTGTAAAATCTAATCGTTCCAAAGAGCCGATATTGCCGTATTTAACCTCGCCAAAGTTTAGGGCGATGCCGTGTTTGACCGGCACACCGTACTTTTCAGTTAAGGCTTCTTGTCGCTTCTCTAGCATCTCAGATGCGCTTTTTGCCGCCTTAAAAGCATTAATACAAGCCTGACTATTTGATGTATCTTGCTGCACTGGAAAAATAGCCAGTACAGCATCGCCGATAAATTTAAGCACCTCGCCCTGGTGCTCCTTAACCGCCAAACCAATCAGCTCAAAATACTCATTTAACAGGCTGATGAGATCATTGGCATTTAATCGACCAGACATCTTGGTAAACCCCCTCAGATCAGAAAACCAGATCGCCGCATCTAAGGTATTTACATCCCCTCGTTTGATATCGCCGGATAAAACTCGCTGTCCCGGTTCACTGCCCAGATAGGTCTGCAATAGAGTACTGGTTAACCAATGATAAGCATGGATCTCCAGAATAAAATTCAATGGCGGCATCACCGTTTGAATATTATCGATATCCTGCTCCGTAAAACCGCCAACCTTACGGGTCACGCAGCTTAAGCAGCCCCGTTTACCATTGGTGAAAATAATTGGCAGAGCAAGGTAATCTGTACCA
Source organism: Oceanospirillum sp. (assembly GCA_047518265.1). Taxonomy (GTDB): domain Bacteria; phylum Pseudomonadota; class Gammaproteobacteria; order Pseudomonadales; family Halomonadaceae; genus Oceanospirillum. Next base: position 4,746 of record JAKZRG010000021.1, read on the forward strand.
CCTTGTTCATGGTATTCCTGCAGGATAGGAAAGCGGTATTCGGTACATTCAGGAGGCAAAGGCTCATGGATCAGCGCCGCCTGTTTTTTCATCACCTGAAACAGAGGGCTAATTAAAAACGGAGGGTTCCGAAAGGTCGAATTACCCAAAGAGATATCTTTAACAACGCCGTGAGTAAAGGTTTGCTCATTAGACGCAAAGATCTGCGCCGTCTTAGAGGTCTCAACAAACCCAGACTCCGGGCGCCAAACAAATAGCTTAACCATCACCTCAGGATGCAACGCCCCCTGCACAATATTGATCCGCATGGGCTCCAAACCAAAAGCAATAAACAGCCCTGCCAGCTTATCGATCAACACCGCCGAATTGCGGCAATGACTGCCTTCCTCAATTAACCACTGAATAGGATCAGAGAGATCTTTCACAATGACCCCCTCACAGTATATAAGCCGACTGTTATTGAACGACTATCACCAAAGAGCCATAACAGCATTTCACTAAGCTTAGTTGAAGCCCCTTCTAAATGCCGTGAACCGGTCTTATCACTGCTATAAGCCTCTTATCTAACATTTCTTTATGGGCCAAAAAATAGACTTAATAGAAAATACCTAGCCAGATAAAAGTGCCGCCATCACCTCTATAGATAGATAAAGTAAAGAACCCCTGAGCCAGCTCCCGACGAGACCGCCCCTGTAACGACTCCGTTTGACCGGACAACCAAAGGTCAATTTCCTGATCTGAAGTGTCAGCGTTTAAATGGATAACCTTGGAACGAATTCTTTGCTCGTACAGCCAATCATCCATCTCCGTTGTTGCCGTGGACTCCGGCCAATCCGGTAGATCTGGATGTTGCCAGTTACCATTTTCCTCACGTTTAACGTCTTTGGGTTGTATCGCCATTACCTTTCCTTATCGGGTGATCCTTGTCTGAGTAGCAGCGAAATCGACAAATCATAATGCCGCCTATAGTGTTCACCGGATCTTTCAGCGCTCAAGTTTTTATAAGCCGAGTAATATCCTTCCCGATAATGCCTTGTACATTGAAGGTGAGAGTTTCTGTGAACACTTGATATAACCGGAACCTGCTTGATAAGAGATTTATCGGGGCCGGTATCATCCATGCTTTCAGAAGCGTGGTTTAATCCGAGAGCGTTAATCGACATTTTAATGAGAGCCCCTTAACCACGCCTCTAACTCACATAACTGAAAATTCAGGCCATCCATATCGCCGCTTCTTAGTAAAGATCGGCAATACTCCAACCGATTTGCCACAGTATTCTTTTCCCCAATATCAGCCAGAACACACAGCCCATTAGCCCAGCGAGACATACGAATAATGCTCCCTTGCAGAGCATAACAATCAGACTCATTAAACTGATCAAAAGCGCTTTCGGGTTTAAAGCCACCTAACCGAGAGACCTGTAACAAAGTACGCCGCTCTGCACGATGCATACTATTCCAAGTTTGCGCCAAAGATAGCCAGCGATTATCGATATCAACAGCGCCGCTAAACCTAAGCGATAAAGGATCAACAGCATCATAAGATTGAGTACAAGAAGGCTTTCTCAACATACCAAAACCCTCTATCCCAAATGATCAGAATCTGTTTTTAGAATCTCCACCAACGCCACCATATTGATTAACCGACGCTTACCAATCTTAATGGTCGGGTAATAACCCCGCTTCACCTGATGCTCAATCGTGTCACTGCTTAAACCGATAAAATCAGCAAATTTTTCCTGAGTCATTAACGGCGGCATCCCATTGACCGTCAATTTAGGCTCATTATTGGCCTTTATAGGTTCTAGTTCCTGATCCATTTGATAAACTCCCTCTTTCGGGTGTGACAGCACCCCTGACTCGTTTGCGTTCTAAAATTTATAGTGTAGGAGAGTTTTCCTACTATATTGAGAGTATAGGAGTACTTTCCATCATGTCAATGACAATTGGAGAGAAAGTAAGGTCAATTAGAGACTACGAAGGATTATCACGACCAGATTTTTGTGAAGTCGTAGGTATTAATAAAGAAACGTTAGTCACTACAGAAAATGGCCGTAATGAGCCAAAAGTTGGTTTAATTGAAGCTATTTGTAAGGCTTATCCACAGTATGTACTGTGGCTGATGACGGGAGAGGTGTATTCAGATCTGCAACAGGTATCACCACTCAATCCAGAAAATATTGGTAGTAAAATTCTCCATGTAAGAGAGGCTGAAAACCTTTCTACGAGTGACTTTTCCGATAAAGTAAATTTGGATTTAGCTACACTGACTCAAGTTGAAACGGGGAAAGTAAAAGTTTCGTCTGAAATACCTCAGGCTGTTTGTATCGCATTTCCACAATATACACTTTGGTTAATGACAGGGCAGACTGACCCTAACAGTGGGCAAATTGCACCAGACCAGTCTAAGAAATCATTAAAATAATCAAATACTGATAAGGCTCCAAAGCAGGGGCCTGTTTTATTTTTATATCGAATACACCAACCGAAGTACCTCCCTGTAGCGAGGATAAGCCAGAGGCGCATCCGCGAAATTACCTTCCGTTTACCTGAATACTTAAAACTTATAGCCTCGAATACCTTATAGGTAATAGCTTCTATAAATATCTTAAGTATTATGTTCTTAGGGAATTTATGGATAGGGTATTTGGGATGAAGAAGCCGATCAAAGTCTTTATTAGCTATAGCCATAAAGATGAAGAGTGGAAGGATATGCTTCGGCGTAAGCTGAATGTTTTAGTACGAGCGAAAAAAATAGCTGCTTGGGATGATCGTGAGATTAAACCGGGGCAAAACTGGTTTCAGCAGATAGAAGCTAATTTGGTTAGCTGTGACATTGCAATAGTACTGGTAAGCGACCATTCTCTCGACTCCCTTTTTATCAATGAGGAAGAAGTCACTCGGCTGTTACAGTTAAAAGATCAAAACAAAATTGAGGTTATTCCAGTCTTGATTGATCCATGTGAATGGAAGCATGTGGAATGGATTTCTGAAAATCAAATGATACCGAGAGATGGTGTGTCTTTACTTGAGTTAGATGAAGCCAGTCGAAAAAAAGAACTCTCTCAGGTTATTGATTATATTTGCCCTCCACCTCCGGCTTACCCCAAATTCGGTTCGCAGGTTTCTGATGATTTAGAGCAAGTTGTTGACCAGCCCTCCTTAGAGATCGACACAGATGATAATTCTAATAGTGAGCCTGAACAGATAAAAGAAACAATCTCAATTCTTGCCAGTGATAGCACGGGACTTTTGGTTCTAGGGTTAGCTAAAACTTTAGATATGCGCCCTTCTACTGTAAACCCCAGAGGTGTTGCTCATGAACTAGCTAGGTTGTCTCCAGAAGATGCTATCCGACAGATCCTTAACTTCTCAGAGCCTTTTTTAAAGCCTAAATCTGATCAATATAAAGCTGAAACATCCGAAGCTCTATCGGACATAGTGGCTAAGCTTTTACATCACTTTAGCTCTGAAGTTGAAGTATATATTACTCAGCTAAAGGAAATGCTGGATGGTCTAGAATCAAAGTTTGCTCCATCCATGTTTTTAGCTCAGGTGAAACAGTTGATCTCCTTTCATTCTGTGTTTTCGGGGAATTTTGTCAAATATCTTGATGAAGAAAAGCTGGAAGGGTTTAAAAAATTAGAAGTACTGGTTGAGGCTCTGGATCCGGGGCAGATTAAGAATGAAAGAGACATTATTCGGGAATTAGTACAGATTAGTGTTGCACTTTTATATCTGAATGGAGCTGTCTCATCTCGTTTTTTTAGTACTGCTGCTAGTTTAATGTCAGTAGAGCTTTCCTATGCGCATCGTCGCCAATCGAAACCGGATTTGGTTTGTTTTGATGTTGGGTCTGATATGACCCGATTACGAGGACGAGGGGCAATACATGAAGATGAGATCGTTAAAGAGCCAGGAGTTTTTGATGATCAATCTGATGATGTTGTGATGGCGACGCTTCAGGCCGCTACTGTTCCCCTATATAACAAAGCCTTATTAATCTCAGGTAGAAACTCTCGTGGAAACCATCAGACGGACTGGGAAGATGGGTTGGATATGAGGACCGCAGTGCTTTTGAAAAGATTAGAAAAAGAAGGCTGCTGTCCATATTTTGTATCTGATGAAAACAATCTAGAAAGTATTTTTGGCTCAGAAGCTCTGATTACTCGGTTTCAGCAGCGATACTCAAACCTTATGATTGAGAAGTACAACGGAAAACATCTTTCAGAGGAAGAAGCAGAGCTGTCTCTCTCCTTGGAAGATCTAATGGATAAATTAAAGGGATAGGTCGATGACATTGTTAAAACACTTCAAACCAAACCAAGAAATCACCATCCCCACCTGTGGCTCTTGGCCAAACAGCACTTATCTATTATGTGAAGACTCAGCCTATGCCCTAGAAATGGCTCTAGCCACAGGCCGCCCTTTATTGGTTAAAGGTGAACCGGGTTTAGGTAAAAGCTATCTTGCCCGTGCAGCTGCCGCGCAGTTAGACCGAGCGTTTATTGCTGAAGTCATCAACGTTAATACTGAAGGGCAAGATCTTCTTTGGCGTATGGATCTGGTTTCTCGTCTTAATGATGCTCAATTAGGCAGTGCTTTTTACTCTGTTAATGATAATGAGGGCAATGAAGCTGAGACCCAAGATAAAGATATTAAAAAAGGTGATGCGTTAAACCCTAATCATTACTTAAACCCCGGTGTGCTTTGGTGGGCTTATGATTGGGAAAATGCCAAGAAACAATTTAACAGTTGTCGCCATAAAGTGTTTAAACCCAAAATGGCAGATGACCACTTGGCTCAAGAGGGTGTGGTTCTATTAATTGATGAGATTGATAAAGCCGATCCATCTCTACCCAATAGCCTGTTAGAAGTGTTAGGCAATAATGGTTTTACCGTGCCGCAAACAGGCACAACGGTACAAAGCCAAGAGAAAGAGAAACAGCCTTTAGTTATTATCACCACTAATGATGAGCGCGAATTACCCCCCGCATTTTTACGCCGTTGCTTAGTACTCAATCTTAAGATGGATGATAAAAACCCTGAACAATGGTTAAAAGATCGTGCCCGTGTTCATTTCACAAAAGAAAATTGTAGTGATGAGGTGTTAAAGGCAGCATCTAAGCAACTTATTGAAGACCGTGGGCAAGCAGTGGGCGTAAAACCCGGTTTAGCAGAATACCTCGATCTATTATCTGCCTTGGATGAAATGGTCACGATTAAAGGTGAGCCGGAACGCTCGGATCAGCAAATTGAGTTATTAGATAGCATTCAGAAATTTGTACTGAATAAGGCAAGCTAATGGCAGCCGGGTATCGATCAAAAGGCACGCAATGTTATCGGGGCGACTTGATACGGATATTGGCAAAATCAGAAAAAAACGATTTGCCAAATAGTGTTATACAACCTATGGGCTTCTCTCGTTCTGATACGGAATCTGAATGTGAGCAAGATATCACAGATTTTATGCCTGATGCTCCACCAGCAGGTTATAAGGGTGATAAGACCACCGCCGATGAAGAGCGTTCCACCCAACGGGATGAAGAGGAAGGTTATAACTGGTCATTTTTAGTCTTAGATTCTATTGAATGTTATAACGATAAGGCCGGTACTCCAGAGGATAGGGTGAATCAGCTGTTAGGCATGGAAGAGCCGACAGAAGATGATAAAACGATTAATCCAGATGCTAAACCGATCCCCTTCCAGCCTATATTCCATAAAAATCGGCAGCGTGATTTTATCCGACGTTTCCTGACCCATGAGTTGGGTAAACGACTGGATATTAAAAAACTCACCCGCCAAATATCTCAATGTGAGCCCATTTATACTCTGCCTTATCAGCGGCATAAAGTCCCTGCCGGACGCTTATATGTTTTAGCCGATACCAGTAATCGCCTTATGAGTCATCACTACGATGCCGGTTTTATCTGTGCGGATATTATTAAGGTAATGGGCGTTACAGGGTTAGAGATTAGAGAGTTTAAAGAAGCTCCCGGCGACAGTTATAGTCTTTGGCCGTTGGGGAAATCCTCCGAAGAGTCAGGTCTCCACAAAAAACAATGGAAGCCACTGGATAACACCGCAGAAGTATTAATATTGAGTGATATGGGGCAACTGACCAACGAAAACAGCAATATTCGTCAGAGTTGGCTGCGTTTCTTACAGCACCTCTATCAGCAGGGTATTAAGCCTATTGCTTTAAGCCCCGTCCCGCAAAGTTACCAATGCCTGAAGCTGAAACGCCTAGTGCGACAGGTATTATGGAAAAGTAATGGCCCGTTAACGGTTAACCCATTACTGACAAAGAAAGAGAATACAGACCAAGATGTAAACCGGGTGTTAGACCTGCTTTCAATTACCACACATATAGAGCCTGAATTACTACGGGAAACAGTTCAGTTACTCGGTTTAGAATCCGGTATTGAAGCCTTGGTATCTAACCATCCTGATGTGCAGTGGGGCTATACTGCTATTGCGATAAAAGCGGATAAAAAAGAGGGTTACCAAAAAGCCTTTTCGAATGAGAGTTTAGCGATTCAAAGAAAAATTATTTACTGTATTCGTAAACACCATAGCAACCAGTTTAAAGGGGTTTGGGCAGAAGAGTTAATCAATTTTAACTCGATATCAGGGGTTGATAGCTCTGAATGGCAGGACGAGATTGACCTTGCCAAAGGGTTTATGAAGCGTTTGGCCAAAACAACTTATGCAAACCAAAATCAAACCCTGACGAGTTATGGACATCGCCATCTTTCTAGAATATCTCGCCAAAGTAAAGCAGAGAATAAAGATTATACCAGTGTGATTTATGGGGTTATTGAACAAGATAATATTCGAGCAGGTAAACCGATTCCACCGGAATATGATGCTGGAGTGATTCAAGCTATTACCGCAGATAAATCAGAAAACTACCATCTTGTTCTAAAGCAAGAGGGAGAAGACATTTGGTTACGCAAAGTTCGTTACGATTCTCCAAATAACTTACTTGATATAGGGGTAGAGCTAGCTGAATTTGATTGTGGCTCCTCTCTGCTAACTTATAATGATAATGAAAAAAGTATCTCTATTTCATTATCTGAAAAGGACGCTTTTAAATTACCTGTATTGCAGGATGAGCATGGGTTTAAGGCCTTTCAACTGGATACAGGAACAGAAAATAGATCCTTTAAGCCAGTAGAAAAACCGAGTTGGGCAAGTGAGATCAAGTATCAGGGGAATGCTTTACATGCAAAGGTATTGTTAAATGGATCATCCTTTACAATGACCTATGAGATAGATGATCGCAATATTTACTCCGCGGAATGGAGGCAAGCTTTAATCTCTGATCAATTGTTAGATGATATTGTAAGTCTAGATACTGATGAATATGGTCTTTATGCAGACCTTAGACTTTTTAGTATTAGTCAACGCTTCCGTTATATCGAACCTGGCTCATTCATGATGGGGTCTCCTGAGTATGAGACAGATCAGAGCAATGATGAAGCTCAGCATCATGTAACTTTAACTCAGGGTTATTGGCTAGCAGATACTTGTACTACTCAACAGCTTTGGCAAGCTGTAATGGGGGAGAATCCAAGTGCTTTTCAAAGAGAGGAGGGGCCTGTTGATAGTGTTAGTTGGTTAGATTGTTGGCAGTTTATTCAAATAGTTAAGGACGCATATCCTTTTCTGAGAGCTAGTTTACCAACGGAGGCTCAATGGGAATATGCTTGCCGAGCAGGGACTCATACTCCTTTTAGTTTCGGTGAAACAATTACCTCAGATCAAGTTAATTTCTCTGATAGAAAAAATAAACGGAAATCAGGAACAGTAGGGGTAAAAACAAAACCTTTAAACCCTTGGGGGCTATACGGCATGCATGGAAATGTTTGGGAGTGGTGCCAAGATAAAGGTTTAAGAGTATATCGTTTAGAGGTAACGGATCCAGGGCTTGACTGGTTTCAACAATATGATGATAACGTAAAAGAGCTTCATCCATTACGGGGAGGAAGCTGGAATGACAAGAAGGCATATTGTAGGGCATCTGAACGAGATTGCCATGGTGCTAGCTATATATCTCCTTTTATTGGTTTTCGCTTGTCCCTAGGTCTTGAACTGAAAAATGCTGGAACTGAAAGAAGGCAGCAAGGACAGGTAGAAAAAGATAAGCTATCTAATAATTCTTGGTCTAAATGGTTTAAAGGGGGACGGGAATATTGGAAAAATAAAGTTAGAGATTCATGAATAAGGATAAGTACTATGCCCCGCCACCCTAAAGCTCCACCTGTATTTCCAGCCCCTTGGGCTAAAGACTGGGGACAAGATCAATACGGTTTATGGATGTCACTGGTTTATAAAAATACTCCATACGTTTTCCGCTGGATTCCACCGGGTGAATTTATGATGGGCTCTTCAGATGATGGCTCAGGGCAATATGATGATGAAGATTTACATGAGGTTACTGTTACTGAAGGTTTTTGGTTAGGTGATTTTCCGGTGACACAGATGTTATATCAGGCTGTAACGGGAGAAAATCCAAGCTTTTTCAAAGATAGCGAAAGTAGTAATAATTTACCGGTTGAGCAGGTAAGCTGGCAGGATGCACAGGTATTTATTCAAACCCTAAATCAGGCTTACCCTGGGCTTAATACCTATTTGCCGTTAGAAACGCAATGGGAGTATGCCTGCTTGGCAGGTAGCTTAACTACTTTTGAGTTTGATAATTTAATCGATTTAACTCAAGCGAATTATCGTGGCAGGCAGGATACTGACGGGAAGAAGGGAGGGAGTACAGATAATAGGCTTAACCAAACCAATGTAAAAGGTGACTATCCGGTTAATCCTTGGGGGTTATATGATATGCATGGAAATGTTAGAGAATGGTGCTTAGATCCTTGGATGGAGAATTTAGGTACTGACGCAGTTCGTTTTTCAGTACTAAAAGAACAAGCAAAAACGTTAGAAAAGGGTTTGCAGATGGTTCAGGCTAATCAGATACCATTTTTTTCTGTACGTGGAGGCTCTTGGGCTAGTTTCAGTGAGAATTGTCGATCCGCGTACCGTGATGGTCGCGAAGCTGGATCCCGCCTATACACTCTTGGTTTTCGCCTTTCCCTAGGTCCTGAGCTACAGTGACTCGCGCAGCGGAAGTTTTTAGTGCCGTTTGCTGTCGATAGGCTCTGGAATGGTTTCGTTATTCGTCTGCATATCTGTAATACAGTCTTGTACCAATTGACGAATACCTGAAAGCGCTGCTTCTGGACTACCTTCCAGCCAACTTAGACTAGGGAATTCTGTGCATAGGCCAATGTGCTCTTGATCTTCTTCAGACCAAATCACTCGATATGAATAACGATCAGTGCTTGTTATTTTATTCTCCATCTTTTTCCTCCTCTCCCTCTCCAACCACGGCCCCATCAATCACTTTGTCTGCTGTTCTATCCACCAGTACTACACGGTTTCTGCCCATGGCTTTGGCTTGATAAAGGCCTTCGTCGGCGCGTTTGAGTAGACTATGAAAGGTGTCTTTTTCGTTGGCTTGGGCGACACCAAAGCTGGCGGTGCAGTGGATGGCGTTTTGATCTGAGCTTTGATCTGAGTTGCGGTCTGGGCTGTCGTTGATGGCTAAGCGTTGGTTGTCTAGCGCTTGGCGTAGGCGTTCGGCCAGTTGTTGGGCTTGTTTTAGGTTGGTATCGGGCAGTACTGCTGCGAATTCTTCTCCGCCGATACGGCCGACAATGTCGCTGGTACGTAGGGTGCTTTTCAGGGTGTCGCCTATCATGGTCAGTACTTTATCACCGATAGGATGACCATGTTGGTCGTTGATTCTTTTGAAGTGGTCAGCATCCAGCATGATGATGGATAACGGGTGTTTATGGCGCTGGAATAGTGCAAAGCTGGTTTCCGCTTTTTCAGTAAAGTCCCGTCGGTTAGATACGCCGGTTAACATATCAATTCGGGCGAGATGTTCTGCTTCGCTTTTAAGCTGTTCCAGCTCTTTCATATGGCGCAATACCGACCAGTAATTACTGAGGGCAAAGGCGGCTAAAAGCAGGATCAGTATCAAGGCTATAATGATAATAAAGGTGCGTTGTTGCCAGTTAGCTTGCCAGTCCTGATGGGCTTCTCCGATAACGATTAAAAAGGGTAAGCCTTCAACATTACGCAGAATAAACAGGCGTTGCAGGCCATCCACGGGGGAGTTGATATCCAGGAAGGTATGGCTTTGGTCTGTTTTAGTAAAAGCTTCTGCGAAGGGTTGTGTGATCTTTTTACCGACTTTATCGGGGGTGGCGGGTTTGCGGGCCAGTAGGGTCATATTGCTATCAAAAATAGTGATATTACCGGCTGGGCTGTAGTTAAGCGGTGCTAATAGGTCGGCAAAAAATACGGGGTTGATGGCCAGTGCCGCCATGCCTTTAAAGCCGGGTTGTTCGGCGTCGAACTTACGGCCTTGAGTGATATTCAGTTGGCCGTTATTGGCGGTGTAGGCTTGGCTAACAACGGTTTTTCGGTTGGGTTCGGTCAGCATCGCTTGGCAGTAATCCCGACTGCTGGCATCAAAACCGTCCACTGAGTTGGAGTGGGTCACAATACACCGGCTGTCAAATAAACCCATTAGGATACCGTTAGGCAGGGTTGCCAGTTTTGCCTGTAGAAAGGCTTTGCGGGCTTGGTGTTGTTTTGGGTTGGGATTGGGATATTGCAGTTCGTTGATATCCACTTGGCTGATCACATCTCTTAATAGGTAATCAGAGCTTTTAAAGCCGCCCTTGATCCATTCGCTGATCAGAAAGCTGTCATTCTCCAGACGGGTTTTAATCTGGTGTTGGGCGTCTTGGTAAGAAAAGTAGATATAAAAGGCCGATGAGCAGAGGGCAAAAATCCCCAGCAGAAAAAAGAGTAGTAAGCTTTTACGGTGGGCCGTGGTCATGGGCGCTTTTCCGCTTTTTTTATAATGAATAATTATTCTAGATTCTTTATTGGCATAAATATAGCGAGAAAAATACTTTAAACTTCAAAACCATAAGGGCTCCATAAGAGCTAGTACAAAGGTTTTTCGCCAAATAAGCCTGCTTATATACCTTGGGTATGCGGGCGGAAGAGTCCCATAAAATATGTGAAACTTTTGTTTAGCTGTGTCGTGTTTTTCGCCGATAATAGGTGTTCTCTTAACAGGTTGTTTAATATGGCCGTTGGCTATTAGGATTCTGATATGCATATCTGGGTTGATGCGGATGCTTGCCCTAGGGTGATCAAAGATATTTTATTTCGAGTGGCGCAGCGTTTGTCGATACCTATGGTTTTGGTGGCAAACCAACCTCTGTCTGTCCCTGCCAATTCGTCTGTTCGTGCGGTACAGGTGCCTGCGGGTTTTGATGTGGCGGATAATTATATAGTGCAGAATTTATCAGCCGGTGATCTGGTGATTACGGCGGATATCCCTTTGGCGGCGGAGGTGATTGAGGCTGAGGCCCATGCCCTAAACCCCAGAGGAGAGCTGTACACCAAAAACAATATTAAAGAACGCTTGATGATGCGGGATTTTATGACCGATCTACGGGACAGCGGTGTACAGACCGGTGGGCCTGCGGCGTTAAGTCAAAGGGATCGTCAGGACTTTGCTAACTCTCTGGATCGTTTTTTAGCTAAGAATTTTAAGAAAGCATGAACTTAAAACAGGGCTAAAACGGAATGCGCGATCTACCTCCTGAAATTCAAGCTCTGGAACAGGGTTTTCAACAGCCGCCGCTAATGGCGGTACAGCACCCTGTTTTAGTGGATAAACAGATACAGCTCTGGTTAAAGCGAACGGATCTTTTACATCCGGTAATCTCCGGTAATAAGTGGTACAAGCTAAAATATAATTTAGTACAGGCTTATCAGCAGCAGGCGGCGGGTATTGTCTCTTTTGGTGGGGCTTGGTCTAACTATTTACATGCTTTAGCAGCGGCTTGTCAGGCATTAAAACGACCTGTTGTGGCGGTGATTCGAGGTGAACCTGAGCTGATTGAAAAAAGCCAGATGCTGCAGGATGCCGAACGTTGTGGCATGCAGTTCCATTTTGTCAGTCGAGCAGAATACCGTTTACGGGATGATGTCAGTTGGCAAGCTGAGTTGATGCAGAATTATCGGGATTATCTGCTGGTGCCAGAGGGCGGCAGTAGTGCTTTGGCTGAACCGGGTTTAGTTGAGCTGGGGCAAGAGATAGAGCAGCAGCTACAGACGCAAGGTATCCAAGCGGATCAATTATGGTGCGCTATGGGCACTGGCGGCACTTTAGCGGGTTTATTAGCGGCTCAAACCTTGCCATATAAAGTGATGGGCATGCCGGTATTAAAAGGCGGTGATTTTTTACGTGGGGATGTGGAACAGAAGTTACAGGCCTCTGTCTATTCTCAGTCAGTGACTAAAGCTGTGCCAGAATTTGATCTGATAACAGACGGACATTGGGGCGGCTACGGAAAGGTAAAGCCTGAATTACTGGACTGGATGCAGGGCTTTTATCAGCAAACCGGTGTGTTACTAGACCCTGTTTATACTGGTAAGTTGATGTACCGATTTTTTCAGGCGGTAGAACAAGGGGAAGTGACAAAAGGTAGCCAAATTGTGATGCTGCACTCTGGCGGCTTGCAGGGACGTAGAGGCTTTGGTTTATCTTGGGAGTCTGAACCAAATAGGGCTTCTTTAGAGATTCCTTAAGCTTTTTAATATAAGCATTGTAACGGATTGTTTCAGAGTAGGTTATTATGCTTGTCTGTTCAGTCACTTAGGTGTGATTGTCTGTCGTAATAGGTATGTCAGCTTACCGAATAAAAGTGGTATATAAAAAACGCTAAATATATGTCTTGCTGAATACAAGCTATTGGATGCAAGACTGTTAAATATAAGAATATAGGATAGAGATGATGCAGGATCAGAATAATAATGGGATACCAAAGCAGGATGATGGATCTCAGGACAAAACCGAAGAGCTGATCAGTGAATTGCAAACTGAGCAGGCTAAGGTTGAGGGTCAATCTGATGCTGCACTTCAAGCCTCCCAGAATACTGAAGCCGTGACTCTTGGGCAATCGCTATCAGCTGCTTCTAATTTATCTGAAGGGCTATCTCACGAAGAACCATCAACCGCTGAATTGCTGAACGATGAAGTATCCGAAAAGGCTGATTCTGAGCACCCAGAAGATGATGATATCTCCCCAGAAGTAGGTTCAGTTCAAGAAGAAGTCTTAGAAGCGGCAGTCGGTACCTTCCAAAACGGTATTATGGCGGATAGCACGGCTCACGGTTATTACATCACCTATACGCTGAATACGGATGATGACTTTTTACCTCTGATTAAAGATGTTCTGGGTCGTTTCCCGGCCATGATTGACGAATGTAAGCGGGTATTTAATGTACCCTCGTTAACCGGTGTGGTGGCTATTGGTGCAGAGGCTTGGGAGCGTTTATACCCTGAGGCGAAACCTGCGGCATTGAAACCCTTCCCAGCGATGAAGCAGGAGCAGCGTGTGGCTCCTGAAACCCCTTGTGATCTATTTTTCCAAATTCGTTGTGACCGTCAGGATATTAATTTTGTGGTGGGTCGCCGGGTGGATGCGTTATTGGGTGAATTGGCGATTTTACAAGAATCGATCCCCACCTTCCGTTATCTGGATTCCCGAGACCTGACAGGGTTTGTGGACGGTACAGAAAATCCTCAAGGTGAGCACAGAGAGAAGATTGCGGTAGTGGGGCAGGAAGACCGTCCTTTTGTGGGCGGTAGCTACGTGCATATTCAGCGTTATATTCATAACCTGCCGGTTTGGAACGGTCTGGATGTGTCTGATCAGGAAAAGGTCATTGGCCGTACCAAAACGGATAATGTGGAATTTACCGGCGATGAAAAACCGTTAACCTCTCATGTGAAACGTTCCGGTATTAAGGATGAAGGCGGTGATGCCGTAGAGATTTTGCGTCAAAGCATGCCGTATGGTGATTTGAAGGAGCAGGGTTTGTACTTTGTCTCCTATTGCCGTTTTGCCGATAACTTTACCCGTATGCTGGCCAGTATGATTTATAGCGATGCTCACGGTAATTTTGACCACCTGATGAAATACACACAGGCAGTGACCGGTGCGGCGTTATTTGCTCCGTCTCGTGAGTTTCTAACTCAGTATGTGGGTGCGGCAGCAGAAGCTGAAAAACTCAGAGCCCAACAGGCCATAGATGAAGCCGCTCGCTTGGCTGCGGAAGAGGAAGAGCGTAACTCAACCCGTTCTGAACTGAAGTATACGCCGCTAAGTGACGATGTTGTTGAACCAGAACTAGATCTGCCCGATATTGAATCTGAAGGTGGTGAGGTGGATACCACGCCAATTGAGAAAGCGGAAGATCCTCTACGGGATAATGGGCCAAAGGTGGCAGGTAAACGTTATTCTGCGAGCTTCTATCAGGCGATGATTGAAGATGATGAGCAGGAAAAACAAGCTGAAGCAGATGAAAAACTGAAGAGTCTAAAAAGCTTACCTTGGAGCTTGACGGACGCAGCTAAAAAGAAAGATGACGAATAGTCGTATTCCCGTGTAGAGCCGCTAATTTAATACTGTTTTTTTAACCGGATAGGTCATGTTTAATATTCAGTCTACCCAGAAAAACCTTGCTGCTGAATTGCAGGAAAAAATCGATCAAAAAACCAAGCCATTAGGTGCTTTGGGTCAACTGGAAAAAGTCGCGTGGCAGATAGGTTTGATTCAGCAGAGCCTGACGCCAACGCTTAATAAGCCCCACATGTTGGTTTTTGCCGGTGATCACGGTATTACCAAAGAAGGGGTGAGCCCTTATCCACAGGAAGTGACTCAGCAAATGGTGCTGAACTTTCTACACGGTGGTGCAGCGATTAATGTATTTTGCCGTCAACACGGTATTGAACTACAGGTGGTTGATGCTGGTATAGCCGGTGAGCTACCTCACAATCAGCAGCAGTATCCCCAGCTGATTAACGCTTCTATGGGGCCGGGAACTGAGAGCTTTTTGCATAAATCTGCCATGAGTTTGGAGCAAGCACAGCAGGCGATGTCTCGCGGTGCGGATCAAGTGGTTCGAGTGGCTGGTAACGGGTGCAATGTTATCGGTTTTGGTGAAATGGGCATTGGTAATACTTCCTCTGCGGCGTTATTGATGCACCGTTTGGCGGGAATCTCGCTGGTAGAGTGTGTGGGTAAAGGTACCGGGCTCGATGAAAAGGGTATGCTGCGTAAGCTATCCGTCTTGCAACAAGCGGCTAATCTGCATGAGAAAAATCAGGGGCCGCTGCGAGCACTGGCAACCTTTGGTGGTTTCGAGATTGCCATGATCTGCGGCGCTATGTTGAAGGCTGCTGAGCTTAAACTGACCATTCTGGTAGATGGTTTTATTGCCACCAGTGCTTTGTTAGTGGCCCATGGGCTTTATCCTGAAGTGGTTGATTATTGCATTGCCAGTCATCAGTCTGATGAACAGGGTCATCGTAAGATGCTGGAGTTTTTGGGTATCGAGCCTCTGTTAAAACTGGATTTAAGGCTGGGTGAAGGCAGTGGTGTGGCTGTGGCTTATCCTTTGATTCAGTCGGCGGTAGCATTTTTAAATGAGATGGCTTCTTTTGCCGATGCCGGTGTTAGCCAGAGTGACGAGGATGATCTGGAGAGCGAGACGCAAGATGTGGTCGAAATAAACGATAGCTCTAGCCATAACAATAATTCTAGTAATAACAATCGCAATGCCTGATTCTTCAAGCTCTGGTTTCTCAAGAGCTTCTGATCTTAAGCAAAGCGAAACCGGTTTCTGGCGTCAGCAGTATTACCTGCTGCTGGCGGCAGTGGTGTTTTTTACCCGCATACCTGTGTCTACTCAACTGCCGGACTGGTCTTTACAGCTAAACCGTACCGCACGTTTTTTACCTGTGGTGGGTTTAGGGCTGGGGATATTATCGGCTCTCAGTTTTATGCTGTTTTTTGCCTTATGGCACAGTATCTGGCTAGCGTTGGTGCTAAGCACTGTGGTTAGTGTGTTATTAACCGGGGCTTTTCATGAGGATGGTTTTGCCGATTCCTGTGATGGTTTTGGTGGTGGCTGGCAGAAAGAGCAAGTCCTACGCATTATGAAAGACTCCCGTTTAGGGACCTATGGCGCTGTTGGCTTAGGGCTTTTGTTAACGGTTAAATTAAGCGCTTTAAATTTATTAAAGGCAGAACAGATCCCTTGGTTATTGATTCTGGGACATACTCTGAGCCGTAGCGTATCCGCCAGTTTTATGTTCTCTATGGATTATGTACGGGACGAGGTGGATCGAAAATTCTCCGGCCACTCCGACAAGATGAGCCTAAAAGAAGTCAGTGTTGTTTGGGCCGTGGGCATTGTTTGCAGTTTATTGATTTTATCCCTTGCCGTTATACCGGGTAGTTTGTTTCTAACGCTGTTAATTCTGTTGGTTTGTCTTGGCTTATTAAAGCAGTTATTGGCTTGGTACTGGCGCAAACGTATTGGTGGCTATACCGGAGATTGCTTGGGCGGCGCACAACAGTTGGCCGAAGTAGTGATCTATTTAGCATTATCCGCTTATTGGTTAAATGTGTGACTCAGATGATCCAAAGATCTTGTGATTATCTGTTGTTACGTCATATTCGCCCTCAGGTTGCACCCGGTGTTTGCTACGGTCATTTGGATCTTCCCGCCGCTGAGACTCCAGACGCGGCTTGTTTAGAGTTGTCTCATGAATTCTTTCAACGGAACCCTTCGGCTGTGCTATTCAGCAGCCCATTACAAAGGGCCTACATTCTTGCTGAATTTATGTCCCCAAACCTTGTTGATGATGTATCGAATAGTCCTGTATTACAGGTAGATAATCGCTGGCAGGAGATGGACTTTGGCCAATGGGAAGGTTGCCAGTGGCAAGATATTCCGCAGGAGGATATCGATCTTTGGCAACAGGATCTGACAGGTTTTTCTCCCCCTGAGGGTGAGTCAGCGGATCAAATGCAGCAACGGGTATTATCCGCTTGGCAGGATTGGTTGTTGCAGCAAAAAAGCGGTATTTTGATCAGTCATGTGGGTGTTATACGCATGATACTGGGACAGGTCTTGGAGCTGCCGGTATCCGCTCAATTACGACTTGAAGTAGGATATCAACAAGGTGTTTGGCTACGTCGGATTTGGTTAGAAGATGCTGGCAATGGGCTGGTACAAAAAGATAGCGAAGTTTGGCAGGTAAAGGCTATTAACTTATCTGCCAGTGAATTGAGCCAACGACTGTCTTTGTAACGTGATTTATTACCACGCAGAACGTGGGAACAAGAATAGCTCTTAATATCGGAATATTTTTGTCCGAGTGTTTAATTGAAGACGATTATATAAGGTGGATTAAAGCGTGGCTGAAAAAGAAGGCGTTATTAAATATCAGCTGGACTTTACCTCCGGTGAGGCTTTGCCAGAGCAGCAGTTGATGGCGATTCAGCAATGGCGTTTAACCCTGTATCAACTAGGATTGATCGGCCAAGATCCAGAGCGTTATGGTGGTTTGGGTTATGGCAATATCAGTCTAAAAGTAGAGCAAGGTTCAAAGGGTGTTGCAGGGATAAGCTCACCGGAAGAGGTGGAATTACGAGAACAATGGACACCGGAGGAGACGGATTGTGACAAGCCCTCTATTGCGCAAAACTTTATCATTAGCGGCACACAAACCGGGGATTTAGATAATCTTTCCGTAGAACATTATGCTCTGGTGCAATCTTGTGATCCTGTGGCTAATCATATTGTTGCCTCTGGTCCCATTAAACCCTCTTCGGAAGCTTTAACGCATGGGGCTATTTATGCTCTGAACCCAGAGATTAAGGCAGTAATCCATGTCCATAGTCCCGAAATTTGGCAGTTAAGAGAAAAACTATTACTGCCATCAACGCCAATGAGTGTGCCTTACGGTACGCCTGAGATGGCTGAAGCGGTACAAAAGCTTTGGCGTGATGGTGCATTAAAACAGTCGCCAGTGTTGGTGATGGGAGGACATGAGGATGGCATTATCAGCTTTGGTCGGGATATGACCGAAGCGGGTATGGCGATGATTAATACCTTCCAGTGGGCCAGAGGGTTAAAACTAGCAGAAGATGTTGAGGCCGGGCGCGTTGAAGTGACCTCGGGTTTCTGATGGAAGTATGGGTTTTATTAACGGTAATGGCTGCTTTGATGCAGTCGGTGCGTACCGCAGGGCAAAAACAGTTAGGCCATGGTTTGACCTCTGCTGGTGCTGCAGTGGTGCGCTATCTTTATGGTTTGCCCTTTGTGGCGGCTTATCTGTTGTGGTTGCTTTTTTTTCAACAGGAACAAAGCCAAAGCCTACCGGAGCTAAACAGTCGCTTCTTATGGTTTGCTTTACTGGCCAGTATCGCCCAGTTAGTGGCTACCGCTCTGATGGTTTGGTTATTTCGTTTTAGAAATTTTGCCGTAGGCAGCCTGTACGTTAAAACGGAAGCCATGTTAGCTGCCTTGTTAGGCGTAGTACTGTTTTCAGAGTCTCTATCCTGGATTGGCTGGCTCAGTATTAGTATGGGGGCTGTCGGTATTGTTTTAATGAGCAGTCGAGGGGCTTTAAGTGATACTGAGAAACAGAGCCTTTCACTGGCCCAAAAAATATCAGGATTTTTGTTTAATCCCGCTGCCGGTGTTGGACTGTTGGCTGGCGGTTTGTTTGCTTTAACGTCCCTTTGCTTACGACAAGCCAGCTTAACTCTGGACAGTGATTTTCAGCTTAGTGCCGCTTTTACCTTGGCGGTGATGGTGGTGCTGCAAAGTATTATCGGCAGCATTTATCTTTTATTGCGCTCTCGTAATGATTGGCTGGCGATGAAACAACAAACCGGTATCTGTTTGTTTGTAGGCTTAACCAGTGTCATAGGTTCCATTGGTTGGTTTACGGCGATGACCTTGCAACCTGTGGCCTATGTTAAAGCGGTGGGTCAGGTTGAGTTTATTTTTACCCTGAGTATTGCGGTACTGTTTTTTAAAGAGAGACTGCATCCACGAGAAGTACTGGGTATGGTGGTTATTATTGCCGGAGTTTTGCTGCTGTTGTTAGCAGATTGATGGCTAGGAGGTTTATTACTGGCAGGTTGATTGTGCTAGGAGGTTGATTGCGAGCAGGTCAATTTAAGCCCTGATAGGGTTATTGGCCTTTATCGCGGATGCGCCTCTGGCTTATCCACGCTACGTTTTGCTGGGTGTGTAGCGTGGATAATCGTTATTTTTTAGACAACAGCCTTTTTTCTTAGCTGCTGTTTACCGTAATTCATAATCAAAATAGCCAGAATTGCGGCAGAGGCATACATCAACCATTCAGGTAATAGGTGTTGGCTTGCTGCCAATTGAGCCTGAATATCAATCTGCCAGTTGGCGACAATCCAGTTAGTGGCAAAGCCTGATATAAAGGCGATGATAATCACGCCTGACAGATAGGCCAATACCGCCCGTTTGCCTAATTCTCTTTTTACCACACCTATGGTCGCCATATTGGTGGCAGGGCCTGCCAATAAAAAGACCAATACCGCTCCAGGGGAAATGCCTGCCATCAATAGGCCCGCAGCAATAGGGGTCGAAGCGGTCGCGCAGATATACATGGGGATGCCTACCAAGGCCATGACCACCATGGCCACAAAACCACCGCCCCAGCGGGTGAGAAAGTCAGTAGGTAACCAAGCCAACGTCATAGCGGCCAGTAATAAACCGATTAATAACCAACCGGCCATATCATTGAAAATATCCACAAAAGCGTATTTTTGGCCTTGCCAAAAATTTTGAGTGATAGTGTCTTTTTTATCTGATACTGAACCGTGTTGATGGCCTTCTGATGTATCTGAATCCTGCTTTTTACTGCTGCAGCAACTGGTTTTACAGCTATTAACCGTTGGCGCTGCATCGGTTGATTCGGTGTTTTTAGGATCGATTGTCTCTGAACGAGGGTCATTATTGACCGATACTTTTTCAGGTAGTGCTATGGCAAAAAGGCCCGCTGTAATAGCGCTTAATATGGCGGCGATAGGGCGAACAATGGCCATAAAGGGGCCCAACAAGGCATAAGATACTGCGATAGAGTCTGCCCCTGTTTCTGGTGTCGAGACCAAAAAGGATACGGTTGCACTGCGAGAGGCGCCGCTACGTTTTAAGCTGATCGCTGCTGGAATAACACTACAGGAGCACAGTGGTAAAGGGGCACCAAATATGGCCGCTTTAACATTGGATGTTAGATCATCCTGACCAAGGTGTTTCGCCATGGTTTTAGTGGGCACAAAGCTGTGGATTAAACCCGCAATAACGAGACCGCCAATCAACCAGGGGGCGGCGTCTAAGAAAAGCTCAAAAAAATGTTCAAGTAATAACATGCTATTAACCTGGGTTATCTAAACGTAATCATAGAGTTAGTGATCAAAAGGTGGACGGTTAATACCGTCCCTAACAAAAACTGAGTGGTATTCAGTGGTGTTCGGGTCGGCTTTCGCCTTCAGCCAGAGCCGTTAAAATAGTGCAGTGAGCGGCAGATTTTTCTCCACCGCAACAAGCAACAGTAATCTGCTGTAATGCATCGCGCATACGCATTAGTTCAGCCAGTTTGTTTTCAATTTCTGTCAGTTTGGCTTCGGCAAAGCTTTTAACTGATTCGCAGGTTTCCTGTTCTCGATTGACTTCTAATGCCAATAGATCGGCAATATCTTTTAGAGAGAAGCCCACGGCTTTCGCCCGTAAAATAAAGGAGACCTGTTTTAGGGTTTGTTGGTCATATAGGCGATAGCCAGACTCGCTGCGATGAGGTGTCTTGAGTAACCCTTGTTTCTCATAGAAACGCAGTGTTTCCACAGAGACTCCGGCTTGTTTTGCCAATTCGCCAATGCGCAGGTAACTTGCCATGGTTTAATTCCCCCTTTACCGCTATTTCTTTATCTTTTTTAAGATTTAAGGCTATGTTAAACCCTGAAGTTAAGTATAGGGTCAAGGGGCGAGTATTATTCAGCAAAAGTGCTCATCGCAAAGATGATCTAATCTCGATTTATGTTAACCTAATCGGAAATAAAGGCAGGCTGAAGGACTGTATGGAACTTAAGGTCTGCTAGGGATGTAAGAATTGATATTGAGGTTGACTGATGAAGCCCCGTCTACTTGTAAGTGCTCTAGCCGTTTCTGCTACTCTAGCCGCTATTCCAGCTGAAGCTGCTGGTGTTTTTAGCCAAAGTCGTGACAATATGCCACGAGTTAATATTTATAAAGATGCCTATTCCTATGCTGGCATCGATATGATGAACTGGAATATTTCAACCGTTGATGCAGCTGGTGCGACTGTTAAAGGTTCTGCCCGTGGTACTCGTTTGAGTTTTGGTCAGCGTTTTGATGAGTTTATTGCGGCTGAAGTGCAATTTGGTATGGGCGGGAGTGATACGACTGCCACAATGAAAATGGATCATACCCTAAGCCTGTTTGTTAAAGGTGTAATCCCAATGAACCGCTTGCAGGTGAAGGGGTTGCTTGGTTATTCAGCGACTCAATTTGAACTTGCAGATGCGACAGAAAGTATGTCCAGTATCTCTTTTGGTTTGGGGGCAGAGCTGAATGTTTGGCGTGATGCTTATATAAATGCAGACTATATCAAGTATATCTCCACCACAAATAACGATATGGATGCCATCAGTATTGGTGCGGGTTACCGTTTCTAATCGATGTGAAATCTGATGCTCTGAGTTTAGCGGTCTAATCGCTCAAACTCAGGATGCAGATAGTGCCAGGGTAAGGGGTGAAAATTCGGCCATTGCTCTGGTACTACAAACACTCTTCTACCGTTTTCTTCTGCCAAATAAATAGGCTGCTTCCGGGCTATTTGTGACGCCATCTCTGCCATAATATCTTCTTTTATTTGCCACTCAGGCTGAACCGGTAATGCTAACCAATGGGGTTTGTTTAAGATAAACCACCGGCTGCTTTCATCCGTTTGATTCAACCAATCGGAGTAATAATACCAATGGCCTTGCGTATGCTCTGGATTGATTTGGGCTGGAGATATTAGCTTATATGGGGCTTCACCTGGATAGAATAAGATACCTCGGGTTAGGCTGGCACTCTGTTGTGGTCGAAGGTGCTCCGCTTCTAACTGTGCAATAACATCTGGCCGTTGACCTAAGGTTAACTGCTGTTGAATAAGTTTATGCCACTTATGATCCATGGTGTCTTTGCAGTTGGGGCCTAACCAGTGGGTCCAGCGGTTCTCTTCTCCCCAGGCTTGTTGGCTACCCAGATAAAACTTAATTGCCAGTTCAATATGCCAAATCTGATGATCACGTTTATCTTGCAGTATTAGATCAAACTCACCCAATGTGCGCTTTGGCCCCTGAATCACTTTGTTGTGCGCCAGAAGTGTAATGTCTTTATGATAACTTAAATAAAATAACCAGAGTTGCTCCACGTAATGGCCTAAGCGTTTGGATGGGGATTGTTGTAGCCAATGTTTCAAGGGGGCAGGATTACGATCTAGTGCTAATAGCTCATCTTGGCTGGGTGTGGGTATTTGCCAGCGTTCTACAGTACAATGGCATAAGCTAGGCTGGTTTAATAACCAAATGAGATCTCGGACAAACCGGTTCTTAAAATCGCTTGCCTGAAGATCTTGTTTCTGAGGAAGAGGCTGCTGGGCTGAAAGTTTCTGGGTCATTGGCTGTTGCCATAATGGCTTTTTACGATAGATTATTGAATCTGGAGTTTAGCCTTTATGTGCGAGGGCCGACAGACACAATAATTTAAATCGATGATATAGATATAAAAGAGTACAGACCGGGTCATTTAGAAACCGGACAATAAACGGGCAGACAAACAGAGGCGTATCCTTGGATTTCCCTGATTTTTGCTATCACTCTCACAACGACGATAAGACGACAGATGGAACAATTTAAAAATATTGGTTTAATTGGACGCCTGGGTAGTACAAAGGTAGTGGATACTATGAAGCGTCTGGTTCGTTATCTGCAAGAGCGTAACCTGCATATTATCCTGGAAGATCAGATTGGTGAGGTAATGCCTGGCCATGGTCTGCAAGAAGCCAGCCGTAAGCTGATTGGCGAGATCAGTGATCTGGTGATCGTCGTGGGTGGTGATGGTAGTTTGCTAGGAGCTGCCCGCTCAATTGCAAAATACAATACTCCTGTACTGGGTGTTAACCGTGGTCGTTTAGGCTTTCTGACGGATATTTCCCCTGATGAGCTAGAAGAACGTGTGGGAGAGGTATTGGATGGTAAGTTTATCAGTGAAACACGCTTTATGCTGGATGCCGAGGTGTATCGTAATGGTGAGCCTGTAGGTAATGCGGTAGGCCTGAATGATGTTGTACTCCACCCAGGTAAATCCGCTCGTATGATCGAGTTTGATCTGTATATCGAAGGACAGTACGTTTATAACCAGCGTTCCGATGGTTTAATTGTATCGACACCTACGGGTTCTACGGCTTATTCCCTATCCGGTGGTGGCCCTATTATGCATCCGAAACTGGATGCGATTGTACTGGTGCCTATGTTCCCCCATACCCTGAGTAGTCGCCCAATTGTTGTGGACGGTAACAGTGAAGTGAAGATTATTATCTCAGAAGATAATGATGCTTACCCTCATGTCAGTTGTGATGGGCAGACACACCTAGTGACAAAACCTGGTGATGTTTTATACGTGAAAAAACGTCCTTACAAGTTACGCTTGATTCACCCGGTTGATCATAATTTTTACGAGATTTGTCGTACTAAGTTAGGTTGGAGTAGTAGTTTTGTCGACTGATACTGATTTACGTCAGGTCATCCCCGAAGCTGCTGGTTATGACCTGATTGGTGATGTGCACGGTTGTGCTCATACGCTAGAGCGCTTGCTGGGTATGCTGGATTATCAGTGTATAGGCGGTGTTTGGCAGCACCCCGAACGCAAAGTTATTTTTCTGGGGGATATTGTTGATCGTGGGCCTCGCATCCGTGAAGCCTTACAAATTGTCTATAACATGGTGCAAAATAATCACGCTGCCATGGTGATGGGCAATCATGAACATAACAACCTTGCATACTGTACAAAGGCTCCAGAAGGTTTTGGTGACGAATACATACGTTCTCATTCTGAGCGTCATAACCGCCTGATAAAAGAAACGTTGGAGCAGTTTGAGGATTACCCTGAAGAGTGGGCCATGTATTTAGAGTGGTTTAAAACCCTACCTCTGTACTTGGAACATGACAAATTTAGAGTGATTCATGCTTGTTGGCAGCCTGAACTGATTGCTGAGCTGAAACGTCGCACAGGTGGTGCCTGTCTCAACAGTGCGCTATTGGTAGAGTCAGAACAGCGTGAGACCTTTGGCTTTAAGCTAATGGAACAGCTGACTCGCGGTTCTCATATGCGCCTACCGGATGGTATTAAAATCCATAGCGGTGATGGTTTTACTCGAAGAACCTTTCGGACTCACTTTTGGGCAAAAGAGCCGACGACTTATGGTGATGTGATTTTCCAGCCGGATAACCTACCAGGATCTCTGGAAGACAGAGTTCTGTCCGATAAAGAAAAGAAATATCTGCACTATTATCCAAAGGATGAACGGCCATTATTTATTGGTCATTACTGGTGTGAAGGTGTACCTGCATTAGTAACCCCTAACATTGCCTGTTTGGATTATAGTGCCGTGAAATACGGTAAGTTAGTGTGTTATCGCTTTAGCGGAGAAACAAACTTAAGTGCCAGTAACTTTGTTTGGGTTTCTGTTGAGCGGGATGAAAGCTAATGGATAAACAGAGACCTCTTAGGTCTGTCATTGGTTTTTTGTGAAGTTTTGTCAACAGGCCTTGGAACTTTATCAAATGACCGCATACTAACAGTATGGTTATCCCAAGCCAGACCCATGAGAGAGACAGGATGTTTCTCCAGCGAGTTAGTCCGGCAGCACCTCCCAATGCTGCCGGATTTTTATTTTCTGCAGACCGCTTTATACTTCCACTATCTTACTATTTGCCTGTCTAAGGCTAAGCTAAGCGCTGGAGCAAACGTTTTTACAGGGTTGTAGCGATTCACTCTTATCTTCCTGATAAGGATTTTAAATTTATGATTAAAGTATTAGATGTGCCTTTGGATAAGGATCTGTCTGAGTTAAGCCGTGAATTATGGGCAAGACGGATCAGTCATCAGATTCAGCATAAGGATGATCATCAGGAGATCTGGTTAGCGGATCCTGCTTACTTCCCCGAACTATTAGAGATGATTCGGGATTGGCAGCAGGGAAATCTGGCCCAAACACAGGTGGTAAAAAGTCGTAATAGTATGGCCGGTCGTGTTCTGTATGGTTGGCGGGAGTGGCCTTTAACTCTGAGTTTATTATTGATCAGTGCCTTGGTTACGGCGGGTATTTTTTTAGAGGTACAAGGGGGCTTTTTTAGCGCCATGACCTTTGTCCCCGTTGGTATGCAAAATCAGCAATTAGTGCACGGTACCTTACAGGAGGTATTGGCTTCCGGTGAGCTGTGGCGCCTGATTACCCCAATGTTTCTGCACTTTGGGATCTTACACCTTATTTTTAATAGTCTCTGGGTGTGGGAGCTGGGGCGAATGATCGAAGAACAGCAGAAAAGCCGTGGCTTACTGTTGGTTGTTTTGGTCAGTGGTTTGGCATCAAACTTTGCCCAATATATGATGGGCGATGTTTTATTTGGTGGCCTGTCTGGCGTGGTATATGCCTTGTTAGGTTACTGTTGGTTCTGGGATAAGTTTGCCAAGTTACCGCGCTTTCATGTGCGAAAGTCGGTTTTTATCGCTCTGATGATCTGGTTGGTTTTTTGTATTGTGGGTGGAGCAGGCTTTTTAGGTCTGGGCAATATCGCCAATGCAGCACATATTGCCGGTTTTATAGCGGGAACACTATTAGCTTGGTTACGTATTAAAGTGATTGGTGAAGGCCGACCTCCTGTGCAGGTTCTTTGAGTCTTTTCCTTGTTCCTATTTTTGTCTATGGGTCGAGGGTTTCCCATTCGACCAATAAGCACTGGGCAAAAGAGCCGAAATCGTTATAATCCTACGCCTGCAATCAGGTATTCAGGCCTTAGGTGGCCCAATCGAACTGACCGGAGGTTCCATGACCCTGCAAGATCTTATTCAAAATATGACACCCGATATCTATGCCAATCTACGTCAGTCGGTAGAAATCAGAAAGTGGCCCAATGGTGTCCGTTTGACTGAAGAACAGGTTGAGCTGTGCATGGAAGCGGTTATTCATTATGAGTTGGAGCACGATGTTCCTGCAAAAGACCGTGTGGGTTATATGGATGATCAGTGCAAAAGTGATCAGGAACATACCGATATTATCAAGATTATGCAGTAAGGCTTGAGCCCTCTTAATCCTTCTGTAATCTATCATAAACTCCTATGTCGGTTATTCGGGCGTTATTCTAGCGTGATATCGAACGAATAATCGAAGCTAGAGCATCATCATATCCAGCGTATAAAGGTAGCTTTTCCATGACGTTATTTTCTGGCCATCTGCATAAAATGCATACTGAAGATGGTCAACCCGTGCAGTACCAGCTGACACTAGGTGACGATAAGGTTTCTGTAAATGAGCTGTTAGGCAAAAAGATTCGTTTAACACATACAGGGGCCATTAACTGTAGCCACTGTGGCCGTAAAACGAAAAAAAGCTATTCACAGGGGTTTTGTTACCCTTGTTTTAAAAAACTGGCTTGCTGTGATACCTGTATCATGAGTCCAGAAAAGTGCCACTATAATGCAGGCACTTGTCGTGAACCGGAATGGGGTGAGCAGTTCTGCTTCAAAGATCATATTGTTTATCTGGCGAACTCTTCTGGTTTAAAAGTGGGGATTACTCGCGAGACCCAGGTACCGACGCGCTGGATTGATCAAGGGGCGATCTCTGCTTTGCCTATCTTACGGGTCAGTAATCGCCTGCAATCGGGTTTAGTGGAAGATATTGTGCGTCAGCATGCATCGGATCGTACTAATTGGCGAAATATGCTCAAAGGCATTACAGAAGATATTGACCTGTTAGCTGAACGAGATCGTTTGTTGGCACTTTGTGCCGAGCCTTTGAAGAAGCTGCAGGAAGAGCATGGGCTGGATGCAATATATACTCTACCGGATGCAAAACCTTTTGAGTTTACCTACCCGGTGTTAGAGCACCCGGCTAAGGTAACGGCATTAAACTTTGACAAGACGCCAGAGATTGAAGGTGTATTGCAAGGAATTAAAGGCCAGTACCTAATTTTGGATACTGGCGTATTAAATATCCGTAAATTTGGTTCTTACCATATTGAATTGCAGGAAGTGGAATCCGGTTTGTTCTAACGCTATCCAAGGTTTAGGAGTCTCTGAATAGTCGCTAGATTCAGAGGTTTCTAATCACTCATCACCTGAGTATAACGGGTTGACCACTCAATAAACTCATCTTGATTAACCGGTGGACTATAGAGATATCCCTGAGCCAACAGGCAACGGTTTTTAATTAACAGTTCAGCTTGATACTCGGTTTCTACCCCTTCTGCCACCACTTCCATATTTAGGTTTTCCGCTAAAGATAGCACTGAGGTAATGAGTGCGTGATCGTTATGTGCATCTGCACTTTCAGGCATAAAGCTTCGATCAATTTTCAGGCGATCAACAGGCAAACTTTGTAAGCGGCCTAAAGATGAATAACCCGTACCAAAGTCATCGATGGCGATCTGAATACCATGAGACTGTAGTTGGGCTAAGATATCTGCTACCTGTTCGTTTTCTTTCATTAACGCTGTTTCTGTCACTTCTAGCTCAAGATTACAGGCTGGTAAGTGGGTTTTTTTCAAAATAACCAAGACATCTGCAGCAAAATCGCTGCGCAGTAATTGCACCATAGACACGTTGACGCAAACCCTTTCAAGTTTCAGGCCTGAAGCTTGCCACTGTAGGAAGTCTCGACAGGCTTGTTCTAAAATTTGTAAGCCTAATGGAATGATTAAACCTGTGGCTTCTGCGGCTGGGATAAATAGATCAGGCCCTATGCGTTTACCGTCGGGGTGTTGCCAGCGAACCAGTGCTTCGGCACTGGCAATCAGGCCCGTTTGAAGATTGATCTGAGGTTGGTAAAACACCACAAACTCTTCAGGTGATTCGGTCACTGCTCTGCGCAAATCAATCTCTACTTCCATTTTTTGCACGGCATTGCTTGTGAGTTGAGATGTGTAAAATTGATAATTATTTTTGCCGGTATCCTTGGCTCTAAACAGTGCAGTATCCGCATTACGCAGTAGAGTTGTCGTATTTTCACCATCGTCGGGGTAGCAACACAGGCCAATACTCGCGGTGATGAAAAGCTTTTGTCCTTGTAGTTCAAAGGGCTCGTCAAAGGTGTTTAGCAGCGTTTGTGCAAACGTCATGCTTCCCTGTCTGGGCGTTAGGTTTCTGCCTAGGATAATAAATTCATCGCCACCCTGACGGGCAATAATATCGTCTTGTTTGGTGTGTTTTGCTAATCTACGTGCGACTTCCTGTACCAGTTGATCGCCGGTTTGATGGCCAAAGCTATCATTGATACCTTGGAAATTATCCAAGTCGATATAGGCGATACAGAAGTGTTCTCGGCTTTTTTTAGCCTCTGGCAATAGTGCGGTTAAACGATCTCTAAGTTGAGGTAGGTTCGGCAGTTGGGTTAGATCATCGATACCCGTTTGTTTGAGATTACTGATCTCGTACATGACAGAAACATATTTTTGTACGGTATCTTGTTCGTCTTTTAAGGCGTAGATCTTTTGCCAGATATGCTGCTCTTGTCCTTCTGAATTGTGGTTAATAAGCTTCCCTTGCCAATGACCTGTGCGAATAAGCTGTTCCCAAAGGGCTTTATAAAAAGCGGCATCATGTTGACCAGAACGTAAAATAGCCGGACTTTGACCAAGCACCTCTTCCGATGAATAGCCTGTAATACGGCTGAAAGAAGGGTTGATATTGAGGATTTTTCCCTCTGCATCCGTGATCATATACCCTTCATCGGCAACATCAAAAACTAAGGCCGCTTGATCCAGCTGTTGTTGTTGCTGCTGCTGTTCACTAATGTCTGTTACAGCGGCTATAAACCCTGTAATAAAACCCTTCTCGTTGTGTAATGCTGTCCAATCGAATAGAGCGGTAAAGGTTTTAGAATCTGTAGTGCATTGTTTTAAGCGTAGTTGACCATGTTTTTGTCCTTCACGGACAAGAATAGCCAATGATGCTGTTAAATGCGTAATATCGGTTTCTAGTGGACAAAGTTGTTTCAGATGTAGGTTATCGGTCTGCTTTTCAAGATGGTAAAGGCGGCAGGCAGCAGGATTAATATAGGTAATCTGGCCGTTGAGCGTGTATTGAACAATACTATGAGAAACGGTATCTAAAACTTGTTGTAGGTGTTCTGAGTGCTTATTTAATTGTGTTCGAATACGTTGTCTCTGCTGTAAGCCCAAATGGATTAGGGTATAAATCAACAGACCCGATAATAAAACAAAAGCCCAGCCTTTATAGGTTTGAATCTGGGTCAACATATTCTGATCGTACACTAGGCTTGCTAGGATTCGATCTGAAAAATAGATCCATGATAGAGAGAAAACAACATAAATTGCCGTGATTTTAACGGATAAATGACTTGTTTTACTTTCAAGGCTAAGCTGTTGGTCAGACATAAAGAGAATATCGCCTCTTATGCAATACCTGTCGTCAGATTAATCCTTTTACCCGGCTGACAGAATCTATTTTAAGTTCATGATAGGTTAAATATTCTAGGGCATAAGTCCAGCATTTTAATGGTAAAAACCAGAAAGGCTGATGCTATTTGTCATTATAGAGCGCCTTTCCGATGAAAAGTTAACAGTTATTAAATTAACGGTGAATAAGAGTAGGTTATGACTTCAAAACTGCCCAATAGTGTTATCCATCTAAAAGATTATCTTCCACCCGCTTTTTCGGTGCAGAAGATTGAGTTGTGTTTTGATCTTAAACCAAATCATACCCGTGTGATTTCCACTATTCAGTTTAAACGTAATCCTGCTCGCGAAGCGGGATTGCCCCTAGAGTTACAAGGTAGTGATCTAAAACTCATAAGTTTGCAGATTGATAATCAGGTGTTATCAGAAGAACAATATATCATCAGCGATGAAATGCTCATTATTCCTGATGTGGTGGATGAATTTGTTTTTCAGGCGGAAGTCGAAATAGACCCTGCCAATAATACTTCTTTAGAAGGTTTGTATCGCTCTAATACCATGTTCTGTACTCAATGTGAGGCAGAGGGGTTTCGCAAAATAACGTATTACCCGGATCGCCCCGATGTGATGGCAGCTTTTACCACTAAGGTGATTGCCGATAAAGATGAATATCCGGTCTTACTGTCTAATGGTAATCCTATCGAACGTGGGGATTTGGATGGGAATCGTCACTTTGTGACCTGGCAAGACCCCTTTGATAAGCCCGCTTATCTTTTTGCCTTAGTGGCTGGGGATCTTCAGGTTGTAAAAGACCGCTATACCACCATGAGCGGCCGTGATGTGGCATTAGAGATTTGGGTAGAACCGGAGAATCTATCGAAATGTGATCATGCGATGAGATCTTTAAAGGCTGCGATGAAGTGGGATGAAGATGTCTATGGTCGTGAATATGATCTGGATATTTATATGATCGTCGCGGTGAATGACTTCAATATGGGGGCTATGGAAAATAAAGGCTTAAATATCTTTAACTCCTCCTGTGTCTTAGCCCGCCCTGATACGGCGACTGATGGGGCATTTCAGCGTATTGAAGGTGTTGTGGCCCATGAATATTTCCATAACTGGTCAGGCAATCGTGTCACTTGTCGGGATTGGTTTCAGCTCTCTTTGAAAGAAGGGTTTACGGTTTACCGGGATCAGTGCTTCTCAGCAGATATGAATGATGCCGCGGTTAAGCGTATTGAAGATGTGGCCATGCTGCGTACCGCGCAATTTGCTGAAGATGCAGGGCCGACTTCTCATCCCGTACGCCCGGATCAATTTATCGAGATATCTAACTTTTATACTCTGACCATCTATGAAAAAGGCTCGGAGATTGTGCGTATGATCGCAAATCTTTTAGGGCCGGATCTGTTTCGTAAGGGCAGTGATCTTTATTTTCAGCGTCATGATGGTCAAGCGGTAACCGTTGAAGACTTTGTATCGGCCATGGCCGATGTTTCTGGTGTTGATTTTACCCAGTTTATGACTTGGTACAGTCAAGCGGGAACGCCTGAGTTAACCGTTTCAGATGAGTATGATTCCAAGACTCAGCAATACAAATTAACCATCGTGCAGCAAACACCGGCTACAAATGGTCAGGAGGATAAACTCCCTCTGCATATTCCTATTAAGGTGGGATTATTATCTGCCTCAGGGGCAGAGCTGCCTTTGCATATTGTCT
Source organism: Oceanospirillum sp. (assembly GCA_047518265.1). Classification (GTDB taxonomy): domain Bacteria; phylum Pseudomonadota; class Gammaproteobacteria; order Pseudomonadales; family Halomonadaceae; genus Oceanospirillum. Next base: position 36,165 of record JAKZRG010000021.1, read on the forward strand.
CAAACGAAGGCGAGGCTTCGGGAGAGCAGGGTGATGTTGATCGTGTTCTGCACCTACGTCAATCTGAACAGACTTTTGTATTTGATAATGTCACAGAGCAGCCCGTGCCCTCTTTGTTAAGAGGTTTCTCGGCACCGGTCAAACTGGCTTTCTCCTATACACAGGATCAATTGTTGCACTTGATGCAGCACGATACGGATGGCTTTAACCGCTGGGATGCGGGGCAACGCTTAGCCATTAATGCTCTGAAAGAGATGATCAAAATCTTTGAAGCAGGCCATGTACCTGAACTAGACGATACTCTAGTAACGGCTTATAGAGGTTTATTCTCTGCGGGGTTATCTCCGGCAATTCTAGCGGAGATGTTGGTGCTGCCTAGTGAGGCCTACCTAGGAGAGCAGTTTGATGTTATTCCTGTGGATGGGATTCATGCTTGCCGTAAGATTGCCCGCAAAACATTGGCTCAGAAGCTAGAAGCTGAGCTTAAGGCTTGCTTGAAGGACAATCAGTTAACCGGTGCCTATCGCCCAGTGGCGGAAGATATTGGTAAGCGTCGTTTGAAAAACACCTGTTTATCCTATTTGATGGCTTTAGAAGCCCCAGAGGTAGTGGAGCAAAGCTGGCAGCAGTTTAATACCTCAGACAATATGACCGATTTACAAGCGGCTTTTGTACACTTGGTGCACTCGACTCAAGATGAAAAAGCCCGTGCAGCCTTGGATAAGTTTGAACAAGATTGGACAAACGATGCCTTGGTTATGGATCAGTGGTTTCAGGTTCAGGCCAGTCGTCCACAGCCAGATGCTTTAGCCAGGGTAAAAGCTTTGATGAGCCATCCCGCTTTTAGTCTGAAAAACCCTAATAAAGTACGTTCGTTAATCGGTGTTTACTGCAATCAGAATCGAGTGAATTTCCACGGTATTGATGGGCACAGCTACCGTTTTCTAGCGGATGTGGTCTTGGAACTGGATCAAATGAATCCTCAGATAGCCTCCCGTTTGATTACTCCGTTAACACGCTGGCAGAAACTGGATGTAAAACGACAGCAATTAATGCAAACAGAGTTGCAACGTATTGCGCAGGCTGAGTTATCAAAAGATCTGTTTGAAGTGGTTAATAAGGCTTTACCTTAGACTTATTTTCCAACACGGATTGCTGGAAAAGAGGAAATAAAAAATCCCACGACCTGATGAGGTCGTGGGATTTTTTGAAACTGATAATGTCATTAGGACAGAATGTATCCTTACTAATACGGGAGAATAGTTCACCTCACGTTATTTTGTTTTACAACCCTAATAAAGGCTGTAACAAAAGCCCTCTCTCCCTATAACATTATCGAATGTTTCAAGCACTGATTAGTGCTGATGACCGCCAGCGCCATGGGCGTGACCGTGCTCTTGTTCTTCAGCTGTTGCTTCACGAATTTCAACGATTTCTACGTCAAAAGTCAGTGTTACACCTGCTAGAGGGTGGTTAGCATCGATGGTTACAGTGCCATCTTCAACTTTAGTCACTGTTACAGCAATCGGTTGACCTGTATTAGATTCTGCATGGAACTCCATGCCAATCTCAACTTCTTCAACACCTTGGAACATTTCCTGAGGCACTTCTTGTACCAGTTCAGCAACGTGCTCACCATAGCCGTCAGCTGGAGCAACCGTTACTTCCAGTTTATCGCCAACAGTTTTACCTAACAGAGCATTTTCCAGACCTGGAATAATGTTCGCTGCACCGTGCAGGTACGCCAGAGGTTCAGCGCCTGCAGAGCTATCGATCGTGTCGCCTGCTTCATTAGTCAGCGTATAGTGAATAGAAACAACGGCATTATCTTGAATTTGCATGGGTTACGATCCCTTGGCTTTTAGTGTATTGGGCGTGTAAAGCGCCAGCATAACATATCAATTAGTAGACATTTAGCTTAATGGGGACAGAAATTATTTAATCAACTGGATTTTTTCAGTGATCACTTATGTAAAAGTAGGTAAAATGGTTACATTGTGTAACCGAAAGTCGTATAAGAAAAATATAATAAAAAGTAAGAAATGATTGATCTCGCTTACGATAAGACTTTGCGCTTTGATGTACGCTATTTCCCCTTTTAAAAACAGTACGACTTTTATTGTTTGTTTTTGAGCAACAGGATGTTTCAGCTATGAAAAAAAACCTGCCCGTCACCCAGGTTGATAGATCTTTCCCCGACGATGTACCTCTGGTTTCCACTACTGATTTAAAAGGCCAAATTACATTTGTTAATGATGCTTTTGTGGAAGTGTCAGGCTTTACCCGTGAAGAGTTGATGGGTAAACCCCATAACTTGGTACGCCACCCTGATGTTCCTTCTCCGGTTTTTGCCGATATGTGGCAGACGCTGCAAAAGGGTAAACCTTGGATGGGTATTGTGAAAAACCGTTGTAAAAACGGAGATCACTACTGGGTTAACGCCTTTGTGACGCCTATTTTGGAAAACAGCCAGGTTGTGGGTTATCAGTCTGTACGTTCTAAGCCTAAACAAAATCAGGTGAGACGAGCGGAAAGTATCTACGAGCGTGTGAACAAAGGTGGTAAACGTTTTAATCTGCATGACGTTAACCTATCCGTTAGCATGCCGATTATTGCTCTGTTAACGGCCTTGGTTCCTGGAATTCTTGATTGGATCTTTAAGCTATCCCATGAGGCTATCTTTGGTTTATCGGCTTTCATGGCATTGTTTGCCATTTTATTGGTTAACTTCTTCCTAAAACCATTAAAAATGGCCACCAAGCGCGCCAAAAACTATATCGATAGTGATCTATTAAAAGAGATGTATGGCAATTGTACCGCTGAAGCGGGGCAGCTTTATTTAGCCGCAGTTATGCGTGAAGCAAACGTTAATGCCATGACAACCCGTATTGGTCATTCTGCTAAGGAGTTATATGCCTTAGGTGATGAAACGACCCAGATTGCAGATCAAGCGTCTGAAGCCATTAACCGCCAAGCTGCGGAAGTAGAACAGATTGCTACCGTGATTGGTGAACTGTCTGGCGCTATTGATGATGTGGCACAAAACGCCAATAACGCTTCAGATGCGACTCACCAAGCCAATGAGTTAGCCCACCAAGGCAAGTCGGTTGTGAGTGATACCGCGCGAGCGATTAATGAGTTGGCTTCGGCCATTGAAAGTGCATCTGGTCAAGTGGCGAGTCTGCACCAAGCGACAGACGATATCTCTTCTGCGATTAGTGTGATCACTGAGATTGCTGATCAAACCAACTTATTGGCATTAAACGCCGCCATTGAAGCGGCTCGTGCGGGTGAGCAGGGACGTGGTTTTGCGGTTGTTGCTGATGAGGTGCGTGCTCTGGCGCAACGAACTCAGGATTCTACCGGTGAAATCTACGGTACACTTGAGCGCTTGAAGAAAGAAACAGAAGAAGTGGTGAAGGTGATGGACTCCAGTCAGTCCAGTGCCCGTGAGTGTGTTGATCAGGCTCAGGTAGCGGGTGAAACTCTGGATGCGATTAGTAGCACCATGCAATCCATTACCGATATGAGCCAAATGATTGCTGCAGCGGCCACTGAGCAAAGTGCTGCATCTGAAGAGATTCGAAACAATCTGGATTCAGTTAATGCTGCCGCCGCTGAGGCCACAGAATCTTCTATCAAAACCAAAGAAGCTTCTAATAACTTGATTGATAATGTGAAACTTATCATGCAGAGTATTGCTCGATAAGGTGAGTGTTTAAGAACGGCTTTAACACTAGGTTTAAGGCCGTTTTAAGAGTCATACATAGCTGTTCAATGGATGAATGTAAATTAGCCTCGCGTTATGCGGGGCTTTTTTATAAGCTGAGATTAAGCGCTAGTCTTTTAAATATGATAAGTTTCAATGGGTTAGTTAGCTTGTATCTATGGGTGTCATTGAGATGTCATTATCTCGTCATAAGATAAATACGTATGCTATTAACTTGTTCATTTAGCACTTGATTCTAAGAGGTATCGGATACGTTATGAAAAGTTCAGTTGATAAGGGGCCTGTTTATTTGCAGGTGAAAGATGATTTGGCCGATAAAATCCTGTCAGGTATTTGGTTGGCCAATGAAAAGCTACCAGCTGAACGTCAGTTATCCGAACAATTTGGCATTACCCGAGTGACTGTGCGACAGGCTTTGGTGCAGTTGGAAGCAGAAGGTTTGATTTTTCGTTCCAACCGGCGTGGCTGGTATGTGACGCCTCAGCGTATTAACTATGACCCCAGTCGCGATATCGGCTTTGTAAAATATGTAGAAGAGCAGGGGTTTAGTGCTAGGACAGAAACCTTATCAAAAGAGCTTATTGAAGCCCCTCATTGGGTAGCAGAATCCGCTAATATTCCTCCCGGTACACCCGTTTACGAGATTTTACGCCGTCGTTATATTAATGATCGTCCTTGTTTGATCGAAAAAATCTATTTAAACCCCCAGAACTGCCCTGGAATCCTTCAGCATTCGCTGAACCAGTCTTTATGGCATTTATTACGTACGGAATATCATCTGAGCCCTGAAGAACGAGCGATTGAAATTTATCCTAAAACATTGGATGCCCAGATTGCAGAGGCTTTATCAGTGAATAATGGCTCAACAGGCCTGTATATTCGTCGTATCTGTAGGGATCAGAACGGTGTTTTTTTAGAAGTGGATGAAGAGTTCTGGTTGCATAATGCCATGAAGGTTGTGGTCAATGTGAGCTCCGGTAACTGATAACGTTTATGGTTTCTTCCTCTCTTTTATAGGCTTGGCATCTTATAGCCCTTCAGGGGTTACCCCCTTCAATGTATAAGCAATTATCGGGAATGGCATAACCCGTTATATCTTTCTTTTTGGTGTATACCAGATTTGATGTTAACCGATCGATCTACTGGATATCTTCACTAAGCCCTAAAATAAGAGCATTTCGATATATTCGGCCTGTTGGGTGAAATACCTTGGGCTTTCTTATTGGGAAATATCTGATCAGATACTTAGTACTACAAAGTGAATAATTAAAACACTCAGCGATTAATTATCCATAAATATTTCATTTTTCATTAATCGAATTGAAATATTTGCTTGTTAAATTTTGGTATATACCAAAATTGATAATGACTAAGGTAAGTTTCAGATGAAAGCGGTAAACCTAATGAAGAAAGCATCTATGGGTCTGGCAGGTTCTCTGTTATTGGCTGCATCTATTGCCCAAGCGCAAACTGAATTGAAAGTTTATACAGCTCTTGAGACTGAGCAGTTACGTCCCTATGCCAAGGCATTTAACAAGCAATACCCTGATATCAAAATCAAATGGGTACGTGACTCTACCGGAATTGTTACCGCTAAATTATTGGCCGAAAAAAATAACCCTCAAGCAGATGTTGTTTGGGGTTTAGCCGCAACGAGTCTATTGGTGCTGAAAGAGCAGAATATGCTGCAGCCGTACGCACCAACAGGTCTGGAAAAATTATCGCCTAAGTTCCGTGATAACGATTCTACGCCTTCTTGGGTGGGTATGGATGCTTGGATGGGCGCACTGTGTTTTAACACGGTTGAAGCTAAAAAGTTGGGTTTGCCAAAGCCAACCAGTTGGGAAGATCTGACGAAGCCTATCTATAAAGGCCATGTGATTATGCCTAACCCTGCATCATCGGGTACTGGCTTCCTGGACGTATCTTCTTGGTTGCAGATGTTTGGTGAAGATAGAGGCTGGCGCTATATGGATGGCCTGCACAATAACATCGCCCGTTACACTCATTCTGGTTCTAAGCCTTGTAAATTGGCTGCAGCCGGTGAAACCGCTATTGGTATCTCTTTTGCCTACAAGGGCGCTCGTCTGAAGAAGAAAGGCGCGCCTTTAGATCTGGTCTTCCCTAAGGAAGGTTTGGGTTGGGATATGGAAGCGGCCGCTATTGTTAAGGGTACGGATAAGCTAGACGCTGCTCAAAAACTAATGAACTTTGCGATCACTAAGCAAGCGAACCAGATGTACAACAAAAGCTTTGCGGTTGTGGGTTATCCCGGTGTCGCTAAGCCAATTGCTCACTACCCAGCTAATGCCGAAGCATTGATGATCGACAATAAGTTTGAGTGGGCAGCAAGCCAGCGTAAAGAGATTCTTGCGAATTGGCAGACCCGTTACGATGGCAAAAGCGATCCAAAGTAAGCCATTTTTTATTAAAAGTACTCATTTCTAAGTGTTGATTATCCAGTATTAAAAACACTAAGAGTCCTGTGAGAGGGAGGTTTTTACCTTCTTCTTTCTTGTCGTTTTGACTGCCAATTTTATTAATACAGTGAAGCAGGTTTAACCTGCAAAGACTGTCGGAGACTTCTATGACGGCGAAAATTCAGCCAGCGATTTCCATGCCTGTATCTCAGGGGAAAAGAAGAGCAACCTCTTCTTACCTACAGGTGAATAAACTCTGGAAACACTATGGTAATTTTGCCGCGTTAAAGGAGATCTCGCTGGAAATCAACGAAGGGGAGTTTGTTTGTTTCCTTGGCCCATCAGGTTGTGGCAAAACCACTTTATTACGGGCTATTGCTGGCCTTGATCCACAGAGTAAAGGTGAAATCTTTCAGGGTGGTCAGAATATTTCTCGTTTGCCTCCTGAGCAGCGGGATTTTGGTATTGTTTTTCAATCTTATGCCTTGTTCCCCAATTTAACGGTTTTTGACAATATTGCTTATGGCTTGCGTAGCCAGAAACTGAGCCGAGACAAAATAGAGCAGAAAGTTCGAAGTTTGCTAGAAACCATTGGCTTGTCTGAATTGGCACAAAAATATCCCTCCCAATTATCCGGTGGTCAACAGCAGCGCATTGCATTGGCCCGCGCCTTGGCAACGGAACCGAGCCTACTGCTATTGGATGAACCTTTATCCGCTCTGGATGCCCGAGTACGTCTTCATCTGAGACAAGAGATTCGCAACCTACAGCGTCAGCTGGGTATCACCACCATTATGGTGACCCATGATCAGGAAGAAGCGCTTGCCATGGCAGATCGAATTGTGGTGATGAATCATGGCGTGATTGAACAAGTAGGCACGCCTGAAGAGGTTTACCGTCGGCCGGCCAATGCTTTTGTGGCTAATTTTGTTGGCACTATGAATATGCTGCCGACTAAAGCGGCCAGTCATCAGTTTGTGCGTATGGGCGAAAGAATGATCAGCTGTTTGGGTTACCCGTCCAGTGAACTGGATTCAACCTGGCTGGCATTTCGACCGGAAGTAGCCCGATTAGTGGCCACCGGGGACCGTATTGTTCCTTTGCATGGTACTAACAGTGAGTTAGAACGCTTTTCAGGGACGGTGACTCACAGTGAGTTTTTAGGCAGCTTTCTTCGGGTCGAAGTACAGATTAAGGCCAGTGAGCAGATCATTAAGGTCGATGTCAGTAGTCAGGACGGTAATCTGGCTCATTGCTTCCCAGGACAGTTGGTTGATGTATGTGTCTCACCTTCGGACTTACAGGTTTATGAGCGTTATGCTGCATCCTCCGGTACCAATACATCTGATTCAGCAGGGACTAACGTTGCTCAGAATACAGGAGCAGCAGCATGATAGGGGCATTAAAAGCGGATGTTAATTCTGCGGATACCGTGCGTTTAGGGCGGGATGACTATATTCAACGAGGGGCGATTCTACTGGCCGTCGCCTTTCTATTTATGGCGTTACTATTGCCATTAGGTTCCATGCTGGTAAAGAGTCTGCAAGATACTCATGGTCAGTTTATTGGCTTGGCAAACTTTGTTAGCTACTTTAGTAATCCGGTGATGTTTGAGTCGGTGGCTAATTCTCTGCAGATCGCACTGACTTCCACCTTGATTGTTATTAGCCTAGCGTTTCTATTTGCTTACGGTCTCACCCGAACCTGTATGTCGGGTAAAAAGACGTTAAGAGCACTGACGTTACTGCCTTTGTTTGCGCCTTCATTGCTGCCTGCTATTAGCTTGATCTATCTATTGGGTAATCAGGGAATCTTTAAAGGTATTCTGATGGGTGAGTCTGTTTATGGCCCCATTGGTATCGTGATCGGCATGTGTTTTTGGGTTTTTCCTCATGTATTAATGATCATGGTTACCGCACTTTCGAACTCTGATGCACGCTTGTATGAGGCTGCGAGAGTAATGAAGGCATCACCAATACGTACTTTTTTTACCGTAACACTGCCTTCCGCTAAGTATGGTCTGATCAGTGCTAGTTTTGTGGCCTTTACTTTGGTGATTACCGACTTTGGTGTACCCAAGGTTATCGGTGGTGAGTTTAATGTTTTGGCCACGGATATTTATAAGCAGGTGGTGGGGCAGCAGAATTTCCAGATGGGTGCGGTCGTGTCCGTTGTGCTTCTATTACCTGCAGTTTTTTCTTTTATCGCGGATCGGTTAGTACAGAAAAAGCAGGTTGCCATGTTGTCAGCTCGGGCGGTGCCCTATGCTCCTAAGCCTAATAAGGTTAAGGATCAGCTGTTTTTTGTACTTTGTAGTCTGGTAGTACTGGCCATCCTGTTGGTCATCGGTATGGCGTTTTATGCTTCTTTGATTACATTCTGGCCTTATAACACTGAGCTTACCCTGAACAACTATAATTTTGAGGAAGTGGGCGCTAGCTGGGGTGTTTATTTTAATTCTTTGGAGTTAGCGACTTGGGTTGCGGTTATTGGTACGGGAGTGGTGTTTTTTAATGCCTACTTAGTAGAAAAAGGTCGAGCCTTTGAATCTGTGCGTAATTTGCTGCACCTAATGGCGATGATCCCTATGGCGGTTCCCGGTATGGTGTTGGGGCTTTCTTATATCTTCTTTTTTAATCAGCCGGATAATCCGTTTAATCTGATCTACGCCACTATGGCCATTCTGGTACTGAACAGTGTGGTGCATTTTTATACGGTGTGTCATTTGACCTCGGTAACGGCCCTGAAACAGATTGATGGTGAGTTTGAAGCGGTGTCTTCTTCTCTTAAAATTCCATTTTATATTACGTTCTGGCGAGTGACGTTACCGGTGTCCTTACCCGCGGTGTTGGATATCTCGGTTTATCTGTTTGTCAATGCTATGACAACGGTGTCTGCTGTCGTCTTCCTATACTCCAGCGATACGATGTTGGCTTCTATTTCGGTAATGAATATGGATGAGGCAGGTAATACAGCATCGGCAGCGGCCATGTCAGTCTTAATTCTAACAACCTGCTTGCTTGTTAAAGGCACTCACTGGTTATTGTCACAAAAACTGTTGGTTGTTACTCAGGGTTGGCGTACTCGTTAAGAGTACGGGCCAGCCAGATCTGAAAAACTTTCGATAAGATAAATATTAGGGGAGTAGCTTTTAAAGGATGGACTCCCCATCCCTAGGCGGGTTCAACACTGTCATATTTATTTAACTTAAATCCTGGTCTATACCAGAATAAAATAAACACCAAGTAATCAAATAAACGTTTTTCTATACCACGTATTTAAGAGATCAATGATATGTCGGATATCAACAAGTCAGTTACTCAAGATAAACCGCCCTATTTATTAACGCCTGGGCCGATTACCACTACGGCAACGGTTAAGGAAACCATGTTATGTGATTGGGGGTCTTGGGATGGTGATTTCCGTGAGATGACCAAACAGCTGTGTGATCAGCTGCTAGAGGTGGCGAATGGAACAGATACTCATGTCTGTGTGCCTATTCAAGGCAGTGGTACCTTTGCAGTAGAAGCGACTCTAGGCACCTTAATTCCCAAAGATGGCAAAGTTTTAGTGTTAATGAATGGGGCTTATGGCCAGCGTTTAGCAAAAACGTTGGATTATTTGAATCGTGATTATATCACTCTGGATAAAGGGGATTACCTGCCTCCTATGCAGGAAGAAGTTGATGACATTCTGTCCGCAAATCCAGATATCACGCATGTGACTGTTATTCACTGTGAAACCAGTTCCGGTATTTTAAACCCGGTGCCTGAGATTGCAGAAGTTGTGGCGAGTCATGGCCGTGCTTTGCTCATTGATTCTATGAGTGCTTTTGGTGCTATCCCGGTGGATGCGCAAACTCTGCCATTTGATGCGTTGATCTCATCGGCCAATAAATGCTTTGAAGGCGTACCAGGGTTTGGTTTTAGCCTCGTGCGTCGCAGTGCTATTGAGCAATGTTCCGGTAATGCCCATTCCTTAAGCTTGGATCTATTTGAGCAGTGGCAATATATGGAGAAAACCGGGCAGTGGCGTTTTACGCCTCCGACTCATGTCGTAGCGGCCTTCCTTCAGGCAATGGCAGAACATAGGGCTGAAGGCGGAGTATCCGGTCGTCTGGCTCGCTATCAGCGTAATCAACAGCGTTTAGTCGCAGGAATGAAACGGTTGGGTTTTCGTACGCTGTTAAACGAGAAGTGGTTATCACCGATTATTGTCACCTTTTTATCTCCTCAAAACGAGCGCTTCGATTTTACCGAATTCTATGAACGCATTAAGGCCCATGGTTTTGTGATCTACCCGGGTAAATTAACTGTCGTGGATAGCTTTCGTTTGGGGTGTATCGGTCAACTATACGATGAACAGATCGATCAGGTGTTAGATGCGATTGCTACAGTTTTGGATGAAATGGCCATTGAAAGCGGCCATGCCGAATTGAGTGAGAAAAATGCCGTTACGGCTTAAAGCGAAATAAATATCTCTCGTTCCTATTCTCCTGCATATCTGCGTTACCACGCGGAGAGGCTGTGAAAGTATTCTCAATAACAGCCCTCGTTCCCACGCTCCGCGTGGTAACGCAGGTATGCATTCCTACGCAGAGCGTAGGAACGAGAGGGGATCGAAGTTGTGTAAGGTTTTTCTGCAATTCTTTCACAGCCTCGGAGCATGGGAACGAGGGGCATTCTATCGTTTTTTACGTGGGAATCGCTTTTAGAGCCCACTCGAATTATTTATACGAATAAAGACAGAGTCAGGAATAAAATATGTATCACTTTACACGTCGTTATATAGGCCCGGTTCAAGCCATCATAATGGATTGGGCGGGTACTACTGTTGATTTTGGTTCTATGGCTCCTATCCGTGCGTTCCAGAACTTGTTTGCCGAGAATAAAGCACCGATTACCATCGCTGAAGCACGTGCTCCTATGGGGGCAGAAAAACGAGAACATATTCGCCAATTGTGTGAAATGCCGCGTATCCGAGATGCTTGGCAGGAAGCTCATGGTGCTGTGCCAACGGAAGCAGATATTGATCGTATGTATGAAGAGTTTGTGCCTCTTCAAGTGGCGGCTATTGCTGAGTGTGGTCAATTAATACCGGGTTTAACGGATACATTGGCTTGGTGTAAGGCTAATGATATCGCCATAGGGGCTAATACGGGTTACGCAGACCGAATGATTGGTGGTTTATTAGAAAATGCTGCGAAGCAAGGTTATGAACCTCAGAGCAATGTTTGTGCGACAGATGTGCCTAAGGGACGACCATTTCCACATATGTGTCTGAAAAACGCCATTGAGCTTGAAGTCAGTGATGTTGCTGCTTGTGTAAAAATTGACGATACCCTGACAGGGATTGATGAAGGTTTAAGTGCTGGTATGTGGACCATTGGTGTGGCAGTCAGTGGTAATGAAGTGGGTTTACCATTGGAAGAGTGGCTGGCACTACCGGAAGAGGAACAAAATCGTCGTCGTAAAGCCGCTTACCAGCGCTTCTACCAAGCAGGAGCTCATTATGTTGTCGATTCTATCGCTGATGTGGTGCCTTGTTTAGAAGAGATTCAACAGCGTTTGAATGTTGGAGAAGCACCTTAAACGTTTATTTTTAGAGCAGTGAATAGCAAAAAGCCGAACATTTAGGTTCGGCTTTTTAGTTATGAGAGATAAAGTGGAATTAATCTCTTGGGGTTGGATTGTCCCAGCGGTCTTTTTTACGGTACTCAGCTTTAATACGTACAGGCTTTAGCTCTTGGGCTGACCGTTGATAACTCATCCACATCCCGACAGCGACAATTAGGGTTACAAGTGTAGAAATCATCAGTTCAACTGCCATGGAGTACTCCTAAAATAGTGGCGATAAGCGATTAATAAGTCTCATGTTTTATAAAACATGTGGGTAAAATTTTTATTTGCTGATCAAGGATCTGATCTGGCCTATCAATTCAATGCTTACACTCTCAGACTAACCTATGTAGAAAAAGTTGCAAACAAAATACGTGTAATACATTGGTTTAGGTTTGAGATTGTGACTGATTCGCTATTTTTTGTTACACGATTCTTAGAATAATGCCCTGAAACAAAGTTTCTTTGGTACAGAGGTTATTCTCTCTGGTGGTCGATCAAAAAATATTAGAATACTTTTGTTTAGGTATGTAAATCCCTCTTGCATAGGGACTGGACTGGTTATAGGCTTTGCCGCAATTAAAGGGAGCCCCAACTGATGCAATATGAAATTATTCCCGTTACCGGATTTCAGCAAAACTGTACCCTGATATGGTGCGATAAAACAAAACAAGCGGCTGTGGTTGATCCCGGCGGTGATATTGATCGTATTCAAGCTAAGGCAGATACCTTGGGCGTTGATATCAAGCAGATCTGGTTAACCCATGGTCATATTGATCATGCGGGTGGTACATCGACTCTGATGCAAACATTGGATCTGCCCGTTGAAGGTCCGCATTTGGAAGATGAGTTTTGGTTACAGGGTTTACCAGAGCAAAGTAAAATGTTCGGCTTTCCTGCTTGTGAGACATTTGAACCCAGTCGTTGGTTGACGGACGGTGATCAGGTCAAAGTGGGTGAAGAAGTGTTTGATGTTCTGCACTGTCCGGGACATACACCGGGGCATGTGGTGTTCTTTCACGCTCAAGATAAGCTGGCTTTGGTCGGAGATGTGCTGTTTCAGGGTTCTATTGGTCGAACCGATTTTCCAAAGGGAGATCATGGTACGCTTATCAATTCTATTCGGGAAAAACTATTCCCCTTAGGAGATGATGTGAGCTTTATTCCTGGACATGGCCCTATGTCTACTTTTGGTCAAGAGCGTCAATCAAACCCTTTTTGTGGTGATGCTGCAGGCGTTTAATTCTAGCCAACGAGTCAACCTTTCTATATTAATCCAGCATAAGCTATTGATTTGACTTAATGCTGGATTTCAAATTCTTCCTGTAAACGAGAAAAGCTGAATTCTGAAAAACAGATGCCAGCCGGAGTTTCAAACTGGACCATGAGTTTGTGATTTCCAGCATTATGATGCACTCGTTTTCTAAAGCCTTGGAACACCTGAGGGTTTGTCAGCATAAAGACAGCGCTTTTATCTTCCATATAGTGTTGTGCACCGCTGCAAGCCATATAAGTCAGTCGGCCCGCTAGGTTTAACACGGAATTATCAATATGGCGTTGCGTATGGTGAGACATTTCTGATGCGATGCTGAGTATTAAATTACGGCTAAAGCTTAGGGCCAAAGATCCTACCTGATCATTAATTTGTACATTGACCAGCCCCGTTACGGCGCCTTGTGCCAGCTCATGCCTTTTAATTTTAACTTTGCCTGGGCAGGGTTCGTGATGAGTGATCTGGGTAAGAGTATTCATCACGGAGTGCAGTACAGGGTTGATATAATCCGCACGCATAATAGTCACCTAAGTACCTAAAAAAAAGTTTCTCTACAATACATAGTCACACTATCCAATCGCTAGAGTGGGGAATATCGAAGTGCTTTTGTTTAGGCCTGTATCTTCCTAATGGGTAGAACCTGCCTTGTGGGCTTCTGTTCTGCATGACGTTGATATTAGAACTCATACTCTATGATGTATATAGTATGTTACAAAACAGAAAAGAAGACTTTTTAAGGTTACAAATAGCGCTTTGTGTATCTGGTTGGTAGCCAATGACGTAGGTATGTAGCTAAGGATGCTTTCTGTAAGTTTTTAGGCTATAAGCAGGGGAGGCGATAGTGTTTTTTGCGTTAAATCAGCGTTATGGCCCACTTTAGTAAAATAGGCAGGCGATGTGATTTCCTGCCTAGCGACTTAGATCAATACTTGTCGATAACGAGAACCCGTAATGCTGTGTGTATGGCTAACCTTTATCGTGAATATCATCGCAACGAGAGGCCATAATAAAATCGTTTTTATGTAATCCCATAATTTTATGAGTCCACCAAGTAATGGTGACCTTACCCCATTCCGTTAAAATTGCAGGATGATGCTTTTCTGATTCAGCCAAATCAGCAATAGCATTTGTAAAAAAAAGGGCTGTCTTAAAATCTTTAAATTGATAGGTGCGGCTAATCTGTCGGATGCCTTCAACGATTTCTAGATCCCAAGCTGGCATTTCAGATAACAAGCGTTCTAATTCATCACCTTCTACTCTTGGCGCATCAGTGCGACAGCTTTCGCAGGAATACTGGCTGAGTTCACTCATGGTTAACTCCCGGTTATTTCTTATGGCTTATAACTGGAGAGTAGCTGAATATTGCTGAGCTCGTGGCAAAAATGCTGGAATAGAGAAGGCGATTTATTTTAGAAAATTATGGAATAAGTCCCATCTGAAGAGAGGGTAGTCGGGTGCCAACCTGTCTACGGTGACGTAGTACAGGCTGTGAGGAGTGCACTCTGACTCATTGCTCGCTGTTAAAACAGGTTAAGTTAACATAAGGGGGCAGAGTCTGGATCGACTCACTGTTAACTGGAAGGAATTATAGGGCAATAAACCGTAAAAAAAATGTGGTGGGTTGTCACATGAGGCATTTTGCCTCATGTGACATCTTATAGGTTTAATAAAGAGACTGTTCTGGCCAGACCCACCATAGAGCCAGTAGCCCCGGAATAAGACTTATCGCGATAGGCTTACTCATAGCTTTCCACCAAAGTTCGTCTTGCTTGTCTGACCAACAAATTAATAAGGGTGTGGCCAGTAGTACTAGAGCATAGATGCTGACATCACCGTAATAGTGGGCGTAAGCCATTACTATCAGCCATAACGCCATAGTGGAACGAGTGATGGATAACATGGCATTAGCCGATAGCTTAATGACACGATTGAGCAGCCATAAACCACCTAAACCAGCGGCTAGTGCACCAATCAGCTGTGCAATACTTAATGAACTGGCTACGCCAATCACGATGGCTGATGTGGTCAGCATAACGATCTGACTAATAGGAAAACTAAAGCTATTTTTCTGTCTTTCTGCAGCACTGATCGCGATACCACAGATCAATAACCAACCAATCGTATGGGTAAAGAGATCTATTGTACTCATTCGAGTGATAATAGGCTGGGCGACTAAAGCAAACCCCAGTAAAGCAGCCACTCCAAACCCTGTCATTCGGATATGCTTAGGCAGGCGTGTGGCTAATACAGGTAATAGCGATGCGAGTAATAGCCAATCCAATGCTTGTCTGGGAGGCATCTGCCAGCGAGTATGGATACCTTGGGCTGCGGCTAACCAGGCGATCCAGATTAAAATAGTGGCTAACCAAAAAACAGGTTTGGGTTGCTGTTTTTGTTCCAGTTTATAAACGACTAAACCTAAAATAATTGCTGCTAACAGAGGGTAAGCAACGGTCGGTAGCAGCATGGCTAAAGGTGATGTGGATTCACCGTACATAACAAAAACCTCTTAAAACTCTGATAGTTACGCAATAAGAATAATAGTTTATAGAAAAACATATGCTGTAGCGATTAATGCCCTATCACTTGGGGGCAGCCAAGAGACAAGGCATTATTAAAAAATAATTACTTACGAGTGCCTTCAATAAAGAGTTCGATTTTTACATCGTTACCAATACCACCTAGCATCATATCGACACCAAAGTCTTCACGCTTCAAGGTGATAGTACCGTTGAAGCCACTGCGATAACCGCCCCAAGGATCTTTACCTTCACCTACTTTAACCAGATTAAGGTCAATTTTTTTGGTAACACCGTGCAGAGTCAGTTCACCGCTTAGAACACCTTCTGTCGCGCTGCCTTTATAACCGTTGGATGTAAATGTGATCTCTGGATATTGCTTAGTGTCTAGGAAATCAGGGCTTTTAACATGCTTATCACGGGCATCGTGATTGGTATTCAGGCTATCAGCATTGATGGTGACATTAACGTTAGATGCTGCCGGATTACTTTCATCGTAACTATAGTTACCTGAGAAGGTATCGAAACGACCAACGGTCTCACTAAAGCCCATATGATTGATTTTAAATAGCACCGCAGAGTGTGCTGGATCAATATCATAATCTGCTGCCATAGCTGCACCAGATACTAGAGCTGCGGATAGTAATGCGGGTTTTATAAGAGACTTAATCATGGGTGTTCCTCTGAAATCATTCTGTTGCGATGGCTGTGTTGAGCTAATGGAATGCATTCTAGAGAGAAATGATTGTCATGATAATTGGTTGTAAAAGTGATTCACTATTTCCCTATAGTTAACAATGGTGAGGGAACTAATTTTAAAACCAAAGGTAAGTTATACCATATGGCTTTCTGTCAGATTATTTTTAAGACGTTTTATCGATAGGTGGAGATTTGAATGGATAAATATACGGCGATGCGGGTTTTTTGTCGCGTGGTAGAGCGTGAAAGTTTTGCCGCAACAGGCCGGGATATGAATTTATCCACTGCCATGGTGAGTAAATACGTTGCAGCTCTGGAGAAAGAGCTAGGTACGCGTTTATTAAATCGTACGACGCGTCGGGTGAACCCTACAGATGAAGGTCTGTATTACTACAACCGCTGCTGTACCTTATTGCTGGAATTAGATGAATTAGAATCCTCCGTAGCCCAACAAGGCAATGATCCCAGAGGTGTTTTACGCTTAACTGCGCCTATGGATTTTAGCTTGTTGCATCTGATGGAGCCGATACGACTGTTCCAACAGCAGTACCCTCTGGTGCGTATCGAAGTGGATTTGGATGATCGTCAGCGTAACTTACTTGCCGATAAATTTGATGTGGCTATTCGTATTGCTCATCTTAGTGATTCCACCATGGTGGCGAGAAAAATTACCCAATGTACCAGCCATATTTATGCTTCTCCTGAATATCTCGCCATAAATGGCACGCCACAAACCCCTGAGGATTTACAGCATCATAGAAGCTTGATGTATACCAACTTAGCTCAGGATAGAAACTATTGGATTTTTAATGACAAAGAGGGAAAACGTCAGCGGGTACGTATGCATTGGACGTTAGCGATGAATAATGGACGGGCTTTATGTGAGGCTGCTGCTCAAGGTATGGGGGTTATTCAACAACCCGATTTTATGACCAGTGAACTGGTGCAACAAGGACGGTTACAGCAGATCTTAACGGATCTGCCTCCTTTGGAATTTAATGTTTATGCGGTGTATCAGCATCGACAGTTTTTACCCCAGCGTATTGTGGCTTTTGTGGACTTTTTGCTGGAGTACTTTAAAAATCATAAAAGATGGTAAGCTACGGATCTCACTAAAAATATTCCAATCTTTTATGGCCTAGAGCCAGAGAAGAGAGGACATTTCTGTTATCGGCTATCCTATGACACAAGATTACTGTATTGATTCTTCGCCGGTTCTTGTGATGGATTCCGGTGTAGGTGGATTATCTATTGCTCAGGAGATGCGTTGCCTTCTTCCTGAGCTACCTTTGCTTTATCTCGCAGATAACGCGGCTTTACCTTACGGTAATAAGTCTGAAGCATGGCTGAAGGCAAGGGTTTTAAATCTGGTGAAATCTGTCTTACAGGAAGATAACATCAGGATGTTGGTGATTGCCTGTAATACAGCCAGTACCGTGGTTTTGGATCACCTGAGAGCTGAATTGAAAATCCCTGTTGTTGGCGTTGTTCCTGCAATTAAGCCGGCTTCTGAGTGCTCAGGGTCGGGACATATTGGCTTGTTGGCTACACCGGGAACGGTCAGTCGCCATTATACCGATGATTTGGTGAAACATTTTGCTGAGGGTTGTCGGGTTTCTCGTCTAGGTTCTACTGAGCTGGTGCGGTTGGCGGAAGAGAAATTGGCGGGTAAGCGTATTTGCTTATCTCGATTAGAGCAGGCGATGGCACCTCTGTTTAATCAAACAGACTTGGATACCATCGTTTTAGGCTGTACACATTTTCCTCTGCTAAAACCTGAACTGGAACAGATTGCACCAAGAAGGATTCGGTGGGTAGATTCAGGTAAAGCCGTGGCCGAAAGAGTGCAGAGCTTATTACAGGATATGCCTCAGACATCTATTGTGGGTCAATCTCGGGCAAAGCGAAACAGGGCGTTGTTAACCGGCTCATTATGTTCAGGGCTCAAGCAAAGCTTTGATAATATGGGGTATTCTTCTGTTCAGCCTCTTTCAGGTTTTAGCTCGGGGAGCCTCTGAAAATCTGAGCAAGAAAGTACTTCTTTACAGGCTCCTTAGCCCAGTCTTAGTTCAGATAGACGATCCAATAGCCATTGTGCACCAGGACCGATAGCTCGCTTTTCTGTCCACACCACATCAATGCCTTGTAAGGATGCATCCTGTTGATAGGTGCGTTTTAATACGATTAGCTCACCGCTACTGAGTTCATCCCGTACTACGGATTCATGTAGGTTTGCCCATCCCAAACCTGCGCAGAGTAGTTCTGCGATCACAAAAGGGCTTTCTGCGTACCAGACCTTAGGGCTTAATATTTGTTCGTTATGGCTGGTATCGTCAGGGTTTAAACTTTTAGGTATCAATTGACGGTAGCAGCGCAGATCACTGTGGTTGATTTCATCTATTTGAGCTAAGGGATGATTTTTACTGCATACGGGCATTTTTCTGGAATGACCAATACCTCTAAAGCGAAATCCTTGAGGGTATTCCTCTTGTTCTAACATCAAGCCCATATCTGCCCGACCATTGCGCAGTAATTCAGCCACATCATTTTCGCCTGGATCAAGTAGCTCTAATTCAATATGGGGATAAGCTTTCTCAAACTCGATCAGTAATTTAATCACGGGTGGGATAAAGATGTTCTGCTCAATGGCAAGACACAGCGCACTCTCTTCCCCTAAGTTTAGGGATTTCGCTCGACTGATAAAGTCATTATGACTTTCCATAATGGCATAAGCAGATTTAAGCAGGGACTCTCCTGCTAGTGTCAGAGTGGGCCGACGGGTCGAACGATCAAATAGATCCACACCCGATTCTATCTCCAAATTAATAACGGCATTGCTCACAGCTGATTGTGCTTTTTTTAATCGTCTGGCAGCAGCAGAGAAGGAGCCTGTTTCTGCTGCTGCCACAAAGGCATTGAGTTGTTCAATATTTGGCATCAGAAGTATCTCAAAATTAGATAGAAACTAACTTTAATATATCTGAATAACCCATAGAATACTCTCTGTCTTTAAGACACCTTTAATCAATTTGATGTTTAAGTGAGTGAGAGAATGGAACAGAAAAAAATTGTGGTTCGGTCTGGTTGGGATCGTGCCCGCTATGTACTGGCTTTTGAATTTTTTCTGCTACTGTGTCTGGCGCCAACAGCGGCCTTTTTGTTGGAGCGTGATGCCGTTGATATAGGCGGGTTAGCCATTATCCTGAGTATAAAAGCGATGATTATTAATGTGATTTATAACTACTTTTACGATCGCTTTGATATCAAACGGGGTGTCGTACCTACAGAGCGTACGAAGGGGCAACGGCTGGTGCATGCCATAGGTTTTGAAGGCATCTTAACACTTACTTCTTTGCCGCTTGTTATGTGGTGGTTAGATTTTGGTGTCTTACAGGCGTTGGCTATGGATGCGGCTATGATGGCCTTTATTGTTGTCTATACCTATGTGTTTACATTGGGGTATGACAAATTATTTCCGGTGATTCAGCCGGAGGATCAGGCTTGTTTAGAGAGTGCTCAGGCAGGATAATCCTGCCTGTTCTTGTCTTCTAGAGATGACCGTTGGGGTGAGATAATTCGCTGGTAGAGGGTTACAGGGCACAAAGTTTATCAATGACTTCCTTTACCTTGTCATCTGTTTTCATACCTTCTTCATAGTGATGGATAAAATCCTGAGCAGATTTATTAATAATCTTCAATAACAGAGTCTCTTGTGACTCCGTGAGTCCCCAGTCATCAAAGGCTTTTTGAATATCCAATAACAGATTGTCCATAATATTATGAGTGACGGTTTTATAGCTGGACTGTTGATGACTCGTTTCAAAGATGGCCTGCTGGGCATCGGCAATCAAGGTCGATAGCTTTAGATCTGATTCCAAGGCCGCCACTATCTTATTAGCCGTATCTGCAAAGGTAGTAATGTAATCTTGATAACGCTTTTTAATATCATCATTATCGGGCATGTTTTTCGCGAGAACCGAAACATTTCCAAGATTAAAAATTGCTCTGTTCTCATATTCTTTGGTTTTTCCATTGCTGGCCAGACGGTTTAGAATCTCTTTTTCTAAGGGGGAAACCGGATTTTGTGATGAAGCAAAAACATCGCCTTTAGAGAATGAAATTTTAACCGTGCTCATCAGGCTAAATTTCTCTAGGGCACCTACCATGGCATTAGCCAGCTCTGAAATAGAGCCAACGGTTGAGGTATCTTTCAGGTAATCGATAACGACGGCAAGTTCACCTGCGGAATTTAATGCAGTGTGAGCGGTAGTAAAAGCATTAGCCTTGTCTTTTAAAATAGAATCCCTGAGCTTTTTATTTTCTACGGCTAATCGTACCTTTTGTAGCAATACATCAGGAGATGCGGGTTTTACGATGTAATCTGAGCCTCCGGCATTGTAGCCGGATATTTTCTCTTCCGTGGTGTCATGGGCGGAGACAAAAATAACATCAATATCTTGAGTTGCTGGATTTTGCTTTAATTGTTGGCAAGTTTCATAACCGTTTAATTCCGGCATAGAAACATCCAGTAAGATAACATCGGGTTGTTTTTTCTCAGCGGCTTCCAGACCCATTGCACCATTGTTGGCAATAATGACCGAATAATTTTTTGATAGCGTTGAAAACAGGAAAGAAATATCAATGGGAGAGTCATCAATAATCAGAACGGTAGATTGATTCTTTTTAGTCATTATATTTCCCGCCCTGAACGGATAGTTTGGATAATGCTTGTTTCGCCGCAGCAATATCAAAAATACGCATTAAATCTAATAAATGATGCACGCTGGGATAATGGTCACTGGGCAGTTTATGGCTGAGCTGTTCGATAAGGTTCAAAGCTTCTGCGTAGTCGTCGCCAAAGCAGTTATTGGCTGCTTCTAGCGTTTGCTGAATCTCTCGATCACTTAATTGACTAACTGTGGAAGCAGAGGCTTTTTGATCCGCCAGCTGCTGCTCTATAAGCAGTTGTTCCGTGAGATGCACTATCGCCTGTTCAACGGCTTCTAAAGTATCCGTTTGTTGCTTGGAGTAGTGTACCAAGCCTGTTGATATTTGCTCTTGGTCATTAGACTTTATGGCTTGCTCTAGGCGTTTTGCTGCGAGAGATAAGGGCTCTGCACCAATATTTGAACTGATGCCCTTTAGGCTATGTACCAATGCGGCTGCAGCAATCATTTCCTTTTCTTCGACTCGTTTTGAGATTTGTTCAGCGCTATCGCTGTAGGAGCGAAGAAACTCTTTTAGAATTGAAAGGCACAGGCTTTTATCCTGATTGATTCTTTCCAGAGTATCGTCGAGATTCAGAATCACCTGCATAAGTATTACCTTGTTTATCTGGCTTGCAGTATCAACCGATTTTCACCGGGCTGACTCGGGGAGTGGTTTGATTTATACCATTCCCGATTAGTTATCAGTGATAACAATCTCCGAGTACACCTAGAGTGATCCGGTTTTTCCTTATTTTTCATCTATAAGGAATTATCGGGATTGGTATTATTATCTAAATCTGCATATAAATTACATTTTAATAAAGACTTTGTAAAGTTAGGGACTTAGGGCGAACTGATAAGGGGTTTCTCAAGATTTTATGGGCAATTTCAAAACTACATGCGTAAACAAAAGTATGTTGTAATTAATAGGTTGCATGGACAAGCTGAAACCGGATAGAGCGGCATATGAGTAAAATTGTTTTAGTAGAAGATGACCTGCCTTTAGCAGAGATGGTGCAGGAGTTTCTGAAGATAGAGGGATATCAGGTATTTTGGGCCGGTGATGGCGAAGAGGGAGAGCGCTTGGTGCTTGAGCATCAGCCGGATCTGATTATCCTGGATATGATGCTGCCAGGGATCGACGGCTTTGAGGTTTGTCGGCGACTGAGACCAGAGTTTACGGGCATTATCATTATGTTAACCGCTCGTGATGAAGAGCTAACAGAGGTAACGGCGCTTAAATTAGGTGTGGATGACTATATTACTAAGCCCGTTCGGGCGCAGATTCTTCTAGCCAGAATCGAGGCGCAATTGCGTCGTTATCAGCGGCTGGATCAGGAGGCCTTTTCTCAGGATCAAGAGGAATTAGACGGTTTTCATGTGGGACGTTTGCATCTGAATGAAAAACAGAGAGCGGTGACTATGAGTCATCGAGTAGTGGAGCTATCCGATGCAGAGTTCGATTTGCTGAAGCTCTTTATGCAACAGCCCGGTGAACTTTTGAATCGTGAAAACCTATTTACTCGTCTTAGAGGCATTGAGTATGACGGCTTGGATCGCTCCATTGATATGCGTATTTCAACACTGAGAAAAAAGCTCACTGATGCCAGTCGTCAGGCCGAGGCCGAGCATGAGTGGATTAAAACGGTGCGGGGTAAGGGGTATATGTTGGTGGCTGACAATTGCTGACGGCACAAGTGCCATAGGCATGGCACACTCTCACTATGATTTCTATTATTGTTCGCATTGTCTTAGGCAGTTTAATCGGAGCCATACTGGCCAACCAGATCTCTGAAATGGCATTAGATGATAGGTTTATTGATGTTGACCTGTCTGATGGCCGACGTCAGAGCCTAGCTGTCGCTTCTTTATACCCTTCGGTCTCCGTTGATGAGCTGCAAACCCTTGCAGAGGGGTTTTACTGGTATGTGGCCTTTGAACAAGAGCTGCCGGAATGCTTCTACCCTATTGATCTGTCAAAATTCGATTTGGCCGGTGAAGAACGCCAAAATGATACGTCGCTATCTGTTGTACCTCCCCAGTTTGCAAACAGCCTATTTTACGAGAATGACTGGCCTCTCTTTGAAAGACCGGGTTGCTTTCCAGTGTGGGATGAAGAGTGGGGTGAAGAGTGGGGTGAGGCGCAAGATAAAGATAAAAAATGGGAAGACGAAGAGATGGCATTGGATGGAGACATCAAGTTTTCAGAGGGTATGAATTTTGACGACAGGATGAGCTACGGCGATGACATGGGTTATGACAAGGACATGAGCCTGCAAGGGGATATGGATCTTGATGATATGACGGACTTTGATGGCAAGACGGATCTGGACGATAGGATGAGTTTTGATGGGGAGACGGGGCTTGAAAATGACCCGTTTGAATACCGTCAGGCTATTTCAGTACCCGGCGGTTATTTGGTGCTGGGGCCACAGAATGAACGCCTATATAACAGTCGCAGTGGACAAGTGCTTGATGAGCTAGATTTTTACAGCACGTCATTAATGTTTGTCTGTATGTTATTAGTGAATGCACTGCTATTAATGGGGTGGACGCGAGGCGTAGGGCGCTTACAGAAACTTACGGCAGCCTTTGCGACCGGTGATTTGGCTTTCCGTATTCAGGAGCGAGGCCCGGAACCTCTGAGAGTATTGATCAGTAATATGCACCAAATGGCCAAGCAGCTTGATCAGGCTGAAAAGCAGCAGCAGGTCATGATGAATGCGCTGCCTCATGAATTAAGAACACCTTTAGCCAGAATTCGTATGGCCTGTGATATGTTGCAGGTTCAGCCAGAGCAGCAGGAAAAGTGGTTGGGACGGGCGCAACAATATCTGGATGATATGGAACACTTGGTACAGGCGCTATTACGATTAAACCGTATTGCCAGTCAGCAATTAAAACCCGATGCCGAGCCGGTGGATCTAGCAGAGCTGACGAGCCACTTGGTTGAGCAAGAAAGCCAGCACGATCCAAGAATTCACTGTCATTTTGTTGATGATACAATCAAAACTCTACCTGTTATTGGTGATCGAGAATTGATCTCAGTGGTGATAAGCAATCTGATCATGAATGCTTGCCGTTACAGTCAAACCGAGGTTTTAGTTCGAGTAGAACGGATGACTGACAAAGTACTGGTCTCTATATCAGATGATGGTAAGGGCTTCCCTGAAGAGCAAATAGCCCATCTGTTACAACCCTTTAATCGCGGTGACGAAAACCGCTCCCGAACGTCTGGTGGTTTTGGTCTTGGTTTGGCCATTGTGGATGTGATTATTCGAGCGCATCACGGAAGGGTTCAATTATCCAATCTACCGGAAGGCGGTGCTTGTGTGCAGTTCGAGTTACCGTTAGTGGATTGAGGCAGAATAGTAATGAAAGAATCTGATCTGACAGAAATCATTCTAAAATGAGAGCTGTCAGATTCAGTCTGAACGTGCTGAAAATTAATACTCTTCAAACGCCTCAATCTGAAGCTCGATTTGATTGATCTGCTTGTTCAGCCCATCCACTTGAGCTTTTTCATTGCTGTTGAGCTGCTGATAACCTTTATTTAACCTTGCGTCCAAGCTCTCAAACAGCTTGTTGATGGTTTGTTGATCCTGTTCTGACGGATGGTTATTGGAATACAGAGTTTCCAGTTGCTGGTTCAGTTTTGATATCTGCTGTCTGTCTTTGGCACCTAGTTTGCTGAGTAACAGCTTGTCTTGTGCCTGTTGCAGTTGATCCACTTGCTCAAACTGGCCTTCTTGTCGTTGGTCAATCTGTTGGTTTAATCGATCAAGTTGTTGCGTGTCCTGAACACTAAAGCGTGATTCAACCGCAGAGAAAATGATATCAAGCTCTTTAAATAGTGGCTCTGCTTGTTTGGTAAGGGCTTTGTCGTTTAGCTGTTCTTCCATCAATTCCAGTTTCAGATAGATCTCTTCTGTTTTTATCAAATCGTTTTTGGTCATATGGCTTTCATAAACACCATCAACCTGTTGAAACAGTGTATCCAACTTCTGCAGGGATTGTCCCTGAGGGGATAGGGATAGGGAATCAGCGCTTATGATGGGTGTTTGAGGCTGCTGAGGCGTCGTGTTTCTGACTAAACGTTGTAGACCAAGCCCGGAGCTTTCCTTGGCTTGATGGTGGATATTTTGATTAATTGCAGAGGTAATGCCTTGCATAAGGAAGCTCCTTGTTAATGTTCCATAACATCAACTTTATCAAGCTGCTTTTCTGTTGTACGTCAGCCGTCATCAGCTTATGTCAGGGGATTGTAAGGAGAGGTGGGGGTTTCATAGAAACAGTACATGTTCAGGAGGAGAGGGAGGGTTACCGGCTTTGTTAGTCTGATGACCAATCCCTATAAATCAGGATTGGTCATCCGTATTAAAGCAGGTAACGCCTCAGTGTCATGATGTATTAGATTTTGCCTAATAGATCATTAACAAGTGCATCGTTAAAACGTTCTGTTAAAAGAAGAAGTCGAAGTCAAAATCATTCCAGCCAGTCAGTTCTGCCTGATCGTTGTTTTGTCCCTGACTATCGTAAGCGTACATATCGGACATTCCGTAATCCATATCCATCCAGCTATCGTTATTGTTGCTGGCAGGCTTATCATCCCAATGACTGAAGTCGAAACTGTCTGAATCATCGGAGAACAATACTGCCCATGGATCACTATTATCACTGTTGTCAGTATTTGGTTGATTGGACGTTGATGGCACGGCATCTTCTTCGGCTATGTCATCGCTGTCAGAATCATCGCCCCAGTCATTGAAGTTGGCCCAGCTATCGTCATCGCTGTCCGAGTCATCGCCCCAATCGCTGAAGTTGGCCCAGCTATCGTCATCGTTGTCAGAGTCATCGCCCCAGTCACTGAAATTGGCCCAGCTATCGTCATCGCTGTCCGAGTCATCGCCCCAGTCACTGAAGTTAGCCCAGCTATCGTCATCGCTGTCCGAATCATCGCCCCAGTCGCTGAAGTTAGCCCAGCTATCGTCATCGCTGTCCGAATCATCACCCCAGTCGCTGAAGTTAGCCCAGCTATCGTCATCGCTATCGGAATCATCGCCCCAGTCACTGAAGTTGGCCCAGCTATCGTCATCGTTATCGGAATCATCGCCCCAGTCGGCCATATCATCCCAGTCACCGAAGTCATCACTATCATCGTCTGACTGGTCAGCAAACATGGACTCAGACTCAAGCTGTTCGAGGATTTCATCAGCACGTTGCTGTTGTGCTTCTGTCAGTGAGCTATAGGGTGTTACACCATAGAGGACATCGATTTGGTCATACAGTCCGTTAAGTTCTGTTTCTTGTGCCTCTGTCAGATCTGCCCACTCGCCATTTGCATCCGGTGCGAGAATAGCGTCCGCTTGGGCATTGAGTGTATCGATCTGAGTCTGTTCTTCTTCTGTTAAATCTGACTTAGGTGTTCCGAAGATACCATCCAGTTCATCTAGCAAGGCCTGAGTGTTTTCATCAATGGCAGAGCCATCTGCTAGATAATCATCGTCACCCCAATCAGCAAACTCAATAGTGTCAATCTGCTCATAGATATTGTCTACTTGGCTCTGCTGCTCTTCCGTCAGATCGTTGTACGCCACTAGGCCGTAGACTTGGTCAATCTGGTCAAAGAGACTGTTCAGCTCGGCTTCTTGGGCCTCGGTCAGTTCTACCCACTCGCCGTTTTCATCTTCACCAAAAAGAGCATCAACCTGAGCATTTAAAGCATCAACTTGTAGTTGTTCTTCTTCGGTCAGCTCTTTGGGTGTGCCTTGAATAGCATCCAGTTCAGCATAAAGGCTCTCTAGGGCTTCGTCGTCAGCCTGCATGTCATCGTCCCAATTACCCTCATCAGCAAACTCAATAGTGTCAATCTGCTCATAGATACTGTCTACTTGGCTCTGCTGCTCTTCCGTCAGATCGTTATAAGCCACTAGGCCGTAGACTTGATCGATCTGGTCAAAGAGGCTATTCAGCTCGGCTTCTTGGGCTTCGGTCAGTTCTACCCACTCGCCGTTTTCATTTTCACCGAAAAGGGCATCAACCTGAGCATTTAAAGCATCAACTTGTAGTTGTTCTTCTTCGGTCAGCTCTTTGGGTGTGCCTTGAATGGCATCCAGTTCAGCATAAAGGCTCTCTAGGGTTTCGTCGTCAGCCTGCATGTCAGAGTCATCATCATTGACCCACTGTTGATCCAGTTGTGCATAAATACTATCTACTTGTTCTTGCTCTTCCTGAGTAAGAGCATCGTAGTTTTTGATACCGTAGATGGTGTCAATCTCAGCAAATAGTCTGTCTACTTCTGCTTCCTGTGCTTCTGTAAGCTCAGAAAACTGACCATCTTCTGTGAAGAAAATTGCTTCAATCTGTTGGTTCAGCGTATCAACCTGTTGTTGTTCCGCTTCGGTTAATTGCTGTTTGGGTGTACCAAAAATAGCATCCAACTGTTGGTACAGTGCATCCATTTCATCTGTCTCAGCCTTAAGATCCAGAGGTTGAGTCTGTAAATCCTGATTATTAGTAAGCATCATGACTATATTTCCTTGACATTAAGTACACACAATGTGCTGGGTATAAGTTGATTTTTTGGTCATGTTGCCTGTTAAGCGGTGTTGCCAAGACTTTATGTTTTCTTAGCTACCATGACCTTGAGAACAGCTTATCAATCCATTATCGAGATGTACGTCAGCCTATTTCAGGCTTTGTCAGCAAGTGTCAGGAGGAGGGTAATTACAAAAGAGTAGAGAGGGATATTAGAAGGAAAACCTTAGGTAATCATTTTCTGGGGGAGAGGTTTAGCTTGGTTAAACGATTGCTTTATTACCAGGCTGATAGGGGATTATAAAGCCACAGAGACAAACTGGCCGCCAACCACATAATAATCCCATAAAGTAAGTTACTGCGCAGTATCTGACGGGCGCTAATAAAATAACGGCCTCGCAGTGATAGGCTCATGCCTGACATAGGGCTGCAGGCGGTGCCGATGGCCCAGCTTGCTAAAAATATCATGGCCAAAAGATCCACTGGGGGATTTGTGGGGAGTAGGATGCCGCTGACGGTGGCAATACTAATAACCGGGTGTACCCCTATTAAGGACAAAACCAACATAGCCAGTAATAGCAGGCTACAGACGATAGGGGTTAGTTCGGGTATCGGGAGTTGATCACCATAAAGTACAAATAGGGTGCTTAAACCTGCAGCCATGGTTCCGGCGCTTAAAAATAGAGCCAGCTCATTGCCCATTCTGGCCAGTCGGTTTTGACTATGAGCATATAAATGCTGGTGCACCGGTTGCTTTTGTAAGGCCAGTACTACAAGAGTGGTTAAGGGGGCCAGCAGACTGATCAACTGTAATACAGATAGTTCGGGTGCTAAAAAACGACCACTGATGACCGCGCAGGCCAAAAATGCCGGCAGTAATAAATTTTTGAGCCGCATGGGATAACCGGTGAACTGCTCGGCCTTAGGGCGAAGTTCAAAATAGGTAATCACCAAAGCCAGTATCGCCATGGGTATCCCTGCTTGCATCAGGTGTATCAAATTTGCACCAGGGGCATAGGTTAGAGCTACTGCAACGGCGGCAAAAAACGGTGACCAAAAAGCCGCTGCGCAAAAACCTCGGGAGAGTACTTTTAATTGGCCTTTTGCTATTTCCCCTTTGCAGCAACCGGGTTCCCCTTTTGCCGCTGCAAAACGATCCCCCATAATGAATACGATGGAGATATTAATTACCGCTCCAAACAGGTGTAAGCCCAATAAAGTTTGTTTTAGAGCCGATCGGCCTCTGGGTTGCTGTGCATCGGATTCTTCAGCATCGTTAGGGGCGATTAGAGAGAGAAAGCTGACCGCCATTAACATGGCTAAAATATTGGTATTGGAACTTAATGCCTTAATCAAAGGTATCTCTGCACCTTGAATTGCGCCCCATGTCATACCGCTGACACCTACGGAAAGCAGTAGGATTGCTTGTTTTTTGGTTCCCTTAACTAGGCTTGGCCAGCTGAATAGTAGGGTGATCCATAACAGCAATGCGGGCCAGATCAGAGGGATCGCAATAAAAGGCGACAGTACAGCCAATAACAGAGCGGCGGCCATCATGGGGCCAATACTTTGAGAAATAACAGATAGCTGCATAAGTAATTTGGCCTGAAAAATAACCGCAGAAGAGAAAATCAGAGGCGTCTTAAGGACTGCTATCATACGCCAGTCTATTACATACCCAAACAAAATTATTCCGATATCCTTTGGCTTGTCGTTAGGCGTAGTTTCGGATAATGGGGGGGCTCTTTGTAAAGAAACTTTTGTTTGTATGGGCAGTGTAAAAAAGCTTGGCTTGAGCTTAATGAATTTCCTGTTATGCTCTGCGCCCTTGAAAGCGTCTGTTTTGAGGTTATCCCGTGCCATTACCCGTTGTTGAACCTGAAAAGTATTCCGAATTATTGGAAGAAAAAGCAAACCGTATCCGTACCCAGTTTGCCGAGTTTAATCCGCCAGAACTGCAGGTGTTTGATTCACCGAGCAGTCATTATCGTATGCGTGCTGAGTTTCGGGTTTGGCATCAGGGCGATGATAGTTGTTACATTATGTATGACATCGGCGAAGATCCTAAAACAGATCGTAAAATGGTACGTATTGATCAGTTTCCTGTGGGCAGTCAGCTAATTAATAAGCTGATGACAGAGGTGATGGAGGCGGTTAAGGGTGAGCCAGAGCTACGTCGTCGATTATTCCAGGTAGAATTTTTGACCTCCCTATCCGGTGAGGCTCTGATTACCATGATTTATCACCGCGCTTTAGGTGATGAATGGGAAGCACTGGCCCGTGATCTGCAAAGCCGCCTGAATGCCAATATTATTGGCCGCAGCCGTAAGCAGCGTATTGTGCTGGAAACAGACTATGTGATTGAGTCTTTAACAGTGGGCGAGCGTACACTGGAATATCAGCAGGTTGAAAATAGCTTTACCCAGCCAAATGCGATCGTCTGTGAAAAAATGCTGTCATGGGCCGTTGATGCCACAAAAGGTATTGGCGGTGATCTCGTTGAGTTGTATTGCGGTAATGGTAACTTTACTCTGGCATTGGCAGAGAATTTCGATCATGTGGTTGCCACAGAGATCTCAAAAACATCCGTTAAATCCGCACACTTTAATATCGAGCGAAACGGTATTAACAATGTGCAGGTAGCCCGTGTTTCCAGTGAAGAGTTTAGCGATGCCTTAGCAGGTAAAACCGAGCTGCGCCGTTTAAGCGGTATGGATATCGAATCGAAAAACTTCACCACGGTATTGGTTGATCCGCCTCGGGCTGGATTGGATGATGCCACCGTTGAACAGGTGGCTAAATACGACAATATTGTTTATGTCTCCTGTAACCCTGAGACTCTTTACAACAACCTACAGGAACTGAGCAAAACCCACCGTATTGAGCGTTTTGCCATGTTTGACCAGTTCCCTTATACCCATCATGTTGAAAGTGGTGTGTTTTTGGTACGTAAATGATCGAATCTGAATGTGGTTAATAACTATGCAGGTTGGTGAGTTTGAATTCTATAGGGCCAACCTGTTGATTCTCTGTGTTATTGATTTGATACAAGGATCAGAAGCAAAATGTTAATAACCTAGATAGCGTTTTTCTAGAGCTTGATCATCTACTGCATCTAGTGGGTATCCCAACAGCTCTGACAGTTGTACACATGCACTGTGTTGAGACGCTATTTTCCAGTCATCCCATAGGTTTGTTACGTAGTGATATTTATCAATCACTGTTTGTTTGCTTTGTAGTGCAACTTGTGGCGGTTTTGGCAGATTTAAGAAATCGACTAAGCGATTTAAATCATCGCCATAAAACAGATCTTCATAACGGATTCGAAGCCAAGGTACGGAGACGCTTTTCTCTAATTGAATGCCTAAGCTATTGACCTCTGTCCAGTAATAGAGATTCTTTTCAAATTCGCTAAGGGTGGCCCAGCGCTCTTGATATTCAGGAAACTGAACCCCTTCATCAAAGGGGGATAGCGGAATTTTTTCTGGTAAATAGGGTAATAGAGGCTTTTGATAAGCACCATGGGTAACCCATGAAAAACTGGTGGTAATGGGATGACGTATTAAGTGAACAATACGTATACGTTCCTGAAAATAGTCTACTAAATGAGAAATAGCTCCCCAGCATGGGTGCCCTACTTCGATATAGGGCTTTTCTTGTAAAACCTGGTCAATAGTTTCTAAATGCTTTAGCACATTATCAGAGTTGAATTGTGCCTGTTCAGCTAATAAGTATCTGGATTGATATTGGTGTTGCAAAGGCTCATGTTCAACATGCACATAATCGGAATACTGATCTGTAAGCCAGCGAGTTAACCATTGAGTACCGCAGCGGCCTGTTGAGAGAAAAAATGTTGCTCTATGCATAACAAATCCTTTTTTAAAGAACACTCAAGGGCCGTTTTGAGGTTTTGCTATATTTTCTGTAGCCCCTCTATTGTGGATACAAAGGCGCTAGCTCTGATGCCTTGGCCTGTTTCTCTGGTTTAATCTGTTTCACCATCCTAGCCAACTCTGTGCCCTGCCAGATAGTACTTCCCGCTTTTGGGCCAAACAGGTGTGCCTGTAACTCTTCTAGGGCTTGCTTAAACTCGGTTTCAACGGTTTTATCTATTGCGGGTGTCTCGTATTGCTGCCACTGTTGCCAGGTTTGCCAAGCTGTTTGGGCTTGGTTCTGTTGGCAAGCACTTAACATCGCTTTACGAAAGACCGTTTGTTCTTGTTTAGATAGTGGTGTTGCGTCAGATTTTAAGGTGTTTTTCTGAAATAACCGCTGAGTCAGGTGTTTATAGGCTTGATGCTTTTTCCAGTAAAGTACGGTTAGCGCACAAACTAACAGCGAGCTGATCAGGCTGATTATTTGCCAAAAAATACTATTATCTTCTTGAATAATTGGCGTGACGGTTTTGGTCTCTGCCAAACTGGGAGGCGCTTGAACAGCAGGTTGATTGGGATCTGCTTTGATATTCAGATTTAAAGTATTGAGCTGCACATATTCCAGTTGGTCTGTTTCAGTGTTCCACCAAGGGATCTCAACCTTGGGTAGCACTAAGCTTCCATCACGCACAGGAATTAGGGCGATATTTAGGGTTTTGAGGCCGTTAAACCCGGCTTCAGTGCTCTGATCTTCTTGTTTAGGTTGCTCCGGGTACTGGCGTACTCCGTCTGGCAAGCTGATTTTTAATGGTGGTAGTTGAGCAGCCGTTAAACCCTTGGCACTTAACTGTAACGTACGAGTTAAAGGAGAGCCTGCTTGCCACTGACTAAAGTCACCGCTCCATTGTTCAGATAAGGTGAGGCTTTTGGCCGGTAACCAGGTTTGATCCGATGGGAATTGTGCTGGAATAGGTAGCACCTGAATATTGTGCTCTGGGCTTTTAATACGAATCTGTTTTAAACCACCTAATGAATAGCGGTTTTGCATACGGATTCGGCCGCTAAAGGTTTGTGCTGGTAGTACTAAGGGGCCGCTACGTTGTGGATAAATCGCAAATTGCCATTCTGCTACATTGTATAAACGACCATCGATGCGAGATTCGTAATCCCGGCGATTACCCAATGGCATCATCAAAGTATCCGGTAACTCAAGGTCGGTTAAACCGTGATCAGAGATTGAGGTGGCATAATACAGGCGCAATGTATAAATCAGTTGCTGCTGTACATAGATACTACCTTTTTGGTCAATCTCACTGTCCAGAAAGACCTCTGCACTTTGAATTGCACTCACAGGGGCGGCTTGTATATCCAGTGTAATAGGTAGGCTTTCTTCATCGCCCAAAATAATAGCAGGGATAATTACGGAACCGGATCGTTTGGGCAGGAGTGTCACTTCCCAGACTTTTTCACTTCGATTCTGGCCATTAATAATCTGGATATTGGTTCTGACCTGTTGTGTCAGGATTTCAAAATCGACTGATAAAGCACTCAAATCAGGTTTCTGAGTACTGATCACATTATCGGTACGGATTAATAGAGTTAAGCTTTCATTTTCTGCCAGCCGAGTGCGGTCCACATCAACCTGAAAACTGGCTGCTTGAACCGTTATGCTGAAGCTGAGTAATAAGGTCAATAATAACGTTATAGAAACAAAATGAGATCGGATTAGATAAACGGGTACGGTTACCATGCTTCTCTTCCTTCCGGTAATCGCTGATTACGCAAACTGGATTGGTATTCAAATTTTCGTTTTAACAAACCTGATGGATCATCGGGTACTCTACGTAACCATTGTTCTAGTGACATGTCTTCTTCACTAAGGGCATCGTTGTCACTATTTTTGCCCATTCCAGTACTTTCCTTAGCCTTTTCTGCTTGTCTTGATGCTGCATTTTTCTCTTTTTGGCTAGCAGGGTCAGGCTGTTCTTGATGAGCCGGTGTTTCTTCTGTATCTGATTTACCAGCATTGGCATTGGAATCACGGGAGTTTTCATTCTGACGCTGTGCAGGCTGTTCATCGGATTTTTTGGGCGATTGTTGATTATTTTGTCCCTGTTGTTGATTGTCCTGAGAGCCGTCTTGTTTCTGGTTTTGTTCGCTCTGGTTTTGTTGTCCGTTTTGCTGGTTCTGATCCTGTTGGCTATCTTGACGCTCATTATTATCTTGCTGGTTCTCACCCTGCTGAGATTGCTTATCTTGTTGTTCCTGCTTCTGTTTTTGTTGCTCCAGCATCTTTTGTACTAACTCTTGATTGTGTTGTGCATCTTTCAGAGTTGGATCTTTATCCAGAGCGCTACCGTAAGCGTTTAAGGCTTCGTCTAGTTTGCCTTGTTGAGTTAAGGCATTACCCCTGTTGTAGTGAGCTTGAGCACTGTCTTGCTTAGAAAAGGATTGTGCGGCTTGTTCATATTGTTGATTCCGATAGTAGGCGCTGCCTTGCCATAGGGGATCGTTGAGCAGCTCACTGGCTTTGTCGTATTGCTGAGCCTGAAAAGCCTTTTCACCATCGAGCTGGGCTTGCTCTTCTGGGCTTGACCACCAAAAGGCATAGCTCTCTTTCGCCGGAAATAAAAACAGTAAAGGCAGTAGCATTAACCAACCTCGACGAAAGGCCAAAGCGGCTAATGGTAGGACGGGTAACAAAAACCAATGACCCTGTTCGATCCAAAGAGGCAATTGGGCCTCTTCCTCTTTCAGCTCGGCGTTAAGATCTGATTCTGCCAAGAGATAATCCAAATCACCATTTTCTAGCTGCATACGGCTTAAACGAGCGGAGGTTTTTTGCTGTAAATCTTCCAGTGTGGTGAAATCCAGTTGGCTGATAATGACATTGCCCTTGGCATCTTTAACAAAGCCTTGGTTGCCGAGGGGGATGGGGGCACCTTCCTCTGTACCAACCGCCAGAATGCTCAGAGCTGTATTTTTGTTGAGTTGTTTACTGATCTGCTTCAGTGCGGTTTGATCAATGCCATCGGTGACTAAAAGAATACGGCCTTTTTGTACGCCAGCTTGTGCCATTAACTCCTGAGCCTGAATGATACCGGCTTCTGCAGCACTGCCAAGTTTTGGCATTAAAGTGGGTTCGAGGGCGGGCAGAAGATTACGAATGGTGGCGGTATCTGCGGTTAATGGCGTTACGGTATAGGCTTCACCGGCATAAACCACCAAACCTGTTAGCCCTTCCTTTCGTTGGTCTAATAAGTCCATCAATTTTAATTTGCTGCGTTGCGCCCGGTTCGGCTGAATATCTTCCGTTAACATGGAAAGGGACATATCCAGAACAATGACCAGAGAATCCTGTTTACTAAATACTGGTCTGGATTGTTGACTCCAGCTTGGGCCTGCTAGGGCACACCCTGTTAGCGTAATCGCTAAAATAATCCAGGCGAGATAACTGGACTCTTCTTTGGGCTGTTGTAACAGCTTCGCCTGTAAGTCGGTACGCATATGCCCCTGCCACGGGTTGGCGCTATGGCGAAACTTTAGATACCAGAGTACCTGTAGCAGTAAAAAAGGGATAATAAGCAGAGCCCAAGGGCGGGCAAAGTGAAAGCTATCTAGCAACTCCATAAGTGGACCAGAAATTCCCTATTCATTATTGCTTATTGTATGGTTTTTCATTGGTCGGCTCTTCTCTTGTTGTTGAGACTGACCCTGGTGTCGTTGGCGCCAGAGTGTGAGTAGCCAACGGCCAGAAAATACCATCATTAAGCTGATTATGGCGAGAGACAGCGGCCAATGTAGCAGGCTGTATCTTGGCCGAAATACTTGTGATTGTTGTTCGATAGGTTCCAGGCGATCAAGTTCCTGATAAATTGCATTTAATTCTTCTGTACTGCGTGCCCGGAAATATTGTCCTCCGGTTTTTTTGGCCAGAGTACGTAAGGTGTATTCATCCAGCTCTTGGGATGGATTGATACGGCGGCTCAAGCCAAATAGGGTTTCAACTTCCAGTTCATCGGCTCCGATACCTATGGTGTAAATTTTAAGCTTTTGACTGGCGGCTAATTGAGCGGCCTGTAGTGGGTCAATCTCCCCAGACGTATTGGCGCCATCAGTAAGTAATATCAGAACCCTAGCATCTTCGGGTTGATCTTTTAAACGTTTAACTGCAAGTGCAATGGCATCACCAATGGCCGTTTGTTCTCCCGCCATACGCAGTTGGATATCGATTAATTGGCCAGATACTGTTGATCGGTCATGGCTTAAAGGCACATGCAAATACGCTTGGCTGCCAAAAACGATAAGACCTAATCTGTCTCCCTCTCGACGTAGAACAAAGTCAGAGACGATTTTTTTGACCGCTGTCAGTCTATCCGTCGGCTGTTGATCCAGACGCATATCTTGCATTTGCATGCTACCGGAGATATCAACCGCCAGCATAAGATCATGCCCCTTATTAGGTAAAGGTACTGGATTACCAATCCATTGTGGATGGCTGGCAGAGAGCAAGAGTAATAACCAAAGCCAACAACCCAATAATAAGCGTTGAATATTATGGGATAGGTACTTCGACCCTGAGGATCTTTTCCCTTTGACTCGTAAGCCTGCAACCTTTAAACGATAGTGTCGACTCGGCGTGGCAGGGACAAAATAATATACCAGCCCAGGTAGAGGCAGCAGGATAAAAATCCAGGGCCAGGTAAATGTTATCTGGTCAGCCAGATTGATTAAAGTTGACAGCATATCCATTGTTTAACCGTTTCTGTTAAGGCGTCGGCATCAAAACTATCGGGGCTTGCTTGATAAACGCTGGATAGAACCTGACCTGGGCCGGCGCTAAAGTCATGGGTTTTTCCACTACGATCCAAAAACTCTAGCCAATCGGCGCCGGATAAATGGGCAACCTTTTCTCGGTCGTAATGCACAATAGCCATGCGGCGTAAGAGCATGTTGAATTCATTTAATAGTCGCTGTTGTTCGTTGTGTTCTTTGAACCTGTCCTGCATCTGGGTTAGCTCACTAAGGGCATAGCGACGGATTCGGGTTTTAAGATAATGACGTCGGCCCAGATAAATGAGGACTAGGCAGAATAGAACCGTAATAACAGGTAGCCACCAAGCATATATAGCCGCCCCCCAACCTTCTGATGGGGCGGGTAGATGGATATCTTTTAACTGATCAAGCAAAGCTTGCTCTGTGCTCATTCAACGAGGCTCCTGCTGCTCTTTAATTTATCATGCGTTTACAACGCATTGATTACGCTTTAACCGCACCCTTGCATAGTGCTTGTGCCGGTTATTTTCTGCGTTTATTTCTGTATCTTATCCGAATTGATACAGTTAACTAATTGATTTTTTTAGATTAAACCTATTTTTAATAGGAAGTTTAAGAAAAATAATGTTTCAGTTTGTCAGCTGGGTGTTCCGTTGTCGAGAGGCTAATAAATTGCCCGCCGGTTTTTAACATGATTTGCTGTAAAGCCTGCTGGTGCTGGTCAAAACTTCGCCGATAATCCTTTTTATCCTGTGCTTTATCGCCGTCAAAAAACTGTTGCTGATAACCGTCGGTAAGATAACAAGGGCCGGGAGGCAGTTCGTATTCCAACGGGTCTGATACCTGAATGGCCAGTAAGTTATGTCTTCGACTGATCTGGCGTAATATCCCGTAATCTTCCAGATCCAGAGACCAGAAATCACTGATTACTACGACCAAGCTGCCATGGCCCGGTTGTGCAATCATCTGCTGGAGTATTTGATTCATGCGGCCAGGTTCAGCTTGAACCTGTTCGCTGGATAGCTGCTGACCAAATTGGCATAAGTTCTGTAATAAGGGGAGCAGCCCCTTTTGCCGTGCTTTAGGTCGGATCAAACGATGATCCTGGCCATTAAAGATCAAGCCACCACAACGATCTCCCTGAGCGGTAAGAGACCAGCCTAAGGTTGAAGCAATATTGGCGGCTTGTTCTGCCTTGCTACGCTGACTACCAAATAACATGCTGCTCGATAGGTCGATGACTAGATGTACCGGGCGCTCTTTTTCCTCTAAGAATACCTTCGTATGAGGTTTGCGAGTACGAGCGGTGACTTTCCAATCCATCAGACGAATATCGTCACCGGGTTGGTAGTTTCGTATCTCGCTGAGCTCCATACCCCTGCCTTGAATACGAGACCTGTGTTGCCCTGCCAGAGTCGATGATGTTGGGGTTTTTAAATGACTGCCCAAAGCGGAACGATATTTCTGCCAAGATAACAGGTACTGTAAATTAAGTTCAGGCAAAAACTGATCGGCTTCAAGAGCCGAACCTGCACTTTTAAAGTAATGGTTCTTAAAGCTCAGGCTCTTAAAACCCAGGCTTTTAAACCCCGGGCTCTTAAAACCTAAGCTCTTAAAACTTAGCTTCTTAAGATTAGGGCTCAGTTGCTGCCAGGAACTTTTAAACATCATTAAACAACCGGTACTTGTTGTAGCAGATGTTGAATAACCTGATTACTGTTAAAGCCTGCGGCTTCAGCCTCATAGCGAAGTAGTAGTCGATGGCGGAATACATCCGGCAGTAAAGCTTGCACATCTTCAGGAGTCACAAAGTCCCGCCCTGCTAGCCAAGCGTTGGCACGAGCGCAGCGATCCAGTGCAAGCGTGGCTCGTGGACTGACACCGTATTCAATCCAGGTGGCCAGATCCTGATCATATTTTTCCGGACGACGGGTGGCATCTACTAAATGCACGATATATTGCTCAATGCTATCGGCCATGTAGATATCCAGTACGGAACGTCGAGCTTCGATGATTTGTTCCTGGCTGACAACAGGAACGTTTTGTTCGGTTTCCGTATGCCCCAACAGATATTTCTGTTCTTCACGGACTAAACGTAGGATTTCCAGTTCAGCTTCGGCAGAAGGGTAATTTAGACTGACATGCAGAAGAAATCGATCCAGTTGTGCTTCTGGTAAAGGGTAAGTTCCTTCCTGTTCGATAGGGTTTTGAGTCGCCATTACCAGAAAGGTTTCTGGTAGAGGATAGCTAGTATTGCCTACGGTGACTTGTCTCTCTGCCATCGCTTCTAAAAGAGCTGCCTGCACCTTAGCTGGGGCTCGGTTGATCTCATCCGCCAATACAAAGTGATTAAAGACAGGACCTTGTTGGAAGCTAAAGTTATTACTTTCCGGTTGATAAATATCCGTGCCCGTAATATCTGCTGGTAGTAAATCCGGAGTAAACTGAATACGTTGAAAACTGCCTTCCAAACCGGAAGCCAGAGTTTTAATCGCTTTGGTTTTTGCCAGACCCGGTGGGCCTTCAACTAATAAATGACCATCGGCCAATAGTGCAATTAACAGACGAGAAAGCAGGGTTTCCTGACCAATAATTTGTTTTTGTAAGTGCTGGTTTAGTTGTTGAAAAACATCACGTACTGCCATGATAATCCTTGTCTTATTTTCTCTCTGTTGTTTCGGCTGTTCTTGGTCGAATCTTGATAAAGGATTCGCAGTATAGCTAGAACTCTTTTTCTCTGACTAGTTCCTTTTATCTTGTCTTGATTCTATTTTTTTACTTTTTGTGTCACCTTATATACATATCTTAACAAAAGCATTCCGATACTCGTCTGTTGAGATGTTTTTGTTTGGGTGTTTCGATATCCCCTAAATCCTTTTTGGGATATGGGTGTGATTACCGTGAAATACAACATTATGATAATAATTTTTCGTCCTATGCTTTTTTGTCATACATATGCGGCTTAATAGTTGATTTGTACTATGTTTTCGTCAAAGCTAATTAGTACCTGTTTACAATTGGTAAAATAACGATTTATCAATACCTGCATTTTCATAGTTTGATAGCCGTTAGCAGGGTAGACCGGATGACAACTCCAAATAGGGCGCAGTGCAGAGGTCAGCGATGATGTATCAAGCCAGTGAAGGTCATAAGAAATTCCTCAGTCAATTAGAGGAACAACTCGCGGCAAGGTTCTCTGAAGAAAAAGTCAGAGAAATTATTAATTTTTCCAGTTTTTATTATGCTTCGGCCTCCCTAGAGGATCTGTCTGAGCGTCGGGTTGATGATCTTTACGGTGCGACCGTATCAACCTGGAATTTTGTGCAAAAGCACAATTTGGATGAAGCTAAAATCCGGGTATATAACCCAGACTTTGAACAACACGGTTGGCAGTCGACCCATACGGTTATTGAAGTTTTACACCGTGATCTACCGTTTCTTGTAGATTCTGTGCGTATTGAGTTAAGTCGTCGTGGTTTAACGGTTCACTCTATTCATAACGCTGTACTTAAATTTCAGCGTGATGCGGATGGTCAGCAGGTTCGAGTAGTAGGTCGTAAGGATGAACTGGATGCTAAATCTGGTGATCAATCCTTAGAATCTTTGATCTATATTGAAGTTGATCGCCATACGGATCAATCAGAGCTGGATGATCTGGCTCAATCGATGACAGAAGTACTGAGTGAAGTACGCACCGCCGTTAATGATTTTCCTGCTATGCGGGATAAGGCTATTAGCCTTTGTGAAGAGCTGGCAAAAAGTCGCCCACCTCATCTGTCGGATGCTGATATCAGCGAAGCGACCGCCTTCCTTGATTGGTTGAATCACGATCACTTCACTTATCTGGGTTACGATGAGTATGAAGTGGTAGATGAAGATGGTAAAAAAGTACTGAAGCAGATGGCAGGTTCTGAGCTGGGTGTGCTCAAGTTAGATGATCCTCGCTACAGTGTTCAGTCTCGTCATGATATGGCACTGGATGCCCGCCAGTTTGTTTTG
Organism: Oceanospirillum sp.; assembly: GCA_047518265.1. GTDB lineage: Bacteria > Pseudomonadota > Gammaproteobacteria > Pseudomonadales > Halomonadaceae > Oceanospirillum. The sequence continues at coordinate 76,320 of JAKZRG010000021.1, forward strand.
ATCCCTGAGTTGTTGAGTTTTGCTAAGTCATCGTCTCATGCTCGTGTCCATCGACCAACTTATGCTGATTACATTACGATTAAGCGCTTTGATGCAGAAGGCGCACTGATTGGCGAAAGTCGTTTCTTGGGCTTATATACTTCGGCTGTTTATAACGAAACACCGCGTAATGTACCGATTCTGCGTAAAAAAATTGATGCGGTGATGCAGGCGTCCGGACTTGATCCTGATGGTCATAACGGTAAACAGCTGATCCAAATTCTGGAAGTCTATCCTCGGGATGATCTATTCCAGATCGATATGCATGAGCTGACTGAAACCGTGACCGGTATTTTGAATATCCGTGAACGTCGCAAGGTACGCTTGTTTATTCGCGAAGATAGCTTCGGCAAGTTGTATTCCTGCCTAGTGTTTGTGCCTCGTGATATTTACAGCACTGAAATTCGCTATAAAGTTGCAGATATTCTGTGTCGTGAGCTAGATGCCAATGGCAGTGAGTTCCATACGCATTTCTCTGAATCCGCTTTGGCGCGTACGCAATTTATTCTGCGTTTCAATGGTGATAAAGCGCCAGAGTATTCAGTCAAAGAGATTGAACAGCAGATCGTGAATATCGCTCGCTCTTGGAGTGATGATATGCATGATGCCTTGGTTGAGCGTTATGGCGAAGAAAAAGCTAATCATTACCACAAGCTATATAAAGATGCTTATCCGGCCAGCTATCGTGAAAACTTTAGCCCAAGAGGGGCTGTAATTGATCTGGGTTATATCGATCAGTTGAGCGAAGAGCGCACGGTCAGCATGAGCTTCTACCGTCATTTGGAATCTGAAAGCAGTCATATGCAGTTTCAGCTATTCCATGCCCATGATCCTTTACCATTATCCGATGTGATTCCTGTATTGGAAAACTTGGGTATGCGGGTTGTGGGTGAGCACCCTTATGAAATTGAACGCAGTGATGGCTGTACGATTTGGGTTCATGATTTTGCCTTAGAACCATCCGGTGGAGAAGAAATTAATCTGTCTGAGATCAAGGATGTGTTCAAAGGTGCCTTTGAGCATACTTGGAACGGTTCGGCAGAAAATGATTCCTTCAACCGTTTGGTATTAACGGCTCGTCTGAACTGGCGTCAGGTCAGTATTTTGCGTGCTTATGCCCGTTATATGAAGCAGGTTCGCTTTAACTACGGTCAGGGTTATATTGCATCAACACTGGAAAATCACCCTGATATCGCTCGGATGTTATTGGATCTGTTCACCTTGCGCTTTGATCCAGAGGCTGAACATACCGCAGAGAAAGAAGAGCAACTCATTGCCCGTATTTCTGAGACTCTGGATCAAGTTCAAAGCCTGAATGAAGATATGATTCTGCGTCGCTATATGCAGTTGATGCAGGCAACATTGCGAACTAACTTCTACCAGCCTGATGCTAATGGTCAGGTGAAAAGCTATATCTCCTTCAAGCTGGATACGAACCAGATCCCTGATGTGCCATTGCCACGTCCTAAGTTTGAGATCTTCGTTTACTCTCCGCGTGTTGAAGGTGTACACATGCGTGGCGGTAAGGTAGCCCGTGGTGGTTTACGCTGGTCAGATCGACACGAGGATTTCCGCACCGAAATTCTGGGTTTGGTGAAAGCTCAGCAGGTGAAGAATGCCGTTATTGTACCTGTAGGTGCTAAAGGTGGTTTCGTTTGTAAGTGTCCGCCTGAGCAAGGTGGCCGAGAAGCTATCTTAGAAGAAGGTATCGCTTGTTATAAAACCTTTATTGGTGCTCTGTTGGATGTAACGGATAACCTAGTTGAAGGTGAGGTAGTGCCGCCGAAAATGGTGGTACGCCATGATGAAGACGATCCCTATCTGGTTGTTGCGGCAGATAAAGGTACTGCAACCTTCTCTGATATTGCCAACGGCATCTCTCAGGAGCATGGTTTCTGGTTGAAAGACGCCTTTGCATCCGGTGGTGCTAACGGTTACGACCATAAGAAAATGGGTATTACGGCTCGCGGTGCCTGGGTTTCTGTACAGCGCCACTTCCGTGAACTGGGGCATAATGTTCAAACCGATGCGTTTAGCGTTGTTGGCATCGGTGATATGAGTGGTGATGTATTTGGTAACGGTATGTTGTTATCAGAGCAGATCCAGTTAGTATGTGCTTTTAACCACCTGCATATTTTTGTTGATCCTAATCCTGATACAGCGGCAAGCTTCCGTGAGCGTAAGCGCATGTTTGAGTTGCCACGTTCAAGCTGGGGGGATTACAACAATAAATTGATCTCTGAAGGCGGTGGTATTTTCCCTCGTTCGGCAAAATCTATTCAGATTAGTCCTGAGATGAAAGAGCGTTTTGCCATTACTGAAGATCGCTTATCTCCTAATGATTTAATCTCTGCAGTATTAAAAGCACCGGTAGATTTGATCTGGAATGGCGGTATCGGAACCTATGTTAAGTCTTCCGGTGAGACGCATGCGGATGCGGGCGATAAGGCCAATGATAGTTTGCGTATCAATGGAGCAGATTTGAATGCTCGTGTGATTGGCGAGGGTGGTAACCTAGGTCTGACGCAGAATGCCCGTATTGAATACGGTATGAAGGGTGGCGCGTCTACGACTGACTTTATTGATAATGCCGGTGGTGTAGACTGTTCGGATCATGAGGTAAATATTAAGATCCTACTGGATGAAATTGTTGGCCGTGAAGATATGACCGGTAAACAACGTAACCAGTTATTGGAAGATATGACCGATGAAGTAGCTGATCTGGTTCTGAAAAATAACTACAGCCAGGGTGAAGCGTTAAGCCTGGCCAAATTGATGGCGAAAGAAGGAATCGGTCAATTCCGTCGCTTTATTAATGCCCTAGAGAGCGAAGGTAAGCTGAATCGTGAACTGGAGTTTATTCCGCCAGATGACGTTTTGCTGGAGCGTTTCAACCAAGGTGGTGGTCTAACATTACCTGAACTTTCGGTACTGATCTCCTATGCAAAAGCGGATCTGAAGCTGGCGATCGTGGCATCGGATGTACCTGAAGATAGTTATATTGAGCAAGAGCTGGAAAATGCATTCCCGCAGGTGCTGGTTAAAGATTTCAGACCGGCCATGTACAACCACCGTCTGAAGCGTGAGATTGTAGCGAATCAGTTGGCTAATGATTTGATCGATCATGGTGGTATTGCCTTTATTCACCGTCTGATTGATTCTTCAGGTGCAGAAGCTGCTGAAATTGCTCGTGCTTATGTTGTGGCTCGTGATGTCTTTGGTATCCATAGCTTCTGGCAGCAAATCGAAGAGCTGGACTATCGTGTCTCCAGTGATGTGCAGTACGGCATGATGCAGGACTTGATGCGCTTGATTCGTCGTGCAACTCGTTGGTTCTTACGCCCTCATCTGGCAAATATGTCAGTGAGTGATGTGATTGCTCTGTACGAGCCAAAAGTTCGTATGCTGAGTGAAACTATCGGTGAGCGTTTACGTGGTGCTCAGCTAGAAAGCTGGAGTCAGCGCCGAGAAGAATTGATGGAGCAGGGGGTTCCTGAGCACCTGGCAGATCAAGTAGCCGCAACATCCGGTTTATACTCTTTATTGGGTGTCGTTGAAGCTGAACGTGTGACAGGTGAGAAACTTCAGCGCGTAGCTGAGGTCTACTTTGAACTGGGTCATCAATTGGACTTGCAGTGGATTGGTCAGAAAATTACTCAATTGAATGTTCATGACAATTGGGAAGCTCTGGCTCGGGAAACATTCCGTGATGATCTGGATTGGCAGAGTCGTGCACTTGCCATTAGTGTACTGCAGATGGAAGATGGAGCGCTTGATGTTGAAGGACGTGTATCCCAATGGATGAGACGTCATCAGCATCAGGTACAACGTTGGCAAAGTATTCTGGAAGAGATCAACTCTGGTAGTAAAGTCGACTTCCCGATCTTCTCGGTGGCGATGCGTGAGTTGTTTGATCTGGCTCAGATGCAAATGGAAGCATAAAGTTAGAGGATAGATGTCTGAAGTTGTTATTTCTGTCAGCTTAAGCGCAGAAAAATACCTAGAGTATTATCGCGGTTACGCCACTGGCGTAATCGCCTATGATACTTGGGGGCGTCGGGTGCAGATACCGGCCAATATTTTACAGCCTTTTTTAGCCCATGATGGTATTCATGGTCGTTTTAGGGTGAGTTTTGATTCTGACAATAAGTTTCAGTCTATAGAGCGGGTCTAGTGCCCGCTCTTTCTGTTTTTGGGTGAATTTTTAGATTGTGGAAAAGAGAAGATTTTCTACCTTTCTTCTTTCTCTCCGTTAAAACTGTATTCCCACGTGTTTGCTTATGCCTAATAGGGTATACTGCCGCCAATTTTATCGACCTACCCTTTGTAGACCCACCGCAACGGCAGCTGGGAGAGCTCAATGTATAGTCTGGCGCGAAAAGTTCTTTTTCAATTCTCTGGTGAAACCGCTCATGAATTGGCTTTGGATGGCTTAAATGCTGCCCATAATTTGGGTGTTTTGCCTCTCTTTGCTAAAAGCCGGGTTCAAGCTCCAGTTGAAGTGATGGGGATTCATTTTCCTAATGCTGTTGGCTTGGCAGCAGGGCTAGATAAAAATGCAGATCATTTGGATGCTCTAGGTGCGCTGGGTTTTGGTTTTGTTGAGGTTGGTACGGTAACCCCAAAACCTCAGCCGGGTAATGACAAGCCGCGTATCTTCCGTATACCGGAAAAAGGCGCCATTATTAACCGCATGGGTTTTAATAATAAGGGTGTTCATCATCTGGTTGAGCAGGTGAAGCGCAGTAAGTTCAAGGGTGTGATAGGTATCAATATTGGTAAAAACCTAACCACAGCCGTAGAGGATGCCGAGAAGGACTATTTGTACTGCTTGAAGGAAGTGTATGCTCATGCAGACTATGTCACTGTAAATATTTCTTCACCCAATACACCGGGTTTACGTAATTTGCAGTTTGGCGATACTTTGGAAGCATTGTTGCGTGCTTTAAAAGAAGAGCAGACCCGGTTGGCCGAGCAATACAACCGTTATGTACCTATTGCGGTAAAGATTGCGCCGGATATGGATGACGATGAAGTACGCATGGTGGCAAATAATATCCGCAATCAGAAAATGGATGCGGTGATTGCCACAAATACGACTTTGGATCGCGAAGAAGTCAAAGGGCTAAAAAATGCTGAAGAGGCTGGTGGTTTAAGTGGTCGGCCTGCGCGTGAAAAATCGACACATGTGATTAAGATTCTAGCAGACACCTTAGAAGGTGAATTGCCTATTATTGGTGTCGGCGGTATTGATAGTGCTGAGGCTGCTTGTGAAAAGATCAAAGCAGGTGCGAGCTTGGTGCAAGTTTACACGGGCTTTATCTATCAAGGGCCTAAACTTGTGAAGGATGCCGCTGAGGCCGTTGCATCTCTGACGAGTTAATACTCAGTTTTTATTGTCAGGCAATAAAAAGGCTCGCTTTTGGCGAGCCTTATATTAGCTATACTCGTTTGCGAAACGTTCTAAGAGAGGACAGTAGGATTCTTATGGATTCCTGATACACCTGTCATTCCAGCCCAAGAGTCAGCGCGGCCTTCTCGCCAGCCACTCATCCAAAATTGGCGAGTGTCGATATTTTGATTGGGGCATAAATCGCGGGACTTGCCATTTACTCCCGCTTGGTAACCACGTAAAAACGCTCGTTGGGACGGATCTCGTTTTTGTCTTTTATTCATAAGAGTTAACGCCTCGTAGCTATCTTTGTGGTGTCGTACCTGAATCTTTCGAGTGCAACGTTTAACCGTTGGTGGTTTTTATTGTTACCAGCCTAATCCGGTCGTTATGCTCTTACCCTGTTGCCATTAAATTTTGGTTTGGCGTGATGGGTGTAATTGAGCAAAATATGCTGCTTGTTTTACAGGTCGACAATCCCTGAGTTTATTGTAACTATTTTCCTTTGGCTTGCGCCTTGTACCAGATTTTACCTCCAATCTGGAGTTGTTCTTTCGTACTTAAGTTAGCTTTAAATAATCATAAACAAGGAAGCCCGTCAACACTTTGTTTTGCTTTATTGCTTTTGCCCTGTGTTGATATTTCTCCATTATTTATGGATGCTGGCTCTACGTTTAGCCGAGCCCTAGGCATTTTTTTTGTCGGTATCGATATGGTTTTTTCCATGGATTTACCGACTTTTACCGGCAATATCTTCCGGTATGGGTACTGAGTTTAAATTTTTAGGTGTCTGTGATCTTTTGCGCAAATACACAACAACAGTTAAGTTGTAGTTGAATTGCGAAGGCTTGTCGAACACCTTTTTTTCATAATTCTGTCGCTTTTTATAGGCTGCAGGAATAAACGAGATAGCTTATGTTTTAGGCTGTCGGTAATTTGGCTGAGAAATCATGGCGTTACTAGATCTATTTTTAACCTGTCCTAAAAGTCTTGAAGGTCTGCTGGCACAAGAATGTGAGCAGCTGGGTGCTGAATCTGTAAGAGAAAAAGTGGCCGGTGTGGAGTGTATGGCGACTTTAGAGGTAGCTTACCGACTGTGTCTTTGGTCTCGATTGGCTAACCGAGTGCTGTTGCGTTTAGGGCAGGGAAGCGCTGAAGATGCTGAAGAGTTGTACGATACGGTACAGTCCATCGATTGGGATGAGCATATGCTTGCCCAGGGCTCTTTGGCGGTTGATTTCTCAGGTACTAACCGTGAAATTCGCAATACACATTTTGCGGCTCAGAGAGTCAAAGATGCTATTGTTGATCAGCTGAAAGATAAAACGGGCTTTCGTCACTCGGTGGATAAAGAAAGTCCATCGATGCGAGTTAACGCTCGTTTGAATCGTGGTGAGCTGACGCTGAGTTTAGATCTATCAGGTAGCAGTTTGCACCAGAGGGGGTATCGTTTAGATGGTGCTATGGCGCCATTAAAAGAGAACCTTGCTGCTGCTATTTTGATTCGTAGTGGTTGGCCTGAGCTGGCCAAGCAGGGGGCTCCGTTATTAGATCCTATGTGTGGTTCTGGTACCTTGTTGGTTGAGGGCGCCTTGATTGCTATGGATCAGGCTCCGGGCTTGAATCGTAGTCATTTTGGTTTCTTTACCTGGAAACAGCATGATTTTGATCTTTGGCGTGAAATTGAAAAAGAAGCTGAGGCCCGGGCGAGTATTGGCCGTAAACGCTGGAGTGGCCTGATCTATGGTTATGACAATAGCAACAATGCCTTATCTGCTGCTCAGAAAAATATTCGCCGAGCAGGTCTAGATAAGGTTGTGCATGTCTCTCGTAAAGAGCTGGCTGATTTTGTGCTACCGACTCATGCGGGTACTCTTGAGCCAGGTTTAGTGGCCACAAACCCACCTTACGGTGAGCGTATCAGTGATATGCCGTCTCTGATTCACCTGTACCGTCATTTGGGTGATCGATTAAAAGAAGTGTTTGCAGGTTGGCAGGTGTCTGTTTTTACCGGTAATGCTGATTTGTGCCATAAAATGGGTATGCGCAGCCATAAACAATACAATATGTTTAATGGTGCCTTGCCTTGTAAGCTATTGCTTTTTAAGGTAAATGAGCAGGTTGAGCGAAGTGCCGAAGAGTTGGCAGCCAATAAAGATAAGCCACGTTTAAGTACAGAAGAACTGATTTATGATGAATCTGGCTGGAGTGATGGTGGGCGCATGTTCGCCAACCGTGTGCGGAAAAACCTTAAACAGCTAAAAAAATGGCGTGCTAAAAATAAAATTCAATGCTTCCGTGCTTATGATGCGGATATGCCTGAATACGCTGTTGCGGTGGATGTTTATGGTGAGCATTTGCACGTGCAAGAGTATGCGCCACCTAAAACTATTGATCCCCGTAAAGCAGAGCGTCGCATCATGGATGTTATTCAGGTGCTGCCAGCGGTTTTCGATATTCATCCATCCAATATTCACCTTAAGCAACGTAAGCGTCAAAGTGGTAGTGCTCAATACGAAAAGATCAGTCGTAAGGGCTCTATGCTGACAGTGCAGGAAGGTAATGCCAAGTTACTGGTGAATATGGATGATTATCTGGATACCGGTTTATTCCTGGATCACCGACCTATTCGTCTATTTTTGGCTGATGAAGCTAAGGATCAGCGAGTATTGAACCTATTCTGTTACACCGCTTCCGCTACCGTGCACTCTGCTGTGGGTGGTGCTCGTAGTACTGTGAGTGTTGATCTTTCCAATACTTATCTGGAGTGGGGGCGTAAAAATATGCGCCTGAACGGTTTCAGTGGCGATGAGCATGAATTTATTCAGGCGGATTGCATGGAGTGGTTGTCCCAAAATGATCGGATCTTTGATCTGATCTTTTTGGACCCACCTACCTTCTCAAACTCTAAGCGTATGAAGGATGTATTAGATATTCAGCGAGATCATGCCAAGATGATTCGTCACGCGATGCGTGTATTAGCGCCAGGTGGTGCACTGATTTTCTCTAATAACCTGCGTAGCTTTAAGATGGATGAATCCATTCTTGAGCGGTTTGATGTGGCAGATATTTCAAAAGAGACTATCCCGTTGGATTTCGCCCGTAATCAGAAAATTCACCACTGTTTTGAAATTCGTTATTTTGACTAAGTAGCCAGACAAAAAAGATCGTATTCTCTGGCTGTTGGTCGGAGAATATGGTGTTTTGCGATAGAAAAGCTTTTGTTTAGGTGCTTGGAGTTGAGTTCTAATGAGTAAAACAATTTATTTGTATACCACAGTAGGTTGCCATCTTTGCGAGATGGCACAAGCTATTGTGCAGCCTTTGGCTATGGGTGCAGGTTTAACTCTGGCGTTGGTTGAGATCAGCGAAGAGGAAGCTTTGGTGGAGAAATACGGTATTCGTATTCCTGTGATCCGTATAGAAGATCGAGAGGATGATTTGGGGTGGCCTTTTGATGTTCAACAGGCTGAAGGTTATCTGGTTGGTCAAAATTAGAATAAGAGCAGGATTAAAAGAAGAACCTTGCTGGCCGGATAAATTGTATATATCCGGTCAGTTTTGAGGCGGCAGTTCACCGGAGCGAAGTAGATCAGAAAATAGATCCGCTGCTTCTTCTTTGTCGTCCAGTTGTAGGACCCGTGCCATGCCACGGCTTTCCTGAACAGTGCCAATACTTTCCATTAGCGTCACCGCTTCATTGTAGGATTCCATCAATGAATGGTTTACGCCTCCAAATTGGGTACCGATCTGTCCCCAGGCTTTTGTTAGAAGCCAGTCGCCAAACATATCTTGATGGATATGAACCAGGCAATAATCATGTTCGTTTTGCCAGCGAACAATCACTTGTGCTACTCCAGCGGGCTGATATTATTTAGTGCTACACACCTAAATAAATCTATTTTGGTATTCTCTGTTAAGTAGTCAGAGAAAATGACTGCTTTGTGTAGAGAAATTTTTTATTTAGGTGCTTATTATTGCAGCATTAGAACAACTATTGGATGAGTTGAGCTAAAAAACAAAAGCTTTCCAAGCTGCAAGCGCGAATTGAGCCTGAAACACTGGCATTTGTAAAGCTTTGATATGACTGGTGCTTTCAGAAATGGTCTTGAGGAAAATAGATGCACATCATTGCCGATGAAAATATTCCCCTTATTCAGGAGTTTTTTGCTGAATTGGGTACCATAGAAACTCTGCCGGGTCGGGAGATGACCGCAGAGCAGATTCAGCATGCGGATGTTTTATTGGTTCGCTCGATTACACAAGTTAATGAGACGCTTCTAAAGGGCACTAAGGTTAAGTTTGTCGCAACGGCAACCATAGGTTGTGATCATATTGATCAGGACTATCTGAAAAAAAATAAAATAGGTTTTGCCAACTCGCCAGGCTGTAATGCTAACTCTGTGGTGGAGTATGTGCTGAGTGTTTTAACCTTTTTGTCGGATCAGGAGGGTTTTCTGTTAAAAGAGAAAACCTTTGGTATTATCGGTGCGGGTAATGTGGGGCGTCGACTGCAGGAGCGCCTGGAATCTATTGGTCTTAAAGTTTTGGTTTGTGATCCACCGCGAGCAGATGCTGAAGGCGAAGAAGGCTTTACGGATATTGATACCTTATTGGCCAAAGCGGATGTCATCTCAATGCATACACCGCTTATAACTGAGGGGCCACATCCTACCAATCATTTGCTGAATGAAAACCGGATTAATGCATTGAAGCCCGATACGATTCTGTTAAACAGTGGTCGAGGTGGTGCGGTCGATAATCAGGCATTAAAACAGCGTCTAATAGAAAAAGATGATTTGATTGTTGCTTTAGATGTTTGGGAGTCTGAGCCGAATATTGACCATGCCTTGTTAGAGTTGGTGGACATAGGTACGCCTCATATTGCCGGTTATAGCTTGGATGGCAAGCTAAAGGGAACAGAGATGGTGTATCAGGCGGTTTGTCACTATTTTGGTTTGCCTGTACGTAAAAAGCTTGCACAGCTTATCCCTGAGCCGCCTCTGAAGAAGCTTTCTTTCTCAGGACAGGCCCATCGCTGGTGGGCAACGTTAACGGCCGTTAGAGCCTGTTACGATGTGCGTAATGATGATATTGCTATGCGACGATCTTTCAGTAAGGCGGTAAAAGCTGAGCGCCCTATAGGTTTGGTCTTTGATGAGTTGCGTAAGGATTATCCGGTTCGTCGAGAGTTCCCAACGCTGAGAATACAGTTGAAAACCAATCAGCAAAAACTGGCGGATCGCTTAGAAAAATACGGATTTGGCATTAAGTTTGGTAAGTAGTAGCAATTCCGATAAGTTGTAAAGTCCGATAGGTTATAAAGAGAGTGGCCTTTGCTCATATAGATTGAAGGAATAGCTCCTAGCTTGAATAAAAAAAACCGGAAGCCATCTTTGATGTCTTCCGTTTTTTTTTCGTCATTCAAGGGAGCTTGGTGGTCCCTTGAATGCAAATATTACTGCCCAGGGGTGATATTAACCCCGTTGCAGTGCTTCAATGCGGTCATCCAGTGGAGGGTGTGATGCAAAGAAAGCAGACATCTTGCCGCCAGAGATGCCGAGTGCTGTCATAGAGCCCTGTAGGCTGCTTTCACCTTCATGCTCTGCTTTCAGGCGCTGTAGAGCACTGATCATGGACTGACGATCTGCCAGGTTGGCACCGGCTTGATCCGCTTTAAATTCACGTTTACGGCTAAACCAAGCAACAATGCCTGATGCCAGAATACCAAACAGAATATCCAGAATAATGGTGAGTGCTATTTCTGCTATCCAGCCTAGACCGCCTTCACCTTCTTCATCGGCAGTAAACTGATCGATAGCGTAAACCACACAGCGGGTTACAAACATTACAAAGGTGTTTACCACACCCTGTATCAAAGCCAGTGTTACCATATCACCGTTAGCAACGTGACCTATTTCGTGGGCAAGTACGGCGCGCACCTCATTAGGGCTCATACGCTGCAGCAAGCCTGCACTAACGGCAACCAGTGCATCGTTACGGTTCCAGCCAGTGGCAAAAGCATTAGCGTCCATAGCAGGGAAAATGCCTACGGTGGGCATTTTAATACCGGCTTGTTGGGATAGCTCTTCCACTGTTTGTAGTAACCAGGCTTCTGTTTCGTTCCGTGGCTGCTCAATAATTTGAGTGCCCGTACTCATCTTTGCCATCATTTTTGACATAAACAGGGAGATTAATGAGCCTGTCATGCCAATGATGCCGCAGAAAATTAATAGGTTCATTAGGTTTAGGGATGAACCTTCACGATAGCTACCTACCCCCAGTACGCTTAAAGCGAAACCAGCAATAACCAGTACCGCTAGGTTGGTCATTAAAAATAATCCAATACGCATCATGGTGGCGAATTCTCCTGTTAAATAATCTGATCTTTTAGATAGGGTCAGAAATAATAGGTTCAAGTAATCGTTGATTTTTTTGTGGCTTTTTAGACAAATAGTTGGTTTTTTCAGATAGCAATAATGGAAGTGCCTAGTGAGGCAAGTGTTGATGATGGTATTAAACAGAATAAAAAAAGGACGTGACAGTTTATTGTCTACGTCCCAATTGTTTGCTTAATCTGTGTCTACTGGCTCCAATGATTGGAGTGTCATAGAAAATTAAGCGCTACTGCCGATATTTACTTAAGAAGCGAGCAATACGGTTGATAGCATCTTCTAGCTGATCCACATAAGGCAGGGAGACAATTCGGAAATGATCCGGGTCTGGCCAGTTAAAGGCAGTGCCTTGTACAACCAGCATCTTTTCCTGTTTTAGCAGGTCGTAAGCAAATTTCTCATCGTCGTGGATGTTAAAGCGCTTTACGTCCAGTTTTGGAAACAGGTAAAGAGCGCCTTTAGGCTTTACGCAGCTAATGCCAGGGATGTTGTCTAGCATCTCCCAGGCTAGGTCACGCTGATCTTTTAAGCGTCCACCTGGGAGTACGAGGTCGTTAATGCTTTGGTAGCCCCCCAGTGCCGTTTGAATAGCGTGTTGGGACGGTACGTTGGCGCATAAGCGCATAGACGAGAGCATGTTTAATCCCTCGATAAAATCACCTGCCTGATGCTTGTTGCCGCTGATGATCATCCAGCCGGAACGGAACCCGGCAACACGATAAGATTTAGATAGGCCGTTAAAGGTTAAAAACAGCACATCGTCGGCTAAGCTGGCAATCGAGGTGTGTTTGGCTTCGTCGTAAAGTATCTTGTCGTAAATCTCATCGGCCAGTACCACGAGATTATGCTCGCGAGCGACTTCTATAATCTCTTTTAGCAAGGGCTCTGGATATAAAGCCCCTGTTGGATTGTTAGGATTGATAATGACGATGCCGCGAGTCTTTTCGGTGATTTTGCTGCGAATATCATTAATATCTGGAAACCAGTCGGATTGTTCGTCACAGATATAGTGTACAGCTTTGCCCCCTGCTAAGCGTGAGGCTGCAGTCCATAACGGATAGTCAGGGGCTGGAATTAGAATCTCATCATCGTCATTGAGTAGGCCTTGCATGGCCATGACGATTAATTCGCTCACGCCATTACCTAGATAGATATCCTCAATGGAAACGTTATCTATCTTTTTGCGCTGGCACTCCTGCATAACGGCTTTACGTGCGGAGTACAAACCTTTGGATTCACAGTAGCCCTGGGCGTTGGGCAGATTGTAGAGCACATCCTGCAGAATCTCTTCTGGTGCCTCAAAGCCAAATGGGGCGGGGTTGCCAATATTCAGTTTAAGAATACGGTGACCTTCCTCTTCCATGCGTCGGGCTTCATCAAGGACAGGTCCACGGATGTCGTAACATACATTATTTAGCTTTGTGGACTTTTTTAAGGTTTGCATAATCGTTCCGTATATCCGGTAAATCTCCGGCTGTAGTTATATTTTAAGGGTGTGAACAGTAAATATTGTGGAAAACGGCCTATCTTAAAGAATTTTTTTCTTTTTGGTAAGAGAGGATGTCGCTGTGATGGTGTCGTTCCTTGTTTTTTAGTAACTCGTGATATCCTCTGGTTAAAATTAAGCTGAAGTAACTTATAAAGACAATAAAGTAAGAGGGTGACCGATGACGCAGGAAGAGCTGGTTTTACGTGAAGACAGGGAAGGAGTTGCCTACCTGACGCTTAATCGTTCCAAGGCATATAACGCCTTATCTATGGGGTGTATGAATGCCTTAATGCAGCAGCTTAGGGCTGTTGCTGATGATAAGCAGATTAAGGTGGTTGTGCTTAAAGGAAGTGGTAAAGGGTTCTGTGCGGGTCACGATCTGAAAGAGATGAAAGAGAATGCCAGTGAGGCATTTTATAAACAGACTTTTAGTACTTGTGCTGATTTGATGCGTACTGTGCAGAGTATTCCTCAGCCCGTTATTGCGCAGGTACATGGTATTGCGACAGCGGCAGGTTGTCAGTTGGTGGCTTCTTGTGATCTGGCTTATGCGTCCGATGATTCACGCTTTGCGACGCCAGGCGTCAATATTGGATTGTTTTGTTCAACACCTATGGTGGCTTTAACTCGGGCTGTACATAAAAAGCATGCCATGGAGATGTTGTTAACAGGGGAGGTGATCTTGGCTGATGAAGCTCAGTCTATTGGTTTGGTCAATGCAGTGTTGCCAGAGGAAGCGCTGAGTCTTAAGGTTGATCAAATCGCAGGGATGATTGCGGCTAAATCTTCTTATACATTGAAAGTCGGTAAAGAGGCATTTTATAAGCAGGCGGATATGAGTCAATCTGATGCTTATGATTATTGCAGTGAGGTTATGACGGAAAATATGTTAGCTCATGATGCACAAGAAGGTATCGATGCATTTTTAGCTAAGCGTGCACCTTGTTGGAAAGGACGTTGAGCCCTTTCCTTGTATTGACTGATGCTTCTGCATCAGTCAATTTCCTCCAATAAAGAAATTGGAGCGTTAGTTGGATTGAATGACCTTATTTCGACCCGTTTTTTTGGCTTCGTAGAGTGAGTTATCCACTCGGTGAAGTACTTCATCAATCTTTTCATCTGTTTTTAACTGGCCGACGCCAACACTGGTGGTAAAGCGTACGGGCTCGTTGTCTTTCGATGTCACCCAGGCCTGTTCGCTGCGTAATCGTATCCGTTCAGCCGCTTTTACTGCATGATCCAGGGTTGTGCCGGGTAAAATAGCGGCAAATTCTTCGCCGCCGTAGCGGGTTAAAATATCACTGCTTCTCAGCTCTTCTTTCATAATCTGGCTGAATGCCTTTAGAACCTTATCTCCTGTTAGGTGACCATGAGTGTCATTGATCCGTTTAAAACGGTCTAGATCCAGCATTAGCACACTAACCGGTGGGCGTTTTTGATTGCTGTTCCAACGTTGGGTTAGCTCATTTAAGCGTTCCATCATAACGCGACGATTTAATAGGCCGGTTAGAGGGTCGCGAGTTGCTTGACGGTACAGCCTGAGAAGCATGTGTAGTTGGGCCTGGTTGGCCCATAAAGCGATGATCAGTAGAATCGATATTAGCCAGAGATCCTTAAAGCCCTCTAGGCTAAATAAAACGCCTGCATAAAAATCGTTGTATACCAGAGTGATAATCAAACCGATGCCCAGAACGACGGCTTCCAGAATGGTCAGTGGAAAAACACTTAAGATTGCCACCAGCAAGAAGGGAATAAAGCTATAGCCAATCAAGGGGGTGTTGCTGTGCACCAGTTGAAAGAGGCTTGCCGTATAAAAAATGGCTGGAAAAGCGATCATCAGTGTCATGCAGAACAAGGAGTGCTGCAGATTGCGTTTGCGGGCATTGTTAACAAACAGGAGGAGAATCATAGAGCCAAATAGCATCAAGCGATAGAAAGCGATGACATTCAGATCAGAGGAATCCAATAGCAGATAGTCCATTGGAATCCATAGCGGGGCAAACACGGCAAACACGATGCTTAAGATATTGACTCGTGTGCGAATATATTCACTGCGAGCGGCATTGAAATCGTCAGAATGGTAGCGATTGGTTAGAGTGTCAAAAACATTCAGTTCAGTCAGTTTTCGATAAATACTACCGCTAACATCGTTTCCTGTCGCGTCATCGGTTAAATGGGCGTATTGGCGTCGTTCTTCGGATGCATCCAAGCTTTTAGTTGATTGAGTTGCCGTCGCCGTGCTGGTATTTGACATAGTGCTCCAGAAAAAAAACAGGCAAAAAGCTAAAGATATCTTTCGGGTCTGTATTCGGCTTGATTCTCAATAACCAAGTCAGCCTGAAGTTCGGCAAAGAGTAGCGGAATTGTCAGGACGATTTTTTGATATGGATCAAGACAGAAAAGAGACTAAGACGAATGATGGTACTCTATATGTCGCAAAAAAGGCTTTATAAGCTAGGATGGGCTCAAGGTCGAGTAATTTATTGTGTCTATTGGTTTTATTGTAACTTACAGGTGCGCTCTAGCAGATGCTGAGAGCGCGCCAGATGTGGTTACTCGTTGTTGGATTCTGGTGTGGAGTTTGACTCAGCTTTTGGCTTGTCTGTTATTTCGGTTTCTTGCGATACTTCTGCAGCTTCTTCGATTTCTTCTTCAACCGGTTCAGGGATGTCTGCGGGTGTTTCTAGCGTCAGGCGTCCCATATGGCCGCCTCGCAGATCGTTTAATAGTACCTCAGACGCCTTGTGCCAATCGATTTCTCCGCCAGGCCTCAAGCCGCCGCGTTTGCTGGCAATGAGTTCTAAGATGGCTTCTGGCGTTTCAGGTAGAGCCTTCATCTTGTAGCGTTGCATCAACACTTTCGGGTAGCGAAGAGCCAGTTCACCCGCAGCAAACATCGCTATATCTAAGAAATCAATGGCGGTATTGCGTATAGCCCCTGATGTAGCGAGTCGATAGGCACTATTTTGATCTTCAATCCTAGGCCAAAGAACTCCAGGGGTATCTACGATTGCAATACCTGATGGTAAAGCGATGCGTTGTTGGCGTTTAGTCACGGCAGGCTCGTCGCCCACTTTAGCCACTTTTTTACCGGCTAAGCTATTGATAAGAGTTGACTTTCCGACATTTGGGATGCCCATGACCATCACCCGTACAGAGCGATCCTGGCGTACGTGGCCAGCCATATCCTTAACGATTTTTGGAATCTGTTTAAGGGTGCGGACTTCCGTTGTGGTTACGGTTATGGCTCGAGTGTCATCCTGAGCATTAAAAAATGTAATCCATTCTTTCGTTTTATGGGGGTCAGCTAAGTCATCGCGGCTAAGGATCTTCAAGCAAGGTTTTTTGCCCCGTAGCTCGGCCAGCATAGGATTTTCACTAGAGTAGGGAAGTCTGGCATCCAGAACTTCAATAATCACGTCAATTTCCGGCAGCGAGTCTTTAATCTGGCGACGGGCTTTATTCATGTGACCGGGATACCAGCCTAGCATCGGACAACTCCTGTGGTATGTTCCACTTGCAATTTAAACCGTGAATGGCCTGACAGGCAGGCAAGGGGCGGGATTATAGCAAGCTAACCTGACTTAGGCAGCCTGTTATCAAAATGGTTGGGTATATTTCAGGCTGCTTGTCGAATTGTAGGTGTTTCTAGGCTTTGTCTGGAGTGGCTTTAAAGTTTAGGGAGGCTGAGTTTACACAATAACGTAAGCCGGTTGGTGCTGGGCCGTCTGGAAATACATGGCCCAAATGGGATTCGCAGTTGGCGCAACGAATTTCTGTTCTTACCATGCCAAAACTGCGATCCGAGTGTTCATCAATGGCTTGTTTGTTAATTCCCTGATAATAACTGGGCCAGCCGCTGCCTGAATCATACTTGTGTTCAGAGCTGAATAGAGGTGTTTCGCAGCAAGCACAAAGATAATTCCCTTGTTCATGGTGATTGTAATACTTGCCAGAAAATGCGGGCTCTGTACCTCCGCAGCGACAGACCTCGTACTGCTCAGGTGAAAGTTTGTCTTGCCACTGTTTGTCATCACTGCTCATATCGTTACCACTTCTACTTGGCTGCTCTTTAATTAACTAAAGGTATGAATAGGGATTAATCGTAAACTTGTTTTTTCTTCCATTGATCTTCTTCTTTTTCGTATTTCTCCAGTTCTTTGGTCAATTGACCATCGCCTTCTAAGCGGGCTTTTTGCTCTTGCTGATTGGCTTCTGATTCTAATTCATCGATACGTTTTTTAGTGGCTAGGATTTTATCGGTAAACTCGCCACTTTGGTTTTGCTTGCCCATCTCGCCAATCACTCGGCGATAGTTTAGAGCGGCGATTTTTGGCTTGCCTTCTTTTTCTGCTTTTTTACCAGCAGAGGCATACACTTCTATAATCGTTTGAGTGAAAGCTTTGCGCAGTTGTTTTAGGAATTCTTGAGCTGTTTTGTTGGGGATCTTCTTTTCTTGGTACTGCATGGAAATATGTTTGTGCAGTAATTTCAGATTTCGGCGAATATTATTAGCCGTTTGAATATCTGTAATGGGTACTGCTGAGACATTTTTGTTTTTAGTGGCGAATTCAACCATCTGTTTGGCATTTTCCAGATGTTTTGCCACTTTATCATTAGGATCCGCATCAAACTGCTGCTGAAAGAGATCAACAATGCTGCGGGCTAGGTGTACGCGCATATTTTGATCTAGATAGTGGGGGGGGATCTCTTCAATAATAAACATCAAATTTCGGGCACGGTCACCCAGTGTGCGTACGCTGCGAATTAGTTCAATGCGTTTTTTTTCAGCGTTTTGTTTGTTGTACACCATCATAATAATGCCGATGGCTATAAAAAGTACTACGCCAAGAATTGCCAGTGATGTCATTCCCAGGTTCCCTTCTGCCTGAATATCAAGTGAATGCTTCTTTGGGGTAATGTAATGCCCCGTAAGCTTTTATTATCTTATGTATCTATTATCGACCAGCTAAGGGGAAAAAGTAACCTTACTGATGCTCTATTCTTGCAAATAAACGTCTTATCCAAGTGAATCATAAGAGAAAACGTCCGCAGGTGCTAATTTTGTCTGTTTTCGTATGTCTTCCTTGGCCTATGATCTCCTACATCTACATCTACATCTACATCTACATCTACATCTACATCTACATCTACATCTACATCTACATCTACATCTACATCTACATCTACATCTACAGTATAGATATTGCAGGATGATAGATCTGTGGCCTGCTTTACCCTTGTGGAATATCTTCACCTATATAAGGTTCTCTAATCTGGCATATAAGTGTCAACGGGTCAAAAGATGCATTTTGTTGTTGTCGCGAGAGGTGTTCACGAACTAATTGAAAAAAAAGAAAAAAATAGTTGACGGTCTAGAAAAACGCCTATAAAATGCGCGCCATCTTTCAACGAGTAGTTGAACAGAGCGAGTTGCGTCCCATTCGTCTAGTGGTCTAGGACACCGCCCTTTCACGGCGGTAACAGGGGTTCGAACCCCCTATGGGACGCCATTTTCTTTCAGGTTGTATTGGCTTGATAGAAAAGAGTTTTATTTTAAGAAGAGCCACTTCTTAAAATATAATGTGCGGGAATAGCTCAGTTGGTAGAGCACAACCTTGCCAAGGTTGGGGTCGCGAGTTCGAATCTCGTTTCCCGCTCCAGTTTGCTACTGGTTAAATAAGCCGTACTGTTTATCAGTATATGCGTCCCATTCGTCTAGTGGCCTAGGACACCGCCCTTTCACGGCGGTAACAGGGGTTCGAACCCCCTATGGGACGCCATTTCCTTTCTTTAAAATAGTTTAACTATTTTTCTAGAAGATAGTGTGCGGGAATAGCTCAGTTGGTAGAGCACAACCTTGCCAAGGTTGGGGTCGCGAGTTCGAATCTCGTTTCCCGCTCCATTTATCTTATTTTTTATATTTAGATTCCTATCTATTAATTCCTTTTAAGTTTATCTGTTTTCTCTTAAGTTCCTGCGGATATTCATTGTTTGATATATTCTTTATTTTCACGCTTGTAATTCGTCGATGCACCCATATATCTGTCAGTCTGTTTCCGAATTGTTCTGAGCCAAAAATTATAACTGCCCTATTCCTTTCTCTTCAGCGATTTAGCGGCCAGTTTCCTCAGTTTTGTTTATCAGTAAGTTCTAATTTTATAGTGCTAAGCAGGCTTAAAGAGAATGCATTAGCACAATAGAGGTTTTGAATGAGTAAAGCGCTTTCTATTCGAGGCTTGAAAAAAGTCTATCAAAATGGTTTTGAGGCTCTGAAAGGTATTGACCTGGATGTAGAGCAGGGCGATTTTTTTGCTCTATTGGGGCCAAATGGTGCAGGTAAATCCACAACGCTGGGTATTGTCAGTTCCTTAGTGAATAAAAGTGGTGGCACAGTCTCTATTTTTGGCACCGATATCGATCAGGATTTTTCTAAGGCAAAGCGCTATTTAGGTGTTGTTCCTCAAGAGTTTAATTTTAACCAGTTTGAAAAAGTGTTTGATATCGTACTCAGTCAGGCAGGGTATTATGGTATACCGCGAGAGGATGCAAAAGAGCGTGCCGAGTACTTTCTGAAAGAGCTGGGCTTGTGGGAGAAAAAAGATACGGCGGCTCGTATGTTATCCGGAGGGATGAAGCGTCGATTGATGATTGCCCGTGCGCTTATCCACAAACCTAAACTGTTGATCCTGGATGAACCTACGGCGGGTGTTGATATCGAACTGCGTCGCTCCATGTGGGAGTTTATTCAAAAAATTAATCGTGAAGAGGGAACTACGATTATTTTAACGACCCACTATTTGGAAGAAGCTGAAAGTCTTTGCCGTAATATTGCGATTATTGATGCCGGCGAAATTGTCAAAAACACCAGTATGAAATCCTTGTTGCAGCAGCTCAATACAGAAACTTTTATTCTGGATGTTGATAGTGATTTAACGGATGCTCCTGTGATCGAGGGTTTTCAAACGGTTTTGATGGATAATCATTGTTTTTCTATTCAAATGGCACGAGGTCAGCATTTAAACGATGCATTTGTTGCCTTAAGTCAGCAAGGGATACAAGTGAATTCAATGCGAACAAAATCTAATCGACTGGAAGAATTGTTTGTCGAGTTGGTAGAGCGTGATCGCCAGCAGCATAAAAAGGCAGCAGAGAAGGTGTCAGCCTGATGAGTACACGAGAAATTGCTATTGCATTTTGGACGATCATCCATAAAGAAGTGAATCGTTTTACTCGAATTTGGGCGCAAACTTTATTGCCTCCAGCGATTACCATGACCCTGTATTTTGTCATCTTTGGAAACCTCATTGGTAGCCGGATTGGTGAAATGGGGGGCTTCAGTTATATGCAGTTTATTGTACCGGGTCTGATAATGATGTCGGTCATTACTAACTCATACTCTAATGTGGTCTCTTCTTTTTACGGTGCACGCTTTCAGCATAGTATTGAGGAGCTGCTGGTTTCGCCTACACCAAACTGGGTCATTCTAAGTGGTTTTGTTTTAGGTGGTGTGGCTCGTGGCTTAACAGTCGGTTTGATTGTTACTGTCTTATCGTTATTTTTTACGGATATGCAGCTACACAATTTTTGGATTACGGTGTTAGTGGTCTTTATGACTTCGGTGCTGTTTGCCATTGGTGGTTTTATTAATGCCATGTTTGCCCGCAGTTTTGATGATATCTCTATTGTTCCAACGTTTATTTTAACCCCTTTAACCTATCTAGGTGGTGTGTTCTACTCCATTACCTTACTGCCTGATTTTTGGCAGGGGGTGTCAATGTTGAACCCTATTTTGTATATGGTAAACACCTTCCGTTACGGTATTTTGGGTGTATCTGACATTGATGTTGTGTACGCCCTGTCAGCAGTAGCCGTATTTATTGTGAGTATGTTTAGCTTGGCATTAAGCCTGCTGAATAAAGGTAAAGGTATTCGGAGTTAAGTTATGGCTTTTACAGCTAATCCAGAGCAGTCGCCATTAGGCAAAACAACAGAATATGTGGATCAATATGATCCTAGTTTATTGTTTCCTATTCCACGTGCCCCTAAGCGTGAAGAGATTCGTCTTGCCGAGATCAGTGATGCGGAGCGTTTGCCTTTTTTTGGTCAAGATATCTGGAATGCTTTTGAGTTATCCTGGCTAAATCTTAAGGGTAAGCCTCAGGCGGCTGTTGCTGTTTTCCGTATTCCCGCAAATTCGCCAAATATTATTGAGTCCAAGTCTCTTAAATTGTATTTGAACTCCTTTAATCAAACGCGTTTAGAGGCAGTATCTCAGTTACAAGGGCGACTAGAGCAGGACTTATCTGCCGCGGCAGGTGATACGGTTCTGGTAGAGCTTTACTCGCTGGATGAGGCTCAGGCCTTACAGGTTGAGCAGCTGCAAGGGCGTTGTATTGATGATCTGGATATTGAGGTAGAGCATTATCATCCAGAGCCTGAGCTATTGAACATTCAGGGGGATATGGTGGTAGAGGAACAGCTGTTTAGTCATCTTCTGCGCTCAAACTGCCCAGTAACCGGGCAACCTGATTGGGCAACGGTTCAAGTAAGCTATAAAGGAAAGAAGATCGATAAGGCTGGCCTATTGGCTTATATTATCTCTTTTCGTTTGCACAATGACTTTCATGAGCAGTGTGTTGAACGTATGTTCGTGGATATTACTCAGCGCTGTCAGCCAGAAGAATTAACCGTTGTGGCTCGCTATACTCGTCGAGGTGGTTTGGATATTAATCCATGGCGTTCATCTAATCGACCGGATATGGAAAACCAGCGCTTAATCCGCCAATAAAGGTTCTGGGGTATTTTTCTTGCTCTCCGCCTCGTTTGTCTGGGAGCAAGAGATCTATTATTGGAGTGACAGAATATTCGCGGATGGGCCTCTGGCTTATCCGCGCTACGTGTATCGGTTACTCCGTAGAAAGACTTATGTTCTTATGCTTAACTTTTTTGGCTTAGTAGCCTCTTTGCTTTAGTTAACTGTTCTTTGTACTGATTGACCTTGTCTTCAACCGCCCCTGCCTCTTTGCGACTATGATTAATATACTCTTCTAAGTGGTGCACATTGCTGCTCTGTTGTTGAGCGATATTGTCAACGTCATCAGGATTAAGCTCCAATGATTCGATAAGCTTGCGCATATTGGCGGTAAGTAAGAGCTTTTCATCCAGCATTTTTCTCAGTTCGCTAATTTCCCCAGTTACCTTATTTGTGTCCAGCTCTGCAATGTCGGCTTGTTCAGTCTTGCTTGCTCCACTGCTTTTATTGCTTTTGTCTGCGCTGGGGTCGATACCGGCTTTAAGCTGACCTATCTGTTTTTTTAAGAAGCGAGTATATAGGGATAGAAAAAACGTAGCACCGGCCAGTAACACGACTAATTGAATAATGCCTATCAGTGCCAAGTTGGACAAAACCATGTCACAATTCCCTTAATCAAAATAATTGTTATTTATTGAGCATCGTATCTTAACTTATCGGCGAGCAGCCCAAAAAAAGTAGTTTATTTATGGGATTAGATGCTCTGATACAAACTGATTTGAAAAAACGGATAATAGATAATAGGGGTACTAAATGAAGGTAGAAGAGTTGTTGTTAGAGCGAAACTCCCATCCAAGGTTAACGGGTGATGTTCCTACTGCAGAGGTGCTGGATTTTCTATATCAAGCGGCTTTGAGAGCTCCTGATCATGGAAATTTGCGCCCTTGGCGCTTTGTTGAGTTTACAGGTGCTGGTCGTGAGCGTTTGGGAGAGCTGTTCTGTCAGGGCTTATTGGCTAAAGACCCTGCTGCTGAAGAGGCTGTGCAAAAGAAACGTCGAATGATGCCGTTACGAGCCCCTCTTGTTATTGCTGTTGTGGCTAAAGTTGTACCGGATCACGCCAAGGTGCCTGTGCTTGAGCAGGTTATCTCGGCAGGCGCAGCGGCGCAAAATATTATACTTGCCGCTCATGGAAAGGGTTTAGGGGCCATGTGGCGGACTGGTGATGTGGCGTTTGATCCTGTTGTTGCAGAGGGTTTAGGTCTTGCGCAAGATGATCAGATCGTTGGTTTTATTTACCTAGGGGAAATAGAAGGACGTCAAAAGCCGATACCTGAACATAATGTTGATGATTTTGTTCAGCGCTGGTCATAACCTTTCCTATGAGTCGGCAGGCTTCGTGTGATTGGGTCGGTTTAAAGTTATTCGGTAGATTTAGGGTCGTAAAGGAGTTAATTAATGGATCAGCAAAGGGTTGATCAGTTCTTACAGCATATTAAAGCCAATATTCCTTTGGTGAATCATATGGGATTGCAGCAAATCACCTTTGTTGAAGGTGTGTTGGAGTTTCATATTGATCTACAGCCGAATTTGAACGACAAAGGAACGGGTTTTGGTGGTTCTATCAGCGCCTTTTGTACGCTGGCGGGTTGGGCGTTAACCACGCTTATATTAATAGAGCAAGATTTGGAGCGTAGTGCAGTTGTTAAAACGGGCTCTATCGATTTTTTAGCCCCAGTAACCTCTGATTTTATCGTGCGCTGTTATTGTCCGGAAGAGGGTGGGATAGATCGTTTAATCGCTAAGGTGAATGAAAAAGGTCGCGGTAAACTACCGATTGTGGCCGAAATCACCCAGGGAGATAGGCTTGCTGTTCGCTATCAAGGTGATTATGTGGCCTTTGAGGGCTAACTCCTTGAGAAGATTAAAAAAATAATAAAAAACATGAAAAAACGCTTGCGCTTGTTTGGTTGTCTATATAAAATACGCGCCATCTTGTTGAGGCACACAAGCAACAGCAACGATATTTGGAGAGGTGGCCGAGTGGTCGAAGGCGCACGCCTGGAAAGCGTGTATACGGAAACGTATCGAGGGTTCGAACCCCTCCCTCTCCGCCAAATTCTAAAAACCCGCTAAGAAATTAGCGGGTTTTTTTATGCCTGGAATTTAAGATTATTTACTAGATGACGGTTGCTTGAGAATTAGGTACCAGGGTGAATTAGATCATGTCCAGTAGAGAAGGTAGAGTAAAGGACAGTAGTAAAATATGGATATAATGTGGGGCGAATCGAAGAAGGAAAAAGCCCAGCCTTTTCCAACCTTAGAAACCGATGTTAGGGCGATTGATTTTAAAGGTTGAAAAAAGCTGGAAGAGAAAGCTTATTCGTTTTTAGTTACTCTTAGTTTTTTGTTGGCTATGACGTTTGATCCCTGCTTATTTGAAGTTAAAACTGCTCTTCATCTAATGCCATAATACTGCTGCTACCGGCCTTAACTGTACTTAGGCTGCTATGAACCCGTGGTAATAGGTGTTCGCAGAAGAATTGGGCGGTAACCAGTTTAGCTTGCAAAAACTCTGTATCCCCCTGATTAGCATTCAGTAAGGCTTTTGCTTTTAATGCGGAGCGGCCCATCACCCAGCCACCGCAGAGATAACCCATTAACATCATAAAATGTACGCTAACACTGCCTGCAGCTGCAGGGTCAGAGCTGTTGTCCAGCAACCATTGGCGGGCTTCTTTACCTGCTGAAAGCGCCTCTTTTAAGGATGAGGCCAATATTGTGAAATCGGCTTCTTTTTCCAGCTCACCGACGGTTTCCTGAATATCGGCTAATAACTCCGCCAATACCGTTCCTTGATTTGCCAGAGTCTTACGTCCAACTAAGTCCAGAGCCTGAATTCCTGTGGTGCCTTCATAAATCGTTAGAATGCGGGCGTCACGATAGTGTTGGGCAGAACCTGTTTCTTCAATAAAGCCCATACCACCGTTGATCTGAGTGCCAAGATAGGTCACTTCCTGAGCCAGCTCCGACAGCCAGCCTTTAACGATAGGGGTGTATAGTTCCACGCGGGCGTGGTGATTTTTTGCCGTATCAGGATCTTGCGCATTTTTGCTGCGATCAATCTCTGCTGAAGCGATAAAGGACAGTGCCCGCATCGCTTCGATACTGGATTTCATCTGCATTAACATGCGACGAACATCTGGGAATTTGAAAATAGAGAAGCGGCTACCGTCGCGTTTGGTGCCTTGTAGGCGATCCTTGGCGTATTGCAGGGCTTGCTGGTAAGAGCGTTCGGCAATGGCTAAACCTTGCAAGCCAACATTCTGGCGCGCATCGTTCATCATAGTGAACATACAGGCTAAACCGTTGTGAGCTTCACCCACTAGGTAGCCAACAGCGCCGCCATTATCACCGAAGCTCATGACACAGGTCGGGCTAGCATGAATACCTAGCTTGTGCTCTAGGGAAACACAATAAGCATCGTTACGCTCACCGGGATTACCGTTTTCGTCCAAAATAAACTTAGGCACAACAAATAAGGAGATGCCTTTTACTCCGGCTGGAGCATCCGGTAAACGAGCCAATACCAGATGCACGATATTATCGGTCATCTGATGGTCTCCCCAAGTGATAAAGATCTTTTGGCCGGTGATTAAGTAATGATCGTCATTGGGTACGGCTCTGGTTTTTACGGCTGCCAGATCAGAGCCCGCATCTGGCTCAGTCAAATTCATGCTGCCAGTCCAAGTACCGCTGACCATATTCGGTAGATAAGTTTGCTTTAATTCATCTGAACCGTGGTGAGCAATCGCCTCGATTGCCCCTTGGGTTAATAAAGGACATAACGCAAAAGCCATATTGGCGGATTGCCATACTTCAGTAACGGCAGTGCCTAAAATATTGGGGAGATTTTGACCGCCAAACTCTTCAGATGGTGTTAAGGACAGCCAGCCACCTTCAGCAAATTGTTGATAGGCGTCGGAAAACCCAGGAGCTTCTTGTACGCCGTTTTCATCTAAGCTAGAACCTGCACTATCACCCGTTATATTGAGAGGAGCCAACACACCAGAGCCCAGTTTTCCCGCTTCATTCAAAATAACAGAGGCGAGTTCTGCATTTACGCCCTCTAATTGGGCGTCGTTGCAAAGTTTGTCGAATTCAACCAGTTCGTTAATAACAAACTCGGCATCGCGATAAGGGTGTTGATATTCACTCATAATATTTTCCTCAGCAGGAACTTAAGCACCCAAACAAATTTTCTCTACAAAAAAGGCCGTATCACCTGACTAAAGGTCTCTGTGTATTGGAATATATTTGTTTGGGTATGTAGCACTTATAGTTTTAGTTTGTATGGGAACAAAAAATGGGCCGCGACCGATTGGTTATAATCGCGCTAGGCCCAAAAAAGGTCTTAGAGACCTACAGTGTGACAACAAAAAAGGAGCCATCCATGGCTCAAGGAGTAGGCGATTGCTTATGGCTGCTACTCCGGCTCAGTTCAAGCAGGATGAACCTATGCATGCTCAGTGCATAATCTTGTAACCCTAAGGTTACTGTGCAGACAGGGTATAGTTTGCCGGATTTTATAAAATGAACCATAACGGATACAGTCTGATCATTAACATATTCGGACAAGCGTTGTACTATCTGTGCTTAATGTTTAGCCTTTACTTGATTGATTCTAGGTTTTAAAAGGCCGCTTTGGGGTGATGTTCAATGGTTTTTTGTTTTAAACAAGGCAGTGGATACGATGAGTATTGAGCATCACTCAATTTCTGTGCACTTTGTGCAAACCGTGATTCAAGCGGCGAAACGAGGTGGGCTAGATCAAGAGGCTTTACTGCAAAAAGCGGGCTTGAACGATGACTTTTTGCAGATGACACAGGTTCGTATCACCCCCGACCAGTTCAGTCGTCTGGTGTTGGAGGTTTGGAAAAAGGGAGATGATGAGTTTCTGGGGATGGGCAGTCAGCCGAGTCGTTACGGTGTTTTTGCTTTAATGGCTAAACAGGCCATTAATTGCCGTAACTTGAAGTCAGCCTATTACCATGTCAGTCGCTTTTATAATCTCGTCGCGGATGCCATTACTCTGACGATGGAGGTGAAAGGGGATGAGGTATTTTTTACCATGGAGTTGACGGATCCAGACAAAGACCCAGACCATGCGTTATGTGAACTCTTGATGTTGCTATGGCACCGTTTCCCCAGTTGGTTGATTGGTCAGCGTATTGAACTGAAGGAAGCGCACTTTATGCATGCAGAACCTGAGCATGTGGCAGAGTATCGTTTAATGTACCCCTGTCCGGCCAAATTCCAACAAACATCAAACTGTTTGATTTTTGATCGTAAATGGCTACAAGCCCCTGTCGTTCAAACCAAACAAACCTTGCACACTTATCTGCAACGCTCGCCTTCAGACTGGTTTAAGCGTCAAGCGTATTACCCTGTTTTTACCCGTAAAGTAATGACCTGCTTAGAACGAGAGGATGATTGTTCGCAGAATAATATGGAAGAGGTTGCAGCCGAGTTGAATGTTACTTCTCGAACTCTGCGACGGAAATTGACAGAAGAGGGGACAAGTTTTCAGCAATTAAAGGACGGTATCCGCCGAGATGCCGCTATTCATTATTTGAGCCAGCCCAATGTACCAATAGCCGAAATATCCCGACTATTGGGTTTCTCAGAGCCCGCAGCCTTTACCCGTGCATTCAAGCAGTGGACAGGTGTTCCACCTGCGGTTTATCGATGTAATTAATCGAAGTGTATAGACATCGATTAAAGTTTTTTCTTAGAGCTATAGGGTTTGAAATAAAAAGTGCCCCTGAGAATTGATTGTTTTTAGTAAGCGTTTTTTATCCAGCAAATAATGCAGGTGGGCTAGGCACTCTCCTGTTGCTAAGAGAGTGTCAAAAGGCCCCAGTTCTCGTTTGTACAATACTTTTAATAACTGTAAGACATTTTTAGCATCTGAGCAGTGCTCCGTTAGCGTATCTAGGGTTTCATGATGTTCATGCTTCAATTCTTCTAATCGTGTATGTAAGCCATAAAAGGGTTGCTCATGAGCGGGAAATACTAGGGTCTCTTCTGCTAATTCAAATAGGTTTTCAATGCTTTCTAGCCAGTGATGCAGAGGATTACCATCGGGTTCGTCAATTCTCACGCTAACATTAGAGCTAATGCCCGGTAGCACTTGATCACCAGAAATCAATATTTTGGCTTCTGCACAATATAAAACCGCATGAGCTGCACAATGTCCTTCAGCGACAATAATCTGCCATTGATAACGACCTATGGTGAAGGTTTCATTATGTTCTAAATAGCGAATATCTTCCGGTATTGGGGAGAAAAGTCTTCCTAGGCTGGCGCCTAATTTCCCCATATTCTCGGACTGAGTTTTATTAATACCTAGGGGTTGGAAAAACTCAGGATATTGGGTCGATCTCTCATTCTGGTTCAAATAACTTTTTGCAGTAGCCAGCTCTGCTTCTGTAATCCATAAAGGACAATTCCAACGTCGACATAAAGCCCCGGCAGCTCCCAAGTGATCCACATGAGCATGAGTCGCAATAATTCTTTTTACGGGTTTACCCGCAAAATAGCGATCCTCAATCTGTTGCCAGATATCCAGAGTGGTCTCATTATTTAAGCCGCAATCAATGACGACCCAGCCATCAACGTCGTCCAGCAGATATAAATTGATATGATCCAGCTTAAAAGGTAGTGGCATACGTAACCAAAATATACCTGTCGCGACTTCTTGTAATTGTCCTGTTGCCGGGATGGGAAAATTTGCAGTTTTAATTTTATCTATGACTGAGCTGCTCAAGGTTAATGCTCCAATGAGTCGTACGGATAGAGTGCACCCGTTTTTTTTATTAAAAACAGTGTCTCAGGCCTGCAGTGTCAGGAACATGGTAAAAGCAGAAATCTTTTGACCAAATCGGACAATATCTTGACGTTTAACGTAAAGCCTTTAGGGCAAGGATAAAATATCTACCATTAGGAATGGGTGCAAGAATGGTTGGGGGCGTAATGCTTGAACAGCAGGAGGTTTATTTACTCTTCATATCAATTGCACCGTCCCAGCCTTTCGAGATACTTTTTTGTAGCAGTTGGTTACAGTTTTTATAATGAAAATGTAGAGCCGTATCATTAGGGAATAGATTGATCCCCTTTTTGAAGTATTTTAGTGCCTGTTTGAAATCTTTTTTGTGACGATTTTGTAGCCCTAGAGCAATGTAATATTCTGCTTCAATTTTTGCTTTTTGGGTTTTAGATGAGTCGTTCTCAAGGATTTCGTAAATTTCAATAGGTTCTTTTTTTCCTTTAACCCGTAACCAATCCAAAATACGATGTTTAAACTGATCTCTATCTTCTAAAAGATCCATTGTCTCCCGGCTGACAATAATTTTTGCACCATAGTATTTTGTCAGTCCTTCTAATCGTGAAGCAATATTTACCGCGTTTCCAATGGCGGTATAATCCATTCTCTCTTTACTACCGACGGTACCTATCATAACGTCTCCGCTATGAATGCCAATGCCGATATCAATCGAAGGATAAGATACATTACTACGGTGTTTGTTATAAAGTACGAGTGCTTTTTGCATACTTATTGCCGCATCTATAGAACTGTAGGCACCCTTTTGTTCCGTATCTAGGTCAAATAATGCCATAATGGCATCACCTATAAATTTATCAACAAAGCCACCGTTATTCTTAATGGAAGGCTCCATTCGAGATAGATAGGAGTTTAAAAACTTAAATACCTCATCAGGTGTCATGGGTTCAGACAGTTCAGTGAATGAACGAACATCACTGAATAAAATAGTAATAAAGGTGTTATCTACGCTTCCTAGATTGATTGACTCTATACCTTTGTCGGCCATGCGGTTATAAAACTGTTTTGGGACAAATTTCTCAAAAGTATCTGCCATTTGTTTCTGAGATACTAAGGCTTTTTGTGCTTTTATTTTTTCTTCTTGAAGTTTGTTTATTCGGCCGTTAAGGCTAAGTGACAATAGAATGACTTCAATGGATGAGCCAATATGCATAGCATACTGGGTATAAAAATTATCGGGCAATATACCAAAGTTTTTAAGGATGAAGATAACGATCCCCATAGTCATGATAAGCCAGGAAATAGTATAGTAACGAATGGAATCACCACCCCTTCTTATATAAAGTAGACCGGCAATTAACCAAATAATAGGGCTGATAATGGCAAGGCAAATACCTAACATCACCACTTGGGAATAAGGCAGGAAAAATGACCCGATAGCACCTATTAGAGAGGCTGCAATCAAAACAGAGAATACTGAGTCAATGCCTGGGCTGTGCTTTCGCGTGTCTAAAAAGCGTTTACAGAATAGATAGCCAGAAAAGATCGCTAGGAAAATAAAGGATGGTAGAGCTTGATTTGACCAGTTTGGAAAACTAGGCCATAAATATTCAAATGCTAAGCCATTGATTGTAAGCTGCATAATAGTAAGAAATAAAATATAGTTGACATAGTATAGGTGTATTTTTTCTTTACTATCGATAAAAACAAATAAATTGTATAATGCCATTACTAGCATGATGCCGTAGTATAAGCCGAATATATAATGTTCTTTATTGATGTTTTCCAAAAAAGCGGTTGGCTTCCACAATTTAATTGGGATTTGCATTAGCCCTTGGGTTTTAAACCTTAAATAAACCGTTTGCTCATGACCTTCAGGTATAAAAAGTTTAAATAAGAGTAATCGATGATGAACCTCCCTTTCATAAAAGGGTAGCATGTCGCCTGCTCTTTTAACTTGATAGCTCCCCTGGGAATCTAATATATGCACTTCTACCAGATCATGTAGAGGGTATCCAACCTCTAATAAGAGATTCATTTTTTCTGTGGAAGCATTCTTAAGGTGAAATTTTGCCCAGTAAGCAGAGTTCGTGAAGCCTAAATTAGGTGCTTTGATTCTATTCGGTAAGAATTTGGCTGATATTTCAGGGCTTATAATATCCTGGATAGTCCATCGAGCCTCTTTGTCTTCCAAAAGATCTAAATGTAGTCCCATAGGGTACATATCTGATGCTTCATTCAGAATGACCGGAGAATTGGCAAATAATGTAATGGGAAATATGAAAAGTGAAAATAAAACCCATTTTATATTGTTTAGTGTCATACCGTTTTCTGTTTATATCCATTCTTGATCGCGTCCAGTGCGTTATCCGATATTGTCTGATTTGTGCTTGCTATAGAAATTTAGAGTAAATAACGACTTGAAGCAGGGGATTTTAGCTAAAACACCTGATACGTCACAAAATATACATTCTGAGTATAGCTTTTATTTATTCTCTGGTTTTTTTGCGCCAGAATAATATTTGGTTTGGCATTCTATTTGGGTAATGTACTGACTTCTATCAGTTTTTCCACATTGAGTAGGCTGGATGAATAGTTGAGAGTAAAGCCTTGTCTCTATCATAAACGGAAAGGTGTAAATTATCGACGCCTTTATGCTTCCCACGCTTATTATGGCGGTTGACTTTGAGCGTTACCCAATCGTGCCTGAATAAAAACTCGCTACAAAATGGCTATCAGCCCCTAGTCTACAGACTGAAGATGTAAATCGGTTTTCCAAATTAAAATCTTATCAATGTATTGCTTATCTAAATTAATTTTCTCTATCTGCAATACTTCTTATGCTATGCCTTTCTTAAAATGATACAAAAATACTTTTCTATGATTACAACTTGTCACAAGTTTGCTGACTCATTGCGATCCTAATATGCGACCATGGTCTAAAAAATAGGCGTATTCCAGCAGGAATAAGACCTACCACTTTACTCGTTCTTTTCGACTAGAGTGATAAATAAGGGATGGAGCCCAAAACAATAAAAACTTCTCTTTTCTTGGAGACAAGGGTAATGAGTCAAACTGCAAGTTCTAACATTTATGGTTATATGTCAGGTATACCTCTGGTCGCTGCCTTGGTTTATGGCGGGTTCAGTGGCGATCTTTCTCTGGGTTATGCCGCTGTATTAGGTGTTTTAGCCGTGATCGCTATTCTGCTGCCGAATTTGAAATCGTCGGGTAATCTTTTCTCCCATAGCTTTCTAAAGCAATTAGCAAAAAAGGAAGATTTAACCACTGCTGAGATGGAAGAGTTAGGTCGTTATGTTGCTTCCAGCGGACAGGCGAAAACATCTGAAGGCCGTATGATTGGTGGTTTTATTCGATTACGACAGATGACCCACTCTTTAGGCGGAGTGACGAGCCAAACGGCATTGGCGACTGCTGAGGTTTCTTTTTTAGCCGATCAGATGGATAAACATCTGGATGTACAGCAAGAGGAAGTAGAAAAAGTTGCCGAGCGTGTCGAGTCTATGACCGTGATGATGCATCAAGTCTCTGTTAACGCCAACAGTGTGACGGAGCTTGCAACCCAAGCGAAACAATACAGCTCGACAGGCCATGATGAGTTACTGGAAGCCATCGCTCAAATGCAGGATATTAGCTCCCGCACAGGTCACACACTTTCCTTGATCACCGAGCTTAATGAGAAATCCAATCGAATTCAGGATGTAACTAAGGTTATTGAGGGGATTGCCGAGCAAACTAATTTATTGGCACTGAATGCCGCTATCGAGGCGGCCCGTGCAGGCGAACATGGCCGAGGTTTTGCGGTCGTTGCTGATGAAGTGCGTAGTCTTGCCAGTCGAACCTCCGATTCTACTCAACAGGTCGCCGATATTGTTGAAGAAATTCAGTCCAGTACTCAAGAGGTAGTTTCTACTATTGAAGATTTGGTCGCCCGTATTGGTACCGGGTCAGAAAAAGTGGAATTGGTTGGTAACCGTTTGGGTGAAATGGCAACACAGTTTGATGAGGTTGAGCAGCAGATTGGTGGTATCGCTGAAGCCATCACAGGCAGTTATAGCCATGTTGAAGAGATCTCTGATTCCATTAAATCCCTAAAAGAGGAAGTGACTGGTGGTAATGCTCAGATGCATATTCTGTCGCAACAAGCGGATCAGTTAATGCATGGAGCGGAACAGATTACCGCAGAGTTAGCACGACATGCCTCTGAAGGTCAGCATCGACAGGCTTATATGGATTGCCTTGAAGGCGTAGGGCAGATTAGGGCGGCCTTTGAAAAAGGTATCGCTGATGGCCAGCTGTCTATGCAGGATCTGTTTAATCGCAGTTATCAGCCCATACCCGGCACAAAAATGGGACGCTGTAACAGCCGTTACGATGCATTTGCTGATAAGGTGTTGCCTAAAATCCAAGAAGCGATTCTTAAGCGCCACAACTACGGTTATGCCATCCTGATTGACGATCACTGTTATATTCCCACACACAACAATCAATACAGCCATCCTGAAACAGGCAACCCTGAGGTCGATATGGTGAAGTGTCGGGGTAAACGGATTTTTGATAACGAGGTGGGCGTTCGAGGGGCGCAGATCAAAGAGAAATTATTATTGCAGACCTATAAGCGTGATACCGGCGAGATCTTGCATGATCTATCCGTGCCTTTAGTTATTGATGGGCGGCATTGGGGTGCTTTCCGTGTGGGGTATTTACCGGCTAAATAGGATTAGAAATAGCAGGTGCCGTGATCCGTTTTTAACCGATCTTTTAAAAATAAAATCTGTGCTTCGATCATATTTTTAAGGTCATTTTATAAACAGCTAGGCACCTGCTGCCTTGTTTCTTCTCGGTTTCTAGGTTCTAAAAGTACTGACTCTCTGTTTGAGTTCTTGCGTTTGTTGCAGCATATGCTGGCAAGCGTCTACGGTTTCATTCGCTCCCGTTGCAGTCTCGCTGGCGGCTTGATGAATACTATGAATATTACGCTCAATCTCATTAGACACCATGGTTTGCTCCTCACTGGCAGAAGCGATCTGAGTGTTAAAATCAACAATACGTTCAATATTCTCAGAAATGGTGTTTAACGTATCGGATACAGCGGCAGAATTGCTCACCGTTTGATCCGCTTTTTGATGGCTCACTTGCATCGCTTGAACCGCACTACTTACCCCGGTTTGTAACTGTGAGATCATCTGTTCAATTTCCGAAGCAGAGTTTTGTGTTCGTTGGGCCAAAGTGCGCACCTCGTCTGCCACAACGGCAAACCCCCGACCTTGTTCGCCGGCTCGTGCGGCTTCAATCGCAGCATTCAGTGCCAACAAGTTGGTTTGCTCTGCAATGCCCTTAATCACATCCAATACTTGAGTAATAGTATCGCTGTCTTTTTCCAATTGATGGATCACCTGCACCGATTGGTTAATGTCGGATGAGAGTTGGTTAATATCGGTTAGAGTATTTTGTACCAATTCCTGGCCTTGATTGCTCTTTTGCCCCACCTCTCGGGATTGTTGCGAGGCCGTTTGAGTTTGGCTGGCGATCTCTTGAGCACTACTGACCATCTGGTTAAAAGCACTCACCACCCGTTCAATTTGTTGATGTTGTTTATCAACGGAACCATGGCTGTGGGAAGCAATTTGGCTGACGGTTTCTGCCTGTTCTGCGACAGATTCTACAGTGCTATTCACCGTAGCAAGTAGGGATCGCATACGTTCAGTCATGCTATTAAACTCATTGGCAAACTGTCCTAACTCATCCTTACTGGTAAGGTTTACTTGGACGGTCAAATCACCTTCAGCCACTTTTTCTGTCGCGCTTAGGATCTCTTTAAGACCTTGGCGAACCGAAATATTAAAACCCAGCATCAAATAATTGGTAATAATAACGAAGGCTAGTACGCCAAAGAGAACAAAGTAAAAGTGCTGATTTTGTTGGTCAAAGCGTTCTTGTAGGTGTTGTTCTACATAGCTTACGGCTTGGTCGATAAATAGGTAAATGGTTTCATGAGCGGCAGATTCTGATTGGTAATATTCCGCCCAAGGTGTATTCAACTTTTCTTCTAGAAGCAGATCATTTTCAAACCGTTCCATACGTGCCTGCATCTGTTCAGGTACGGTATTTAAAAAAGAGATTAACTCACGGCCATAAATACTCTCGGCAGATAAGATAGGGCCAAGGGTTGTGTCTAAACGTTTCTGATCACTTAATAGCGCATCTAATAAACGATCAAGAGCATCCGCTAGGGAGGAATTGATTGCCCCACTGCGAATCGCTTTTGCAGAATAGCTGCGCAGTTGACCTTGATGTTTCAAGATAGGCTCCAGCTGATCCAGTGTCAGTTTCATCAATAGAAAATTGGCACTGTCATTGTCTTGGGATAAACCCGATTGCTGGCTTAATTGGCGGGTTAAATTCCAGCTACTGTCCACTAATCGATGGTATTTATTAAAAACGATATTGATGCTGGTGCTTTGATAGCTATTAACCTGTTGGTTAAGTTCTCTGATCTGGCGAATATTCTCTGCGGCTTTACCATCGATATCTTGTCGGGTAATGGATTGTTCCAATTGATTTAATAATTGATTGAAACGCTTCTTTTGCGCGTCTAATTGCTGTTTTAACGTTTGCTCATTGCCTTGTATTAATTGTAGATCTCGAATTTCGGCAGCGACATCGGTCAGTTTTAGTGCGCTACGCAATACATTGATACCGTCCAATTCTTTACGGCTTGCTTCCTGTTGGCTGGATAGTTCCGCCAGTTGCATATAGGCCAGCCAGAGCAAAGGCAGTAAAAAAAGTAGATTAATCAGAAGAAATTTTGACCCATATCTCAACCGATTCATCAGCCCGATAGCCGGTGACAGTATGCTAGAAAACATAAAAAAGCCCTGCGTTTATTGTTGGAATCATCTGGCGGGGGATACTTCTGAATAAATATCAGAAAGTCATTATTTTAATAGTGAGCCCTGACTATCAAGTGCATTTCTTAGGCCTATAGAAGAGATCGTTTATAGGAGAAAGTTACTGAATTCAGGGTCGACTTTAGTCTTGCTGTCTTAGGGGCTTCGAACAATTACCAATGCAGTCGTATCATTAACATTTTCGGACAAGATGCCCTGTTTTGTCTTTTTTTGGGCTTTTATGGTGCAAAAAATCATATTGCTCCAATCTTTTATCTATCCCTTTGAGGATATCGATTTCCCATAGATTCTATTGTTATTGTGTTTCATCAATCATTTGTTGTTTACGTGGGCATTTGTCAAAAATGCAACAGGCGCTCTCGTTAAAACTTACTAGACTGAAAATATAATAATGAAATAGAGCTTCAGGATGGAGTATCAAAGACAGCGTATGACGCGGCTTCCAGGAGAGAGGTAAAGAAAGGGTTGGCTTATGAAACAGTGGTCGTTACGTAATAAATTACTGTTATTTACTATTCTAATTTTACTATTTGCTCAAGGGGGAATGACTTGGGTTGCCAAAAGCTCAATGGAGCATGAAGCGGAAGAGGTACATCAACGCGTATCAGATTCCAGTCGTAAAAGTGTAGAACATTATCTTCAAGCTTCCTCTTCTGGCGTAGCAAAAGATGTCAGCAGCTATATGAACCGTGCCTTTGATACCCCTCTGGCGTTGCAAGCGATCATGAAAAATGCAGTTGATAACCCAGAGTCACGACTGTCTCGTGATGCCGTTCAGATGCTGGTTCGGCAAGTCTTGGAAGCGAATAAGCTGATCTCTTCTGCCTACATCATTTTTGAACCCAATGCTTATGACGGTATGGATGCTCAAATGATAGGTGTAGGTGACCACACCACGAATAGAGGTAGCTTGGAAACTTATTGGGTGCGGGAAGGAGAAGGTCAATTTACTCACTATCCTATTGAAGACCCAAATTATAAATACGACCAGAGCGTGAATGACCTAGGAGACAGGGAGTTTGATTGGTATCTGTGTAGTCGAGATTCATTAAAAAATTGTATTGTTGAACCCTATCTGTATGAAATCTCTGAAGGCAATAAAGTACTGATGACCTCTTTAACCTCAGCCATGGTTAAAGACGGTAAGTTTTTAGGTATCACAGGTTCGGATATTGATCTCCCCGTCTTGCAAAAGCTGATGTTGGAAATGTCCCAGAAGCTATTTAATGGCAAAGCCCAATTGCACTTGATTACCGGCAAAGACCGTATTGTTGCCAGCAGTCAATTTGGCAGTAAGGTTTCCCGTCCACTAACAGAAGCCAGCACAGAATTTGCGAATGCTATTCAAGGGCAAAATAAAGGGGTCTTTAACATTCAAGATCAACTAGCCGTGAGCCAGGATATCCATATTAAAGGGCCGGATATGCACTGGCGCTTAGTGCTCACTGTGCCGGAAAGTGTTGTCTTTTCGGAAGTTGATCAACTCAGCCAAGACTTAAAAGACGATACCCGTACGGCAATCAGTAAAATGATCATGCTAGGGGTTGTTTTTCTAGGTATCTCTGCTGTGGTTATCGTTATTTTTGTCGGCACCATTACCCGCCCATTGGCGCGTATGCGTGACCGGGTGAATAGCCTAAGCAGCAGTGAAGGGGATTTAACCCAAACGTTAGAGATAGAAAACCATCGAGAATTGATTGATATCAGCCAAGGTATGAATAAGTTTATCGCCAAATTAAGGGATATGATCTTAGAGCTGCAAACTCAAAGCCTACAGGTACAAAAACAAGCCAACTTATTAAGTGAAGCGACGGATATCACCACAGAAACTATTGCCCGGCAAACTGCAGAAACTGATGGGGTTGCAACCGCCATGGAAGAGATGGCATCCACCAGTGCAGAAGTGGCTAGGCTTGCCGCAGAAAATGCAGAAGGCACCCATAAATCAGAAGACATACTGAAAACAACCCAGGCTAGCTTTGAGGAAAGCGTATCTCAGGTACAGCAAATTGCAGATGCAATGGAAGAAAGCAGTGAGCGCATCATGCGAGTATCTGACCGCAGCGATGACATTAACCAGATTGTAAAAACCATCGCTGATATCGCAGAACAAACCAACTTATTAGCCTTAAATGCCGCCATTGAAGCCGCGCGGGCTGGAGAACAAGGCCGTGGTTTTGCCGTAGTCGCGGATGAAGTCAGAAACCTTGCCGCGAATACACAAAACTCCACAGAAGAGATCAACGACCTTGTCAAACGTTTACAGGCGAATGTTAAGCAAGCTGTCGATCAAATTAACTCCAACAAAGAGCGTACAGGGCAAACCACAGAAAGTATCGCCTCCAGTGCCGAGAACCTACAATCTCTGGATAGCCAAGTGAAAGTCATAGCGGATAACACCATTCAGGTGGCCTCCGCAGCAGAACAGCAAAATCAGGTGAATTCTGAAATCAGCCGCAGTGTCAGTGATATCGGTGAAACGGCTAAACAGCTACAAGAGCAAGCTCATACCATTGATGGCGTGCGTACAGAGCTCACGAAAGTAGTTGGCTTATTGGATGATCAACTGTCGAAATTGAAGGTTTAAAACCTTTGTCTTTTTGTAAGTGGTATCGTTGTTTGAGTATGTAATAGAGCCGATCCTTGTTTTCACAAGGATCGTTTTTTGGATTATGATTCGCAAATCAAAAATCACTAAAGTAGTAGTTTTGCTAGGTGCTCCTTTAGAAGTATTGAAGGTATAATACTTTTGATAGGGATCAATTTTAGTGAATTTAATAAGCATAAGGAGAGCGCGCTTTCCTTGTGCTTTTTTATTTTTTGGCACCGATACAAGCATAATCTGGATATTGATGAGCGATAAAAAACAAACGTGGTCTTTGTTTTCCATGCTGTTGATGCTGTTTATTTCCATTGTTGGATTTTCGGCAACACTTCAGGCTTCTGAGCTGTCGTTGACGGAGGAGGAGAGGGATTATTTGGTATCCCATCCGACATTGACGGTGATGAATCTCAATACCTTCCCGCCATTTAATTTTAACGATGATGGCGTTCCAAAAGGTTATACCGTCGATTATATAAACCTGATGGCTAAGGTGCTGGGTGTTCAGGTTGAGTATGTGAGCAATAAGCCGTGGCATGAATATCTACAAATGCTTAAAGAGGGCAAGCTGGATATTATTCCAAACATTGCTATTACTGAGGAACGGCAACGTTTTGTGGATTTTACGCCGTTTTTTCATGTGGAATATATCAGTGGTGTGGCGGTTAATTCGGCATCCGGTATCTCCAGTTTCTCGGATCTTAAAGATAAGGTTGTTGCGATAACGAATAAGACCTTTCTACACGATTATCTAGAAAAACATTACCCTGATTTGTCTTTATTGTTGACGCCTTCAACCAGTGACTCTGTGGCTGCGGTGGCGGAAGGACGGGCGGATGCGGTGATTGGTAGTTTGCCTGCATTGAACTTTTATAAGCAAAGAGATTGGCTGAGTAATGTTCATATCACCCGTATTGAGGGGTTTGAGCTGCCGGAGA
This sequence comes from Oceanospirillum sp., assembly GCA_047518265.1. Lineage (GTDB taxonomy): Bacteria > Pseudomonadota > Gammaproteobacteria > Pseudomonadales > Halomonadaceae > Oceanospirillum. The sequence goes on from JAKZRG010000021.1 coordinate 115,706, forward strand.
AAACCCGTTTACCGATGGGTGTCACTAAGGGAAATGAGGTACTGAAGCAGCTGTTAGTTAAAGCCCATGATTCCATTACTTATGCCCAGACCTCTGAGCTAAAGAAAAAGTGGATGCACTTTACACCCCATGCGGAAATGAGCCATCAGTTAAGTGAGGAAGAGAAGCGCTATCTCTCTCAAAAGCGTAGCCTGAGCGTGTGTATTGACCCGGATTGGATGCCGTTAGATGCGGTAGAAGACGGTCAACATGTGGGAATTGGGGCTGACTTTATTGCCCGTTTTCAGAAAACCATTGGGATACCGGTTGAGGTTTATCCAACACTGTCCTGGGCTGAGTCGATTGCCGCGGGTGTGGCGGGTCAGTGTGATTTCTTTTCTTTGATTATGAATACTCAGGAGCGAAAGGATTATCTGCTGTTTACCCGGCCTTATGTCAACACGCCTTTGGTTTTTGCGACGACGATTGAAGCACCTTATGTCAGTGATATCTCTACCGTGAAGGGTAAGAAAATCGGTATTGTGAAGGGCTATGCTTTTAAAGAAACCTTGGCAAATAGCTTCCCTAATTTAAGTTTTGTGGATGTTGAAAATATTACGGATGGTTTGAATCGTGTGCGAGACGGTGAATTGTTTGGTTATGCAGATTCTTTAATCTCCATTGGCTATTGGATTCAGAACAGTTACACGGGGGAGCTTAAAGTCTCCGGTGAATTTGAGGCATCTTGGGGATTAGGCATCGGCGTGCAAAAAAGTGAGTCGATGCTAAAAGGTATTTTTGATAAGGCCATTAATCAGGTATCGGCTGGAGAGCGTCAGGAGATTATTAATAAGTGGATTTCTATTCGTTATCAAAAAGGCACTGATTGGCAGGTGACGTTTTTATCCGTTGCGGCGGTGGTGCTGTTTTTTAGTGGTTTGTTACTCTGGTATCGACGAGTTAATGATACTTTGAGGAATGAGATCCAGTTGCGTATTCAAGCAGAGGAAAATGCCTTGCATTTGGCGCAAACGGATCAGCTTACCGGATTGCTTAATCGTCATGCCAGTGAACCGTTATTTCAGCAAGAGATGGCTCGTTATCGCCGAGGTGGTCACCCTGTTTGTATTGTGATTATGGATGTGGATCACTTTAAGTCGGTGAATGATCAGTATGGTCATAGTGTAGGTGATGAGGTGCTTAAGGTACTTAGCCATCGATTGAGCGATATTATTCGTGAAAATGATTACCTTGTACGTTGGGGCGGTGAAGAGTTTCTGGTTTTGGCCCCTGATACCACTATCGCACAAGCATTACAGTTAGCAGAGAAGTTACGATGCACCGTGGAGGAGATCTCTAGCCCTGAGTTACCCGCTTTTACCATTAGTGCGGGTGTGGCTGAGTTTCATCAGAATCAAGCGTTTACCCAGTGGTATGAAGAAGCCGATAAAGCCTTGTATCAGGCAAAAAATACCGGCCGTAATAAGGTTTGTCCTGAAGAAGGCGTTCAGGTTACGGTCTAACGACCTTAGCACGGTATCCTAATTGGTATTAGCCACCCTATATTTGAACTTCAGTGCGTTGCAATTGGTTTTCAAATATCTCAGCGGGTGCGGGTTTGCTGCAGAGATATCCTTGATAAATATCGCACTTCATTTCGGTAAGAATATTCAGTTGGTTTTGAGTTTCAACGCCTTCGGCCAGTACCCTAATACCCAGAGCATGTCCCATGGCGATCATGGCGGAGACAATCTCTCGATCTTCGCTTTTGTATTCGATCTCATCAATAAAGCTTTTATCGATTTTTAGTACGTCGATAGGAAAGCGCTTCAGATAAGTAAAAGAGGAATAACCCGTACCAAAGTCATCAATGGCGATATGGATACCCATGGCGCGGAATTTTTCCAGTAAGGTAATGGTCTCTTCTGTTTCTGTCATTAACGCGCTTTCGGTGAGCTCCAATTCTAAGCAGTTGGCCGGAAAGCCGGTTTCATGCAGGATATCGTAGATCTGATCAAATAGGATATGGCTACCGATCTGGTTTGCGGATAGGTTAACGGCCAATACCATTGAAGGGTAACCGGCATCGAGCCATTGGCGACCTTGCCGACAGGTTTGCAGTAAGACCTGGCGGCCTATCTCATTAATCTGGCCGTTTTGTTCGCATAATTCGATAAAGTTGGCCGGTGACTGTAGACCAAACACTGGGTCTTGCCAGCGTACTAAGGCCTCTGCACCAATCAGTTTATTCTTTTTAATATCGATCTGAGGTTGGAAGTAGACTCTTAACTCTTCGCTTTGCAGCGCATGGTGCATACGGGTTTCTAGTTCTAAACGGTGGCGGGCATTTTCTGTCAGTTTTTCTGAGAAAAAACTAAAACGTGACCGCCCCTCGGCTTTGGCTTGATAAAGTGCAGCATCAGCATGTTGTAAGAGTTCATGGGCATCATTGCCGTTTTGAGGACTTAAACTAATCCCTAAACTGGCACCTATGGTGACACGTTTACCTTGAGAGAGATCCCAAGGTCTGTTGATTAGCTTAATCACTTTATTGGCAATTAACGACAGCTCATCGATATCGTGGAAACTGTTAAAGAGTAAAACAAATTCGTCTCCCCCAAGGCGGCATAGAGTGTCGACATGAGGGATTCCGTTATCCAGTGCGCGAGCGATCTGTTTGAGTAATTCATCGCCTGCTTTATGGCCATAGCTGTCGTTTACATTTTTAAAGCGATCCAGATCCAGTAGCATCAAGGCTACCTGTCCTTCCTCTTTTTCCGCCTGATGAATGGCATGTTCTGCCCGTACAATCAGGTTTTTCCGATTGGCTAACCCGGTGAGAGGGTCATGATAGTCCAGATAGGCCAGTTTGCTTTCGGACTCTCTTTGTTGTGTCAGGTCGGCAAAAACCCCCACGTAGTGACTGATTTGCCCTTGGTTATTGCGCACGACACTGATATTCAGCAGCTCTGGATAGGTGCTGCCGTCGGCTCGACGGCTGATCAACTCACCTTGCCAGTGGCCTACCGTACGTATGGTGCGCCACATCACTTTATAAAAGTTTTTGGAATGTTGATTGGACTGTAATATCGCAGGTGATTGGCCGATGATTTGCGTTTCGCTGTAACCTGTCATCTGGGTAAAGGCTTTATTCACCATCTGAATACGACGATTGGCACTGACCATCATGACGGCTTCACGGGTATTTTCGAAGACTGCTGCGGCTTGTTTTAAGCGCAGTTGATCTCTGTTTTGTTCTGTAATGTCTCGTAGATAGGCAAAAAAGCGACCGCCGTGTTTTGGCCAGTAGGTGACCTTCACTTCTATATCAAACAAGCTGCCATCTTTTCGACGATGTTTGCTGGTGAATTGAGCATTACCAAGCTGCTTAATTTTATCGATACGTTTCAGGGTATCTTGTAATGTCTCTTTGACATTAAGATCTGGCACGTCCATCTGCAGCAGTTCTTCCCGATCATAACCGGACATCTGGCAGTAGGCGGGGTTTACGTCTGCAATCTTGCCTTGATTATCAATGATCCAAAAACCATCCAGCGCGGTATCCAGAACACTGCGATAGGTCTCTTCGCTCTCTCTTAAGGCCGCTTCAGATTCTAATCTCTCGCTGATATCTCGGGCCACAGACAGATGGTAGTGTTCATCACCAAGGGTTAACTGGGTAATACTGGCTTCAACGGGAATTAAGCTGCCATTACGATGCTTATGGTTGGTACGGTGCATCGTATACTTTTTTTCTATAAGAGTTTGTTTGAAATGTTCTACATCCATTTCAGCGGCGGTACTAGAGATCTCTTTGATGGATCTCCCTACGAGTTCTTCTGCGGTATAGCCTAGATTCTTACAGGCCTGCTGGTTGACTTCTACAATCAGCAGATCTCTCACGCGGATAATAAAAATGCCATCACTGACCTGGTTCATCAAATTACTAAGAAGGGTTTGTTCGTTAATTTGTTTCAGTTGAGCTTCTATCTGCTCAATTTTTTGTTCTTTACGAGCCAGTTCATCTTCTAGGTAACCCACATAACCTTGTTTTAGGGCTTTGGTAATATCCCGTAAGGTGATGATGCCTGTAATCTGCTGTTGCGCATCGGCCACCACAAAACGACGAATACCTTTCATCTCCATTAAATGGGAAGCATCTTTAATATAAACCTCATCCGTTAAGGTTTGCACAGGATGATGCATCACGTCTTTGAGTAAGGTGGTACTCGCATTGTCGAGGGTATTTGCAAGCCGAACAATATCCCGTTCTGTGAGTATGCCTGAGGGCTGGCCATGTTCTGTGATAACCACGCAGCTAATAACGGCGGTATCCATCAGTTTTAAAGCATCAAGCAAGGTGTTATCAGGTGCCAGCTGATGCACATTGCGGCTCATGACATCGCGCACCCGGATGTGCATCACCATAGGGATGTAATCCATATGGTGAATAAAGTCGCTTTCGTTGACTAAACCCAATAGCTTCTGCTGATTATCTACGATGATCAGCTGACGCTGGCGGTTTTCTGACATTAAGCGAAAGGCTTCATTGCAAAGGGTATCGCCCTGAGTGATTAATGGGGGCAGTGTGAAGTTTTTAACTGGCCCCGTTAGTGGGCCCTGACTGTTAGCCAAATGAGTCACTAGGACGTGTTCGGTAAAAATACCGGTAGGGATCTTGTCGGCATCGATTTGCACAATACAGCTGATACGTTTTTCCTGCATCAGGCTTAAAACCTGCTGGATATCCGTATCAGGTGTCACTGTAATAAGTTGTGGTGACAGCATCTTGCTGACAAGTAGTTGATCCATACCTAGCCTAAAGCCGCTAATACTTGAAAATATAAAACAGTATTATAAAGGAAGGTATGGTTTTTGTAACAAAATGTGTCGAAAAAACTGTATTAGATCAATCAATTAATTAATTTACTGATCCTAGGCTATGAGTAGAGTAAGCCAAGCGGTTTATTAGGAAGAACAACTTAAGCAGATCCCTTCTGCCCAATCCGGTGCCGGGCCGGAATATTGAGCCAATGGACCATGAGATCCTTCCTTCGATGAGTACTCTGTAAAAGGATCTTTTAATAGCAGTAAAAGCTGGTTGAGCAAGGTGAAATCTCCTTGGTTTGCCGCATCAATAGCATCTTGTGCCATGTAATTTCTAAGCAAATAAACAGGGTTACAGCGTTGCATATTGGCTAAGCGTTTTGCCTCTGCCTCTTGTCCAACTGCTGCCTCTGATGGCTGATTCAACGCTTGATGATATTCGCTGAGCCACAATTCAAAAGCTTGTGGTCGTGGCATTATCCGTTGTAATTGAATCAATTGTTGGTCGATAGGGTGTTCGCTTAATACCCGGAAAAATAGCGTGCTATCGGTCTGTTGGCTGTTCATCAGGATAATAAGATCATCGATCAGGGCTCTATGATCGCTGCTAGCATGACAAGGAGAGGTTTGAGTGGGAGGGGACGTTGCAGAGCCACTAGAAGTCTTGTCTCCATAATAAAGGCCTAAACGCTGGCTCATTAAGGTGTAGTAGGCCGTTTTATATTGTTCTCTATAATCGCTTAGTACCGCTTCTAATAAGGTTTTTGCCTCTTTTCCATCTTTGTGCACGAGAGGAACAAAACATTGGGCCAAGCAATATAAATTCCAGAGCATCACCTCTGGTTGTTGATCGAAGGCATAGCGCCCTTGATGATCTGAATGGTTGCTTACCGTATTGCTCTTATACTGATCCATAAATTGATACGGGCCATAGTCAAAGGTTTCCCCGATCAGAGACATATTGTCAGTATTCATCACGCCATGAACAAAGCCATAGGCTTGCCACTGAGCCACCAATCTTGCACTGCGTTGAATCACCTCTTTTAACATGGCCAGAGGGGGATTGTCGGTGTCTAGTAATTCTGGAAAGAAGCGCTCTAGGCAGTAATCGCTTAGTAGGGTTAGATCATCATATCTCTGGTTATGGTAGAAGTGTTCAAAGTGACCAAAACGGATATGGCATTGGGTCACTCTTAATACCGTGGCGCAAGGTTCCGGCATACCGTCTCGAATGGCTTTCTCATGGGAGCCCACCAAGCACAAGGCTTGAGTGGTAGGGATACCTAAACCCTGCATGGCAGCGCTGACGAGATATTCTCGAATACTGGATCTTAAAACCGCTCGACCATCACCAAAACGGGAGTAATTGGTTTTCCCTGACCCTTTTAAATGCAAGTCCCAACGTTTCTGATCCGGCCCGATCAATTCCCCTAATAATAACCCTCGGCCATCCCCTAATTGAGGGTTATAAACGCCAAATTGATGGCCGGTATATTTCATGGCTAGGGGTTCGCTACCGGGTAGCGTTTGTTGGCCGGAAAATAGTGTGGCCAGCTCTTCGGATTCCAGTGAACAAGGATTGATTCCTAACTGCTCAGCTACATCAATATTTACACTGACCAGAAAGGGCAGATCCAGTGGCGTAGGTTGTACCCTATGATAAAAATACTCCGGCAATCGAGCATAGCTATTGTCTAGCTTAAGGTTGTCCAGATCCGTAAGGGGCATCGATTGTGACGGAGCATTCATAGGTGTCTTCATAAGAGCATCCATAGCGTTTTGCATCAATAATAGAGAGCAGTGGTTTATCGATAGATGGTTTCTGTCAGAATGGTTTTTGTCATGATAGTACCATACTGTTTTAGTCGGGATTGAGGTACATGTGAACATCATCAAATGATGTAGCAGAAAAGGGAGCTATGTTTAGGGAGTCACTGAAGGCCCCGCAGAAGATCTCCTGCGGGACGAATATTTTTTACAAGCCCCTTACTGCCAAAGAGAAGTGATCCGGTAAAATACATTATCAGGCTCAATTAGCATTGATTTTAGGCCAAGACCAAGCAGTCTTGTATCGTTGCTTAAACCAAGATTGTCAGGGGATTTCAATTGATTAAAGGTTATTGTTACAGCGTTATTACTTTTTTGCAGGACTCCTGGAGGAATGCTGTAGACTAATGTTTTCTTTCTTTCGGGGTGTAAGAACTGGAAGGGGCCAAGAGGCTTACCGTTCAGTGAAATGGTTCCGGATAAGTTATTTTTCTCTTTATTGACGTAGGCAATCGTTTTAATATTCAGTTGATAGGTTGATTCATTATTCAACTCTGTATCAGGTTGAAGAGAAAAAGATAACTCTGATTTTTTACTATTGCTCCATACTCCCCATTTCTCCGGGGAACTCCAGCCACTATTGAGCATTTGACTGCCAGTACCTGCCCCTGAAAAGTCAACATTATCTCCCAGGGTATAGTTAACAATAATACCGTAGGAGCCATCTTTATTTTTTTGGAAAAGACGGGTGTTTCCGTTACTTTCTAATGAGAGATGGTTTACAGTAAAAGGGGTTGGGGTATCCGTTTGTTCTATCCTGACCGTAAAGGAATCAACAAATAGATCATTATTTATATTTGCATATAGATTAGGACTGAAATGCGTTAGCCCTTCTTTGGCATAAAAACTATACTCAAGGCTTAATTTGTCGTTGCCAGATAAAACCGGTAATGAAATATTATCAAATGATACTTTTTTATTGTACTTTCCTATGCCAATAAAACCTTGGTGTTTAAGTGATATTGTATTCTTATTGTTGTTTGATGAATCCTGGGATTGAGCTGATAATGTAATGGTAACTTTACTTGATTTAGGGATGTTTATATAAGAGCCATTAGACAATGAAGGGCGGCCGGAGCTTTTTTTAAATAATTTTTTGTTAATTAAGGACCAGTTCTGAATATTATCGTTGTGTGTTATCAATGAACGATCCAGTTGTTGAGCTGTTGTTCTTAATGATTTATACGCTTTATGGTTTGAATCTCCAGTAAGAACTTCTCTTTTATAATGAGAAGAGAATAGTTTTTTATTTTCTGATTTAAATATAAAACAGTTTCCAGATGAATTGCAGCCATTCACAGATCCAGTGCTTTGATATTGAAAGCCCATCGTTGAATGGAAGGATAATTCACGGTTTTTAGGATAATCCCGCAGTAAACTACGACCAATTAGATGAGCCCCTTTATCACCTAAACCTAAATAATCTAAAATAGTTAAACTAGTGTCACTTAATCCATATAACCCTGTTTTTATTCCAGGCTTAATATCGGGGCCTGTCATGATATTTAGGCCCCAGTTATTTCCATATGGTTGGCCTTTTACACCATGAGATTCATCTGATGTAAAGACAACTAGAGTGTTATCAAGTACATTCATATCCTTTAGCTGTTTCATTAATGTGGGGATGGCCTGGTCAAGATACGCAACCGCAGCTTCTTTACGGTTAGAATAATCTTGTGAAAATTCGTCCGTAACGGCATAGGGATGGTGAGTTCCAACAGTTAACAGGGTGAGAAACCAAGGGTTTCCTTGTTTCTCTAATTGTTGAACTCGTGTACTAGCCTGTTCAAGAAAAGCTCTATCGTCAGGCCCCCAGCCAAATTTAATGTATTGATCTTTAAACCATGTTTTTCCATCAACTTCTTGGAACCCTATGGCTGGCATAAATTGGTCTTTCGACATAAACGCTAAATTAGCTGCTTGCAAATAAGCGGTGGTATAGCCTTCATTTGCTAAGAGCTGAGGTAGGCACTGTCTTCTGTTTTCACTGTCCAGTTGAAGATATTCTAGGGATTTAGGTGTTACTGCAGACTGTTTGCTGTAATCGCCGCATAACATGCTATATAGGCCGCGAATAGTTTGCTGACTATGAGTGACAAAACTTGGTGTGACCTGACTGTTTTGAGCAATGTTACTCAGATTGGGCATAATATTATTTCGAGAGATGTCGAAATAGTCCTGTATGCTATTAATATAGGCCCCTGGTATACCTTCCAAAACGATCAACAAAACATTTTTTTTGTTTCTTTTGGAAGGACTGCTGGCAACTTCATTTTTTAATAAAGGATTGTCTGCCGTATTGCTGAACTGAATATTGTCCTGTGTTGAAGAGGCTTGGTTTGTGCTGATGTTATAGTAATTAATGACCGTTAACGCTAGAGGGTTCGCCTGTAGCCAACTTGTTGCGTTGTGGGTAGAAAAATAGGTGGTAATAAGAGCCGCTGTCAAAAGAGGTATAGATAGGTATAGCTTTATGCTTTTTAACGACTTTGAGGTCAAAGTAAAAGATAGAAATAATATTAAGATAAGCGCATAGGCAGTAGGGTAGGCTAATGCCTGAAGGGTGTTTTCTAAAAAACTCCCATTGGTCGTATAGTGAAGATCGCTGATTGACAGCGGCTTGTTTAGCGCCAAAATACTTTCAATGCTGGCAAAGTTCACAATTGGCCAAAAGATTAATAATCCTGCACAAGCCAGTCGGCCAAGCTGTGCCAAGATTATTAATACAGAAAAAGCCGATAATGAAATGGCAAGATCAGATACCACAGGTGTAAGTAACTCATTGAATGACAATGAGTTATGGTAATTTAGAGTGACACCACGTACTAAAAAAGAAAATAAGAAAAATAGCAAAAAACTAATGAAAATAAGGGTGTGATTACTTTTTTTGCTTGATTGAGCCTGCTGTACTGTTAAAAAATGCTCCATTGCAAACCACCTTTGCTTCCATTTTATTACAATTGGTCGCGAAGCTTATAGAAATCAGCTTTGTTTTTCAATTTGAGGCTTGTTTATGAAAGTCGCTTAATTGGGGTGGTTGTTGTGGGATTGTTACTGGTTTGTAACTTTATATGATCTCTTTACATCAACAGTCAGAATCGCAGCCTATGATGGAAAATGGCTTTGAATCTGTAATTGCATATTTATCCTTTTTATCCCCTAAAAATATTGCTTCAGCTCCGTAGGTGATAGATCTTGTTTGATATAGGGCTTCTGTTACCATCTGTAAAAATTAACCGAGGCATTTTTGCACTCACTATTCGGTTGTTATGCTCGGTTATTTTGAGCAAAGATAGCCTGTAGTGATAGCTAATTTGTTCTGTGGTGAGTAACAATATATAAAATAGATACTGGGTCAATATAATGCTGTCTTCGATTTTAAAAAAACTATCTGGTTATGGGCCTGATTCTGCAAAAGAGCAAAAGGATGAGGCTGATGTTATGACGGCAGTGCAAGAGCCGCATGTTATGACGGAAGTACAAGGGCCTGTAAATAAAATAACCCTGTTTCCAAACATGAGTAACGAGGCTTTTGTTGATTTTTGTTATACCAGTATATTAAAAAGAAAAGCAGATGATTCAGGTAAAGAGTCACATCTTAATGCGTTGGAAAATGGTGCGAGTCGGGAGGACTTGATTTCTGGTTTTTTGACCTCAGAAGAAAATAATAAACTCTCTGAAGCTGATATGGGATCTGAGTTTGTTATTCGTGGTCACTTTTATTCTCCATTACCTGATCTGGAACTCATAGAAAATCATTATGAGTCAAATAGTCTTGATGTTGTGGATGAAAAGATAATTGATTGGCACCTCGAAGATCAAAAAGAATTATTAAAAGAGTTGTCTCAGTACTATGCTGATATCCCTTTCTCAGATATTGCAGTTGCACCTCTCCGTTATGGTTTTGTAAATAATCAATTTGGCCATGGTGATGCAATTATGCTCTATTATATGATGCGGCATTTTAAGCCAAAAAATATTATAGAGGTGGGCTCTGGTCATTCCTCGGCCGTTATGTTGGATACGAATCAGCTATTTTTAGACTCTCAAACGAATCTAACCTTTATTGAACCTTATGCAGAAAGGTTGCACTCTATTTTAACGGAGAGCGATTATGATAATACAACCATTATAGAGCAGCCGGTACAAGAGGTTGATGTTGAAATATACCAACAGCTCAATCAAGACGATATACTATTTATTGATTGCTCTCATGTGATGAAGTTTGGCAGTGATTTTGGCCATCTACTATTCTCAATCGTTCCCTATCTTAAAAAAGGGGTGATTATTCACTTTCATGACATTCTCTGGCCTTTTGAATACCCAAAAGCTTGGTTGATGGAAGGACGTGCATGGAATGAAGCGTATTTGATTAGAGCTTTTTTATCTTATAATAAAGACTTTGAAATTCTTTACTTTAATGATTTTATGGCCCGACATGAGCCGGGTATGATCGCAGAATATCAGTCTATGGCTCTAGAAAACCCAGGTTGCGGTTTGTGGTTGAGAAAGGTTGCATAGGTTTAATGGGTAAGTAGGCAAATAAAAGCCTCTGAAGCAGGGTTTCAGAGGCTTTTTGATCGAGGCGTGTTAGAACTTAACGCGCATACCGGCTAGGTAGCCCAGATCGACACCGTCTTCGTCAGTGTCAGCGATCTCAGCGAACAGGCTAACTTTTTTCTGCTCAGGGAACTTGTACGTTACGTTAGCGTACCATTCAGTAACGCTGTCACCTGCATCTGGATCAACGTTGTTCAGGCCAACCGCTACTTTCATACCTTTGGACACTTTCGCTTTAGCAACAATGTTTAGTTGATCTTGAGTATCTTCAACCGTTGTGAAGTCTGCGCCCAGCTTAGCAAAGCCTGCGTCAAACGCTGCGCTCACACCGAAGGTGCTTACAGAGTCGGCATCAACATTTGATTTCATAGACTGATAAGCGGCTGCAACTTCGAAGCCTTCTAGTTCAGTGGCGGCATAGATGTCGAAAGACTCACCGTCTTCGCTCTTTTCGCCTTCTGCATCCAGCTCGGTAGAAGCGATCAGAGTGAAAGCACCCAGATCAACGTCGGCACGGATAACGTCGTTACCCGATGTGCCTTGCTCATCAAAACCATCTTCAGCCAGAGAGTTTTCGTATGCAGCGTCAATACCAAACTCATCTGTAGCATAGTTTTGTTGACCGATAGATACGGAAACCGTACCAAAGTCCAAACCAACATAAGCTTCTTCTAGATGACTGCTGCTTGTTTTACCTTCACCGGCATTTTTGTAGCCGAAGTCCAGTTGACCAAAGGCTTTCATGTCGCCGCCTAGGTCATAAACGATGCTGTTTTTCAGTTCTAGATCATCAAATTCAACATCCAGATTCTGGTCGTCACCGACATCTTGACGCAGCTGAACCTGAAAATCACCTTTCAGCTTATAGGTCAGGCCGTTGTCGTTATAAAGAGTTGCTGCGCTTGCCGTGCCAGCTACAGATGCCGCTATAATTGCAGAAGCTAAAACTAATTTTTTCATTTTGTCCTCAAATACAAAAAATGTTTATTTTTAATGTCAATAAACAAAAATCATCAGAAACGTTGCGACGCGATTGAGTAGATGGCTGTCACAATAGATTTGAAGTGTTACAGCTAAGTGACTGAAATATTAAGGATTTAATTTTTCACTTTTCAGATTGAAATTATTTTTAATTGTGACTTTTTTATGACTGTTGTTATTGTTTTTGTATCAACCTGTCGCTTTTATTCACGGATTACAGGCCCAAAAAGCACCCCAATATTCTCTGGCTTGTTGTCATTGGGAATGGATGTTTTACGTAGATGACATTGTGCTGAGTGCTTACTATTTAAACGAAGGTAAAAGGAGACGTTACTTTGCGTCTGATGAAGCTGAATTTACAAACCCGTATGGTGATGATTTTGGGCAGTTTTGCGCTCTTAATTACTCTGAGTATTGGCGGTGTGGCTCTGAATATAATGTCCGATACTCTGGAGCAGCAGATGGGACAGCAAGCACTCAGTACTGCACGGGCCGTTGCTAAATTACCTCAGATTCGGGAGGGATTGGTCGAAAAGGACAGTCGTAAAATTCAGGCCTTGGTTGAGGAGATTCGATCTTCCGTGGGGGCGCGCTTTATTGTAGTGGGGGATACACAAGGCATTCGTTATGCGCACCCTATTCCCAATCGAATCGGTAAAAAAATGGTGGGCGGTGATAACGATAGAGCCTTACTCGGGGGGGAAGAGTATGTTTCCAAGGCCGAAGGGAGCTTAGGTTTTTCTATTCGGGGTAAGGTGCCTATCTACGGCTTTAGAAACCGAACCGGTAACCCTAAAGATGCAGCGTCAAAAATAGTAGGGGTGGTCTCTGTGGGCTTTATGCTGACCCAAGTGGAGCAGACCATAGCAGAGTATCAGACAGAGTTGTGGTGGTTGGCGGGTGTTGCCTTATTTCTTAGCCTTGGTTTAGCCGTTATGATCAGTAACTACTTCAAACAAGCGATTTTTGGTTTCGAACCAGAACAGATTGCCCGTTTGTTTCAGGAGCGTAATGCTACCTTACAATCTGTACGGGAGGGCATTATCGCTATCAATCCTCTAGGTGAAATTACGACCTTTAATAAGGCCGCATTGGAAATCTTTCAGTTAACAGATAGTGGATCTATCGCAGGTCATAATATCCAAGAAATTCTTCCCGATAGCCGATTATTAAAGGTAATCGATAGCGGTGAGCCGGTATTGGATCAGGAAGATATTGTGGCCGGTCACAGGGTAATCGTGAACCGTATTCCTCTGATTCAAAACGGTCATGTGATTGGTGCCGTGTCCAGTTTTCGCTTGAAGGATGAGCTGGATCAGTTAGCGGATCAGCTCAGTCGTATGCAGATCTATGCGGATACCCTGCGCAGTCAAGCGCACGAATATTCGAATAAGTTGCATACCATCTCCGGGTTGATTCAGGTGGGGGCCTATGATCAAGCGATAGAGCTGATCGGGCAGGAAACTCAGGATCATCAAACCTTATTGCATCTATTGTTACAGGCTGTCCCAGATCCTATTTTATCGGGCTGTATTTTGGGTAAATATAACCGAGCCAGAGAGATGGGGTTAATGCTAGAAGTCGACCCTGACAGTCAGATGCAAGATCTGCCGGATCATCTGCCGCGCGAATTACTGGTAACAATTCTGGCTAATCTGTTGGATAACGCCATGGATGCCAATATGCGAGGGCAAGGAAAGTCTATTCGTTTGAGTATGACGGATCTGGGCAATGACCTTATTTTTGAAGTAGAGGATGAAGGCCTTGGTATTGATGAACACGTTCGCCAAACCTTGTTGCAAAAAGGTGTCAGTAGCAAGCAGGGTGATCAGCATGGTTACGGTTTATATCTGGTACATCAAGCATTAGAGCGATTGGGTGGACAAATTATGTTTGAACCCGTTGAACCTGCAGGAAAAAAAGGGGGGGAGACTCTTGATGATAAAGAAGAAGGCTACAGTGGAACAAGGGTAGAAGTTTATATCCCTAAGCGTAGGAAACATGCTTAAGCTTGAGTGAAGACATGCGATAATAGCGCTTATGCACCGTGCTTAATTCATGAGGTGTAACCATGAACCTAACAATAAAAAGTAGAAGGTTTTCCTATTATGGCCGAGACGCCTGTTTACCGAATTGTCATCGCTGAAGATGACCGACGCATTGCCGAGTTGCAACAGCGCTTTGTGGAAAAAATAGAGGGTTTTCAAGTAGAGGCTATCGCACTGACATTAGAAGAAGCCCGAGACCTGGTAGAAGTCTTGGAGCCGGATCTTTTGTTATTGGATATCCATTTTCCTGAGGGAACAGGCCTTGAACTATTGAGTGAACTCAGGGGCAGCAATCAAGCGACAGATGTTATCTTGGTGACTGCTGCTAAAGAAGCCAGTACTTTGCAGGCAGCACTTCGAGGTGGAGTGTTTGACTATATTTTAAAACCTCTGGTTTTTGATCGTTTACAGACGGCTTTGCAAAACTATGGGCGCCATCGTCAGCAGTTGGATCAGTTATTACAACAGGAAGATAACTTAGCCCAACAGGATGTGGATCAAATGATGCCCCACAGCGATACGGGGAATGCTTTAGATTCCGATACAGCGGATACATCCCGAGCAACCCCTTCTTCAGGAGAGGTGAAAATAGCCTTGCCGAAAGGGATTGATGGCCTAACGCTGGAAAAAATCCGTCAGGTGTTTCAGCCTAGAATTAATTTTAATGCGGAAGAAGTGGGTGAAAAGGTGGGGGTTAGCCGAACCACCGCCCGCCGTTATTTGGAATATTTGGTAAGCACAGAAGAGCTCGCCGCAGATGTGAGTTATGGCACTGTGGGTAGACCGGAGCGACGTTATAGCCTAAAGGCTTGAGGACTTACACCTAAACCCAGACCAAAAAAGCCGGTGAAAATTTCACCGGCTAACAGAGCTATGAATGCTCGACCCATTCCAATAACACAGAAGTTTGCTTCAAAGAGACTTCAAAAGTCTGTGTCTAATTCTGGCTGTTGCCAACCAGAACCTGTTTATGTGACTGCCTACGTTGCAAAAAGTTCTGCACAAGTGGTGCAATTAGTACAAAAACGGTAATTACTGTAATTCCTAGAGTAATAGGGCGTTCCCAAAGGAAGGCCAAGCTGCCATCGTTAATCATCAATGCACGGCGTAGATTATCTTCCATCAAACCCCCTAGAACAAAGCCCAGTAGTAAAGGTGCCATAGGGAAGTTCAGCATACGTAAGCCAATAGCCGCCATACAGAAGAACACCATCATGTAGATATCAAAGGTGTTAAAGGACACCAGATAGACGCCTGTAATGGCAAAGAACAGAATCATAGGTACTAAAATAGTACGGGGAATCATCAGCAGTTTAGAGATATACGGAATCAGCGGAAGATTCAGGATCAGCAGTACCACGTTGCCAAAGTACATGGAGATAATCACTGACCAGAAGACATCCGGGTTATCCACCATCATACGAGGGCCAGGTTGAATACCGTAAGCGATCAGAGCGCCCAGCATAATTGCAGTGGTACCAGAACCAGGAATACCCAAAGTCAGTAGTGGTACAAATGAACCGGATGATGACGCATTGTTCGCCGCTTCAGGGGCTACTAGGCCACGTAGCGAGCCTTTACCAAAGTTCAGTTTTTCTTTCACGCTGGCCAGATTACGCTCCATACCATAAGCCAAGAAAGCAGCAATGGTCGCGCCTGCGCCGGGAAGAACACCGACGATAAAACCCAGTACAGAAGAGCGCAGTGCAGTGGGTGCTACTTCCTTCACTTCTTCTTTGCTGATTGCCATGCTGCCCAGTTGGCTCGTATCGGCTTCGTTCTCTTCCTCTTTCATATGATCGCGTTTCAGTACCGACATGACGACTTCTGCCAAGGCAAAGGTTGCCATTGCCAGTAACAGGAAGCTGATACCGTCCATCAGATCAATATTGCCAAAGGTAAAGCGTTCCACGCCGCTGGAGCTGTCAGTGCCGACGGTTGAGATCATTAGACCCAATATCGTCATCAACATAGCTTTTACCACTTGGCCTTTGCCAGAAAAGGCCGCGACAGCCGTTAACCCAAGTACCATCAGGGCGAAATAATCCGCTGACTGAAAACTGAGTGACACGCTCGCAAGGGCCGGTGCCGCGACTAACAGGAATACCGCGGAAATGGTTCCGCCGGTAAATGAGGCATAGGCTGCCAGCGCCAGAGCCTTACCGGCCTGACCTTTCTGTGCCATCGGGTAACCGTCAAAGGCGGTTACCACTGTACTGGAACAGCCTGGAGCATTAATCAAAATAGAAGAGGTTGAACCGCCAAAAATTGCACCATAGTAAACACCGGCCATCAAAATAATGCCGGTAGATGGCTCCAGACCATAGGTAATCGGGATCATCAAGGCGATAGCAGAGATAGGCCCTAGACCCGGCAACATACCGATAAAGGTGCCAACAAAACAACCAACCACAACCATAAACAGGTTCATGGGCATAATCGCGGTGGATAGCCCGGTTAAGATACCATCAAGCATGACTTACCCTCCAAATACTGAGAACAGTTGACCGGATGCCAGAAAGATATCCAGCAGTTGAGTCAATACAAACCAAAAACCAACCACAAATGGCAGAGATGCACCGAAGATCACTTTTTTCCGACGCTCACCTAAAATCCAATAACCGGCCGCCAGAAAAACAGTGGTTGCGATAATAAAACCCAGCCACTTCAAACCAAGAGCATAAAAAATCATTAAGCCTAATAACTTGATTACCGTGCTCCAGTCGTAGCCAATCGCACTTTGTAATATGGGTTTGGCCAGTTCTGTATCGGTTTCTTCAGTCTTTCTCAGTGAGCTAATTAATAGTGAGAAAGACAGCCCGGCACCCAGAACAGACAGAACAAAAGGCAGGGTGCGGGCTGTAAACGGCTCGTATTCATCACCGGGGTAAAAAGGAATTAACTGCGCCGAAGCGCCGTAGGCGATGGACAGCGCAAGAAAAATCAGGCTGCCAATCAAATCTTTATTAATAGGTTTACTATGAGTCATTGACATAACTTGCTCCGCACAGAGGGTTTACCTCATGTTTATTGCGTATCTCTTTCTTTTGTCGGAGTGAGGCTTGTGTAGGTTGGGCTAAGCACTGGCACAAAAAGGGCCTATTATTCGGAAAAAGATAGTGCGAACCCCAACATGCCTAATACCACTCAGGCCTCAGTTGCAATAGCTCTCTCTATGAGAAAGCTATTGCGGCGGTATATGGGGTTATTTCAAGAAACCCAGTTCACGCATCAGGCTACCGACCTGCTTCTCTTGCTGCTCAAGGAAAGCGGTAAATTCAGTAGTTGGTTTGTAAACGTTAACCCAGCCGTTACGAGAGCGAACGGTTTCCCATTCTTGGGTTTGGTACATCTCACCCAGAACCTTGGCGTACTCTTCCGCTTTTTCTGAGCTCAATCCTGGTGCGCCAAAGAAACCACGCCAGTTAGCAAATACGGTGTTATTACCCATCTCTTTCAGGGTTGGAACATCTGGAGCATCAGCAACACGTTCTTCTGCCGTGATCGCCAGAATACGGATTTGACCGGCTTTGCTCATTTCTAATGCTTCACCTAGGCCTGTGGACAGAATGGCTGCTTCACCGGACAGCAGACCCGCCATCGCTTTACCGCCTGCATCATAAGCGATGTAACGTAGGGCTTTAGGGTCTAAACCTTCAGCCTTAATAGCAGCGGCAGGTACCAGATGATCTAAGCTGCCACGAGAAGAACCACCGGCAATTTTTACCTTACGAGGATTTTTACGGAAATCTGCAACAATCTGATCCCAATGGGTGTACTTGCTGTCTTTGCTCACGACCAGTGCGCCATAGTCAGCGATGGTGCCTGCAACGGGTGTCAAATCACGGAAGGATTGTGGAAAAACCCCCATCAGAGAACGTACAACGATGGGGGTGGAGTTCACCATCAAAGTACCTTGTTGCTGTTTGGCCGTTTCAATCAGGTAAGCAATGGCTTTACCACCACCACCACCGGAGAGGTTCTGAAAAGAGACGGTATCCACCAAACCAGACTTTTTCAGCGCTTCACCTGTACCACGAGCCGTACCATCCCAGCCGCCGCCAGCGCCACCAGGAATCAAAAAGTGAATGCTGTCCAGTTGGGCAGAAGAGCTAGCAGCAGAAGCGATCATAGGTGTGGATAGAAAACCTGCACAAGCTGCAACAGCTGTCAGTTTTAACAGAGTGCGACGAGTAGTAGAGAATGCTTGTTTTTTGTCTGTTCTTTTCATGGGAAAACCTCATTGATTGTTGTTATTCGTTCGTGATGAGTTGAACTTGAATTAACGATAGAGGAGGTTCGATATGGAAAGAAGTTTGTGCACTTAAAGGCTTTTTTGGCTTTTATTGTTAATAAAGTTCATAAAAACCACGGGGGGTGTTATTAGTGCTTTTTTGGGTGAAATTTTATTGATAAACAGTATGTCATTAGTCTTTTTGGGTATTTTTCTCAGAAACAAAAAATGCCCGAGTGTGCGAGAAACGCTCGGGCGAATAACTGCATGGCAAGAGGAATACATACCTAAACAGAACTTTGATACTGACCTGTCTACGATCAGAAAGCCTAGGTATGTTTTATCAAGAAATATTTGTTTAGGTGTTTAGAACTTAATGCGTAGGCCTGCTAAATAACCCAGATCAACATCGTCTTCATTGGTATCTGCAACTTCTGCAAAGACACTGACATTTTTCTGTTCAGGGAATTTGTAGGTGACATTGGCGTACCAAGCCGTTGCATCTTCACCGGCTTCTGGCTCAATGGTGGTCAAACCAAGGGCTACTTTAGTGGTTGCTGCGACAGGAATCTTGGCAGCAATATTAAACTGATCTTGGGTATCTTCGACGGAGCTAAAATCGACCCCGAGTTTTGCAATACCGGCATCAAAAGCAGCACTGACACCAAAGGTGCTAACAGAGTCTGCATCAACATCCGCTTTCATGGATTGGTAGGCGGCGGCGACTTTAACGTCCCCTAGTTTGGTTGCTGCAAATAGATCAAAGGACTCCCCGTTTTCACTGTCTTCGCCTTCTGCAGCCAGCTCAGTGGTCGCAATCAGGTCAATACTGCCTAATTTAACGTCAGCGCGGATCACATCATCGCCAGAGGTGCCTTGGGCATCAAACCCATCTTCTGCCAGTTTGTTTTCCATGGCAGCATCAACACCAAACTCATCGGAGGCAAAGCTCTGTTTACCGATAGAAACGGCAACATCACCAAAATCCAAACCGACATAAGCTTCTTCCAGTTTGGTACTATACTTGCCTTTACCTTCAGCGGCGTCTTTAAAGCCAAAGTCCAGTTGGCCAAAGGCTTTTAGGCCATCATTCAGTTGGTAAACAACTGAGCTTTTTAGTTCTAGGTCATCAAACTCCACATCCAGATTTTGATCAGCTCCAACATCCTGACGTAGCTGAATCTGCCAGTCGCCTTTCAACTTATAAGTCAGACCATTGTTGTCATAAATAGTGGCTGCGCTCGCGCTGCCTGCTGCTGTGATGGCCATAACTGCTGTGGCTAAAAGAAGCTTTTTCATGTGTTTCCCTAATTGTTAGAGTTGTTTTTAAAAAACCGCTATTGGGGGGTAAGTCCCAAGCAAAGGTTTCTCTGGCCTAGGCCAAAGAGCATCGGATAAATTGTGATAAAGCACGTGCGATTGAAACTTTGTCAGAAATTATCGATTGAAAAGCGCCCTGATCTCTTGCTCGCTAAATGGTTTTCCAAGCATTGATGCCTGTTCAAAAACAGCCTGTGGAATGCGGCGGCATCCGCTCGTTTAGCGGGTATCGACAATAGAGGGGCTTGTCTGCGGAAAGAAGTTTTTGAACTTAAAGGCTTTTTTGTTTTTTCTGGCCATATTGATCATAAAAATCATAACCCTAGGTATGTAGTGGTTACGTCAAGGCTTGTTTAGAGGGCAGGCGGCAGATAAATAAGGCGGAATAAAATGAAATGGAACAGGATTGGACAAAAAAGCCAGTCTTAGCGGTAACTTAAGCTTAGAAACGTATGATTCCTTTGATATGACCGTTATAATAAAAGGCGTATCGAAAATCCCACATGTGCTGTACGAGGCGACTTATGGAACCGCTTTTTGTACCTGACTCTAATCAGGTCAAGCGTTGGCTGAACGAAGGTTCAACCACCAATTATATTTGTGAACATTGTGATGGTTTACACCTGTCTGAATTGCAACAGATGGACGGTGTATTGGACAGCCGGATTTTTGTTGAATCAGATCATCTTATTTTGACCACAGAGTTGGAGTTAAGGCCCACGTCTTTGCTGCCTTTAACGATTGAAATGGGGCGACTGAATATGGCGTTTCCTCATAGTAAAATCTTTGTAGAGGTCACGGATGAAGCTCTGCCTAAGCTAATTATTATGGATACTTTGCATACCCGTGCCGGTGTATCTTTTAGTCAGTTTCGACACTTTCTACTGACAACAATGGAAAGTAGTCGTCAACTCGTCACCGATTGCCAGAGTATGGGTGTATTGACCTACCCAGATAGCCCCGGAGAGGATGACGAAGATGAAGGCGTGTCCCTGCACTAAACGTGCTTAGGAACCTTCTTGCGGCTTCTTTTCAAGCTTCTTTATATTACTGGCCTTTTATTAAAGGCCAGTATAAAAGAAACGATAGAAAGAGCTTAAATTAAGATGGATGCTTAGAGTAGATCTCTTTTATTCTGTACTAATTACTTGGTTTCTCCCTCGTCTTTTCGCCAAATGCATCAAATCGTCTACACGCTTGATCCAGTCATCCAGCTGTTGGTCTTCTGTTTTTATCTGGCTTACACCAGCACTGATGGTGACCTTTATTGTTTGATCATTGTAGTGAACAATTCGTTGGTTAATTAATGTAGCAAGGCGCTCAGTAATAATCATGGCACCATCGATATCCGTATGGGGCAGCATAATTAAAAACTCTTCACCACCAATACGCCCACACAAGTCACTTTTTCTAAAGATAGATTTGCATACCTCGGCCACTTCTTTTAAGACTAAATCACCTGCTAAGTGCCCGTATTCATCATTAACCTGTTTAAAAAAGTCCAGATCAAACATCACTAGGCTGGAAGGATAGCGATAGCGGCGACATACGTTAAACTCTCGTTGGGCTAGTTCCATAAAATGGCGGCGATTAAACAACCCGGTTAAATCGTCCTGAGTGGCCAATTCTTGTAATCGTCGATTAGCAGCTTCTAGTTCCTGGGCTTTTTGCTGGAGTTGTTTATTAAGAAACTGAAGTTTTTCTTCTCGGGTAAAACCTTCCTGTTTAGCCAATTGCTGTAGTTCGGATCTTAAGGTGCAATCAGAGGGCGTTACCTCAATTTCAGCTGTATGCGTGTTATTAAAATGATTGACCTGCTTCACCCTAGCCCGCATCGGGCGGGAAAAGCGTGTAGAAAACAAACCGGATAACTTACCGCAGATAAAGGGAAGGGAGTATTGCGCTTTACTGTCAGGAAAAAGAGCCAATTCCCAAGGGTTTTTGACCTTAATAAAACCGGACTGAGCTTTATCATTAACTTCAACCTGCACCATCTGTCCCCAGCCAGCTGTGGCGACAGTATCGCCCCACTTTTGTAAACCTTCTGAGAAGTTGTCGGCCAGTTCTGTAACCATCTGGTGATAATCCTTACGGCAATCTTGGCTAGCAGAGTACGCAATCAACAGAAAAAAATAAGCTTCTCCTAATTCTTCTCGCAGTGGTGACAAAATACTGGCCAGGGACGGATCTTGCCAAAATAAAGTGGCAGGTTTACCAAAGAATGTTAATACCTGTTGGGAGGCATCCCATTGATACCAATCGGGAACAGTCATTATTGACCCCCATGTACAGACCGTAGAATGCCTCGACGGTGCTGTATGTATGAAATAGGTGAAAAATATAATTAAACCATTGGTTTTAAACAGTACCTAAAGTAAGTGACATTTTTAATGATGTTTTAAGAAGTATAGGTCAGTAGGAAAAGATCGTTTATGGAAAGGCTGTAGCCAAAAAATAACTATTTTACCGAGGGAGTGAAAAAAATATCAATTAGCGCTTGTGCCTAACTTATTGATAGTGCTAGAATTCGTCCCGTTGTTTCAGCAAAGAAACAAATTTGTGGTGGCTCCTATCGGTCCCCTCGCAATGATAACTTACGAACCTGGTCAGGCCCGGAAGGGAGCAGCCACAGTAGGGGATTCATGTGCCGAGGTGTGGCTGGTGGGGGCCATCTCCAGTTCTGGCCTATGATTTTTCTCCTTTTTCCACTTCTGTGTTTTTAAAATCGTCTTCGTTTTCTATTCAACAAACACTTTCTCCACAAACGGTGATGTCATAGCTGTAAGTAAAGCACTATAGCTCAGCCGGAAGCGGATCTGGTTACCTACTTGCTGCACACAGCGGCTGGAGTCCAATACCAAGTGATCACTGCTCGCCCCTAGAATGTCTAAGGCGGAGATTTCTGGTGTAATCCCATCAAGCTGAATATCCTGCTGCCCCATATCCAGAATACTGCGCTGGATATTGCCCCGTTCAATAAATGTTGGCGATTCACCAAAGGCATTCTGAGTCAGTTGGCCTTCTGGCACCGAGGGTTTGACCTTGGCTTCAATAACTTCGGCCACAAGGGTAATGGCATTCTGATACATATGGGATAATGCTTGACGATTAAGGGGATCACAGCCCAGTAGGATGGCTTCACCCAGGCGCAGGTTATTGATTGCACCGGGTTGATCTGTGTTACACAGCCAGTCAAGGGAGGATGAGTTTCCGCCGGATACGGTTTTTAGCTCCAGTCCGTACTTTTCTCGTAGGGTTTCTGCTGTGCGTGATAGTTTACCCATATTGGTACTATCCGGTTTAACGCCGCTCAGGCAGGTCAGGTTAGTGCCAATGCCTTCGATTATAATATTCGGCAGTTTGAGGCAGTGCTCAATCACCTGATCAAGCTCATCTAGGGGAATACCTTCCCGCAGATCGCCCAATTCGACCATCAGTATAATCCGGTGGATTCGTCTCTGACGCTGTGCCGCCTGTGACAGTCCGATGATAACTTCCAGTTCACTATTCAGGCTGATATCGGCATATCGCACCACGTCATCCACTCGGCTCAGCTGAGGTGAACGCAGCAGCATAAATTCTGCATCTATCCCTCCATGGCGCATCTTGCGAATATTCCTAATACGGGAGTCTCCCAGTGAGGTCACACCGCCCTGAAGCAGGGCGGCAGCGACCCTGGGATCACCCAGTGCCACCTTGGTGACTCCGGTGATGCCAATACCACGAGGGGCCAGCTTTTCGCACAAATGAGCGCTGTTATGATGGATCTTGTTGAGATCAATCTCCAGCCGTGGCGTAACCTCAGCTTGTTTCATGGCTTCCCTATACAAGTGATTTAACCCCATAAGACCGACGTGGCGGGATAAACCAAGCTGCCTTCATAGCGCAGGCTATCGCAGCGATCTTCTGCCAGTAGCAGAGGGCCGTCGATATCCACCCAGCGTGCCTGTTGTGCCAGCAAGTGTGCCGGCGCCATGGCCAGTGAGGTGCCGATCATACAGCCCACCATAATCTCAAACCCCTGGGCCTGAGCTTCCTTGGCCAGTTCTAGCGCTTCTGTCATACCGCCAGTTTTATCCAGTTTGATATTGACCACCTGATAGCGGCCCAACAGGTTAGGTAGTGAGCTGCGATCCAGACAGGATTCGTCGGCGGCGATGGGGATAATAGGATCCACCTGTTCCAGCAGGTGATCCTGTTCCGGTGGCAGGGGCTGCTCCACCATTTCCACACCCAGTTCAGCCAGTTTCGGCAGGTAATCCTGCAGTTGTTCTAGGCTCCAACCGGTATTGGCGTCGATGACCAAGCGGGTATCTGGTGCGGCGGCTCGTACGGCGGCGACACGTTCGATATCCCCTTCCCGGCCCAGTTTAAGTTTTAGTAGGGGACGATGTTTATTTTCCGCAGCAACGGCGGCCATCTTTTCTGGACTGTTTAATGACAGGGTAAAGACTGTCGTCACCGGTTGCGGTGCCTGATCAAACCCTGCCAGTTGCCAACCCGTTTGCCCGGATTGTTTGGCCTCCAGATCAAATAGGGCGCAATCAACGGCATTACGGGCGCAGCCTGCTGGCATTAGAGTTAGCAGTTCTGCACGACTGGCACCTTGTTCGATGGCAATACGGGCTTTTTCGATGGCCTCAACGACGGGCGGATAGCCGGGCTCGAAGACATCGCTGCGTTCGCACTCGCCCCGGCCGATGACGCCATCTTGTTCGATCTCAACCACTACTACCTCTCCGTGGAGCATGGGTTCCAGTCGGGAGATGATAAAGGGCTGTTTCAAAGGCCATTTTTCCACCTGTACGGTTAGAGTTCGCATCATCAATCCTCCTAAACGTTAGAGCTAGTGTCAGAAACGGTATTGGAAACAGGAGTAGAAAGAGCATCTACAATAGCGGTAACACCGGTACGTACCGGATCAACCACGGGCACGCCGAATTGCTCCTGACAGCGGGCTATCTCGGCCAGAGCATCTTCTTCGTTCAGA
The DNA here is from genome assembly GCA_047518265.1 of Oceanospirillum sp. Lineage (GTDB taxonomy): Bacteria > Pseudomonadota > Gammaproteobacteria > Pseudomonadales > Halomonadaceae > Oceanospirillum. Next base: position 140,472 of record JAKZRG010000021.1, read on the forward strand.
GAGGAGGTATTTAAAGCGATACCGCCTAGGCGGATAGCAGGATTTGTTAGTGCGCCGAGCTGTAGATTGGTTGCGATAATCTCTTTCAGTGGCGGCACCGGGTAGCCTTCCATTAGATCCATCTGTTCGCGGCCCGCTTCATGGCAGACAATAATCACATCCGCTTGTGCACCGTGCAGCAGACCCAGACTGACCCCAGCATAAGCGGGGTGGAACAGGGAACCCTGACCTTCAACAATATCCCAATGATTCTCATCATTGCTTGGGCACAACTCTTCCACAACACCGGCAATAAAGTCGGATACCACAGCATCCACAGGCACACCGGAGCCCTCAATCAGAATGCCGGTCTGGCCCGTAGCACGGAATGTGGCCTTCATCTTACGGTTTGTCATCTCCTGATGAATGGCCAGGGTGGTGAACATCTTACCGACACAGCAATCACTGCCCACGGCTAATAAGCGCTTACCGGTGCGCGGTAGACCTGTGCCGCAAACCATTTCTACCTGAGGCTCACGTACATCAATCAGGCGCTGGCCGGTGCGTTCCGCTACGGCTACAAGATCCTGGATATCATTCAGTCGAATATGCAGTCCGCTGGCGATATCCATGCCAGATTCCATAGCTTCGATCAGAATAGGTAGCCACTCTGGTGGCAGGGTGCCACCGATAGGGGCCAGACCCAGAACAAAGGTTTTGGCACCGGCTGCTGCAGCGTCGCGCACGGACATGTCGCTTAGACCCAGATCAACCTGAGCGCTTTCCAGGCGCATCTGACCGATACACTTCTCCGGCCGCCAATGGGCAACACCCTTGGCAACTTTCGCCATTAGGAAATCTTCGGCATCGCCCAGAAAAACCAGATAAGGTGCTTTCAGTTCGTTGTTTGTGATGGCGCTGTTTGTCGTAACGCTACTTGTTGTATTGGCTTGTATCGAGGCGCTGCTTGTCATGGCGTTGTCCTGTTCTTGTCTATTGTTGTTTGTTATAAAAGCTGTCTGTTTTTGAGGCCGAGCGAGGCCCTTCGAACTTAATCGAATTTTTTCTTGGTTATAAAAAAGTCTGTTAAATCAGTGGGCTAGCTTTTTATTAAAGGTATTAGTACGGTTTAGTTAAGGTACTAGTACGGCCCGGTTAGGGTGTTTAGTACTGTGAAGATAGAAACCTCTGCAGGTGTTCTGACTGGGGCTGATTAAATAACTGTTCCGGTGGCCCCTGTTCGGCGATGCGGCCCTGATGCAGGTAGACAATCTGGGAGGAGACATCACGGGCAAAGCGCATCTCGTGAGTCACCATAATCATAGTGCGGCCTTCCTCCGCCAGTTCTCGAATAACCAGTAACACCTCATTCACCAGTTCCGGGTCCAGTGCCGAGGTGGGTTCATCAAACAGCATCACATCCGGGTCCATGGCCAGTGCACGAGCGATGGCGACACGTTGCTTCTGTCCACCAGAGAGGTGGTCGGGATACATATGGCTTTTTTCCAGCATACCCACTCGATCCAATAGAATTCTGGCCTGAGCTTCAACCTCATCCCGATCTCGCTTGAGTACCTTACAGGGGCCGAGCATCACGTTTTCCAGTACCGTCATATGGGACCAGAGATTGAAAGACTGAAACACCATGCCCAGTCGGCTGCGGGTACGTTCGATCTGCTGCTGAAAGTGTTTGGACGGATTGCTGGCGTGGTTATGGGCTAAGTCCAGCGCTTCACCGTGAACCTTAATCTGACCGGCTTCAGGCACTTCTAGCAGATTCAGACAGCGCAGCAGGGTGCTTTTGCCTGAGCCGCTGGAGCCAATAATACTGATCACATCGTGCTTGCGGGCGGTTAGGGAAACGCCTTTCAGTACCTTTAGGCCATCAAAGGATTTGTGTAGATCATCGGCCTGTAGGGCGATTTCTGCATCCGTTTTAATTGGCATGAGTCGGTTGCTCCATTTTGGCTGAGGCGGTCGCTGGCGTTGATGTTGTATTGTTGCTCGGCTGAACAGAGCGGTGCATATGACGGGTCAGATGACGTTCACCCTGACGCCACAGCAGTACAAAGGCGCAGGTAATCAACAGGTAGACCAGGGCCGCCCAGAAATAGACCGAGATATCAAAGGTCTGGGAGAAAACACGTCGGGTATGGCCCATCAGGTCCAGTACCGTAATCACGCTGGCGATGGCTCCGCCTTTTAACATCAGGATGATCTCGTTACCCAACGCCGGAAAGGCGATGCGATAGGTGTGGGGCAGAATAATCGTCCGGTATAGCAAGGGGCGTGGCAGACCGATGGCAATACCTGCTTCTACTTCACCGTAAGGTACTGCCTGCAGGCCGCCGCGCAGAATCTCGATCTGATAGGCGGCAGAGTTCAAAGAAAAGGTCAGCAGGGCACAGTAAAACGGATCGCGGAAAAACCACCACAGTTCTAATGCCTGTAGCTCTGGTCGGAACTGACCTGAGCCGTAATACACCAGAAACAGCTGAGCCAGCAGCGGCGTACCCCGGAAAAAGGAGACATAGAGTCGAATGGGGGCCTGCCATAGCCGATTGCCGGAGTGCCTTAATATGGCTAGGGGCAGTGACAGCGAGGCAGCGATGACCACAGAGATAAACGTCAACTTCAGGGTCATCAGGGCACCGGCCAGTAACTGAGGGCCGTAGTCGATCAGTAGTTCAAACATGGGCTTTTAATCCTCAAGGGCTAGGCAGAGCGAATGCCACGGTTGGCTCTGTTTTCTAAGCGGGCGATGCACCACTCGAAGAACATGCAGATCAGCCAATAGGTGAGACAAACCGTCAGGAAAAACAGGAAGGGTTTCTTGGTAGCTCCTACGGCGATATTGGCCATACGCATCAGATCACTCAGGGCGATGACCGATACTAGAGCTGTATCCTTCAGCAGATTGATCCATAGATTGCCCAGTCCCGGCAGGGCCAGCCGAAAGATCTGCGGCAGTTCTATGCGGCGAAAGACCTGAAACGGACTCATACCGATGGCCTGTGCCGCTTCTTTCTGGCCTTTATCCAAGGCTTGCCAGGCACCTCGGAATACCTCGCCGGAATAGCCGCCAAATACCAGTGCTAGGGCGACCACACCCGCTAAGAATGGGCTAAATTCAAAAAAGGCTGCCTGTGGATCAAACCATTTCAGGGTTTTGTTGATCAGCAGAGCCACACCGTGATAAATCATAAACAGGGTCAGCAGCTCAGGGATGCCACGAATGGTCGTGGTAAAGGTGAAGGCGGCAGAACGTGGCAGTGCTTTATCGGAGACCGACGCGGCAGCCGTCGCCATGCCAATGATCAGCCCCAGAGGCAGAGTCACCAGTGCCAGAGACAGGGTGATGCCTAGCCCACTTAGTAACTCGTCCCCCCAGCCCTGATCACCAAAACTGAGATAATTAAACCATTCCATACAAGATCCCCTGAGCCGTTGTAACCGGCGTTTTTATTGTGTGGTTATTTCAGGACAACTTATTTTAGAGTCAGGATATTGATGGCAAAGAACTTGTCATTGATGGCCTTATAGGTGCCATCGGCGATGATATCCGCCAGGGCTTGGTTGAGTTTTTCACGCAGGGCGTCATCTTCCTGACGCAGGGCCATACCCACACCTTCACCAACAAATTTAGCGTCCGTAATCGGTTGTCCCGCTAGCTGACAGCAGCTGCCATCATCTGATTTTTGCGTCCAATCCAGCATAGGAATCATATCGCCCACTTGCGCATCCAAACGGCCGGATACCATATCCAGATTGACCGCATCCTGGGTGGGATAGAGGCGAATATCAGATTCTGGATACATAGCCGTCAGATAGTCTGCCTGAGTGGTGGAACCCTGAGCACCAATGGTTTTTCCGGCCATTGCCGCAGGTGAAAAGTCGTTTAGGCCAGAGCTTTTGTCGGTCACAAAGGTCATGGCCGATTTCTGATATGGCTGAGTGAAATCAACCATCTTTTTACGCTTCTCGGTAATAAACATAGAGGCGATAATAACGTCGTATTTCCCCCCCATCAGCGCCGGAATAATACCGTCCCAATCCTGCGCCACAAAGGTACAGTCCGCCTTCATCTTGGCACACAGGGCGTTACCGATTTCGATATCAAATCCCGCCAGCTTGCCATCAGCAGTAAAGTAGTTAAACGGAGGGTAGGCGCCTTCTGTACCAATACGGATTGTTGTGGTCTCTGCCGCCAGTGCATGGCTGAATGGGGTGGCCAGAAGTAATGCAGAAAGTGCCATGGAGCTCAGGTGCTTATTCATTTTATTTTACCTTAGGGTCTAACTCTGCTGAGACATACCTAAACAAAAATATTTCACTATCTTTTAGTCTTTGATTAACGGATACAGAACTGTTTTATAGAGATTTTTTGTTTGGGTGCTTAAATAATCTCCCCGCTGTAATACCTGAAAAGCAGGCGCAAATGCTGGGGCAGTCCCGGCAGTATCTAAAACGTACTTATATTGCACAAATGAATAATTATTATGATATACATAGCCTATGGCTATATATAAACCCCTTACGTTATATTAGGTTATTGATATGCTTTCACCCCGTGAGCTTTTCCTACGCAATTTGGATTGGAACCTGCTGCACACCTTCCTCGTTATCGTAGAAGAGGGCAGTATTACCGGGGCGGCTCGTAAGCTGTCCTATAGTCAGCCCAGTGTCAGTAACGCGTTAAAACGTTTGGAAGACTACTTTGGTGAGCGCTTGATTCTGCGTAAAAAAGGCGTGTTTTCACTGACGGATCAAGGTCTGCGATTACATGAGTACGCCTTATCGGTGGGCAATATTATGTCCCATATGGCGGAACAGTTTGCAGACGATAAAGGGGCGGTATCGGGCGCGATCAATATAGAGATCGCCAGTCATATCGATTGCCAACCCTTTGATCAGACACTGGCCGAGTTCCATCGGCACTATCCCAATGTCTTTATCACCACCAATACTCAGCCCAGCGCCGATATTGTCAGCGCCGTGACCGAAGGCAAATTACATATCGGCTTAAGTAATAAAAAGGTCTCGCAAACCGGTTTGCGCTTTGATCTGCTGGGTTATGAACAGATGGCCTTTTACTGCGCCTCTAGCCATCCGTTATATGGCAAAAAAGATCTGACCCTGGATGACCTCAAGGGATTGGCTTATGTCTCCTTTGAAAGCGATCAACCCGGAGAAGGCTTAGGGGCCATTGCTCAGTTTCGAGCTGAACAGCAGTTCTGGGGCAAACTGGTGGCGGTATCTTCAAATGAAGAAGAGGTACGGCGGCTGGTGCTGGCAGGGGTGGGCTTTGGTGCCCTGACCGTGGAAGGTGCACGTCCTTTTGTCGAACAGGAAAGATTATGGCCCTTGCCGCCTTATGAAGCGTTACCCACCACAGAGGTGTATCTGGTAACGCCGGAAAACATCCCTTTAACAGAACCGGAGCAATTGTTTGTGGATATGCTGAGAAAAACAGCTAATGTGGCCGTGCGGGATCAGTGGTTTGGTTGAGAGGCTAGCTATTTTATATTTGTAGTGAGGCTCACTATGTTTCTGCTTTTGAGCACTATTAATCCAGTGATCCTGACAAGTGAACGGAGAAGTAAGAGATTGTGCTCCAAGAAATGGATCTAGTTTTCAATACTAGGGTTTTCCCTAATAGACTCTGCCCCCTAATACTGACGTAATATTGTCCTGTCTTAATGAAAAACATATATTTTTCAGTCTCTAATAACGATTGGAGGGATTGTGATCTTGTTTCTGAGGATGTGTGGTAGATTCATGCGCAACCTCTCTCAAGGATAGCTGTTCTGAGAAATTTATATAAGGATGTATTGATATGTCTGGCTACTATATTAACTTCATCGACCCAGGGAACAGTGGTGGCTCGGTACCTACTCCCGATACTCGCGCTCTCTTTGCTTCCCCTGATAGAGTATTTTCTTGTCGTTATTGTGAGGCTTCTTTTTCCTCCGAGGAACAAAGAATCCACCATGAGTGGGACGAACACCCGAGCAAGAACCCTCAGTTGTATATATTTCAACGTAGCGTAGGCTCTGGGACTATATCTATCCGGAGTAGGTTATGTGAAAGAGACATAGATCTTTTGCATTATGAGAAAATATTTGTTAACGGTATTGAAATCAGTTATGAGAATGCTATTAGCTTGATTCTATCTAAGGATAAATATTTTTTTGAGCTTTCAGTTATTAATAAAGGTGTGAAAAAAGACTTTAAAATAGATGTTGATATCTCAGATCCAAATGAATTATCCCGAGTTGATGAGTTGTTTGATCTATTTCTTTGCCGAGGTGATGTTACAGGCTCTACTGTTGATCAGTTTGTAGATTCTTGCTCAGACCTTAGGACTGCAGAGTCTTATGTAGATGGAATTGTTAAGTATCTACAGGGTGTCATGTCAAAAGATGGTAAAACAAAAATATTAACGTTTGAAGACTTTGAAGCAAAGTTCAATCAATCTAGGGCGCAGTTGAAGGTGTATAGTACTCCGTTGGCATCAGCAATTCAGGCTGTAATCGATTTTAATCAAAATAAATTTGATTCAAGTTATGTACAGGTGTTACCAAACCTGAAAAATGCAGTGGCCTTTTTTAAGGGTGGCATATTGGAAAGTTTATCAAATAATATGATAGGTAAAGTAGGGAAGGTGCCTGTAGATAGGGTAACGTCGCATCTGATTGATGATATTCTTTTGATGTATGATAAACATACAGTAGATAGTATTAAAGAGGAAATACTTATATTGCCTAGGCGTAATATAAGTTTGAATGATAGAAAAAAATTTGATTATTTACTGTTGAGAAAGGCATGTAATGATAACCGTAGGGATCTGATGGATAAGATGAAAAAAAGGCTGTCGCATGATGATGTATTTAGTGTAGCTAATCTAGAAGAATTATGATGATGAATAAAACTTTGACCTTAAGTAAAAAGAGCGTTGTAGTTAAATTTAACTTCTTAAGTGAATTGCTGGCTGACTTGTTTGAATCTGGAACTAGTGATGCAGCTGGTAAAAAGAAACCCTTGAAAATGCTAAAGCATCATGTCAATGCTTTAGAAGAGCTACCTATTGATACTGAATTGAAATCAGTTGAGCGTGATCAGTTAAGTGAGAAGGTTTTAGGTGTTGATATTGAACTGAAAATACTTCTAGAACTGTTGCTAGAAAGCGAAAAGTGCCGACATGATAAGGTTCGAAAAGAAGTTATGGCTTTTGTATGCCATACCGTTGGTAATATAAAGTTCTTAAATCCAGATAAAAGGTCTAAGGTTTTTTTATTAGATGATATATCAGATGATAATACTGATTATTTGCCTGCCTTGGTTAAAGAGATAAAAGGACGTTTTGACAAGTATAAAGGGGAAAGCTACAAGCCTAAGCAAAAGAAAATACTGGAGAATAATGTACTTGCAATTGCTCATATTTGGGTGCTGGAAGATGGTAAGGCCACGACGGATGAAGTACTTAACAGCTTAAATCAGGTAATGGCAGATGAAACCTCTATCATTAACTTATCCAGCTTAAATACTGGATATATCCGCTCGGCTGACCGAAAAAGTGTTTATTTTCTGGCTTCACAAATCAACAGTTTGTCTGCAGATAGTTTATTTAAGGTTCTCTCATATTTTAAAAGCCATCAAGAGAAAGCGCATGATGAACTCCTGGTTGCTAATGGGAAATCAATTAAGCTCAATGAAAGAATAGAAACTATTAATAGTGAAAAAGAGCAATTGGCTCAGGAGCTGGCCAATAAAGAAGAACAGATTACTCAGTTGAAAGATGAAATAGCTTTACTCAATAAACAAAGCTCTGAGAGTGAACAGTCCTTAAAAGCTCAAAAGGTCCACCTCAAAGATGATACCTCTAAAGCCAAAGCTAAAGCTCTCAACTTTCTTGAAGAAGAGATGCTGACTACGTTAAAAAATACATTTAAAGCCCTTGATAGGGATACACCTAAGGTTCATGTCGCTGTCCACAATATTGACGTCATGATAGAGCGTGCAGAAGAGGTTCTGGAATGGTTCAAAAAATAGGTATTGATTTTGGTACAACCAACAGCCTGATATCAGTTGTTACCAAGGAAGAAAAAATAAAATCTTTTACCGAGCGAAACCGTCCTCACCCTTCAGTCGTTTCTTATGATGGTGGTGGCGTTGTTTGTGGTATCAAAGCTAAACAAAAGCTTGAAGACAGTGGGATTGGTGTTTTTGGTAATACAGTACGTGGTCCAAAAAAGTTTATAGGGAGAGATCATATTCCCGTAGGGGGGGAAATTAAGCACCCAAAAGACGTTGTTTCAGATTTAATGCATTTTTTAATTGAAGATGCTAGAGAAGATGATGGCGATGAAATTGCAGATCTTTCTACCGCAGTAGTTACTATTCCAGTTGCGATGGATGGTCGAGCAAGAGAGGATCTTAGGGAAGCATTATTAGATGCTGGCATTCAAGTGGATGCCTTTGTTCATGAGCCTTTAGCCGCTTTGTATGGTTACTATAAGGATCGGGACGATCCGTTAAATGCACTGCGCCGCGATGAAGGTAAAACTGTGCTTGTGTTTGACTGGGGCGGCGGCACACTTGATTTAACACTTTGCCAGATTAGAAATGGAACCATTGTCCAAATCATGAATCGGGGTAATAACAAAGTTGGCGGTGATTATCTCGATGAAGCCATTTTACGTTATGTAGAAGAAGAACATGCAAAAAAACTGAATTGGACAGAGAAAACAAGTAAACCTCGTCATCCCGGTATGAAAGCTAAGCTTCTGGAGCAGTGTGAAAGGGCAAAGATCACTCTATCAAAGCGTTCAAATGCGATTATCTTTGTTCCTGACTATTACAATGCCGAGAGTGATGAAGAATCAGAAATTGAATTGGAAATCACACAGGAGCATTTGGAACAGATTTCGAGTCAAATTATTAATCAAGGCATCAGGGAAATTGAGTCTCTTCTCAGTGCGGAGCAGGCAGATCTTGATCAACAAACCATTGCCCTTTGTTTGGCCACAGGCGGCATGGTGAATATGCCTCTTATTGAGCAGCAGCTTCGCGAAATATTTGGTGTGGCTGTGCTTGAAGTTTCATCAAAAGGTGACCGGATTATCTCAGAAGGTGCTGCCTGGATTGCCAAAGAAAACTTGAGCTTAACGTTAGCTAAACCTTTCGAATTGGTTGAAGCTAGAAACTCCTTATTATCGTTGATTCCCGAGGGGACGGAGTTACCCAAGCGAGGCAATACAAAATCTATTCCCCAGGGATTATATTGTGCTGATCCTAGAGATGGTAAAGCCGTATTGACCTTTAAGCGTCCACAAATGGTGGGTAAATGCGCAGCCGCTGACAGGCGCACGGCTTATGCCAACTTGAGTGTTCCCGTAAACCCTGATTTCCCACCAATGAAGGAACGGATTGAGGTTCAGATCGATATTGATGAAAACTACGTGGTAACGGTAAGAGCGCAGGCTAATGATTTGAAAGAACCCGTATCCCATCAAATATATGATCTTGAATTTGCTCTTAAAGCTTCAGAAAGCAGCTTAGAGGACATAATCAAAAAAAAGTAATCAAGGGACAGGGAGAGTATCAGGGCGTCGTTGTGAGATCTAATGTCGCTTATAGAGCAGATGCATGGCACCTTGTCCCAGGTGAATTATTGAAGAGTTTTAATGATACAAACCCGTATCTGAAACAGGAACTGACCGAAGAACAGTGGAATGAATACCTTTTCTATCAAGCATGTTCTAACTGTGGATCAAGATGGAAAATAGGCTGTTGTTAGAGAAAACCCGGCCACTGACGTAAAATACCGGCCAGAAAAGCACAGTAATAGCGCATATCAACACACAGCGACAGCGCTCAATAAACATTGTAAGCAGATATCAGGACATCATCACCATGGCGAAAGCGCCCGTTAAAAAAGCAGCCAAGAAAAAACCAAGCAAAGGCTTTGAAGAAACCCTATGGGATACCGCCAATCAACTGCGGGGCAGTGTTGAGTCTTCGGAATACAAGCACGTTGTATTGAGTCTGGTGTTTTTGAAGTTTATCAGCGACAAATTCGAAGCCCGTCGCCAGCAGTTGATCGATGATGGCCAAGAAGCCTTTGTAGAAATGGATGTGTTTTATCAGCAGGACAATATCTTTTACCTAACGGAAGATTCCCGCTGGGGTTACGTGAAAGCACGGGCCAAGCAAGATGATATCGCCGTGCTGGTGGATACGGCCCTAAGCACCATTGAAAAACGCAACCCATCATTGCAAGGCGCGCTGCCAGAGAACTACTTCTCCCGTCAGGGCTTGGAGGTGAAAAAGCTCGCCTCTCTGATTGATGCCATCGACAATATCGACACCCTTGCCAGCGAATGCGATATGAGTGAGGAAGACCTTGTGGGTCGGGTCTATGAATATTTTCTCGGTAAGTTTGCCGCTACAGAAGGTAAAGGCGGGGGTGAGTTCTACACGCCAAAATCCGTGGTGACTCTACTGGCAGAGATGCTGGAGCCTTATCAAGGTAAAATCTACGATCCTTGCTGTGGTTCCGGTGGCATGTTTGTGCAATCCCTCAAGTTTATCGAAAGCCATAAAGGGCGCAGTAAAGATATCGCCATTTACGGGCAGGAACTGACCACCACCACCTATAAACTGGCCAAGATGAACCTTGCCATTCGCGGTTTGTCCGGCAACCTAGGTGAGCGTCCGGCGGATAGCTTTTTTGCCGATCAGCACGAAGATCTGAAAGCCGATTATATTATGGCTAACCCACCCTTCAACCTGAAGGACTGGCGCAACGATGCAGAACTAACCGACGACCCACGCTTTAGCGGTTTTCGTACCCCGCCCACCGGTAATGCCAACTACGGTTGGATACTGCATATGCTATCCAAGCTAAGCGAAGACGGCACCGCCGGTTTTGTCCTTGCCAACGGTTCCATGAGTTCCAATACCAGCGGGGAAGGGGAGATCCGCCAAAAGCTGATCGAAGACGACCGCATCGAATGCATGATCGCCCTACCGGGGCAGCTGTTCTACACCACCCAGATCCCGGTTTGCCTGTGGTTTATGACCAAAAATAAAACCGCCAATTCAAAACACGGCTACCGCGATCGCCAAGGGGAAACCCTGTTTATCGACGCCCGCGAAATGGGCAGCATGATCAGCCGCGTGCATAAAGAACTGACCACCGACGACCTCGCTAAAATCGCCGACACCTACCACGCATGGCGCAGCGACAGCAGCGAACTGCAACGCCGAATCGACGATAAAGTTATCAGCGTTGACAAATATGAAGATGAAGCCGGGTTCTGCAAAACTGCCAGCCTTTCCGATATGGCCGCCAACGACTACGTCCTCACACCGGGCCGTTACGTCGGAGCCGCTGCCATAGAAGACGACGGCATCCCCTTTGAAACCAAAATGACCGAACTTAGCCAAACCCTCTACCGTCAGCTCAACGAAGCGGAAGCATTAGATAACGCCATCCGTAAAAATATGGAGGCACTGGGTTATGGGGAGTGATATCAAGCCAGTGACAGAGGAGGGTACCGTAACGTTGAATTCCGCTACGAGCCTTCCATTGGGGTGGTCATGGACTAGTCTTGGTGCAGTTGCTGCGTTTGTTAATGGTGATAGAGGTTCTAACTATCCAAAACACTCCGATTATGTTGACTCTGGTATCCCATTCGTCAATACAGGTCATATTACACCTTCAGGCAGGTTAGATCTTGGCGGTATGCAATATATTAACCAAGACAAATATGACAAGCTACGTTCGGGAAAACTGCAAAAGGGAGATATTGTATATTGTCTTCGTGGCTCAACAATCGGAAAAATTGCGAGAGTTGATCTCGATGAAGGCGCTATAGCCTCTTCATTGGTGATTATACGTACTAATGCTCGTGTACTTCAGGAATATGTATATTACTTGCTAGCAAGTCCATTTGGTCAGGAACTTGTAGGACAGTATAATAATGGCTCTGCTCAACCAAACTTATCAGTTTCTATAATTTCTAAGTTTCCAGTCTTATTACCTCCAGTATCAGATCAGAAGGCTATTGTTAAGGTTTTAGGTGTACTAGACAACAAAACCCACCTCAACCGCCAAATTAATCAAACCCTAGAGCAAATGGCACAAACTCTATTTAAATCATGGTTTGTTGATTTTGATCCTGTGATTGATAACGCACTGGATGCAGGCAACCTGATCCCTGATGAGCTACAGCACCGAGCCGAACAGCGTAAAGCAGTGCGGGAAAGCGAAACGAAACCTCTGCCTGATGATATCCGACAGCTATTTCCTGATGCTTTTGAAGAAAGTGATCTGGGCTGGGTGCCGGAGGGGTGGAGTGTTGGAACTCTTGCTTCTATCACTGAGTATGGTTCGGAAAGAACTTCTGCTGAAAGCCTGAGCTTAGAAAGCTATATCTCGACTGAAAATATGCTCCAGAACAAGCAAGGTGTTTGTGATGCGGCAAAACTACCTACTGTAAAAACGGTTCCAAAATACTCAACCGGCCATATTTTGGTCTCTAATATCCGACCATATTTCAAAAAAATTTGGTTAGCCCGTGGGCAGGGTGGGTACTCAAATGATGTCCTTGGTTTCACCAGAAAAAATAAAGGAACAGAAGAGTTTTTGTTCAATTTACTTTATCAAGATACCTTTTTTGATTACATGATGACTACCTCTAAAGGCTCTAAGATGCCCCGGGGTGACAAGAAAGCTATTATGGAATGGCCTATTGTAATCCCTTGCGTTGAACTACAATATTTTTTCTCAGAAAAAGTAAAAGGTTTTTATGAATCAACCTTTTCAAAGAACACTGAGAACGAAACTCTCACGAACCTCCGCGACACTTTGCTCCCCAAACTAATCTCCGGTGAGTTGCGTTTGGATCAGTTAGATACCGCTTCTTTTGATGAAGCAACAGCCGTTAAAGAAACCGAAACCGCTTAAACCATGAGTCGGTGGCGGTTAATAAAACCGCTACCGCTTTTTTACAGGGATGAAAAGAAGATAAGCCTATGAGTCTGACCTTTACCGAAGCCAAACTGGAACAAGCCATTATTGATCTGCTGGGTGAGCAGGGTTATTCGCATACTTTGGGTTGTGATGTGCAGCGGGTGGATAATAGCGAGGTGTTGATTCTGGCGGATCTGCGCCGTTATCTGTCCCGGCAGTATGAGGCGGATGGGATTACGGACAGTGAGGTGGCGTCGATTGTGCGTCAGTTACAGGCTTTGCCTGCCAGTGATCTGTACCAGAGCAATAAGACGTTTTGCCATTGGTTAAGTAATGGGTTTCTGTTTAAGCGAGAGCCTTTAGCGCTAGGTAAACAGTCTTTAGGGCAAGGAAAAAAGCCTTTAGCACAGGGTAAGAAGTCTTTAGGACAAGGGAAGGATCATGTTCAAAATGCCTCTGCTTTGGCGCAAAATAAAACCGCTTCCGGGCAGGACTTTGTTAAGGCCAGTGGTAGTCAAAAAGATCTCTATATCGAGCTGATGGATAGCCGTGCTTTACCTCAGCAGTTGGCGCAGTTGTTTGCTAAGGCGGAGTTAGAACAAGGGGCTTTATCGGTAGATGATCGTGCGGCGGATAATCTGGTGGCGGATGTGGCGCCGGTCAGTTATCTGTCAGAAAAGCGGCCGGATAATAATATCTATCGCTTAGTCAGTCAGTTAACCATTGAAGGGGCAAAAGAGGAGCGTATTCCTGATGCGATCCTGTATATCAATGGTCTGCCGGTGGTGGTGTTTGAGTTTAAGTCGGCCATACGGGGGGAAGAAGCCACCCCTTACGATGCTTGGCGTCAGCTCTGTGTGCGTTACCGTCGGGATATTCCCAAACTGTTTGTTTATAACGGTTTGTGCATTGTTAGCGATGGTGTGGCCAATAAGATGGGTAATCTGTTTGCCCCCTATGAGTTTTATTACGCTTGGCGCAAGATCACGGGCAGTGAATCAACGGAAAAGGACGGTATTAATGCCCTGTATACCATGATTCAGGGCTTGTTCCAGCCCACCCGTTTGTTGGATGTGCTGAAAAACTTTATCTACTTCCCCGATACCTCCAAACAAGAGATAAAAATCTGCTGCCGTTATCCCCAGTATTACGCCGCCCGTAAGCTGTATTACAGCATCAAAAAAGCCCGTAAACCCGTAGGCAACGGTAAGGGCGGTACTTACTTTGGTGCGACCGGTTGCGGTAAGAGTTTTACCATGCAGTTTTTGTCCCGCTTGTTAATGAAAAGCGTGGATTTTGAAAGCCCGACCATTGTGTTGATTACCGACCGCAACGATCTGGACGAGCAGCTGGGTAAACAGTTCTGTAATGCTACCGCCTATATTGGCGACAGTATTATTAAGCCGGTGGAGAGTCGTCAGGATCTGCGGGATAAGTTGGCGGGCCGTAACAGTGGCGGGGTATTTTTAACCACCATTCATAAGTTTACCGAAGATATTCAGCTATTGTCCGAGCGCAGCAATGTTATCTGTATCTCCGATGAGGCTCACCGCAGCCAGATCAACCTGGATCTGAAGGTCACGGAAGATAAAAAAAGCGGCACCGTTAAAAAGACCTATGGGTTTGCTAAGTATCTGCACGATTCCCTGCCCAATGCCACCTATGTGGGTTTCACCGGTACGCCCATTGATGGCACCTTGGCTGTCTTTGGTGATCCGGTGGACAGCTACACCATGACCGAATCGGTCAACGATGAGATCACCGTTAGGATTGTCTACGAAGGCCGGGCGGCCAAGGTGGTGCTGGATAACAGTAAGCTGGAAGAGATTGAAGCCTACTATCAGGAATGCGAAGACGCCGGAGCCAGCGAACATCAGATTGAAGAGAGCAAAAAAACCTCAGCTAATATGAATGCCATTCTGGGCGACCCGGATCGTATTGAGGCGCTGGCGAAAGATTTTGTCACCCACTACGAGCAGCGGGTCAGCGAAGGATCAACCATTAAAGGCAAGGCGATGTTTGTCTGTGCCAGTCGGGAGATCGCCTACGATTTCTATAAAAACGTCAAAACCTTACGGCCCCATTGGTTTGAAGCTAAACAAGCCATCGATGGGGTGGAACTGAGCGATAAAGACAAAGACGAGCTAATGTCTCTGCCTATGGTGAATATGGTCATGACCCGTAACAAGGATGATGACAAGTCCATGTATGACCTGCTCAGTGGCACATCGGGCGGAGACAAGGAGCACCGTAAGGCGCTGGATAAGCAGTTTAAAAACGCTAAATCCAACTTTAAAATCGCCATCGTGGTGGATATGTGGCTGACCGGTTTTGATGTGCCGGAACTGGATACGATCTATATCGATAAACCCCTGCAAAAACACAATCTGATTCAGACCATCTCGCGGGTGAATCGTAAATTTGAACAGAAGGCCAAAGGCTTGGTGGTGGATTATGTGGGCATTAAAAGCCGTATGAATCTGGCGCTGGCCATGTACTCCAAGGCCGATGAAAGCAACTTTGAGGATATCCGCCTGTCGCTGGTGGAGGTGAAAAATCATCTGCATCTGCTCGAACATCTGTTCCATACGTTTGATAGCCGTGATTACTTTAGTGGTGAAGCCACCGAACAGCTGGAATGTTTGAATCAGGCCGCTGAGTTTGTACTGAAAACCAAAAAATCCGAACGACGTTTTATGGGTTTGGTGAAACGACTTAAGGCCGCTTATGACGTCTGTGTCGGTAGTGAAAGCTTGTCCCATGACGAACGGGAGCATATTCACTTCTATCTGGCGGTACGCTCCATTGTCTATAAGCTGACCAAAGGCGATGCCCCCGATACGGCGCAAATGAATCACCGGGTGCGGGAGATGATTGCCGAGGCACTGAGAGCCGACGGTGTGGAAGAGATCTTTACGCTGGGCGATGAGCAGGCCGAAACCATTGATATCTTCGATGACGATTATATGGATCGGGTCAGCAAAATTAAGCTGCCCAATACCAAGATGCAGCTGCTGCAAAAGATGCTGGAAAAGGCCATTGCTGACCTTAAAACGGTGAACCAGTTGCAGGGTATTAACTTCTCCAATCGTTTTAGAGATTTGGTGGAAAAGTATAACGAACGTAAGGAAAACAATGAGCTGAACGGAGAAGCGTTCGAGATCTTTACTCAGAAAGTGACTGATATGGTTTATAGAGTCAAAGCAGAGATGCTGTCCTTTGAGGGTATGGGCATCGATATGGAAGAGAAGGCCTTTCTGGATATCTTGCACCATATGTGTGAAAAGTACGATTTTACCTACGATATCGATAAAATGCTGGAGCTGGCCAAAGCGATGAAGCTGGTGGTAGACGATAGCTCTCAATACCCGGACTGGAGCAAACGGGATGATATTAAAGCGAAACTGAATGTTGACTTGACTCTATTGCTGCATAAATTCGGTTTTCCACCGGTAGCCAATGATGATGTGTATCAGGGGGTATTGGAGCAGGCGGCTAATTTTAAACAGCATCATGGCTAGGATTTTTGGGGGATCGGTTCAGTTTATCCCCCGACGCTTACTGAAGGTTGGCATTATAATTGTCGGAAGGCGCCTTCGGCTTTTCCAACCTACATCGATTATTTTCAACATTAATAATCGATTGGAATTGATATAGGCGCTTTTGAGAAGAAGGGTGATATTTATACCAGAACAAATTCCCGTGACTCTATGGCCAGTCTTTCCTGGCGGTCTGGAGTGGTATGAGACATCTGTATTTTATAAGCAATAGATTCCAGTTCTGTGTAGGTAATGGGGAAAGAAGGATCGCTGATCGGCATAATATCCAGATAGGGACTGCGTATTACGGTGATCTTTCTCCAGCCTGTTCCCATGCTTTGATCGAAATAGAAAGGGGTCTCTTGAGGGTAGAGTAAAAGAGATGTCTGAAACAGATAATCATATCCTTCTGGCATATTAATTGGCGCGAGAATATGAAAGTCCCTTTTAGATTGGAATAAAATCAATATTCTATCCTTTTCCTGCCCGATGATTTCAAGCTGGAAACCCGATGTCACTGGGATTGTTTCCAAATCTTCTGCTGTAGTATGAATGCTTTCTATAAGGCCTAGACTATAGCTGTCATTGATACGTAACTGAAAGAACTGACGTTGATACATTTCACTGTTTGTTAATGCCTGCCAGCGATTTTCATTGATGGTTAAGTCCGTTAAGTTACAGCCAAGAAATTCTGCAATTTTTTCCGCACGGGTTTTATCAATCTTTTTACCTTTCCAGGCATTATCTGGCGCGGTGCTACTACGGCCTTTTTCATCTTTAAGATAAGCATCAAAATGATCCTTAAAACTTCTTAAATCAGTAATACTTTTTTTTGCAGCCCAAGCTCTCACTCGTGATGGATCAAGGGTTGTACTGCGGTTGCGTACCTTCGCCATTATTTATTTCCTTAAATCCTTAACTCTCTCTTATCTATCCGTACTGAACAGGTGGAGGTATTAGATACTTATGGTGTGTACAAAAAACATATTTCAGACGTTTGATTTTTTACTTATAAAGCTGGAGGGATCTATGACTTTGACAATAAACACTATCACAAAATCACTACCTAAAAAAATGGAGAAATTAAACGCTGAAATACAGCCTTTGTTGCCAGATGGTATTTTTTTGTCAACAAATAGTGGCCAATTAAATGAGATTATCGATTTTAAGAAAGATTATTATAACGATGATCGATCTGAAGTAAAAAATTTTCACGATGACGGCTTTGATCAAGATTCATATGTATTGTTCTCAAAAAATATAAAAGGTGAAATTGTTAGTACGGCGCGTTTGCTTATGGATTCAGAGAAAGGCTTTCCTGAAGAGGAGATCTTGCCTGACTCAGTGCATAGCATGAGAAGAGAAGGTAAGAAGGTTGCTGAGCTGGGGCGCTTGGTCATTGTTGAAGATACTGGTGCCATGTTAAGGCGTTACTATAAGTCAATTTATAATATCTCTATGTGCCATGATATTGATATTGTTCTAATTGTTATGAAAAAGAGAAATATCCCCTCTCATAATAAAATGATGGCAATTAGTGTGCTCTCCTATGATATGGGCAATAGCTGGGATGAAGAGCAAGGTGAGCTTTGCTTAGTGGCTTGGGATATAAAAGCAGATCAGCCAAGGTTTCATAAATGGGTCAGCAAGGATGGTGGCAATGCGAACTTTGAAAAAAAAGAGTGGAATCAATACAGCTCTTATCACTTGGGTGTTTTAGTGTCTGTTCAGCATGAGGTTTATAGCCATATTGCCTCTAAGGTAAAAGGTAGGGTCGCTGATTTGGGCTGTGGTAGTGGACGTATTATGGGCTATATTCAGGAAAATACGGATGTGGAATCATATACGGGGGTTGATTCAAGTGATGACATGATCAAACAAGCTGTTTGGTTGAGTGGAGAGCTTGAGTATGATGAAGCCAATTTTGTTAATAAGAAGATTGAAGAGGTTGATGGTTCCTATGACTCAATCGTCTCGGTGCACAGCTTCTATACTTGGCCGAATGTTAAAGCTATTTTGTCTCATATATACGATGTTTTATCGGATAATGGCACATTTTATCTAGTCACACCCAATGATAACTTTAGTGTAGATAAGCTGTCCCGTTTGGTTAAGCGTGAAGTGCTGGGGCACCCATACTACAATGAGTTTTTGTCGATTAACTATGCGATAGCGGGGAAATATAAATACTCTCCAATCGATATTTTAATTGAGCAGGTAAGGTCGGCTGGTTTTCATATTCAAGAGGCTCATGATAAGTTTTTTCTAGGTGGAGCCTCTTATTTAGAACTGACCAAAAAGCTACATGCCTAACCAAAGGTGCACGGATAGACAGAGCGGATTTCTGTAGGATTTCTTTAGATATTTACAGATATTCGATGATATTTATCATGCCTAGAATATAGATAAGCTCATTAGCTGATATCCCGCCAAATTCTTGTCGGATATCGGCTAATACTTTTTCTGCGTATTTCTGTTTGATACCATAAATTTCTTCAATCCTTTTCATGGGATGTCCGCTAAGAAGGTGTTTAATTACCTTTCTTTTGGTTGGCGTTAGGTTTTCCAGTAGCGGTAATATGAAATAGTTTAGTTCTTTGGTGGACTTGATAATTTCAGAGTGATATCGAGTTGCAAGCCTGCGTAATTTATTGATGGACTTATTTTTTAGTCTTTGGAAGTAGGCGTCATCTGGATTGTGGCTGATGACGGAAATCCCTGCGATAGCAAAAGTTCCAAATAAGACCGGAATAGATAAGCCGTGCTGTATGTTAAAGTAGCGTCTGGCGTCTTCTGTGACACGCTTTTCGGCCCTACTGATATTGCCTGTTTGGATCTCGTGCCACCAGTCAACGGGCTCGGAGCGTCCTTCCAGTGCAAGTCGTAGTACAAAATCGCTATTGCCATAATTATTCTCGATATAATGGGCAATAAAAGGCGATAAGCTATCGGAATAATGCAATACAGGCTGGATTGTTTTGTTCATGTACATGGGTTTGGGGTAGAAGGAGTAGAGGACACCATTAAACCCCATTTCAGATATTTTGAAATTCAGTTCATCAAATAACTTCTGAGAGTAGAGGCTTTGGGCCTCAAAAAGTTCATGCTTCATAGTGTGTCCACATTATGATCAATATTGGCGTGATTTAGCCAAACAAAGTATTTCGAGATTTACAGCCTGCCATCAAACAATATTTTATGGCAGGGCTTATATTAGTGTACTTATACTTCAATAAGAGAGTAGCTATCTCGGAGTCGATCATTGACTGATGTTTGCACTTTGTGTACCCGGATATACTCTTCAATAGACTTTGTGTGGTAGCTGTCAAGATTATGCAGAATACTTGCTCCTATCATATACCTTTGGAGGTTTTGGAAGAAAGGAATCTTGTTTTTAAAATCAAGTAAAGACTCAAATTGTCTCTTATCAGCAGCCTCTAAATCAATAGATAAGACGTCGATAACAGGCTTTAAATCGAAAAAAACAGTGGCAATAGAGATGAATATTTTCTGAAGCACAGTATTTTTATTCAAATCGACCTTTTTATTCAGAATGAGTTTACCGTTACTCGATATTTCAAGTAGATCAAATAAGCTGGCAATGACTCGGAATGCAATAGCGATTAAATTTGTTAGGCGCGTCAAGGGGAGTGGGTACTCTATTGACTGTTTATTGGTAAACAATCGCTTGCTCTCGAAAAGAAGTACTGTTGTGCAGCTGGCTGTTAATACGGCTATCACACGGGGGAGCACGCTATCAATATGCATACTGCTATTATCCTTAATCTGTCCATATTTACTCCATAAGCTATGTTCGCTGTTAATAAATATGGAGTCGTATAGCATTAGCTCTAATGCTGTGCCGTCAGCTTGTAGTTCTAGGCATATCTTTTCATCTAATGTGAGCTTTTTGGCATTTTTCTTAGGAGAAAAAAACGTCAATAGGTGTAGCTCTTTTACTTCTAAGGCGCTGTCATTATGTAATGTGCAATGTCCTAACATCCAGTGTCCTAGCTCATGCATTAGTGCCCATAGTTGACTCAAATCAGACATCATCTTAGTTGGATGATTGTTGAAAATATTCAATCTCTTTGATGTCTTTAGGGCAATATTATTAAGTGTATAGAAGGTACCTTGATTAAAAAGTATTTCGGGTTTTAGAGTCTTTTCTACACGTACTTTTGCTCCCAGCTCCAGATTGTTAGTTAATGTAAAGCATGAAAGGTCAGGAGGAGGTATCGTTGTAAATTCAGACACTATATGTCGTGCTGCAATAGTATTGTTTCTCCAGCTATTTTCAAGTCCAGAGTGCGTATTTGGATACATATTTTTTATTTTTGTTGTTGGGTTTGTTGCAGTAGCCATATTGAACATATGGTGATGCGTGTCGTTTACCTATGATTTTCCTGTTTTAGTTGATTTTAATTATCACTGTTGTTGGTTTTGTGCAAGGTGGGTATTTCCCCCTTTTTTTGTTCTTGATTTTGAAAAAGAGTTAATGAGGTTTTAAAGCTATTGATTTTATTATCATTCTAAAATTTAAATGCTTTATTTATTTTGATTAGACTGTATGTCTACAGAGGGATATAAAATCCGACAAAATTATTCGCGACGATTTGCAGCTAAGTTTGATCTGCCAGTCACTATGTTCTGATTTTTTGGGGGGGTATGCTTCCAGCTCCTAAAATTAGGGAGCGTATTGGTGAAATCCAGGGGGAGAGAGAGGTGCCTGTGCTTTAGTTATTATCAGATAATCTGTTCAAGCAAGCATTTAGAGCCTATTTGAAGAACGAGTCTAGAACGGACTGGCTATGATAAACAAATATTGTATTTTTTGGCCTTCTGGATAAGGCAAAATTGAATGCTGAAGAGGCCAACAGGGTGTCATATTAATCTGAGACTTATGACGAATTAAAGTGAAACAACCCGCCATACAGATGGCCGCAACTAAGGCAAATATATTACCTGCGGAATAGCCGGTTTCTATATCACCTGAAACAACGATAACCCCCCTATTATTCAGGGTTAATATGTTGCCAAAAGTCCATGGTTTCTTCTTTGCAGGATGATGATTTCCTATAAAGCATAATCTTCATTTCAATCGTAGGGAAGTCTTTAATAACGTTAATATCACCCTGATCTATCTCTTTTTGCACCATACGAGCCGGTAGCCATGCCATCCCCGCGCCTTGCATAACCATAGCTTTAACACCTTCGGTCAGTGCCGTTTCGTAGACAAGTTCAAAGCGTGTATTTGGCAGTTTAGATAAACATTCCTTTTGTAATAATCGGCCAAAAAATGCTTCCGAAGGAAAGCTAATCAAGTTAATTGAGTGGCTATCTTTTTCCTTATTGTCACTGTCTAGAAACATACCTATAGGGCATACCGGCAGCAGATATTCGGTACCAACCTGAACGCCCGTTATATCTTCTATTTCAAGCTCTGGATAGATATTGGGTGAGAAATAACAGAGCAAAAGATCACTGTGTCCCGATAAAAAAAGATCGATGCAATCATGAAGATTACTGGCGTTAACGCGTATTCCTTTCTTCTTGATCTGCGGGCTTATTTGGGAGTACCACTGAGGGAGAAAAGAGACGCCCAGAGAGTGTTGGGTCGATAACCGTAGCATATTCTGAAGATTCGACTTTTCCTGAAAACGGCTGCGCATATCATAGATGTTTTGAAGATTCTCACTCATTGGCGCAATCATCTCCAGGCCAATTGTAGTCAGCTTTGTTGGAAAGGTACTTCGATCGACCAGTTTGACTCCCAACCAATTTTCCAAAGAACGTATTCTGCGGCTAAAGGCAGGTTGGGTCACAAAACGTGACTCTGCGGCCTTAGTAAAACTGCCATGTTCTGCCAATGCTAGAAAGTCTTCTATCCACTTTGTATCCATTTTTTAAGGACTCTCTCGTTGCTGAAACACTGATGCTGCGGGGGTCATGCTGAAAAGTAACCGGTTTCGACACAAATAAGCATTGGTCTTTCCCCTCTTTAAATTACTACCATAATTCCAACATTTCAAACAACAACACAGGACGCAAACTATGCACCTTTCCCGTTTTCCAAGGCTAAACTTTGCACATATTTCAACGCCTCTTGAGCCTATGACGGCGCTTAGTAAAGAACTCGGTGGACCCAACCTGTGGATTAAGCGAGACGATTGTACCGGCTTAGCAGGCGGCGGTAATAAAACGCGAAAGCTTGAGTTTCTGATGGGAGATGCACTTGAAAAAGGTGCCGATACTATTATTACTCAAGGGGCGACTCAGTCCAACCATGCACGTCAAACGGCTGCTATTGCGACCAAAATGGGTATGGAGTGCCATATTCTGTTGGAAGATCGCACCGGTAGCCTTGATGTTGACTATAACTACAACGGCAACGTATTACTCGACCAACTCTTTGGCGCATCGTTAAGCAAATATCCTGCTGATACGGATATGAATCAAGCAATGGAAGAAGTTGCAGAGGCGCTACGGGCTGAAGGTAAAAAGCCTTACATTATTCCCGGTGGCGGTTCAAATCACATTGGTGCCTTAGGTTATGTTAATGCTGCTCTGGAGTTATTAACTCAAGCCAATGATATGGGGTTAAAAATTGATCGAGTCGTTCACGCTACCGGCAGTGCAGGTACCCAGGCAGGTTTGGTAACAGGTTTGGTTGCAAGTAATAGCCAAATTCCTGTGTTAGGTATTGGTGTACGAGCGCCCCGTGAAGCTCAGGAAGCGAATGTCTTTCGTCTAGCACAGCGGACAGCTGAGCATCTGGGATTACCCGATATTATTAGCCGTGAAGATGTGGTTGCCAATTGTAATTATGTTGGTGAAGGTTACGGCATCCCCACCAAAAGCGGTATTGAAGCCATAGAGCTGTTTGCACGCACCGAATCCATTCTTTTAGATCCGGTTTATTCTGCTAAAGGTGCCGCAGGCTTTATCGACTTAATCCGACAAGGCGTTTTTCGAGAAGACGAAAATATCGTTTTCCTTCATACCGGAGGCAGCCAGGCATTATTTGGTTACCGCACCGCGTTCGACTATCCAGACTATCGATAAACAGGCGGTCGATAAACAGGTGATCGATAACCCTCTCTTTACCTAGGAATTTGTGTTCCTGAATGCCCACTAATGCGGCCCTCTTATTAGAGGCATTCTCGACAGGTTATCTTTCGGCTTTTTTATACTCAGTTCCAGCCCAGTTCCCCCCTAGGAAAGGCATGAAAATTGCCTTTTCCGGGGGGGCTTTATCTGCCAATAGGGGTTTTATTCCATGATTAACCGATACCTACTTAATGAGCGCATGAGCCAAATTGTTGTACACAAGGATCAAGTACTCATTTCTGGCCAACTTGCCCCGCAAACAGATGCCGATGCTAAAGGCCAAACAAGAGACATTTTAAGCCAAATTGATGCGTTGCTTGAACAGGCAGGCAGCCATAAATCCCGTGTTCTCAGTGCCAATATCTGGGTCAGTGATATGACGCATTTTGCTGCAATGAATGAAGCTTGGATTGATTGGATCGATCCAGAACATCCTCCGGTTAGAGCCTGTGTTCAAGCGGACTTAGTTTCCCCTGAGTACTTGGTGGAAATTCAGGTGACGGCGGTTAAATAGACCGTTTCCACTGACTTTCACACCGAATACTAATAAGCCAGAACTCTTTATGAGCATCTAAACAAATGATTCTCTACGAAGGATTGCCATTTCCTCTGGTTACTGGCCGGAGAATAACGGAATACTTTTGTTTAGGTATACACCTCTGTTCATCAATTCCAACAAAAATAAAGCAGAATAGTTATGAACGAAACAATGACGCAAGACCGTCAGAGTAGCCTTTGGGGCGACTTGGCGCTTTGGAAAAAAATAATTATCGGCTTAATTGCCGGGGTCGCCGTAGGTGCGGTATTTGGCCATGATGCTGAAATACTAAAACCCATAGGCACTATCTTTATCCACGCGATAAAAATGCTCATCGTACCCTTAGTGTTTTGTTCGCTTGTTGTGGGTGTTACCTCAATGCAGGACACCACTAAAATGGGGCGTGTTGGGGCCAAAGCGATGGTGCTTTATTTAGGCACCACCGCAGTAGCGATCGGTATTGGTATGGCGTTGGCCCTTGTCTTCACACCAGGGGAAGGCATCGCTATGACCAGTGGATCAGCACCTGTGGCAAAGGATGCGCCTGAGCTGGTTCAAACGCTGATCAATCTAATCCCTACCAATCCAGTGGGTGCGCTGGCTGCAGGTAATATCCTACAGATCATTGTCTTTGCCGTAGGTTTAGGCATAGCACTTAACTTGTGCGGGGAAAAAGCGGAACCCGTGATCAAAATGTTCGATGGTTTGGCAGAAGGGATGTACAAGCTTACCGAAATGGTCATGAAGTTTGCGCCTTATGGTGTCTTTGGCCTTATGGCATGGGTCGCCGGTAAGTACGGTATGGAACTGTTACTGCCCTTAGCGAAGGTGATTGGCGTTGTTTATCTTGGTGCTCTGATTCAAATTGGCCTGGTTTATACAGGACTGGTTAGTGTTATTGGTCGTCTTAATCCTTTTCGCTACCTGAAAGGCTTAATCAACCCTGCGGCAGTGGCATTCACTACAACCAGTAGTTCTGGCACCTTGCCAGCAACGATTAAAGCATCACGAGAAATTCATGGTGTCTCTAAGGGGATCTCCAGCTTTGTGTTACCCATGGGGGCCACCATTAATATGGATGGCACCGCAATCTACCAAGGGGTGACAGCACTCTTTATTGCACAAGCCTTTGGTATTGATTTATCGGGTGGTGATTATCTTGTGATTATGCTGACGGCAACTCTGGCCTCAATCGGTTCTGCAGGGGTGCCTGGTGCCGGACTTATTATGTTGTCACTGGTACTGACCAGTGTTGGTCTTCCTTTGGAAGGGGTCGCGATTATTGCCGGAATCGATCGTATTCTGGATATGGCGCGCACGACGACCAATGTTTGTGGCGACATGATGGTGACGATACTCGTAGGTAAAAGCGAGCAAGAGCTGGATGAAAAGATCTACAACAATGAGCGTTAATTAACTCTCCTCCTAAATACGGTGTGCCTGTTATATGGGCACACCTCTATAGCAAAGAATATATCCAGATAACAAATAAGTTCGCTTGAAGTTATTAGTCCATAACATCAGGTTTCGGTGTCGGATTTTTTAAGCTCAATACTACTTCCGAGGATCTAACTATGGATTCTAACTTTTTAAACTTTTCTAATACCAATGATGCTCGCTGGGTCCAAACGGTTAAGAACCTGGCACCGGGCTTCATACTATGTCTGACCGTAGGTATGGCTGCAAAGTTTGTCTCAGAACATTATGGTGGTCCAACAATTCTATACGCATTATTAATGGGTATGGCGTTTAACTACCTTTCAGCAGAAGGCCGGTGTGTCAGTGGAATTCAACTGTCAGCCAAAACCGTATTACGTTTTGGTATCGCGCTGCTAGGCGCAAGAATTACGGTGGAGCAATTATTGGGTTTGGGTATCACACCTATCGCAATTGTTTTAACCGCTGTACCGGCAACGCTATTATTCGGTTACGCCTGCGGACGCTGGATGAAATTGAGCGGATCTCAGAGTGTATTGACGGCAGCATCTGTGGGTATCTGTGGCGCATCTGCTGCTCTCGCTGTTTCGGCAGCTCTACCGCAAAACAAAGAAGCTGAAAAGAATTTGGTTTTCACCGTTATCTTTGTCACCACCCTAAGCACCATTGCCATGCTGGTTTACCCTTTTATGGTGACGCAGTTTGGGCTGGATAGCATTGAAAGCGGGATATTCCTGGGCGCAACCATTCATGATGTGGCTCAAGTGGTTGGTGCCGGTTATATGATGTCCGATGAAATTGGTGATACAGCTACGTTCACTAAACTGCTACGGGTCGCCATGCTGGTTCCGGTTGTGGTTGTTATTTCATTGATTGTTTCACATTACAGTATTAAAAATGTTTCAGGTCACCGTCCCAGTGGTTTCCCATTACCAGGTTTCTTAGTGGCTTTTGTGATTATTGTGGTTATCAATAGTTTGGGCTGGGTTCCGGTTAATGTCGCAGGTGCGATGGTCGAGTTATCACGTTGGTGCCTAGTGATTGCCATGGTTGCACTCGGTATGAAGGCATCCATTAAAGAACTGGCTTCTATGGGCTGGCGCCCAATGCTACTGATGATTGCAGAAACACTGTTTTTACTGGCACTGGTTACTATCTGGTTACTGATGTCTCGATAGCGTCTGAATTTAAATACATTGAATATGGTGAATATTGTGACTGAGAAAACGGTAGGAATTATTGGTGGTATGGGGCCGGAAGCAACGGTGGATCTAATGAACCGTGTTATTTTAGCAACGCCTGCTCAAGATGATGCCGATCACATTCGAATGATTGTTGATAATAACCCAAAGGTTCCCTCTCGCATTAAAGCGTTGATTGAAAAAACAGGGGAGAGTCCGGCACCTTGTATGGCAGAAATGGCCAAGGGCTTACAAGCCTATGGTGCCGATTTTTTGGTCATTCCTTGTAATACCGCCCATCACTATTATCAGCATGTCGCCAATGCCGTCGAGATACCCGTGTTGAATATGATTGAATTAACAACCAACCATATCTGTAATACTCAACATGGAATTAAAAATGTAGGGGTTTTGGCATCGACCGCAGTTCAAAATATTCGGCTTTATAATAATTATTTCGATCATAACAATGTGAATACTTTATTCCCAAGCCAGAATGCTCAGTCTGATTTGATGTCTCTCATCCGTAAGGTTAAAGCCGGCCAACATGATGAAGAGGTTATTGGCTATTTCAAAAAAGCGGCAGAGGATCTTAAGGCCCAGGGGGCTGAATGTTTAATCATTGCTTGTACGGAACTGTCTGTACTGGCCAGTACCTTACAAAATGATTTACCGATCTATGATGCCTCCCAAGTATTAGCAGAGGAAATCGTTTATAGGGCACAACAAGCCTCTGATTCCCTATCCGATCAGAAGTGACTTATTGCGCCTAATTAAATCTAAGCCCTGAAAAACTGAGGCGATACGGGTTTATTTAGCACCACTGGCTCCCACGCTCCTGCATGGGAGCCTAACGCTATTTATTACCACGCAGAGCGTGAGAACAAGAATACTCGTTATGGCTGCGATAAAACACCAACAGAAACTAACCCTTTATGAGTTATCCGGATTAATCACTGCTTCTCCCTATTGAATAAGCAATCTTAGCTTTTATTATCAATAAAACAGGCATCTTAATATTATGAAAATCTCACATAAAATAGCCCTGTTGGCATCGGTCACTATTGTTATTACTTTATCGCTTTATTCTTGGATACAGTTTCAAAGTGCTGAAAAAGCCCTTTATAAAAAAACAGCCAGAAGCACTCAGGAGGAGATGGCAGGACTGAGTCATGAGGTGACTTACTGGTTAAATGGCAAACTTAGCTTGATTAATATGATGGCGGAAACAATTAATCAGGACTTTAGCCGAGAAACCATTCAAACCACCTTTAATAACCCTCAACTTAAAAAAGAGTTTTTAATCATTTTTGGCGGCTTGGATACTGATGGCAAGAAAATCAGTAATAACCCTAATGCTAAAACTGAGGGATGGGATGCAAGAAAACGTCCTTGGTATCCTTATGCCAGAAATAATAAACAGGCGGTATTAACGGACCCCTATATTGCCGCCAGTTCGGGCAAATTATTGATATCAGCGGTGGCTAACTTTTATGACAATGGCCAGTTTAAAGGGGCTTTTGGTGGTGATATTAGTCTGGATACTGTTTCTAAAATATTTGATTCCTTGAGCTTTAACGATACGGGTTATGCTTTTTTATTAAACGCTGATGGAAAAATTATCAGCCACCCTGATCGATCTATGTACGGTAAACCGGTCGCTGAATTACTTGATCGTAAAGTACCTGAGTTCAGTACTGATCTGAAAGAGGCAAGCTCTGGAAATCGAGAGGTTTTGGTCGCATTTAAAGCTCTAAATGGACTGGAAGGCCTGAATTGGTATGTGGGTGTGGTATTGGATAAACAAAAGGTTATGGCCGATGTGCACGAGTTAGGGATAAATTCGCTTATTGCCACTATTATCAGCGCCTTGCTCTGCAGTGCTGTGCTCTATGGTGCCGTGACCTATCTGCTTAAGCCGTTACAGGGATTGCATACGTCTTTATTGGAAATTAATGAGGGTGAGGGGGATCTGACTCGGCGCTTGAATATCACCAGTCAGGATGAATTTGGTTTGGTATCTCAAGATTTTAATCATTTTATCGATTATCTACAGCAGCTAATTACAAAAATTAAAATAATCACGGCTGATGTACATCAGAGTAGCCTGAAAACCTCAGATTTAGCCTCAATATCGACAGAAAATTTGGTGACGCAACTTAATGAGTTGGACCAGTTAGCGACAGCAATGCAGGAGATGCATATTACCTCACAGTCCGTTGCTGAATATGCAGAACAGGCGGCTAAGGCGGCACAACAGGCGGATGAATCCACCGATCAGGGCTTGACCGTGGTGCGACAGACTCAAGAAACCATTATTGAACTGGCAAGTGATATGAATATTGTTGTGGATACCATCCAGGAACTCTCCCGCCACAGTGACAATATCGAATCCATTCTGACCGTTATTACAAGCATTGCAGAGCAGACCAACCTGTTAGCGTTAAATGCGGCTATTGAAGCAGCCAGAGCGGGAGACAGTGGTCGGGGGTTTGCAGTGGTTGCCGATGAAGTCAGGGCTTTAGCGGCTCGAACCCAGCAATCCACCGAAGAAACTCACAATGTGATTCTGCAACTGCAGAACGGTGTGAAAAAAGCTGAGCGCATTATTCTGACCAGTCGGGATAAAGCCTCTGATGCTCAAAATGTTGTGGTGCAAGCCAATGACGTTTTGCATTCGGTGCACCAGCATATACTGAAAATTCACGAGGTCACCGTTCACATTGCCACCGCAGCAGAACAACAAAGCCGTACCACGGAAGAGATTAACCGCAATACGGTACATATTCGTGATATCAGTCAACAGGTGTCTGATCACGCTAAAAATCAGGCACAACAGTGTCGGGATATGGCCGTTTTAGCCGGAGAACAAGATATAGAATTGAGTAAATTTAGAGTGTGATAGTGACAGATAAGCGGCACCTTGAATGAAAAGAAAAAGGGCTTGTCACCTACTCCATGTAAAGCACACATTTTTCTCGTCAAAGAATTCGTATGAAAAGAAAGCGCAGAGGATAATTAAATTGAACACATACATCGCGTGGTTCGATCAACTTGGCATGCAGGATGTTGAGCATGTTGGCGGTAAAAACGCTTCACTGGGCGAAATGATCAGTAATTTGGCTGGGGCGGGTGTTTCTGTTCCCGGTGGTTTTGCAACCACCGCTCAGGCTTATCGTGAGTTTTTAGCCTACGAAGGTTTAGCCGACCGTATTAACGCTGAATTGGCACAGTTGGATGTGGATGATGTTAATGCTCTGACTAAAACTGGGGCATTAATCCGTGGTTGGATTTTAGAAACGCCCTTCCCACCTGCATTGGAAGGAGCCCTAGAAGAAGCTTATGCCAAACTGAAAAATGGCAATGAGAACCTAAAAGTCGCGGTACGCTCCTCTGCTACGGCAGAAGATTTACCGGATGCATCTTTTGCCGGTCAGCAGGAAACCTTTCTGAATATCCAGGGCTTGGCGCATATCCGTACGGCGGTAAAAGAGGTTTTTGCTTCTCTGTTTAATGACCGTGCCATCTCTTATCGTGAACATCAGGGGTTTGAGCATTCATTGGTGGCGCTGTCTGCGGGCATCCAGAAAATGGTACGCAGTGAGACCGGCTCCAGTGGTGTTATGTTTACCCTGGATACCGAATCCGGTTTCCGTGATGCGGTCTTTATTACTGCGTCTTATGGTCTGGGTGAAACCGTGGTACAGGGTGCGGTAAACCCTGACGAATTTTACGTACACAAGCCAACGTTGGCTGCCAACCGTTTTGCCGTATTACGCCGTAACCTCGGCAGCAAAATGATCAAGATGGTCTACGGTGAAGCCGCTGAAACCGGAAAATCCGTTGATACTGTGGACGTTGATCCAGCAGAACGTCGCCGTTTCTGTATCTCTGATGAAGAAGTGATGGGATTAGCGCGTCAGGCTGTAATTATTGAACAGCATTATGGCCGTCCCATGGATATCGAATGGGCCAAAGACGGTGATGATGGCCAGCTGTATATTGTTCAGGCCCGTCCAGAAACCGTTAAAAGTCGTAGCGATTCTAATGTGATGGAACGTTATCTATTAAAAGAACGTGGTGATGTTCTGGTGGAAGGTCGTTCCATTGGTCAGCGTATTGGCAAAGGCCCGGTACGTGTGATTCAGGATACCGATGCGATGGATCAGGTTCAGCCCGGTGATGTACTGGTAACGGATATGACCGATCCCGATTGGGAACCGGTGATGAAGCGTGCTTCTGCCATTGTCACCAATCGAGGGGGGCGTACCTGTCATGCGGCGATTATCGCTCGTGAATTGGGTATTCCGGCTGTAGTAGGCTGTGGTGATGCCACGAATCAGCTGAAAGATGGCCAAGCGGTCACCGTATCCTGCGCAGAAGGTGATACGGGTTTTATCTATGACGGTGATCTGGATTTTGAACGATTGACTAATAATGTCGATTCTATGCCTGCGATTCCGTTCAAGATTATGATGAATGCGGGCAACCCGGATCGAGCCTTTAGCTTTGCAGGCTTGCCTAATGACGGTGTTGGTCTGGCGCGCTTGGAATTTATTATCAACCGCATGATAGGTGTACACCCTAAAGCCTTGATGAACTTTGACTCTTTAGCCTCAGACCTACAGAGTAGCATTCGTAATCGTATTTCGGGTTATGACAGTCCGGTTGATTTCTATATCGATAAACTGGTTGAAGGTATCTCGACCTTAGCAGCGGCTTTCTATCCTAAAAAGGTCATTGTCCGTTTGTCTGACTTTAAGTCGAACGAATACAGCAACCTAATTGGCGGTAAGTTGTACGAGCCTGAAGAAGAAAACCCTATGCTGGGCTTCCGTGGCGCCTCTCGTTATATCTCCGAATCCTTCCGTAGCTGTTTTGAGCTGGAGTGTCGTGCCCTGAAAAAAGTACGAGATGAAATGGACCTGACCAATGTTGAGATCATGGTGCCCTTTGTTCGTACACCGGGTGAAGCCCGTGAGGTGATCGATCTGCTGGCTGAGAATGGCCTGAAACGCGGTGAAAATGATCTGCGTGTCATCATGATGTGTGAGTTACCGGCGAATGCTCTGCTTGCGGATCAGTTCCTGGAATACTTTGATGGTTTCTCTATTGGTTCCAACGATCTGACTCAGTTAACGCTCGGTCTGGATCGTGATTCCGGTATCGTGGCCCATCTGTTTGATGAGCGTAATCCAGCTATTAAGGTTCTATTACATATGGCCATCAGCGCCTGTAAGAAAGCCAATAAGTACGTGGGTATTTGTGGTCAAGGCCCATCGGATTACCCTGATCTGGCGAAATGGCTGATGGATGAAGGTATCGACAGTGTTTCCTTAAACCCAGATGCGGTGATGGAGACCTGGTTTATGTTAGCCGATAAGACGTAATCACTTTTTATTTGTTGGGAAAAAACAATTAACCCAAAAGCCGATATAGGTCTTGCCTATATCGGCTTTTATTTTTCTATCGGTTTCTAGATTCATCGATACCAAATAAATTTTTATATTTTTACGATATCCCTTGAGCCTCTAGTTACTAGAGACTTTATAATGCTCGGATTTATACTGGGTTGGTTTTAATCTAGCCTGACACGCTACCTATCACTAGCAGCCTTTGTGGCTGTCGGTTTGTTACTTTGCCTAATCTTTCGGAAACCTAAAGCATGACAAGAACGAGAATTGTCCTCAGTGTTACATTACTCGCTTTAATTATATTGGCGGGGGCAGCCTATCTATTGACTCAGCAATCGACTAATTTGGGGAACGCTCGTGCCCATGACAAGAGTTTACTGGAACGAGAGTATTCGCCGAGTTTTGGCCCGGACAATGCGAAAGTCACCATTGTTGAATTTTTTGATCCCGCCTGTGAAGCCTGCCGAGCCTTTTATCCGTTTGTGAAAAAAATCATGGCGGAACATCCCGATGATGTGCGTGTGGTATTGCGCTATACCACCTTCCATAAAGGTTCTGATGAAGTGGTGCGCATTCTTGAAGCGGCACGGTTACAGAATCTGTTCAAACCGGTATTAGAAACTGTTTTAAGAACACAGCCAGATTGGGCGCACCATGGTAACCCTAATATATCTCTGGTTTGGGATACGGTGGAAAAAGTGGGGCTGGATATCGGACAAGCCCGACAGGATATTCAAAGTGCAGACATCGCCAAGGTACTGGAGCAGGATGCGGCGGATGTCCGAGCCGTTGGAGTGTTAAAAACACCGACCTTTTTTGTCAATGGCAAAGGTCTACCAACTTTCGGTGGGCAGCAACTGTATGACTTAGTGCTGAGTGAGTTACAGGCTCCTTAGATCAAGAAACTGCGCTTACTATCTGACGCCGTTTATTAAAAGTTATTTTTCCAGGGAGTTCTGAATCTATTTTTCAGCGCTTCTCTGGCTATTGGATATAGGATAATGAGTCGATACGCTGGTGCTGCTCAGGTGAGCAGGGTATTATTACCTGTATAGGTAAACAGTTTAATATCAGGCTTTGTTCTCCATTCTATGACATCCCCTTCAGTAAAACATAAATCTCAATCTCCAAAAATCTACCGCAATGGCCCGGATCACCGGCAAGGTGATACTTACGGTTTTGCTCAGATCAAAAGCCGGTTTGATTTCCGTTCTATTGAGATCGGTCGCTGGGTGACTAAAACGGAGCGGGAACAAGCGGCGGAGCATTTTTACGATGCTTTTTGTGATCTAATGCTGATCCTGCAAGTGCCTGAACCTGTGATCTCTCTGCGTAGTACGCTGGCGTTGCAATATGGTACGGGAGGTCGTTTAGGCGTATCAGCTCATTACGCCCCTAATCAGCGCACGTTTGCCTTAGCTAAGAACGCAGGGCCGGGGAGTATTGCCCATGAATGGTTTCACGCTTTAGATCATTATCTAGCCGATAAAGCGTTTAAAAGTGCCAGAGGCATTAGCTTTGCCTCGCAATTATGGTTGGAGCAAGGTGCCGGCAATGCAGATATTATTCAGCACCCTTTAAATCAAAAGCTATCCCATTGTTTTTCCTGCATTATGTTGGATGAGACCGGTGAGCAGCCCAGTGATTTATTCAGTCAGTCCATCACCGTCGATAAGATAACTGGCACCCTTTATTACAGTCAGCCTGAAGAGTTATGTGCCCGGGCATTTGAGGCTTATGTGCAGGACTCTTGGTTAAAAAATAACTTTTTGGTGAAAGGCACTAAAGCATCGGATGAAGCGAAATACGGTCTTTATCCTCAGGGGATGCAGCGTAAGCGGATTAATCAGGCCTTTGCGGATTATTTTTCCTATTTGGGACGGGCATTGATTGAAAGGTAGATAGTCTCAATCTTTGGCTTATTATAGGGATACATTAAAGGGAATATCTTTAGGGTAGCGTCTCTCTTAGCGCCCCTAAAATTGGAGGTAACTATTTGATGCTGGTTCTACGGCAGCTCTATCAACAATTGCTCTATCATATACAGATCTTATCTTCACGAGTGTTTTTTGCTCTTGTATTGCTGCATTACGCAGTTTGTTGGATTGGATTGTCTCTGGCAGGTGAAACCGCTCTGACCGGTGTGGTTAACTTTGTTTACTTCTGCTCCGTTGTGGGCAGTACGGTGGGCTTTGGTGATCTATCCCCCAACACAGATGCAGGCAAGCTGTTTTTAAGCTTTTACATGATACCGGCCACCATTATTTTCTATGCTGCCGGGTTGACCAAAATTGCATGGATTTTTCAGAAGATGAAAGAAGCTAATATTCAAGGTGAGCGTGATTTTTCGGACTATAGTGGCCATGTCATCCTGTTTGGTTGGCATCCGGTAATAGGTGAAAAAACAGTCGAATGTGTATTGAACGATAAGAAAAGGCAGAATGGCCGGATTATTATCTGCAGCACGGATAAAGAACAGACTCATCCGATGCTGGATCATCCTGATGTGCGTTTTGCTCGGGTCAGTAGTTATACCAATGATAGCGAATTGCAGCGTATCGGTTTATCCAAAGCAAACCGTGTGATGATACATGCCAATAATGATCAAGATACCATTACTATTGCGCTGAAGATTTCTCCTCAAGTGAAAGATACTTGTCATATCGTGGCTTTCTTTAATGATGAGGGTGCCTCTCAGCTATTAGATAAACACTGCCGTAATATCGAGTGTTTCTCGGATAGAACCGCAGAGCAGCTGGCGCGCTCCATGCAAGACCCAGGCGCCTCTCGTGGTATCAGTCAATTGTTAGATCCTAGTAATGGGGCCACTCACTACAGTTTGATCGTACCGGATTCATCACCGCCTATGACGGCTTTAAACCTAAGGCTTGCATTAATGTTGGAATACAACGCAACGCTATATGGTATTTCTGAGCGTAGAACCGGCGATGATCTGCGATTGAATCCAGATAAGGATAGCCCTATTCAACCGGGAACCTACATTCACTATATTGCTCAAGAGCGGTTGTTGGCTAACGATATCGATTGGGAAAAGGCTTCCCGCTGGCAGTTATAAGGTCTGTTTCTTTACTGTTCTAGATACCTATTCTTTTCCAATTCCATAGAATAGAGCCAGTGCCTTATAAGCACTGGCTTTTTAGTTTATGGGGATAATAATAAGAAAGAGGTAAGAGGTTAGGATGAACTGACAATCAAGGACGTTAGTTTACGCACTATCGGTAATATCAGCAGTAATACAGGGAAGGCCACTAACCAAGAAAGTAACCAAGAACCCAACCAAAGATCAGGCATACCAGCCTCCCAACCCACGCTTCTTAACGTACTGATAAAGCTCACAATACAGGTCATAAAACAGGATAGGATAAAAGGCATCACCACAAAGGCGTATTTAGCGGGTAATTTTTGGATGGTAAAAAAAGACTTTGGTTCTGGTTGTTTCACTTCTAATTCCCTGTAAGCATTTTATTCTAGAGACCACTGGTGATAATTAAGTGTCGCTAATATAAATAACTTTCTATGATTCATCCAGTGGTAACTCGACCCAATCCATCTGTACCAGATTGCGGGCCTGAGTATTAAAAATCATACCGACTTCAAAGACTTGTTTACCACTGGCTTGATATTTTTTGGCATAACTCTTTTGTTGGATCTGCTGTAAGGCTGTGCTGGGTGTTTGCTGCCGATAGTCCGTTGAGGTATCCCGCTTTAGCTCTATCACATAGATATACTCACCCAACATAATCGTAAGATCCGCCTGGCCATGATGATTAATATCTTCTGGGATAATAGTGGCATTTAGGCTAGCAAAAAAAGCGTATAAGACACTGGCATAATAGCCTTCGGTTTCGGGCAGATCATTGTGGGTAAAGTTGCGCCAAGGGATGCCTGTAAACAGGCTGATGATTTCTTGCTGTAGCTGGTTGAGATCGCCTTGGTTCATGGCGCGAAAGAGTCTTTGGCGTATGCCTTTATTTTCCTCAACTTGCTCTGAATAGCCCTGAATAAATTGCGTATTGAGTGCCGTTTTTACTTCCCTGTTAGGAACTTGTAGTACAAAGGCTTGTTCTTCCAGTTCATCGGTGTAGCTGTGTTTGATAGTGAGATAGCCCGCTTGGAATAATAGGGTAATAGGATTGATGCGCTCAATATCAAAGGAATCGAGAATCTCTTCGCCCACTTCTAGGTTTTCCAAATTAGGTAAGAAATACGCTTGTTGTTTAAATAGTTTGATCAAAAAAGAAGGGCTACCGGTTTCAAACCAGTAGTTACGGTAGCTATGATCTTTACTGATAAATAGCAAGATGTCATAAGGGTTATAAACTGCTTCTCCGCAGAAGTGATAGCCGTTATACCAGCTTTTTAATTTTTGCCAATCCACGCCCGCTAAATGATCGGTAAGCTCTACTTTCAAGTCTTGTTCCGTATAACCGCATAAGGTGGCGTAACGGTTATCCAGAGTAATATCTTGGAGCTGGTTCACCCCGCTAAATAGGCTGACCTTGGAAAACTTGGTTACACCGGTCATAAAGATAAAGCGGATATGGGCGTCTTGCCCCTTCATGACGGAGTAAAAGCTTTTCAGCCCTTCTCGGATCTCTGCAGCCTGCTCCGGCTGTTCGATATTGTCCAAAATAGGCTTATCGTATTCATCGATCAGAATAACGACTTGCTGCTGATATTTTTGCTGCGTTGCCTGAATTAGAGAGCGGAATATTGCCGAGACACTGCCTGTTTCGCATTCCACCTGATGTTTATTTTGTTGCAGACGCAGTTGGCTGCGAATCTCTTCATCCAGCGCTTCTTTACTGGTAAAGGTGCCATCGGCAAAATCAAAACGCAGTACTGGATATTGCTCGGACCAGTCCCACTTATCGTCAATATACAGGCCTTTAAAAAGCGATTGATTACCTTCAAACACCTCTTTCAGGGTATCCAATAATAAGCTTTTACCAAATCGACGGGGACGAGAAAGAAAATAGCGGCCCGCTCCATCCAGCATTTGCTTGATCATAGGCGTTTTGTCGATATAGACAAAGTCGCCATCAATAATGCTGGAGAAGGTTTGGATGCCGATGGGGAGCTTTTTCATCCGATATACCGTGTAAGCGATAGATTGTTTGCTGACTGGCAGTATAGCGGATTTGGTATTTTGCTTCAGTGTTTAGCCACTGATTTTAACCGAGAGGGAAGACAACATCCTTGTCTGGCACGACTTCCAATTCTTAGAGATCTATTCTTAGCTTTTTCCTAGTTTCCTATTCTTAAAGCCTGTCTACGACGTCATTAACGTCGGTAGGTAAAGTACGATCTCTGGGTATACGGTGATCAATACAATCGCAATGGCAATCATAAAGAAAAACGGTAAGGCGGCTTTGGCGATATACAGAATGTTCTTTCCGGTTAGGGCCTGAATGACAAATAGGTTAAAGCCAACCGGTGGGGTGATTTGCGACATCTCAACCACCAATACCAGAAAGATACCAAACCAGATCAGATCGATGTTAGCCTGGGTCACCATAGGCAGGACGACAGAGGTGGTCAGGACAATAACCGAGATTCCGTCTAAGAAGCAGCCCATAATGACAAAAAAGACCGTCAGGAACAGGATCAGCTGAATAGGGCTTAAACCCAATGAGGAGATCCATTCTGCCAGCGCATTGGGAATACCGATAAAACCCATAGCTAAGGTCAGAAAATGTGCGCCTATCAGAATCAATCCCAGCATACAGGAGTTTTTAACCGCTCCTTTCACACTATCCAAAAAGCCTGAGATGGAAAAACTACCCAATACTGCAGACAGCAGGAAAGAACCGGCGACACCAAAGGCAGCAGCCTCTGTCGGCGTTGCAATACCTTGATAGATAGAACCCAGTACACAGCTGATCAGTAGTGCGATAGGGATCAGTTTTTTCAGGGCCTGAATCTTTTCTTTTAATGTGTACTGCACATCGTCGGCTTTAACTCCGGAACGTCCCTGAATCAGTGTCCAAATTGAAGTAAAGGCCATAAACAGCAGAATCAACACCAGCCCCGGCATTAAACCCGCCAGGAATAAGCGAGCGATAGAAACTTCTGCAGAGACACCGTAAACAATCAGAATAATCGACGGTGGAATCAGCAAGCCCAAAGTACCGGAACCCGCCAGCGTACCAATGGACATGGCGTCGTCATAACCACGACGAGAAAGCTCGGGCAGTGTCATGCGGCCAATGGTGGCAGCCGTCGCAGCGGAAGAACCGGAAACCGCCGCAAAGATACCGCAGCTCAGAATATTTACGTGCAGAAGCTTACCCGGCAGCTTGGATAGCAGAGGGGATAAACCTTCGAACAGGTCTTTGGATAGACTGGTTCGAAATAGGATTTCTCCCATCCAGATAAACAGCGGTAGCGCCGTGAGTGACCAGCCTGTAACCGCACTCCAGGATGAAGTCCCCAGCAATAAGCCAATACTTTCATTGCCGATAAGCTGTAAACCGACAATGGCCACACCGGTTAGGGTTAATGCCACCCAAATACCGCTGGTCAGCATCAGCAACATGCAGATCACTAAGATAATGCCCGTTAATGTGATATCCATGATTTACTCCCCGCTACTCAGTGCGTCTTCGTGGGCGATAAAACCCGGGGTTTTGCCTTGCACGGCAGACATAAAACTATCGGTAATCGCTACGAAGAAGAATATTGATCCCAGTGCCATGGGGCTTTGAACGATCCATAACGGCATAGCCAGATAGGTATCGGTGACATCGTGATAGATATAGGATTCGTATACGGTATAGCTGGTGTAGTAAGCGATATAAGCACTGATCATCAGGCCCGTGGTTAGGTTAAAAAACTCCACCCAACGCTTGGTACTACCTAAGAGGCGAGATAGCAAAATCGTGACTCGAATATGCCCGCCTTCATTAAAGGTGTAAGCCAAACCAAAGAAAATAGTAGCGGATAATAACCAACCGGCGAAATCTTCTGACGATGGGATAATCACACCAAACATGCGTGCAATGATTTGAGCCAGAATCAACAGTGTCATAACCACCAGGCAGCTGCCTGATAATACAACGGAGGTTAAGTAAAAGTAGTGCCTTAGAGTATTCATATTATTTTTATCCGACGGCTTTGACCTGCATTCGATCTAGGAAGCCTTGCTTGCTACTCCCTCAACTACCCAGGGAAGAAGGTTGGGAGATGTAGCAAGCAAGGTAAAACGTAAAACAAGGTAAAACTCAAAGTGGCTAGAGCATTACATAGACCGCACTTAGCGTGCTTGGAAATCCTTCAGTACGGCTTGGCCTGAAGCACCTGCTTCATCCAACCATTCCTGAACCATGGTTTCACCAATGGTTTCCATTTCAGTTAGTAGCTTGCTGCTTGGCTCGGTTACCTTGATGCCGTTTTTAGCCAAAGTTTCCGTGTGAGCAACGGCTAAACGACGACCCAGTGTCCAGCCTTTTTTCTCGGCGTTTGCAGCAGCAGTCAGAATGGTTTGTTGAGTGGTGCTATCTAGGCGATCAAACATGCGCTTATTAGCAAAAACCATGTTTTTTGGAATCCAAGCGTGGATCGTGGTGAAGTGAGAGATATAGTCCCAGCTCTGGCTGTTCACGCCAGTACTTGGGGAGGTCACCATGGCATCAATCGCGTTGGTGCTAAAGGCTTGAGCCACATCACTAAATGGAATATTGACCGGCGTAGTGCCCATCAGATCCGCCAGACGAGAAGTGGTCGGGCTGTAGGAGCGCATCTTCAGACCGGACAGATCGGACAAACTATTAACCGGTTTATTGGAATACAGATCCTGAGCAGGCCAAGGAGAGGTATATAGCAGGATAAGATTCTCTTTTGCCAAAGCCTTATTCAGTGCAGGTTTAGACGCTTGGTATAGCTTTTCTGCACTATCAAAATCGGTTGCCAGAAAAGGAATATTATCCAGTTTAAAAATAGGATTCAGGTTACCTAGACGACCAATAAAAACTTCACCGATAGGGACTTGGCGAGTTTTAACGGCACGGTGAATTTCTGGATGTTTGATCAGAGAACCACCGGAGTGAACCTTGATCAGCAGCTTGCCATTAGCGTTGGCATTGACCTCTTCAGCAAAACTACGTGCTACCTGTGTTTGGTGCGTACCGTCGCCATAAGGGGTCGGCATATCCCAACGGGCCGCCGCAGAGGCAAATGTACTTGCCCCAAGTGTTAGGGCTGATGCAAATAGAACGGCGGCTTTTTTGGTTAGTAATTTCATTATTATTCTCCAGGTATAGGTTTATTGGTCAAACCCTAAGTCTTGATTGTTCTTAGCATCGACTGCGCTAGGTTGACTAATAATGACTAGAGCAAGGCCTGTACCAAACCTGGAAAAATAAAAAATTCCTTAATAAACAATGAGTTAATTTTATAAGGTGATACTTATAAAACCTGTTTTGAGTCAGTTGTGACACGGGGTAAAATGCTTTGATGAGTCACTTTTGACTCATCAGTAGTTGTCGATATTGTAGAAATTAGCTTATGGATATTAAGATAAATAAGGCTTTTTTCAGTTGGAGTTATATTCCTTATTCCCCGGTAAAGCTCCCTCGATCTAGGCCATATTTTTTCATGCGTAGATAAAGCTTTTTACGGGGGATACCTAAGGCCTGAGCGGTTAGCTCTGCCTGTCCTTTATTGGCCTTTAACGCAGAGATAATCACTTCCTGTTCGTAACTATCCATAAGCTCATCAAGGTGGCTACTTTGAGAACTTGATTGATGGTATATATCCATACCAAAGGGCAAACCTAGAGTCCAACGTTCCGCAGCATTACGCAGTTCCCGAACGTTGCCGGGCCAGGATTGCAGGCTTAATTGTCTTAATAGAGTATCCGGTATCGGT
>JAKZRG010000022.1:0-76916 GCA_047518265.1 Oceanospirillum sp.
CGACGATAATCTGGCCGAAGGAGAGGAAAGCTTTTTCCTAGCCTTAATGAATCTCGTCAACGGCAGTATTGACCAGGATCTTCTGGAAATTACGCTAAATGATGACGACGATGTCACCTTCAATACCGAGGATTTTAGCCCCAGTGTTGATGAAGACAATACCCTGGAAGCGAATATACAGGCGACCAATCTAGCCCCAGGTATCACCGCCAGCTATGGCCTAACCACCCAAGCTCAAAATGGCACCGTGATCTTAGATAGCGATGGCGGTTATCAATACACTCCTAACGCCAATTACAACGGTAGCGATAGCTTCCAGGTGACCGCTACGACAGACCTAGGGACAGAGGAGCTGTTAACGCTAAACATCACTGTAGATTCGGTCAATGACGCTCCTGTATTTTCCGAAGCATCTATCAGTATCGAAACCAATGCCAATATTCCTATAGAGTCTTCGGTTAACGCCACCGATATCGACTCGTCAGAGCTCAGTTATAGTGTGACCGAAGAAGCCAGTCAGGGCAGTGTAGTAATCGATGACCAAGGTAACTACACCTACACGCCGACAGATGGCTTTTCAGGCTCTGACAGTTTCATTATCACGGTAGACGACGGTAATGGTGGTACAGACAACATCACTATTCAAGTTACCGTCAATGACAGCCTGAATGAAGCACAACAGTTTAGTCGTACAGAAACGGGCATTGATACGGATGCGATGCTATCACTAGGCGATACACCCAGCGAATCCTTGGAGTCCGATGAATACTGGTCAAATAACAACCTGACTTATAGTTTCAATCAGTCCATTCCTGACGAATATAACAACCCAGGCCTTGAATTAGACCTGACCGACTGGACACCACTATCCAGTGCCGCCGAATCCGCAGCAGAAGATGTGATGTCAGCAGTGGAGACATTTACCGATCTAACTCTGACAGAAAACACTTCCGACAACGGAGATATCCGTTTTAATGCTATACAACAAACCGATGGGACCGCTGCCTTTGCCTACTATCCATCGCCCTCTGATATTGGCGGTGATATTTTTTTGGATTCATCGGCTCTATCAGCAGCAGAGTATCAACCCGGTGCCTATACCTACCATACGTTGATTCATGAACTGGGTCATGCACTGGGTCTAAAACACTCCTTTGAGTCACCCAATGCAATAAACAATAATCTAGATAGTCTTGATTACACCGTCATGTCCTATACCGAAGCCAGAAACCTTGTAGTCAATTTCGATTATGATGCGCAAAATACTTCAATTAGTGCAGATTATGAATGGGATGCCATGCCACAGTCTTTTTCAATACTAGATGTGGCAGCATTACAAGCTATCTATGGCGAAAACACGAACAGCGCTACTGGAGACAACAGCTATTCTCTAAGCTTTGATGAGCAAACTTATCTAACAATATGGGATGCCGGTGGTGAAGATACTATTAATGTTTCAACCAC
The DNA here is from genome assembly GCA_047518265.1 of Oceanospirillum sp. Classification (GTDB taxonomy): domain Bacteria; phylum Pseudomonadota; class Gammaproteobacteria; order Pseudomonadales; family Halomonadaceae; genus Oceanospirillum. The sequence continues at coordinate 1,465 of JAKZRG010000022.1, forward strand.
CACAGGAAACAGCAATATTGACCTCAGATCCGGTCAGCTATCCTCTATTGATGTTCACACCATAGACGACCAGATTGCCGACACTCTGACTTGGCTTGATGATCAATCAGCTCCGGACTGGACGAGCTGGGTCACCGACGTTTACCAAGATGAAGCAACCAGCCTTTATACGGGGGAAAATAATCTGGCCATTGCTTATGGCGTTTGGATTGAAAATGTCATAACCGGCTCAGGTAATGATGAAATACGTGACAATGCCATCGACAATAACATTCAGGCCGGCGCAGGCAATGATCTAATTCGTCTATATGAAGGAGGTTTAGATACCGTTGATGGAGGAAGCGGAGAGGATACCGTTGCCCTCAATACAACATCCAGCCAAGTAAGCATAGAAAGTTTAGGCGGAAACAGCTACCTGTTGTTAGGTGATGATTTCGCAGCTGAAATTATTGGCGTAGAAACCCTAAGTTTTACAGACACAGATATATCTCTTGCCTGATCAAACCGATCCAAAATATAGGTTAAACTTATAGAAAAGAATCAAGTTAAAACAGATGAGTGAGCCCTACGCTTAACGCCGTATCTGGAGTATGATTTTAAAACGCATCATCCAAAAAATAACCTGATAAAACGAACACTTAACGGTTCAACGCTCATATTTTGAGTCAATGGAGTTACATTATGTCTGCTGCAAATTATTACGATACCGTTCAAAAAATCTATATCGCTTATTACGGTCGAGCGGCAGATCCTGGCGGTTTAGAGTACTGGGCCGATAGGCTTGATCAAGCGTCAGGAAATCTGAGTGAAATAATTGAAGCCTTTGCCAATTCAGCGGAATCAGAAGCCTTATTCGCCTCATCCACAGACGAAGAAAAAGTAACGGCTATCTATCAACAACTGTTTAACCGAGCCCCAGATTCAGGTGGATTAGCGTTCTACACGGGAAAGCTACAAACCGGAGAGATGACTCAAGCCACTATTATGTTAAACGTATTAGATGGTGCGAGAAATGAAGATGCTCTAATTATCGATAATAAACTAGCCGCAGCAACTACTTTTACGACCACTCTAGAGCAAGATGATGCTACGGGTTTATATGCGGGTAATCTCGCCGCATCCCAAGTTAGAGAATGGCTATCAACAGTGAGTGAGACCAGTGATAGTCTAACAAATGCCACCAATAATCTATCACAATTAATACCTAATCTTGGCACAGGTGAAGCATTCAGTCGCGTTGAAACAGGTATTGATAGCACCGCCCAGCTATCCTTAGGTGATTCACCTATCCTCGCCCTAGAGTCCGACGAATATTGGGATAATACGGCATTAACCTACAGCTTTAACCAATCTATACCTGATTATTATAACGACCCTGATTTGGAGTTGGACCTCACAGGTTGGACACCACTCTCTAGTGCGGCAGAAACAGCCACCAGAGATATTATTACAAGTCTCGGAACCTTTTCAGGGTTAACCATCACAGAGGATACGGAGGGCAATGGTGATATTCGCTTTAATGCGCTTCAATTAAACGATATTGGCGGCTTTGCTTACTACCCCTCTACATCTTCTATCGGAGGTGATGTTTTCTTAGATGCCGGAGACCAAATCACCAGCTCTTATCAGGCAGGTGACTTTACCTATCACACCGTTATTCACGAATTAGGCCATGCCCTTGGTTTAAAGCACTCTTTTGAAGAGCCTAACAAGCTGTCCGACGAGCTGGAAAATGCCGACTATACGGTAATGTCCTATACCGAAGCCCGTAATCTAAGAGCCGAATTTGAATACAAACCTGAGACCTTAGAAATCTTTGTAGAATATAACTATCGTGCAATGCCAAGCACATTCTCTATCTTAGATGTCGCTGCACTACAAGCTATTTACGGTACAGATACAACCAATAACACCGAAGATAATAGCTATTCTCTGACTTACGAAGATCACTCCTATCTCACTATTTGGGATGCAGGAGGTGAAGATACCATCAATGTGTCGACCACCACGGGTAACAGCCAAATCGATCTAAGATCGGGTCAACTATCTTCAGTAGACATCAAAACTATTGATCAACAAATTAGTGACACGATTACCTGGTTAGAAGAACAAAATGCACCAGACTTCACTGACTGGGTAAACGAAGTCTATCAGGATCAAACAGCCAACCTTTACACCGGAGAAAATAACCTAGCAATTGCTTACGGTGTTTGGATTGAAAACGCTTTCACTGGATCTGGAGATGATGAGATACGCGATAACGCCGTGAATAATAATATTCAAACTGGGGCAGGCAACGATCTGATTCAGTTATATGGCGGCGGACTGGATACCGTAGATGCCGGAACAGGTAGCGATACCGTTCAACTTAATACCAGCTCCGATCAGGTACAGGTAGAAGCAATGGAAAACGGAGGTTATCTATTACTAGGTACTGATTTTGCCGCCGAGATTATCGGCGTAGAAACCCTGCTATTTACAGATACCAGTTTAACTCTAGCTTAACAATTCAGTAAAAAATAGGCAGGCTCAAAAAATAACTGTATATTTAAACATGTTTATTTATTCAGTTATTTGAGTCCTATTATGGAAATCGACATTATTGGCCAAGCCTATACTTCTGCAGAGAAAAGCAGCATAGGCAGCAGCTCTCATCATAAGCATTCAGGGTTTCCTTCTCCTGCGGATAGCTATATTGAACCCAGTTTAGATTTAAATCAGCAGCTAATACGCCATCCTTCAGCCACCTTTATGATGCGAGTACAGGGTGATGGCATGGCAAACGCAGGCATACAAGAGGGCGATCTATTAGTGGTTGACCGTGCTCTACAACCTATTTCAGGTAAGGTCGTTATTGCTGCTGTTAATGGCGAACTCACCGTCAAACGACTCGTGCAGCATTCAGGTTTATTTTGGCTACAACCGGATAACCCGAACTATCACTCTATTCCATTAAATGATGAGAATGAGTGTTTTGTTTGGGGTGTCGTGGCTCACGTTATCCACTCTTTTTGAGTCAAAAAATATAATGAAAGAAGCCCGTTCTAGTGCATTTCCAACAAATACAAATCAAAACAGTCGTTTAGTTGCTTTGGTTGACTGTAATAATTTTTACGCTTCTTGTGAGCGCGTATTTGAACCTGCACTCATCGGCCGACCTGTTGGGGTTTTATCCAACAATGACGGCTGTATTATTGCCCGATCAGCAGAGCTTAAAGCGCTGAATATAGAAATGACAACACCGGCTTTCCAAGTTTATCCATTACAAAAACGTTTAGGTATTATCTTACGCTCATCAAATTATGCTCTATACGGTGATTTATCCGCTCGTGTTATGCAGGTATTAGAAAATTTTAGCCCTAATGTGGAACGTTATTCCATAGATGAGGCTTTTCTGGATATCGGCGGCATGCAATGTTCTGCAGATCACTTGTGCCAACAAATCGCCAGCCAAGTCCCTATCCATACAGGAATCCCTGTATCCGTTGGCGCAGCACCAAGCAAAACTCTGGCTAAAATTGCCAGCCACCTAGCAAAAAAACAGCCAGGCCGTAATAACATCTGCATCTTTGCACACGCAGATGACCCAGAACTACTGATCTGGTTGAAATCTCTGCCTATTGAGGAAATTTGGGGCATTGGTCGTCGTTTGGGACAAAAGCTCAGACAAGTAGGTATAGAAACAGCATTACAGCTACGAGAAGCTAATCATCGCTGGTTAAAGAGAAGCTTTAGCGTGCAAGTAGAACGTACGGCTCTGGAATTAAGAGGAGTCTCTTGTATCCATATTGATGATGCCCCAGAGCCTAAACAAAATATTATGTGTTCACGCTCTTTTAGTAAAAGCACCAATAGTTTATCAGAACTAAAAGAAGCCATACGCTTCCACTGTCAAAACGCCTGTGAAAAGCTACGCCAACAAAACAGTCTCGCACAAGCCGTTTTGATCAGCATTCGTACCAATAACAATCGCTTTGCTCCCCAGCATAAAGAAGCCAGAGCCTATGCCTTTCCTCAAGCCAGTGATGATACAAGCCTGATAATTAAATATGCACAAGAACAACTGGAACAACTGCATCAACCAGGCTGTTTCTATCAAAAAGCAGGTGTCATGTTATTGGATTTAATGCCCTATCGCCCCATGCAGCTGGGATTATTTCAAACAGAACAACCCAATACGAACAGAACAGAGGCCAAAAGACGTCAATTAATGCAAACAATGGATGCGCTGAATAACAAAATGGGAAAACAAGCCGTTGGATTTGGTTTGGCACGGCAAGAGGCTGACTGGCAGATGAAAATGGCACACCGTTCGCCACGCTATACCACTTGCTGGAATGAGATCCCTCAGGTAAAGGCAAAATAGCGGTATAGAAAGCAGATAAATGAGTCCGTTACTATCTGGCTAAAGAACCTAAATCTGCCGCTAGCACTACTCTATCCCGGCCTTCATCTTTTGCTTTATATAAGGCCTCATCAATCAAGCTGATGGATGACTGTACATCGACTAACACCTCCCCCAAGCCCGCGCTAGATGTAAAACGAAGCTCACCGCTAGCAGACTCAAGTACCTGTTGACGGCAATCATCTAAAACTCGTTGCACCACTTTTTGGGCTTCATCTACCGAGGTTTCAGGTAGAGCAATAATAAACTCCTCACCACCAAAACGAGCAATAATATCGGTAGTACGTAACTCTTGACGCAATAAGTCAGCAAATACAACCAGTACTTTGTCGCCGGCCAAATGACCATGATTGTCATTAATCTGTTTAAACAGATCAAGATCGAATAGAGCCATTGATAGCGATCGATCATAACGTTCGGAACGACTGAGCTCCGTTTCCACTTGTGTCATAAAGGAACGTCGATTGAGTAAGCCTGTCAAAGAATCTGTTGTTGCTTGTTCGAAAAGTTTTAATTGCATATGCAATTGAGATAACTGAGCCCAGATCGCAATGGCCATGATCGCACTGAGTAGCCATAAGTTATTTAATGAGGCAAGAGAAAAAATCTGTAAACGTATCACCTCATCCATCGACAGAGTAAAAATGGTAAAGAAAGCCAACAACGCACCTTCTTTCAACGTAAGAGGAAAAACACAATGAGTCGCAATAATGAGAAAAGGCAAAAAAGTGTAGGATGCTAGATGCTCATCATCCAGATAATCCCCTAGAATAAACTGCGTCGATAGATGAAATAATGCAGGCATGACCATTAATACAATCAATCGCCTTCGCGCTTTTTCCAGAGAATGAACAAAAGATGCTCGAATCCATAGGGTCAACAATGACAAAGAAAACAGAACTCGTGCTACTACGATATCTAAAAATACCTCGCTAGGTAAAATCAGGTAATCGATAGGAATCCATAAAGGCGTTAAGATTGAAAACAGAAGCGCTAATAAGCGTATCCGCGTATTGATATGCTCGGCACGCAACAGATCAAAATCCGAAGGATGAGCTCGGGCTCCCAACAATTCATCACCACGAAACAGCTCAAATAAATGTCGGATACGCTGTCCTAGCGACTGTGATTCAAAGTCAGTCAATATGGTATCCCTTTGCATAGCGTTATCATTCACCAGAGCTGTCATTAAAATAAACGTCGCATAATGACAAATTCAGCAAAAATGATCCATTAATCAAGCGGTTAATTATATGACAAAGATCATGTTTAGTCAGCCTAAAGTCGCTTTTCATACCCTTCTTAAAAAGAATTTTGTCCGTACAGTTCAAAAAATTGGAATAAATGTCATTATAACGCTACGAAGACCTGTTGTTATTCCACAAACATATGTATCATTTTGTAAAAATAAAAATTAAACAGCAGCTTGTTTTTCATTGCTAAGCATTTGCATGCAGTAATGAAAGATTAGTCTGTTGACTCTCATACAGTTAAAGGACACCTGTAGCACATGACTACCCCCATCGTCATTTGTGATGACTCTAGTTTTGCGCGTAAACAGATGGCTCGTTCACTGCCTGGCGGCTGGGATGTTGAAATCAGCTTTGCAGCAAACGGAAAGGAAGCCATTGAAGCCATTAAAGCGGGCAAAGGCGACATTCTATTTCTGGATTTAAATATGCCGGTTATGGATGGCTATGAAGTTTTGGAAGCTGTTCGCAAAGAAGACCTGCCTACGATGGTATTGGTCGTCTCTGGGGATATTCAACCAGAAGCCCATAAGAGAGTCACATCACTTGGTGCACTAGACTTTATTAAAAAGCCTGTCACCACAGAAAAGATTACTGAACTTCTGACTCAATTTGGCATTATAAGTAGCTCTCAGCCTCAGTCTGAAAGTGAACTGGCTCGCTTTGATGATCAAGACGTTGCCCTGACCGATTTAGTACAAGAGGTGGTCAATGTATCCATGGGCCAAGCAGGCAGCCAACTGGCCAGCCTGTTAAACACCTTTATTCATTTACCTGTACCCAAGGTATATCTGACTCAATATAAAAATCTGCAGCACACCTTAGCCTCTAAAAATGCAGTATCGCTTACAGGTGTGACTCAAGGGTTAAACGGTTCAGGCATTGCTGGTGAAGCCGTATTATTAGTTGGGGATGATAGCTTCCCTCACATGGCCCAGCTGATGCAATATGATCAGAATGAAACTGACAATAATGATCTTGAAGTACTGATGGATCTATCAGGCATCTTAATTGGCGCATGTTTGAATGGCATTGCCGAACAACTGGATCTAGAACTGAGTTATAGCCACCCCGTTATTTTAGGCCGAAAGCAGCCTTTAGCCCCCCTATTAGGCGATCATGCCAGCGAACAACAAGTTTTAGCCATTGAAATTGATTACAGCATTCCTGATCATAAAGTCGAGTGTGATTTGATTCTCATCCTAACGGAAGATTCTATACCGGCACTATCGGAGCGTGCGGGGTACCTGAAATGACATTACAATCAAGTGAATTAGATATGACAGGTCTGCATTGGATGATGCAGATGCTGCAGACCGTAGATGTGGGTTTAGTCGTACTGGATAGAGAAAACAATATCCAGCTATGGAATAGCTTTATGGAAAACCATAGCGGTATTCGTACATCTAAGGCTCGGGATGAAAATCTCTTTTCTCTGTTTCCTGATCTCCCCCAAGCTTGGTTAAGCCGTAAAATTCAATCCGTTTTTACCTTGGATAGCCGAGCTTATTCTACATGGGAACAAAGACCTTACTTATTCAAATTCAAGAGCTATCGCCCCCTGACAGGTAAGTCGGATTTGATGTATCAAAACATCACCATAATACCGCTTACAGGAATAGATAAGACAGTTACTCACGCCTGCATCCTAATTTACGATGTAACAGACATTGCCACAGGTAAACTCGAACTCGAAAAGGCCAATAATGAGCTGGCCCGCCTTAGCCGAACAGATCGACTCACAGGACTGAATAACAGAGGTCACTGGGAAGAATGTCTTGGTCAAGAATACCGTCGCTGTAAACGTACTCACGGTGTTTCTTCTTTGATCATGTTTGATATCGATCACTTCAAAAAAGTCAACGATACCTACGGTCACCAAGCCGGTGATGAAGTCATTCGCGTGGTTTCCAACACCTTACTACAGATGCAGCGAGAGACTGATATCTCTGGCCGTTATGGTGGTGAAGAGTTTGGCATTATCCTTCCTGATACCACGGCCCAAGAAGCCTTAATCATGGCGGATCGCTTGCGTGAACATATCGCTGCAAGTCCTGTTACATATGAAGATCAAGTCATCCAGTTCACAATTAGCCTAGGTATTCGTGAATTTAGCGATGATCTGTCCGACCATACTCAATGGCTAGAACATTCCGATCAAGCGCTTTACCAATCAAAACGTGGTGGTCGTAATCAGACTAATATATTTCAGTCCGATGAAGTAACAAGCCAGTAGACGACACATAAATCAACCGAGCAGAAGATTTCGTCAACATACTGAAAATCAATAAAAAAAGCGGATAGAATTATTTTCTATCCGCTTTTTTTATTTACACTCGGAAACAACTGCATCAGAAAATCTGTCCTACACTAAAGTCATGCATTCTGGGGGAAAGGAGAGACTTCATGTATGACAGCATAGTACTTGGCAGTGGCGTAGTTGGAGTAAATACCGCCTATTGGCTCGCCAAATCCGGTCATAAGGTTTTGGTGATTGATCGACAACCCGAAGTGGGCAATGAGGCTTCTTACGCTAACGGAGGGCTTGTATCTGTAGGCCATGCAGAACCCCTAGCAAACCCCAAAGCTCCTTTTCAGATTCTAAAATGGCTATTACAAGACGATGCCCCGCTACTCTTTCGCCCCCAGGCAGACCCTCATCAGTGGCGTTGGCTATTTAGCTGGCTATGGCAATGCAGTAAAAAAAACCATACTCACAACACAATAGATATTATTCGTCTTGCAACTTACTCCAGAGAATTACTACAACAGGTTCGAGAAGAACACCAATTAGATTACAGACACCGTACACGTGGCCTACTGCAGTTTTATCGCAATCGAGATGAATTCGAATCAGCAAAACCCACTGTAGACCTTATGCAACAATTTGGCTGTAACCGCCACATTATCGATAAAGAGACCGCTCTTACCATAGAACCTGCCCTTCGCTGGAGTGCTCACGATATTATTGGTGCGACTTATACTGAAAATGATGAATCTGGCGATGCTCACCAGTACACACAAGAATTAGCACAAGTATGCCGAGATATGGGCGTTGAGTTTGCGATGAATACTCATATATTAGGCTTGGTACAAGAAGGTAAAAAGATTCAGGTACGAGTGAACGGAGATCTGGGTAATACCCATATGACGGCAGAGAATATAGCTGTCTGCATGGGGTCTTGGTCCGCCCCCTTACTACGCCCCTTAGGCATCTACCTGAATATATACCCCTCCAAGGGCTACTCTATTACCGTTCCTATTGAGCACCCTGATTCCGCACCATTTGTCAGCTTAACCGATGATGAGCATCGATTGGTTTATAGCCGTTTAGGGGATGAACTCCGGGTAGCAGGCACAGCAGAGATTGGTGGTTATTCCCGAGAAATGAATGCTAAGCGATGCGACAGAATAGTTCAACGAGCCCGAGAAATGTTCCCAGAGGCAGGTGGTTTTAGCCAAGCTAGATTCTGGAGCGGCCTAAGACCCTCCACTCCCTCTAATCTGCCTTATATTAAAAAAACTCAATTTGATAACCTCTGGCTTAATACCGGTCATGGCAACCTAGGCTGGACTATGGGCTGCGGCTCTGGGAAATACTTAGCCGACCTGATCAGCCTAGGAGAACAGGCTGAGTTTAATCAATTTCAACTCGTCGGCTCCTAGCTTCCACTTGCCAGAGAACTAGAAGCTCTACCTAACCTAATAGAACGCTAGAGGCTCTAAATCTTCAGGAGCAGGAGCGGTAAAAACGGATATGGGAGAACTCATAAGGCTCCCCCATATCTGGCACCGTATGAGCCTGCATTTGATCCGTTAATGCGTAATGATCATGTGAAAAATTCTTCACCCGAGAATCTGCCACCCATACCTCAGGAGCATACTGTAAAAAAACATCCAGCCAAGGTAAGTTTTCCCTGTCATACAACACATCTGCAGCAATCAACAGATCAGCACTATTAAGCTCCATAGCTAACAGATCACCCGACACCTGATACTTAACACCATTTAACTCAGCATTAGCCTTACAAGCCAATTGAGAAGCTTCATCAATATCACAGGCAATTACATCCGCTCCAGCCATAGCACATGCCACAGCAACCACCCCTGACCCAGCACCAAAATCAATTACTCTTTTTCCTGTCACTAGGTTCGGCTCCTGCAAGATATAGCGAGCAAGAGCAAGACCACTGCCCCAGCAAAAAGCCCAATAGGGAGTATGATAACTAATGGCCGCTATCTCTTCTGGGCCAAAAGGACGATCAACAGGCTCAGGATCAATAAGCCATAGCTGAATATCAGATACTCCAGGCAAGCTTGTGGCTTGTACACGGGCCTCGGGTAACATTTTACGCAAGGCATTGTTCAATACATCACTCACAGATAAATACTCCTGCGCCAGAAAACCTTCAAACGCCCTGTTTTCCTGCGTATGCCATGAGTCTTATAACGGTAATCGGGCACACAACTCAGGGAAGGCTTGCACCTGCTCTTCTGTACCATTTTCTCGCCACCACAAGGTAATCGTTGCCGTACCAGCTTCAAAAATCATGGCATCCTCAGGCAGCTCAGTCAGTACCGCTTTTAGCGCCTCTAACTGCTCTTCCGATACATCAGGTATTGGGCGTTCAAGCCAAAGCCAATCATCAACAAAAACTTCACCTCTGGCCTCTAACCGCTCTTTCTCTAAACGGGAGACATGGGCCAAACGAAAGCGATGGGTCTTTACTTTATTATCCGCATCACGAAACCATCGATAAGCAACCGCCGGAATCTTTTCACCATTAAGCTCAAACTTCTCAATGCGTACTCGTAGCCCTTCATGTAATGCAATTTTCCGCAGTTCCATCTGATAACGTTGACGACGGGAGGGCATTAGCCAAAAAATAGGGCTAATTACCATAGCAAAAATTATAACAACCAATAAAGTTGTGCTCATAGTCAAAATTCCTTAGAAAATTGCCGCCTATACTAATCGATAGACAAAGGATAAAGTACAGTCAGATATGGATTTTTTACCCGGAGGAGCGAATTATGAACCAATACCAACATGTTTTAATCGCCGTGGATCTCACTGAAGAGTCCCAACAGGTAATCGAGAAAGGAAATGCCATTGCACAACGCAACGGAGCTAAGGTCAGCTTAATTCACGCACTGGAACCCCTTGGCTTTGCCTATGGCGGTGATATCCCAATGGATCTCACAAGCATTCAAGATCAACTGGATCAACACGCTCGTGAAAAGATAGCAGAGCTGGCAGAGCCACTGGATATTCCTGATTATCAGCAGCATGTATTGGTCGGCATGCCCGACAGCGAAATCCACCGTATTGCAAAGGATCAAGATGTTGATTTGATTGTCGTGGGCAGTCACGGTCGTCACGGTTTAGCTTTACTACTGGGCTCAACCTCTACCGGAGTATTACACGGCGCCAAATGTGATGTTCTTGCAGTACGTATCTATAAAAACAAAGACTAACTCGTTTAGTGGAATGAAAGCTTTAAGAGAATAGAATATTAGAACCCGAACAGCTCATTTAATAGCTCTCTGAAAATAATATTTACTCAAGCTATCTAGTCTAGATCAATAGGCTAGATAGCTCTGATCAAACAGATAAAGCTCACTCGACAGAATTATTCCTCTTCTGCCATCGCTTCCAGCTCAACCCAACGATCCATGGCTACTTCCAGATCAGACTCCGCTTGCTGCATTTTATCCAGTGTTTCAGAAACCACCGCCTGATCCTGCTGATAGAAGCTGTTATCACCGGTCAACGTTTGTAGCTCTTCCAATGCCGTTTCCAGACGTTCAATCTCAGCAGGCAACAGATCCAGCTCCCGCTGCAACTTATAACTCAGTTTTTTAGTTTTAACAGTAGCCTTTTTCACCGGTTCAGCGGACTTAGCTTCAGGTTTGGGCTCAGACTCTACCTTTTTAGCTTCCTGCTCTGCGGCAATAGACGCATCGCCACCAGAGATTTCTTTAGGGAAACGACCACCTTGTCGAACCCAATCCGAATAACCACCGACATATTCTTTAACTTCACCGTCACCTTCAAAAGCAAAAACACTGGTCACTACATTGTCCATAAAGGCACGGTCGTGACTCACTAAAAGTACAGTTCCATCAAAACTGGCTAGCAGCTCTTCCAAAAGCTCCAGAGTTTCCACATCCAGGTCATTGGTAGGCTCATCCAATACCAGCATATTGGCGGGCTTAGTAAACAACTTTGCCAATAACAAGCGATTACACTCACCACCAGACAACGCTTTCACCGGAGTACGAGCACGTTCAGGAGAGAACAAAAAGTCTCCAAGATAACTCATAATGTGCTTATCACGACCACCAATAGTGATACTGGTTTGCCCTTCCGCAACATTCTCCATTACTGTACGCTCTGGATTTAGCTGATCCCTTAATTGATCAAAATAGGCCACTTCTAGCTTCGAGCCCATTTTCAGATCACCGGATTGCGGCTCAAGCTGCCCCAATAACAGCTTTAAAAGGGTACTTTTGCCCGCACCATTACGACCTAGAAGACCAATACGATCACCACGCATAACCTGAGAAGTCAGATTGCGAATAATTGGTCGATCACCCCAGCTGTAACTCACATTTTCCAGTTCGGCCACCAACTTACCGGAGGACGACGCCTTATCCACTACAATATTAGCTGAACCAGAACGCTCTCTTCGCTGGGAGCGCTCCTTTCTCAAAGCTTGCAGAGCTCTGACACGCCCCTCATTACGGGTGCGTCGCGCTTTAATCCCTTGACGAATCCAGACCTCTTCCTGAGCCAGCTTCTTGTCAAACTCAGCATTCTGCCTTTCTTCTACTTCCAGCATATGTTCTTTATGCTCAAGAAAGCTTGGGTAGTTACCTTCCCAAATCGTCAATTGACCTCGGTCGATCTCGACAATACGAGTAGCCAGCTTCTGCAAAAATGCCCGGTCATGAGTAATAAATAGTACCGCACCGCGGAACTCACTGACCCGTTGTTCCAACCAATCAATCGTTTCAATATCCAAATGGTTGGTCGGTTCGTCTAATAAGAGTAAATCAGGCTCAGATACTAGAGCACGAGCCAAAGCCACACGACGACGCCAGCCACCGGAAAGAGACTTCATTGGCGTCTCAGCCGGTAAGTTCAGCTTGGTAATAATAGAATCAACCCGTTGAGATAACGCCCAACCGTCTTTGCTTTCCAGCTCAGTTTGTAAGTGTTCTAGTTTTTTCAGGTCTTCATCACCCTGAATAGACATGACGAGATGGTGATACTGAGTAATCAGATCGCCAATACCCGGCAAACCACTGGCCACAATATCAAATACTGTATCTTCGCCTGCATCTGGTAAATCCTGAGCCAATTGACCTATTTTTAAACCTGGTTGCAGCCACAAGCTACCAGAGTCAATCGTTTGCTCACCAGTCACCAGCTTTAATGTGGTGGACTTACCCGCACCATTACGCCCAACCACACAGATGCGCTCACCCTTATTAATAACCAGGGAAGCTTCATCTAATAAAGCGTGATGACCAAATGCAATACTGACTTTTTCTAATCTTACTAACGCCATGATTTGTCCGTTTACAGAAACTGATAAACTTTTCTCATAGAAAAGTCATTATGATATTGAGAACTACTACTGAATCTTGCTACTTTAGTGTTCTGGCAGGAAACTCAGATACAGGACTATGGAATGAACCGCCCTATCTATTTAAAAGCGATCATTATCACCTTCGGCCTAACCCTATTAACAGGCTGTATCAATGGCTCCCCTAAACTTGGTGTACAACATAACCGACTATCGCCATGCCCTAACAGCCCAAACTGCGTCGCCTCGCACCCCGACACCCCAGATAAACAACAGATTGCACCGATTCTTTATGAAACCGAGCAAAGCTTAGCTTATGAGCAACTGCTTGAGCTACTGCAACAAAGAAAAGACGCTATTGTAGTGAAGATGGAGCACGCGCACTATATTCGCGCTGATTTTCGCTCCCCTCTTCTGGGCTTTATTGATGATGTCGAGTTTTACTTTCAAATTCCAGGTGTTATCGCCTTGCGTTCTGCTTCAAGAATTGGATACTCCGATCTAGGTAAAAACAGAAAACGTTTAGAAGAGTTACGCCTCACCTTCAAACAGAAAACAACCAAGACAGCAATAGTACCCACTGAAACTAAAAAATTACCGTTACAAACGGACTAAAGCTGCATTCCAATATCGTCTCTAAGATAGACCACTAAAATAAAAACACTGATATGAAAAAACCCCGATGGAACGGGGTTCTTTAATTATAGCGATAAGACTATCTTATTCAGCCATCTCTGGTGGCTCTAGCCCCCTCACATGAGCAACGCGTTTTAAGACTACATTAATCAATTGCTTAGGTTGGAATTTAGATAAAAAATCATCACAACCTACTTTTTGCACCATAGCCTTATTGAAACTACCACTTAATGAGGTGTGCAAGCAGATAAACATATCCTTCAAACGAGGATCTTCACGGATCTCACGAGTCAGACGATAGCCGTCCATCTCAGGCATTTCTGCATCCGTGATCATCATCAACAGCTTATTTGGCACATCTTCGCCAGCATCTGCCCACTCACGAAGCTTATCCAAACCTTCTTTACCATCGCGAGCTTCATGGATATTCATACCAAGCTGAGCCAGGGTTTCTTGCACCTGAGCACGAGCGGTTGATGAATCATCCACCATCAATACTTCCATGCCTTGAGCCGCTTCACGCAACTCATCATCTAGACTGTCTGTATCAACATCAATCATATAAGGTGAGATTTCAGCCAATACCTTTTCAACATCGATAATCTCAACAATCTGCTCATCAACACGAGTGATGGCCGTTAGATAGTGAGATCGACCGGTTGTTCTGGGTGGAGGCATAATCTCATCCCAGTTCATATTAATAATCCGATCCACACCACCCACTAAAAAGGCCTGAATAGAATTGTTATATTCAGTTACAATCAGGTTGCTGTTTTCTGTGGGTTGCAAAGCAGGCATACCAATGGCCTGGCTGAGGTTAATCACAGTCACAGTTTGACCCCGTAAATGGGTCACACCCACAACATAAGGGTGGTGGTGAGGCAGATTGGATAGTGAAGGCAAACGCATCACTTCCTGAATTTTAAATACGTTAATGGCAAATAGCTGCCCGGTTAACAGACGAAACATCAGCAATTCAAGACGGTTTTCACCGACAAGCTGAGTTCGGGAATCTACACTTGCTAATACCCCTGCCATGGGTCGCTCCACTCTATACGTTGTCTGAAAAAGTTCTCGATCACGATCACTTTCCTTCGAGAACACAATAGTAGTTAAATTTATACTTTTTTGCTATCAGGATTCCTAAACAAATGACCGGAACGACTGCAAATAATCTATTATGCGCCCCTGCGCCTCTGGTTGATATTGGCGTAAATCTTACCAATAGCCGCTTCTCTAATCAGCACGAAGAGACTCTGGAACAAGCACTTGAGGCCGGAGTGCATACGCTTATTATAACAGGTACATCAGTACAAGAGTCAGAAGCAGCCTTTAAACTGTGCCAGCAGTACCCCGATAGGCTCTATTTTACAGCAGGCGTTCACCCTCACGATGCCAGTAGCTATCAAAAAAACACCAGCGCAACCTTAAAAGATCTATCAAAAGAAGCCCAATGCGTTGCTATCGGTGAGACTGGGCTGGACTTTAACCGCAACTTTTCGACACCAGAACAGCAAGTATCCGCTTTTGAGGCACAAATAGAACTGGCCATTGAAACTGGAAAACCCATGTTTCTACATGAACGAGATGCCTTTACTCGACAACATGAGATTTTAACCTGTTATCGTGACGACTTAAGCAATGCCGTTATTCATTGCTTTACCGGCGATCAAAAATCTCTATTTGGCTACCTAGATCTGGATCTATACATAGGCATTACAGGCTGGGTTTGCGATGAACGCAGAGGCACAGAGCTACAGCAGCTGGTGAAGAACATCCCTCTGGATCGACTCATGATAGAAACGGATGCCCCCTACCTCCTCCCCAGAAATATGGCAAAGAAGCCTAAAGATAGAAGTAACCGTCCGGCCTATTTACCATGGGTACTACGACAAGTTTCCCAGAGCTATCCGCGAGATGAACTGGAATTAGCCCGTAAAACCGGGGACAATGCCCGCCGATTTTTTAATTTACCCGCCATTGATCATAAAGATGAGACAGATCATGACCCAGTATCCGATTTTTATCGACTTTGAATGCAGTAGCCCAGACGAAGATGGTTTTCCTATTGCCGTCTGCTGGTCTCTGCCTGACGGTCAGGTTAAAAGCACTCTGATCGCACCAGACGATCAATGGCTCAGCAGTAATAACCATCTTTTTGATGATGAGCGTATCGATTTAGACGACCTCATGCTGCACGGTGTCAGCCCGTTAGAAGTCGTGCGTGAAATGCAGGGGGATATCGATGAAGATACGATTTATAGCGATGCCTTAGGTGAGGACGGCCACTGGCTGGATATGCTGTTCTCAGCGTATGAAATTGAGCCGACCTTTCAGATCGAACCTGCCTCAAGCCTCTACGAGCAATCTTTTGAGCACTGGCAAGACCTAAAGCAGCAATGGTTGGAAGAACAGGGGCTGGATGCTTATCAGTCCGAGGCTAACGTTGTCGCCATGCTAAACCTGCATCAGCAGTTAGGAGAGAGCTAGTTTACGCTACAAACCCACATAACAAAGCCATGTGGACGAAGTGATAGAAAATATATAAAAACCAGTGATCACTCACTGGTTTTTTATACAAAAAAGATAAAACCTATTCGGTACTGACCTCTTTATGCTCATTGCGAGAAGCAATAATAGAACGGCTCAGCAATATCACCGGAATAATACCCACCAATACAATCACTAGAGCGGACAAAGCCGATTCCTCCAGCAGCTCATCAGAAGCAAACTGATACACATGAGTGGCCAAAGTATCAAAGTTAAAGGGCCGTAAGACCAGAGTCGCAGGCAGCTCCTTCATACAATCGACAAATACAACTAAGGCTGCGGTTAAAACACCGGGCTTGATAATAGGAATATGTACCTTCATCAAAATTTCTAAAGTGTTATAGCCCATAGAACGAGCCGCCATATCCATACTCGGCGTTACCTTATCCAAGCTGGATTCAATACTGCCCGCAGATACCGCTAAAAAACGCACAATATAGGCAAAAACCACAGCAAATATGGTTCCACTGAGTAACAATCCCGTTGAAATACCAAACCAACTTTCGAACCAAGCATCAACGGCATTATCAAAGGCCGCAATTGGAATAATCACCCCCACAGCCAGTACAGCACCGGGCATGGCATAACCTAAACCGGACAGAGATACTGCACGCTGCACACTAGGAGCTTTCACTAAACGTTTACCATAAGCCAGCACCAAACCTAGCATGATCGTGCCCAGAGCCGCCAAAGCTGACAACATAAAGCTATTCCAGCTCATTTGGAAAAATTCAGGCGTCCAAGACACATCAAAATAGACCACGGCATGTCGAGATAGAGAAGCAACAGGTACCAGAAAACCCAAAGCCAGAGGAACAAAACAGATCAGCCAGCTGGTAAAGGCTTTTTTACCTTTTAACTGTGTACGCTTAAAGGTTTTAAAACGATCCCCACGAGAAAACTGCTTTTGCTTACGCCGAGAAAAGCGTTCAAAACTAATCAAAACCACAATAAAGATCATCATGGTGCTGGCAATTTGCGCGGCACCACCAATGTTATCCATATTCATCCAGACATCATAAATGCCTGCGGTCAAAGTCTGTACGGCAAAATAATCAACGGTACCAAAATCATTGAGTGTTTCCATCAACACAAGTGCTAAACCAACGGCCAACGCAGGACGGGCCGTCGGCAGGGAAACACGCCAAAATACTTCTCGTCGACTACAACCTAGTGTTCTGGCCGCATCTCGCAAAGAAGCGGATTGCTCAATAAAAGTGGCCCGTACCATCATAAAAACATAAGGGTATAATACCAACGCCATCATGAGCATGGCACCGCCTAAACTACGAATCTCGGGGAACCAATAATCCCTAGCGGTCTGCCAGCCAAATAGATCCCGCAACCAACCTTGCAGCCAACCAGAATATTCCAGCATATCCGTGTAAACATAGGCAATAACATAAGCCGGTACAGCAAAGGGAAGCAGCAAAGCCCATTCAAAAAAGCGCCGACCAGGAAAATCGTACATGGTGGTCACCCAGGCAGTAGAGACGCCTAGCCAACCTGACAATAACCCCACGCCCAGCATTAAGAGTAGGGTCGACTGCACGTAATCCGGTAAAACAGTAGAAAAAAGATGAGGCCAGATATTCTCTTCTGGAAACACTGCCAGCCAAAGCACAGATACAACCGGTAGAAGCACGGTCGCAGCGATCAACCACACAGACCACTGCCAACGGCGAATACTCGACTGAGGTTTATCCTTTCCGCCTAAAAATCGGTGAAAAAAACCGGATTTTGTTTGTTCTGGAAGTGTCTGCAAATTCATATCTCTTAAACGCGCAAAAGGGCAGTCTGGAAACTGCCCTAATTCTTCAACGGTTATAGTCCCTTGTTTTCACAAGGGATTCAACCATAATGACATTCAACTATTTGTTATAACCCACTTCATTTACCATCATAGCAGCACGCTTACGGTATTTATCCACTTCTGCCAGAGAAACCTTATCCGCGTCAAATACACCCCAGTTATCAATCAACTTACTGGCCTGAACACCGGGTTTAACAGGGTATTCAAAATTTTGTTCCGCGTAGATTTTTTGTGCCTGATCATTTGTTAAGAAACGCATCAACTTCAACGCATCCTCACGATGCGGCGCACTCTTGGTCAGAGTCATACCACTGATATTCACATGAGTACCACGATCCGCTTGGTTAGGATAAATCAGATTGACCGAATCAGCCCAAGCTCGTTGCTCTTCATTTTTCAGCATCTTGCCATAGTAGTAACTGTTACCTACGGCGATATCACACACACCCTCTTTAACGGCTTTAATCTGAGCTCGGTCATTACCTTGTGGTCTACGGGCTAGGTTAGCTTTTACGCCCTCTAACCAAGCTTTAGCTTTGGCTTCACCATGCTCAGCAATCATAGATCCGATCAAAGCGATGTTGTAGGTATGATCACCTTTACGGGTACAGATACGACCATTAAATTTAGGGTCAGCCAGATCTTCGTAACGCGTGATCTCACCGGGTTTAATACGATCCTTAGACGCATAGATAATACGTGCACGTGTCGTCAGGCCGAACCAACGACCTTCAGGGTCACGGTATTGCACCGGTACGTTCGCGTTAATAACGCTATCACTAACCTTTTGCGTTACACCAGCATCTACAGCACGGTTCAAGTTACTCACATTCGAAGTTAACAGAAGATCTGCAGGACTGTTCTTACCTTCACTTTTCAGACGCTGAATAATGCCTTTCTTCGCATAAACCACATTAACTTTAACGCCGGTTTCCTTTGTAAAGGCATCCAGAATTGGCTTCAACAAAAAAGCTTGGCGATCAGAATAAATATTCACTTCACCTGCGGCATTAGCGCTAAATGCAACGGAAACGCCAGCGGCCATAATCAGCCCTGCCAATGCTTTTTTCACAGTATCTTGTTGTGCCATCGTCTGCTCCACGGGAGTAATATCTTTAAAATCAAACATATAATGGGTATTGATTATGATTTTATTTAATATCAAATAACGTATAAATGCAATATTTGATGCGAATCATTTGCATTCAATGATCCATATCAAAAAAGTATAGATGAAGATTGACGGACACACCGTAAAGCTTACGCCACTACTTCCTCGGAAAGACCTTTACAGGCTGCAGCTTGACTAGGAATTACCTTATTCACTGTTGATTTAGCCGTAAAAACACCCGTTTTGTAATAATCCGCCAACGTATCAAATAACAATTGGGCACGATCAGGTAAACCTTGAGCCAAATACTCTTCCGCCTTAAGCGCTACATTACGGGCAAAACCACTGGAATCTCCTGGGCTACCATTTAGATTATCTACGCTTACTCGAAACTTAAAACCTGCCGCCAAGCACAAGCATGTCTCGATAGCTTGTGGGACTACTTCGACCGTTTCAAATAGACGCTGTTGCTGCTCCGTACGACCATCAGGTTCATACCAATAACCATAATCTTCCAGTAAACGGCGCTTTTCACCGGCCACACACCAATGGGCGATCTCATGCATCGCACTGGCATAATAGCCATGAGCAAAAATTATTTGATGATAATTCCCCGTCATAGAGGCCGGTAAGTAGATAGGCTCATCATCTCCACGCACTAAAATGGTTTTTTCACTGTTTTGAAAAAGCTGATTAAAAATCTGAATAAGATCTTCGTATTGATGAGAAACGTCCACACCTAACCTCGGTTTACCAATAATTTTCCAGACATTATATATACGGCCTGTATCGATTCCTGCAGAATTCATAGGGATTTTTTTGACTCGGAACAAATCTTACCCTCCCAGAAAAAGATCTATGCAACCTTCACCGAACGGAAATGAAGCGGATTCATCTTCTTATGACAGGGAATCAACAGACAAACGATTCAAGCGGCGTTAGAATGCCGCATCTTTTTCCTAGCAAAAGTTTTATCTAATGAATTCCACGCCAGACCAAATACTCTCTGAGCCTCAGGCACCCTTGACCAGCTTACGGACAGAAATAAAAAAATTGCTGGTGATTGCTCTCCCCATAATGGGAGCTCAGCTGGCTCAATCCGGCATGAGTGTCGCTGATACCTTGATGATTGGTCAATTAGGCGCGGATGCCTTAGCGGCGGTGGCACTGGGGGCAAGTATTTGGGTACCCCTGTTTCTTTTACTGGCGGGCGTAATGCTAGGGCTTACCCCCTTTATTGCTCAGTGGGGTGGCGCTAAAGAGACTCATAGGATTGGCCCTTTTGCCTTTCAAGGGTTCTGGTTAGGCTTAACCTTAGCACTATTTAGCATTTTCCTAATATCCGGTCATCACTATGTGTTAGAGATAATGCAGGTACCAACCCACCTTTATCCTATGGTATCCGATTATCTACTGGGCATTATGATCGGCTTTCCTGCTATCGGTTTATATCAAACCATGCGCAGTTATACCGAGGGACTGGGTTTTACAAAACCAGTTCTGCTTATTAGTGTTATTAGCCTGCTGATCAACATCCTAGCTAACTGGTTGCTAATTTTTGGCTTTGGCCCTATCCCTGAATTAGGTTTACTGGGTTGCGGTTTGGCCACAGCCATTGCTATGTGGCTCAGTGTTTTTCTTATGTGGTTGAATATCCGTAATCGCCCGCAATACCGTAGCAGCAACCTATTACAACATTTTGCCCTACCAGATATACAAGCGATTAAAGAGATCGCCCGGGTCGGCGTACCTATCGGTGTTGCCATCTTTTTTGAAGTAGGGTTATTTACCACTATTGCCCTGTTTATTGCTCATCTGGGCTCTACACCGGTTGCGGCTCATCAAATTGCTCTGAACGTAACCTCCGTCACCTTTATGATCCCCTTAAGCTTAGCCATGGCCCTAACCGTTCGTGTTGGTCAAGGTATTGGCGAATACGGTGAACGTTATGCTCATAGAATCAGTCGAGTGGGTATTGTTTGTACTGTTATCGCTTCTTTTTTCACCGCCAGCATTATGTTTTTTCTGCCAGAACCTATCGCTCGCCTCTACAGTCAAGACAGCGACGTTATTGCTTTAGCAGTCGTCCTACTACACCTTGCGGCGATATTCCAACTGTCGGATGCACTACAGGTCAGCGCTTGTGGTGCACTAAGAGGCTATAAAGATACTAAAATTATTATGCCGATCACCTTATTTTCCTATTGGGGGATTGGGATTGGTCTAGGTTATATTTTAGGCCTAACGGATTGGATTGTACCTGCTATGGGAGTTTCGGCTTTCTGGTACGGCTTGATTGCAGGATTAAGCTGTGCAGCCATCCTTTTGTGCTGGCGACTGGTTCTAATCTGGCGGAGATAAGTTTTTATCGAGGGAAGTTTCCAATGCTGAAGCTATTAATGCTTATAGCCCTTAGCCTGATCGCTGCTTGCAGTGAAGACAACAGCCTTCAAGGGCTATTTGAGGATTATCAAGCCAGATTGGCCAACACTCTAGATATCGATCTCCCTATCTCAGAAAAAAGCCAAAGCATTCGCTACCCAGATAAACGTCAGCGCTTACAAGAAATCTCACCCTACACTGAAGGCATGGTCGAGGTTTGGGATTTTAAGCGCTGCGGTTTGCTTCAGTTGATTAACAAAAGAAACAGTAATTTGGGTAAGGTAATGACGCCATCCCAGCGCTTTATCTATGAAAACGCCTTTTGGCAGAAGCTCAAGCCCTGCTATCAAGACCGAGAAAAATGGCTAGCAGAAGATCCTCTGTTCGTTCAGCGCCTGACTGACCTTTATCAACATAAACAAAACATCATGCCGCAAGTATTCCAACAGATGTTATTTGCTGGCCCAGAGCTTGAACGACAATTTAGCGCCACACAACAGGCACTGACACCGGGACAACAACTGGAATTCAACACGTTAACACTGGCACTGGATCAACTGATCGCCATCAGCAAAGACCCACTTAACATAGCAATCACAGGCCAAGAGTTAGAACAACATCTACACAAATTGTATCAACAGCCTTTGCTGCTAGCTTTACTGAAATCTGTACAGATAAGTACTCTCAAGCTAAACCAAACGGCACAACTCTTAGAAAATAAACGAGCTAAGCGACCACTCTGCTTAAAGAAAAGCGCCACACCCAAGGCTAAAATCCTGTTCAATCTACTGCAGAAATATTATCTACAAGGTATCCAACCAGAGCTTGCCCGACATAACCGTATGGCCAATGCACTACTCCCAAAAATACATCAGCTTTTTCTGCTCGTGGACACTGACAGTGAATTAGGTCGTTTCAACTCTCTCTGGTTAGATCCCGAGAGCCCTAAAGGCTTATGGAAAAACTACCAAAGAGCCAATCAAAGACACACCCATATTTGGAACCGTATACTGCGAGAATGCAGCTTATTTCCTAAAACATAATGTTAAATACCAAGCCTTATATTTCCCTCAATTCACATTTCGGCACCTCCCTAAGCCCCTGACAAATAACGCTCTTTATAACTTCCACTTTGCAGACAAGAGGTTATGAACTATTTTTAATATATTGATGTCTGATTTTAAGTACCCAAACACTGGTTTTAGGTATGTATCAGCACTTCACAACACTATAGGCAAGAACATACAGTCAATTTTATAAGCCACTAACAGGTGACCTTAATTCCATTAGCATTAAATAAAGGCGTGCGCTGACACCGCTAAACTCATTATCTGAACTCATCCCCTGAACTTAATCCCCGGATTCCCAAAAAAGACAGGAGAAGGAGGGCTAATATGAACACCTCACCAGCAACATCTGGCCAAGCCAGTAATGTTATTGACCTGTTCAGTCGTCGTCCACATCAGGACCCAGAGGCCAAAGACTTTGTTCGCATGGTACCTGAGCTTGACGGACTCGCGATGGTTTACAGCCACCCCAGTGATAGAAGCAGCCTATTCGCCCTACGCCTGATTGGCTGGGGTTTGCAAAAAGATGGCCATGTCACAGGCATCGTTCCTTGGTTACACACCGTTATTGCCGCCGACAGTGCAGCAGATCCCAAAGGAGGACAATGGCAGGGTTATTATGATTACGAAACAGAAACGGTTTTTAGCGAACCTCCACTGCATAAGGTGGCCGAATTAGAAGGTGCTTTAGATGCTTATGAATTCTCCGTCAGCGCAACGCGTTATGTTATGCAGGCGGTTCCTGATATTACAGGCACTCATCTTGTCACTTTGAAGGAAGATTTACACAGTTTTCAACTAGCCGAAGTTTTTAATTGGAGTCTGTTTAACGACGGTACCATTGAAGCCATGCTGGTCGATGAAGATAAAGTCACAAACACTCCGGTACTGCCTGGAGACCCATCCCTTTATCCCGCCAGCGATGTAAAAGGCACCAGCTATTATTTTCAGTACCAGATCGCCAATCAAATCAAGCGCAGAGAGCCGGAAGCCATGCAAGCACTGCTCAGAATGATGCATGCTGCGGGAATTTCACCACCCTCTGCTTAATCAAGCGTCAGTAAAAATCAATAAAGGCTCAGTAAAGCTCAATAATGGAAACTGACTTTAATCGGTATTTTTCTCAATAAAATAGAAATAGATATCCCCTTGTTGCTCTTGGGCAATTAGGGGAAAACCCAAAAACTGGCAAAACTTAGGAATATCCCGTGTCGTAGAAGGATCTGTGGCTGTCACTTTAAGGATATCGCCTTTGGACAGTTCACGTACCTTGCCATGTAACATCATTACCGGCTCAGGACATAATAAGCCAGAGGTATCCAGTTCATGAGTAAATGCAGTATCAGACATCAGCCAGTTCCTGATCAGTTAAAGTTTTGGGTAGTATAAATAAGGTTCGCAAGTCTAACAGACTGACTCAATACAAGAAATTTTCTTCAAGAGCTTGCGAAAAGCAAATACATTACACACTATAAACAATACCCCTATATAGAATAATAAGGAGCACCATATGATTAAAGTGATGATTGAAAGGGTTATTATTCCCGGTTTGGAAGAAGAGTATGAAGAATTTTCCCGCAGTATTTTAAAGCAAGCCATGCATGCCCATGGTTTTATCTCTGGAGAATCCCTAAAAGATGCCGCCCATCCTAACCATAGATTTATTTTTACCCTATGGCGTAATCAAAGTGCCTGGGATCGCTGGCACAAATCTGACGAACGCTTAGCAGTCTCTGGCACTATCGCTGCAATGTTGGCTCACGAAGAAAAAGTCACCGTTTTAGAACACCTATAACAATCTATTTCCAGTTCCCCTGTTTTTAAACTGCCAGTGCCCCTTACACTGGCAGCCATCCTACATAGTATATTTCTGTAACAATATAATTAAATTCTTGTTAAGATTTACCTGATATTACATAGCTAAACAAAAGCTTTTTCATATTTTAGAATGACTTTCAGGCTATCCACTCGGCATATTCTGGCCAGTTTTCACTAATAATATTGTAGAAAACTTTTGTTCTAGCGCTTATTTATACCAATCCCGATAACTCTTTATAGAAAAAACAGGGGAAACCGAGATCAATCTAGGGAGTTGCTATCACTGATAACTTATCGGGAATGGTATTACATTTTATTACACTCTGAACTTGTGTAACGACCCTGAAGGTCGCTGGAGCAACACTATGTGGAATCGTGGCAAGCAAAAGATTCAAACTCTGGAGCAGCAGTTAGCAGACTTACAAAAAGAACAACAACGACTAAGTGCTGAAAATACAGCCCTACAAACAGAATTAAGCCAACTGAAAAACTCGTCCAGTAATAAAGATGAGCTGCACCAGCTAAACACAAAGTTTCATCGGCTATGGGGCACAGGTCATGCGTCATTAAATGAGGTACGGGAAAAAGTCGCAGCTTCAGCACAACAACTAGCAGACCAAAGCCTAGCCCTCAGAGATTCCAACGACTTGTTTGATCGCTGTCTAAGTCTCTTGCAGGCGATTAATATTCAAGCACAAGAAATTAGCGAACAATCCAGCAGCACTCATAAAGAGGTGGCTGTATTAGACGATGCATCCGGTCGTATTTCTGAGTTTGTGAATATCATCCATACCATTTCTGAACAAACTAACTTACTAGCCTTGAATGCCGCCATTGAAGCGGCTCGTGCAGGTGAGCACGGCAGAGGTTTTGCCGTTGTAGCCGATGAAGTGCGTAGCTTGGCCCAAAGAGCCAGCAATGCTACTGCAGAAATCACCAGCCTAGTAGATGTTATTGAACAACAAACCAGTAAGACGGCTTCCAGTGCCAAATTGATGGATGAAGAATCCCATGAGATCAGCACCTCTGTCGCTCAGGCAGAAGAACTGATCAATGAAGTGGTCACTCTATCTCGCAATATGAAAAACACCATTGATAGCTCAACCACTTCTAGTTTTATTGAAACCGTAAAGCTGGATCATATCGTCTACAAAAATGAAGTTTACCAAGCCTATCTTGGTCTGAATAAAAAATCAGCCGGTGACTTTACTGATCATAGCCAGTGTCGTTTAGGCCGCTGGTATTACGAGGGTGATGGTCGTAAACGCTACTCCAGTCTGAGAAATTTCTCTCAACTGGAAACGCCTCATGCTGCGGTTCATAGAGCGGGGCAAGCGGCTGTAGAAACCGCGCAAGCCGGTGACTGTGAAGGCGCACTAGTACACCTGAAAGAGATGGAAGAACAGAGCGAAATTGTTGTGGATGTGCTGAATGCTATTGCCGACGAAGATAAAGCCCGTCAGTAGATTCGATTTACCTTCTCAAGATAACTAAATCCTTAATCACTCATGACCCAGTGACTAAAAAGTCACTGGGAATAATTTAAAACGGTTAATACAATCCATTAGTAGATAGGCTATTAGCAAGAGGCTATTTAGAGAGAAGCTATTTATGCGGTTATTTAAACCGAACGGCGGTTCCGCTGACACTCACCATCATCATAGCCCCTTTAGCACCGACGACTTCATAATCAATATCAATACCGACAATCGCATCAGCTCCTAAAGCCGCCGCTTGATTTTCCATCTCATCAAAGGCAATACGACGGGCTTTGCCCATCTCATTTTCATAGGCTCCAGAGCGCCCACCGACAATATCTCTCACCGCACCAAAAATATCTTTAAAGATATTGGCCCCTAAGATTGCCTCACCCACGACAACATCCAGATATTGATCCACCTGCTTGCCATCCACTGAAGGCGTTGTTGTTTTCAGCATTTTGTCTGTCCTTATTTAAATGTATGTCTAAGTATTTTTTAAGCTGTCTATGCGAACAGTATTTTCCCTGAAATATAATACGTTTGTGGCATAATAGTCCCCTTTGATCAGGGCAGAAAACATCCTGTCCACTATAGGCTATAGCTTCTGAACCCAGAGGCTTTTATTTTGTTCCAGAGATCTCTGAATATTCTGCTATGACGTCTAATTTACCTGCCTCAGGGATAACCTTATGACACCCTGGACGAATCTACTGATTACCACGGTTCGCTTGTTGGATCTTCACGACAGCAATCACGAACCTCGTTCATCCCATATTCGAGTAGCGCAAACAGCCCGACCCGGTCTGAAAGATGGCTACTGGCTGGATATGGCCTGCTTGCTATTGGACTATCTGCTAGAAGAAGACTTCCTCACCAATGGCAGTTTTATCAGTCATAGCCGTTGTTTAGGGTATGTCCGTGAATACTACCCTGCTTGTAGTAGTGATGACCTTCAGTTTGTGATTAATACCCTGAGTACGCCCAGTGAGCTGTATTACATCAACCGGTTACCCGGTAGAACACAAGACGATCATCAGGCCCCTATCGCCAGTACCAAACGTACTTCGCTGATAGAGAAACAAGCGCAAACCGGTCATATGCGTTTAACGGCGTCAGGTCGACAGGCCGTTAATCTGGCCGGACAGGTTGAAGATCTACTCTATAGCGAATACGATGCAGCCAAAGCGCTTACCGCCATTACCCGTGGTGACTATGGTCGGGTACCGGATATCTGTAACACTATTTTGTTGGCTATTCGGGGTTTGACTCAAGAGATACGTGAGATCAGGGAAAACCCGACTCGTGAGAGTAAACTCGTGGCCTTTCAGGAGCATCAGCGTCATTACCACAATGCCTTGAACAGTATTCAGCGTACTATTTTGGATTGCCGTGCCCAGTTGATGTTACCAGAGCAGCAAAGGCGTTTTGAACAATGGCAAGAGCAAAACCATCAAGAGTGGGATTTGCTAATGCTGACCCAGAGCTTGAATAGGGTAATGAATGCCATAGAAAACCTTAGCCGTCGTCTTACTGAACTCCTGACCGATATTGCCGATGGCCGTATTCGCAGCATGGGCGTGATCGATTTCAGTCAACTGGCCCAGGATATTGCCCTTAAACCACCGGTGCAGGCACTCACAGATGCCGTAGCACAACGTTGCATGCCCTTTTCGATCCAGACCATGTTCCCGTCACCCAATGATTTCACCAGTAATCTGCTGGATCAGCGCAGTGAACGCAGTGAAGAGTCTCTGGTCTTTGATAGCTTTGATAACGACGAATACCACGACACGGCTCTGCATACCTTCTTGCAGCACAGATCGGACATTATTTGTCAGCACCTTGCCGAGAAGCCTCTCACTCTATCGGAAGCCTTAGAACAAGGCTGGCATGAAATTAATGGCGAAGATTTTCTTCCTCAATTGTTAAATATGTATGTGGACCCAGAACAGCTACAGGACAATCTAACGGTTGCAATCGATCCGGCTCAAACACTGGAAATCACCTTACCCGATGGCCGCAAGCTAAAAGGCGACAACCCTATTTTGATCTTACGACAACCTCTCGCCCAGGATTATCAGTAGAATGAATATGAGTGAAATGGGCGAAGTGTACGCCTACCTATTACGTTACCGTATGGCAGAAAGTCGCCCCAATAATCGTAACCGTCGTGCGACCCGTGCCGGTTTAATCTCCGAGCGTGATGTCTGTGCTACGTTGGCCCAAGCCAGTGAAGAAGAGATCAGCCAATTACGTCAGTTTTTGAACGGTCAGGGTCTACAGTTGGTCTTTGTTGAAGCCGCCGATTATCCCGGAATTTCGGCCGGTGGCCGAATGTATCTGCTTCAGCGTTTACCGGAATCTGATCTGCCTGCTCTGTTCAGTCAGCAACCTGTCTATACCAGTATGCGCCTACGTCAGGAGAGCCAAGAAGAGATTGCTCTTTGGTTCCTGCACCTCTGGTTACTACTGATGGGATTGCTCTATACCCGTAATAACCGCTCCTTAACGGATGTCAGTCAATATCAAGAAGCCGTTGTTACACTGCAAGAACTGGTCACGGCCATGCGCCAACATATCGAACAATTGCGTCAAAACGGTGCCTTGGGATCAAAAGCCTCCCCCGCTATTCGAGCGTTAATTGACGAAAAAGGCGAAGACATTCCCCGCCGTGTACGTGTTTTTGTGGAGTTAATGGAACAAGCCGGTCACCTGCAACGTTGCAATGACAAAACCGACCCTGATGCAGATAACAATCCTCAACCCATCAATACTCTGCAAGCCAGTTATCAACAAACTTTGTTGGGCGCACTGGAAGCAGAGCAAATAGGTCTGCACCACCTGCATCATCTGTTAAATGATTTGAATCAGCCAGAAACAGAGCAAGCTATCGATAACCCGGTTGATACAGAGTCGGCTTTAGACGAAAACGACGTAGCAAATTCTTCCCAGCAAACAGATATAGCGGAAGAAACAACGTCCACAGGAAAAACAGAGGAAATAATAGAACAGATTGAAGACCCTCAGGTTAACTTTGAGAATGATCTATTTTCTGCGCCTACTGAATCCAGCAGTGTCGAAACAAAAACTGAAACCAAACCCAAAATAGAGCAAACCACCAAAAGCGATCAACAGGAGAGCCACTAAATGTCAGTGATCAATCGCATTGAGATCGCCAACCTGTTGAACAAACACGGTGATGTGGCCAGCCCTTGGGAACCCAAGATGCGCCATCTACTGCTGAACTTGCACGGCCAATCCACCGCCATCAGCATGGAAAATGGTTTTGGTAAAACCACATTAAGTGATGCCCTGATTGGCATGCTATCCCGTGACCGAAAATTGATGTCCACCAGTCGCCGTAAGATGAGCCCGTCCCGTGTACAGGGACAAGAGCGACCTTGGAGTCATATCCGAGTAGAGTTTCGTAGCCATACGGGTAAAGAAGAGAATCAAGACGATCTGTTAGCCCAAGCCGGTGAAGAAGTCTCCGGTGAAGACTGGGTCTTTGGCATGTATGGTCACTGCGATGGTGACGGCCACTTTTATTATTATCAAGGCCGTTTGGAAGATTGCCGAGTTACAGATACCAGCTTAGACGGCAAAGTACGCCTATACAGCAACCGAGACTTTCTTAATGCGGCTCGTGCCTTGCGTGTGATTCGCCCCGGTACACGAGATGAATGGTTAGAATCCATTAGCCGTCATATCAGCCGTAAAGAACTGGAACAGCTGGCCAGTTTCCAGAAAGAAGGTGGTGCGGATAAGAGCCAGATCTTTAACGCCATTCGCCCTCGTCCCGGTGAAAAACCGGATCAAGCCTTTTTCTATGAGGTACTGGCACCACAAATTCTGGCCGGAGCCACTCAGGGCGAAACCGACGAAGGTGAAGAGTTTATTGAAGAGGTGATTATTAACTCGGGACAAAAAGTCTCTGAACTGCGTCACCGTATTAATGCTGCCGAGCAGGATCAGCAAAGAGCCGAAAAAAAAGTCACCCAGCTACATGGCTTAAATGAGAAAGCCGCTGAGTTGCAAGAAGCCCGTAGCGAGCTAAGCCAACAGCAAGCCAAGATGGCTACCAGCCGAGATACCCTATTACATATTGCTCAGGCTCCCCTGCCCGGTATTCCGGTGAGCAGTGAAAATATCGAACAACAGCACCCGGCACTGGCCTTTGCGTTATTACCGGGACAAACCGAGCCCGTAGTGGCCGGTAGCCTGATCGCCAAGCTGTTATCGGTGACCTTAGCTCGCGCCCAAGCCTATATGGATCAATCTGGCTTTAGCGGCAACCCTACTCGTCGTTTGCTGCATCACCCTGCTGCTCGTTGGGTGGGTGATCGTAAGGTGAATACCTATCCTCTGGAGAAAACCCGTCAGCTCATAGCCGACAGCCATAACTTTGAGGATGATGCTGCACGACTGGAAGCCCTACAAACCCTAGAAGATGCCTGTGACACCTTCTTGGACTGGGACAGTAATCAGGCAAGAGAGGACTTCCTAGCGGATCAGCTGTTTTTGAATAACAGTTTGCAAGAGCTAACGGATAGCGAAAATCGCTTAGAGCAACATGAGCAAGAGAAAGAGTCTCTGGCCAGCCGTTCCCAAGCCTTTATCGATAACCAAAGCTACTATCGGGATGCCCTAAGCGAAGGCCTATTCAGTGAACAAGAACTGGAAAGCCCAGAGCTAACAGAACAAAGCTGTGCCAAAGAAGCGGAACAGGCACAACAGCGACTGAGCGAACACCAACGTAAAACCGGACAACTGGAACAAGCAGAACAGTGGTGGCAAACCTTTAGTGATTTGCACCCTAATAATGCACCTCAGGACTTATTAGCTGAAAAAGAAGCCCGACATCAGGAACTGATGGCAAATCAACAGCAGCTTGAAGAAAGCCTGCAACAGCAAAATAGCGATATTCAACGGTTACAACAAACCTTGGCTCAGGAGCAGCAACAGCAGCACCGTTTGGAAACCGAGCTTAATCAACTGGAACAAAACCGCACCGCATACGACGCCTTCTGCCAACAACACCCAGAACAGTCACCGGCCGGTTTTATTCAGCGTATTCAACAGGAATATCAAACCCTACAAGCTCAAAAACAACCGGCTGAACAGGCTCTAAATGATGCTCGTCAGCAACTCAAACAACTGCAACCTTTGGCTCTGCAACGGGATCGTTTCCAACAACTGTTTGCGGATGCCAAACCTGTCGGTTTAAAAGAAGAACTGCTCAATACTGAACGCAGTCTGCAACAACAGCTGGAACAACTGAATAGCGAAGAGAGGCAATACACCGCACTCAACCAAGCTTGGCTGACCTATCGCCAACAAAACTCGGATAAAACACCAAAGCAGTGGCTGAGCTTTGCTCAACAGCGTTACCCGGCGGTGCTAACAGAGCTGGAACAAACCCGTAAGGAACTGCCTCGTCTGGAGCATTACTTACAGCATCTAGACACTAACCCTCTGGCGGCCAGCGAGCAGGAGCAAAAAGCTCTGGCGCTGCTGCAACAGGAAGGCTTTACGGTGCAACCTCTTCATTCCAGCTTGTCTGAGATTGCTGCGGGTTCACAAACATCCGACAACCACCAAGCACAAAAACAACGCTGGCTCACTCAAGCGGCCGCCTTTTTGTTTGCACCTGTATTACCGGATAACGAACAAGCCGCACGAGCCATTAAACTGCTACTGCAAAAACAGTTTCATCTACCGGTTTTCAGTCAAAGTGAACTGGAGGACTGCGCTAGAGACAACCGGGATATTTTAGGTTCTGTACAAGGCTGCGAGACTCTGGCCGTAAAAGCCGCCACCGATCCCGATAGCATCAATCAGCTACGAGAGCAGGTACAGGAGAGAATCGAGCGGCTTCAGGAACAGCAGGAACAACGGATACTGGAACAGCAGCTATACGATCCTTACGGTGAATCCTTTGCTACTGTAGAACAAGCCGCTAAAGCCGTTGCTGACAATGCAGAAAAGCGCTTACAAGCCGTTGAGCAACAACTAACGGAGATAGAAGCCGAGCAAGCACTCTTACAGCAACAGATTAAACCTGATGCACTGGCCACTATCAGTGACTACCAGCACTATCTTGAGCTGGGTGGCGATACCTGCCTGACGGAAGCCCTTGAGACGATTAAAGAACAGGAACTGATACTCCAACCTCTTTCTCCTCGTATTTTAGAGCTGGAACAGGTGCTGCATCAATCACAACGCCAAGCGTTAGAAGCGGAAAACTACGTGCAAGCCGGTGGTGAACAGCACTATCAAACCTTACAGAACCAGCAAGCGGCCAATAGCCTAAAACTTGCTCAACTGGAAGAACAGCAGAACCAACAGAGTGAGAAACAGGAGCAGCAACAGAAGCAACTGCAGACCATTCAGCGCCAATTACAACAGATCTTCGCCGATGGTGAACAGGCACGCCTACAGCGCCTAAGCCAATATCTCAATTCCGGCGAACAGTTGTTTATGGCCGAGCGCCAGCACAATGAACAGCAACTGCTTAACGCCCAAGAGAGAGCCACCCGCCGGGTACGCTGGAACTTCCAACGCATCAGGGAATATCTGGCCTTGCGGGGGGACAGTGATAATGATCAGGGGCTGGATAAAAATCTGGCAACACTGGATCAAATCATCCGCCAGTTAAAACAGGATAGAAAAGAGCTGCAACAACGTATCGAACAGCTCAGAAACAGTATCAGTCAATCAGAACAGGTGATGAAACTTACCGACGAGCTGGCAATGGAATGGTTGGAACAACTACGTGAGCTGGAATTTAATGCCGCGCATATTATTCCTCTGACTGACAATATTGAAGATAGCGAGCTCTATCAGCTGTTCAACCAATATCAGCAGCAATACCAACAAGAAGACAGCGACCTAGATGCCCTGAGTATCCTACAAGCTCGTCTGATTGAACGCCTGAGAGATGAACAGCTGAACGAAAGAGGCAAAGACCTGACCCGTCAGGAGAAGTTGATCCAGCAACTGCACGACCAACTGACCAAGCAGTTAAAGCAAGCGCTAACAGAAACCAAGCTATTCAACGCCACAGAAAAAGCTCGCTTAACCGCACTGGAAAACTTTGAAGATCAGGCGATTACCGACCTTCAAGCTCTGGAAGTCACCCTACAGAGCCAATTACAGCAGCACCTTAGTCGAGTAGAACAGCTGAAAGATTCCCAAAATCAGGTGGAAGCCGGTCTGCAGGAACGCCTCAGCCGTATCATTGCCGATGCAGCCGGTAACTTACAGATTCTAAAACGTGTGGTTCGCAGCCATGGCAGCGTTGAAGGCGCCCATTTTGATATTCAAGCGGAAGTGATTGCCGAAACGGTTATTCAAGAGATGGTTGCAGGCCTACTCAGTGAAATTGAAACTCACCAAGAGGTCAGCCGTAAACGCCAACAACAGAACCCGGAAAGCTACAGCGAAGAGAAACAGCAAAAAGAACTGCAAGAGCTGATTCGCCGCCGTATCTACCGTTCCCTGTTCCGTAATATCATCATCCGCCTACGTCATACCGCTATTCGCGCACACGGCCGCTTATTTAGCCTTAACGAACAGATGAGTGAAGGACAACGGGAAGCCGTCTCCCTCATGTGGTTGGTCAAACTGTCCGAATTTGCCATCGAACGAGATATGCGTCTCGTGGCCAGTCCAAAACGTAAACGGGAGCAAGCCAGCCGGGAAAGCGTGATCATTCTCGATGGTCTATTCAGTAAGCTCTCCCATAAAAAGCTGATTGAAGACTCCTTGGAGTCCCTACGTAATACCCGTGGACGCTTCCAGATGATCGGCCTGATTCATAACCCCAACTATGAAAACGACCCTAGCATCTTCCCAAGCTATCTGGTCGGCAGTGTTATTGGCGGCCGTAACGGCCAAGGAGGACATGTGATCGTACGGGATGGCAAACCGGATCAAGCCAGCAACGACGAGCAGGCTGGAGAGGCTAGCGTCTTTCAGTTGCAGGTTTCTCGGCCTGAAAAGGATACAGAAGAGCAAGAAACAGGGAGTTGATGGGGTCGATAAATAGGGGCAGATAAAATCTGCCTCTATACTTTCAACGAGCAGTCTATAGAGACTCCCATGACAATTGGGGGGACAAAACATCATCCAGCTCTATAGGCACACCATATGTCCCTACAAGCAATAACTCATCATTCGCATTGTAGGTTTGATATACGCCATGCTCTATGTCGCCATCAGCACCAAGATCTTCTTCATAGCGTATCATATTTTCATTGCCATTATATTCCCAGTAATAGGTGTAATCAGCACGTTCTTCTATAAAAGAATCGTAATAAAGCCAAGAGGTACTATCAGGATCCTGAGCATAATAAGAAGTATCACTGGTATTATCCCAATGTTCTTTAACCTTATTACCTTGTGAATCGTACTCATAGCTCAACGTGTAATAACTATATACAAGGAGGGAGGCCTGCTCGGTATCTATTACATTAAATTTTTCTTGTATAACATTACCCAAATCATCATATTCAAAATCCCAGCTGTGGACTATTCCATACTCGTCACGATCACTTTCCAGATGGGAAATATTGCCTTGCTCATCATACTCGCAAACAAAATATTCTGTACTATCAAAAATACCATCGTTATTTACATCTTTATCGCGACTAACTGTATTACCATGACTATCATATTCATAAGCCCATCGAGTAACCGAGTTTCCCCCATTACTACCTAATTCAGGATATATAGTTTCTTCAAAAACTAAACTATCACGATCATCATATTTATACCGACTCTGAAAATCTAAAATACCATCTGCATTATCGTCTCCCGTTTGTAAGGTGATCAGGCCTCTTGAATTATACTCAATCAGGCTAATACTATCCGTTACACCATCACCATCAGAATCAACGCTTTCTTCTTTACCAATTAGCCTTCCCCATAGGTCATAACTATAGTCGATCGTAAGATCTATGATACCGTCACTGGCCTCATCAAAAGTCTCCTGAACCAGCCGGCCTTTCTCATCATAGCTTTTATCTCTGAGGTTCAGTAACAAACCGTAATTGCTACCATCAACCAGGCCTTGACTTTCTGATAACTCACCATTAATGCTCACAACCTCAAGCGTATCGATATCCTCTACTCTACTAGGGCCTGTCAAATCACCATCAGCAGAAAAATCTTGTATAAGCTTATTTGATAGGTCGATATAATACTCAAGCTCGTGAGAGTTATAACTAATATCTTTTATCAATCCTGATGCAGCGTACATAGCCAGCATGCCATTAAAGGAAGTATCCGATTCTGCTAGTAAGCTAGTAAAAACATTGGCAACTGCTACCTTGTTATTTAATGTCACCAAGTCTTTACCAGATACCCAGCTTGTAACCGCTAACGCAATTTCAGCCAATGAAGCTTCATTGTTACTCAGCTTACTCAGGTAAAAATCTATCCCTTCTTGGGTTATTGGCCCATTAAAAGCATTATTAAATAAACTTATCAAACGGCTTTCATTATCATCCAATAAATAAGCACTTCCATGCTTCAAACTGGATTCATCAGAATTACCAAAGGAATTAACTATAGAGGAAGCATCGCCTCCAGCCTCGTCCAAACGCCCAACCCAGTAGGCTAACCCTTCAGGATCTGCTGGGCGGCCATAAAGAGAGATATAGAGCATTTGAATAGTATCAGCATAATCTTTCTGGTCTTTGATCAGATAATGTTCTAACCCAGCAGTAAACTCAGTACCCATTAAACCGGAGTCTTGAATATAAGACTGAAGGTTTGAACTGTCCGTTCCTACATTACCCACGACACTAGCAGCTACATCAATGGCTGTTTCAAAAGACAAAGTAAATCTATTTTCAGCGATCTCTTGTGTGAGTGCGTTAGCAACATAAGTTTTATTATTTAATGCATTAAGATCCTCACCAGAGGCCTGACTAAGCATTATTTCAGCTACATCAGATAGCTCCATCTCACCAGATTCCAAAGCATTGAGATATATTGATCGCTCTTCTTGTTCTGGATATCTATCAAAAGCATTATTATAAAAAATAGAGATTAAGCTACTATTGCTTCGGTTATTCACAACATCAAAAAACGATTCATCAGAGTATACAAAATGAGGCAAAATCTCAGATATATTACCGCTAGCGTGTTCCAAACGCCCGGTCCAGTAAGTCAATCCATCAGGGTCAGCGGCACGCCCGTAATAGGTTATATAGAATTGTTGAATGGTATCGAGATAGGTCTGTTCTGACATAAAGTTGCCTGTTAATCCTTTAATGAAGCGGCAGCATAATAGATCAGAATGATATTGTCGAAAAATAGTATAAAAGCACAAAACGGGGAGGCGACTACATGACTTACCTTAATTTTCAAATAGTTAAGTCATGTAGCAAAATAGAGCAGGGATACTAGAGAGCGTATTAACCGATACGATACCTTAAGCTGCTACCTCAGCCATCTTCAAAATACTGATTCTGGAAAAAACACACAGCCCTGAATCACCTTCTGAAATTGGCTGGCTCTCACTATCCTGAGGATCAATAAGGTATTCCAGAACAACACTAGTATTGTCTTCAACCCGAAGACAAGTATCCAGCAAGCTTGGCATCATATCGTGACAAGCCTGAGAGCCAATACTGATTGGGGACTGGTCTTGTTCTGACTTAGAGACGTAGCTTAGCTGGCAATAGGTTTCATTCTCTAAAGAATAGGCTTGAATACCTGTGCTGGTTGTATCCATGCCTGATGCGGCACTAGCGGTTATATGGTAAATACCTTGTTTTAGATGGATAGCACCGGTATCCGGGCATAGCTGAATACTTTCACCTTGCTCACTATCAACATGGTTAAAAATACGAACATTGGCCCCAGGTTGAAGGCTGGTGCGTTTATTTGAATATTCTGAGTAAACTGCAAATTCATTAACCATGGCGATACAACACACTTTTTTATTATTGGTTGGATGCTTAATTCCGAGATATGACTAAGGAGCCTCTGAAGGCCTGAGCCAGAAAGTACTTCTTCAGAGACTCCCTAGAGTATGTTTCTTTTTAAAATCATGGTAAATGACGTTTAACGTCATAAAACAAGTCGTTTCTAATATTTCTGCCCTTATCGATCTATTTCCGTCTCTTCACATTCTTTTCACATCCCAGCCTATAACCTCTTAACCCATCGATGATTAAGCCCGTAGATATCAGCAGGCCAGCCTTAAGCTTTTGTTAATGTTGCCGTGCTCTAATCAAAAAATAGAAATGTGATGACGATTAAGGCAACCGAGTGATAGTCGCAATATTCTCTGACTGCAAATCAGAGAATATCGAAATAATTTGGCTTGGTTGCAAAAAACATCATAAAAACGAAAACACCGCATGTTTTAGTCGATCTCGACTATCACAGAAAAGTGAGTATGGGGATTAGGATGTTAAAACACTGTCAGAAAGGTTTTTCCTATTTGGGTTTTGCCTCTTATAGTTTTCTGTTCTTTGCGGCGTTATTCAGCTTATGGCCAGAGCTAGACATACTGGTCACTGGCTATTTTTTTGATCGAGTGACGGTTAGTTTTCCAGCCAATGACAACGCTTTTGTGCAATTTATCTATTGGCTATTTAAAGATATGCCCATTGTTATTGTCCCTTTATTACTGGCTCTCAGTATTTTTCCCTTATTTAAAGCCTGCCCTGAGCGCTATAAAAACCATCAACGTAAGTCCGTCTTTATGCTTATATTCCTGTTGTTTGGGCCTGGCATTCTGGTACACACAGGATTTAAAGATAACTGGGATCGTGCGCGGCCAAGAAATGTCGTAGAGTTTGGTGGCAGTCAGAGCTTTACCTCACCTTTAGTCGTGAGCGATCAGTGTGAGAAAAACTGCTCTTTTGTCAGTGGACATGCAGCAATGGGTTTTGCCTTTATCGCTCTTGGCTGGGTATTAAATAGTCGAGCATGGCTGATGATGGGTATTGGTTTGGGGCTATTTGTTGGCAGTATACGTATCATGCAGGGGGGCCACTTTCTAAGTGATATTATCTTTTCCGGTTATATCTGTTATGCCTCTGCATGGGTCATTGCACGACTCCTGCTACATAAACCGGATTGGCCTATTTTCTCTCGTGAGTAATTGTCCCAACAAATTAGTTTAACGGTAACGGGTACCATTCCCGATAATTTATTAATTATAACAATCTCCGAGTACGTCTAGGGTAGTCCGTCTTTTCCTTATTTTTCACCTATAAGGAATTATCGGGATTGTTATAATAATTCGCGGATGCGCCTCTGGCTTATCCGCGCTACTTACTAGTGAGCCTTATCCAAACTCAGGTCGGAAAAAGCTACGCTCATAACTGATAATACATCGAGTATCTTCCGCGTATTTAAAAGCGGCCATACATTCTTCATCCTGCATAGAGTCCTTTCGATACTGTTCATATTCAGCTAGAGAAGGGAATGTAAACAGCGCCAATGCAATATTATTGGTGCCTTCCGAAGGAAGGAAATAACCATGATGCTGACCACCAAACTTATTCACCAGTGGAATCCATAGTTTGGCATAGTGTTCAAACTCTGCCAGTTTATAAGGATCAATCACATACTTCAGATAACAGGTCACCATGGTTTATCTCCCTCTCTTGTTTAGGTCGGTATCCTACGAGTAATACCTTGAATCATTCCAAACCGCCAATACGACAGTTCTTTAAATTAGTCTTTCCAGAAGCGTTTACTCGTCTCTTCTATCATATCGGCTCGACTGATGCCCATATCATTTAGCTGGCGCTCATCGAGTTGTTGCAGTTGCTGTCGTGTTTGATAGTTATGAGCCCACTGCTTTAGCGTGCACTTCATCTCTGACAGGATCAAACTTAGAATATTTTTCACATGCTGTAGTCGATTTAAATTACCTTGCTCAAATCGAACCATAATTTGAGCATCTTTTAAGGATTTACTCTGCCCTTTTTCTGCTGCACAATGCTGTGAATACATGATTAACCACCCGTACTTCTTGCCTTTTAATGGGTTTAATCATCGTCAAAAACACCCGTACTGACAAACGAGTAATTTTTTCTTTCACTTAAGTTTTTATTAACTGAAGACAAACCATATGTCACAAAAGATAAATCCATTAAGTGCCGCATCTGGCCGTATGCCTCCCTTAAAAGCTCTGCGAGTATTTGCCGTGGCGGCCCAACTGGAAAGTTTTAAGCTTGCCGCAGAACAGCTTTTTGTGACACAAGCGGCCGTAAGCCAACAGATACGCTTGCTGGAAGAACATCTCGGACAAAAGTTGTTTATTCGGCTCAATCGAGAAGTCCGTTTAACACCTTCTGCTCAGTTACTTTTACCTTATGTATTGCAAGCATTCGACAGCATAGAAAAAGGTGTTGGACGATTACAGGATGACCCTAAACCCAATCAACTGATGATCAGCTGTTTGCCCTCTTTTGCCGGTCGTTGGCTGGTACCACGCTTGGGGAACTTTCAACGCTTACATCCAGAACTCAGTATTAGTATTAGCCCCAAAATAACACTGGAAACTTTTGAAAGTGGCGATGTTGATTTGGCCATACGTTTTGGTGAAGGGGGGTACCCAGATCTTCAAGCGGAAGGTTTTCTGGATGATTACTTACTACCGATCTGCTCTCCCAATCTATTAGCTCAATATGATCTCAGTCAGCCTAATTTAGGCGGTATCCCAATACTGGCAGATAGCGCACCGGATCAGAAAAATCTCTGGAATGCTTTTACTCAAACCGTAGGATTATCAGACACTGTTAATTCCGTATTATTAATTACCGATTCCACCATGTTAGTAGATGCTATTTTAGCGGGTCAGGGATTGTCTTTACTGCGCTTTAGTCTTGCCTATCAATTGATTGAATCTGGCCAGTTGGTGTGCCCTTTACCCTACTATTGGACATCTGTTTACTCTTACTTACTTGTGGCACCGGAACATCATTTCAAACGAAAGAAGGTTCAGTATTTCCAAAAGTGGATGACAGAGGAAGCCGAAGAGATTAAGAAAAGTTGGCAACGAGTATCTAAGAGTCAATTAAAGGGCTTTACTGTAGACCCTTATCCTTAAATTACGCTTCTTAGTCGTTACAGATACCAAATTTATGATATGTAAATCTAAGCTAAATCAGCCTATTGAATGTCTAAACCAGCTACAAAGTTGTGACAGAAAGATACTGGTAATATCCATAGCCAAGGGCCACTATTAGCACTGTATATTTTCATATAGTTCAAGATATTTTCATGTAGCTCAAGATATTTTCACGCATGATATAGACATACCTAACTTCGTATTAAGGACATTATATAATGAAATTGGTCGGTTCAACTCCTTCTCCCTATGTGCGCCGTACTCGTCTGTGGTTAGAAGGCGAGGATTATGAGTTTCTGGATCTGAATATCTACAGCGAAGAAGGCCGCCAGGTACTGGAAACGTATACGCCTGCCATGAAGATCCCTGTCTTAATTGATGGTGAGCACTCTGTGTTGGATTCCCGTGTTATTTATCGCTATCTGAACGACAAATTCAATAAAGAAACCTTAACTCTGGATCAGGAAAATAATCTAAGTCTGATCGATAGCGTACAAGATTCCTTTATCATCCAACTGATGACTCAGCGTTCTGGTATTGATCCTGCCGGTGATATTTTGATTCTGAACCTGCAAAGAGATCGGATTAATAACACCCTGCCAATACTAGAGGAAAAAGTGAAAGCCGGTGACTTTAGTCAGTGGCAGTACCCAGCAATGTGCCTATTTGCTCTACTGGATTGGGTATCATTCCGTGATCTCTTTGATTTTAGTACCTATCCAGCGCTGGAACAGTTCCGTCAGGATCAGTTATCGCGAGATATCGTGCAGAGTACCGATCCAAGATAGTCAGTTCTGACTCAGAAGAATAGGACATTCATCTGATCCCATAGAAAACAAAAAGGGCGACCTGATAAACTCAGATCACCCTTTTCTATTTTTACTGCATCCAGTGAGTCACTGTTGATAGTGATCAGACCTCTCCGCTGCCACAACAGGAGCTAAGCGTTAAAAAACCGGGCCCAGATAAGATATCCGGAGGAGGAAACTGAACCCGGTGTTAACTCCTATCAGTCGAACAAATCATCACAACGCATCAACTGATCTTCATACATAGCAGTTAAACTGTATTACTCAGCATCTTTAGGCAGTTTGAACGTCCAAACGGAACCACCTTGGTTCAGGTGTTTCACACGCTTAGCCACTTCACCACCCCATAGAGGTACAGCACCACCCCAACCGGATACTACGGATACATACTGCTCACCACCTTGTTCCCAAGTGATTGGCGAGCCAACGATACCGGAACCTGTGTTGAACTTGTACTTCATCTCACCAGTCTTAGCATCAAAGGCCATCAGGTAACCTTCAGGGTTACCTGTAAAGACTAGGTTACCCTTAGTTGCCAGAACGCCGCCCCACAGAGGTGCATAGTTCTTATAACGCCATTTCTCTTCACCAGTTTTAGGATCAATCGCACGTAACACACCGATGTATTCATCATGCAAAGGCTTAATGGTGAAACCTGCACCTAGGTAAGCCGCACCTTTCTTATAAGCGGTTGGCTCATTCCAGATATCCATCGCCCATTCGTTAGACGGTACATAGAACAGCTCAGTGTCTTGGCTGTATGCCATTGGCATCCAGTTTTTACCACCAAGGAAAGAAGGAATCGCTACAACAGCTTCACCTTTCTTACCATCAGCACTCTTACGTGGGTCACCTGGACGGCCATTTTTAGCATAGATAGGACGACCGGTTTTCTCATCCAGGCCTTCGGCCCAAGTGATCTTATCAACAAATGGGAAACCACGGATGAAATCACCGTTCTCACGATTCAGTACGTAGAAGAAACCATTACGGTCAGCCGTAGCTGCCGCTTTAACAGTTTTTCCGCCGTCTTTATAATCGAAAGAGATCAGCTCATTTACACCATCGTAATCCCAACCATCATGTGGTGTAGTTTGGAAGTGCCAAACGATCTTTCCGTTGTCCGGGTCGATTGCCAGACGAGAAGCAGAGTACAGGTTGTCGCCTGGGCGCAGGTGAGAGTTCCAAGGTGCCGGGTTACCCGTTCCGTAGAACAGCAGGTCGGTATCAGCATCATAAGTACCGCCTAACCAAGTAGCTGCACCACCGGATTTCCATAGATCGCCAGGCCAAGTTTTTCCTGCTTCACCACCAGAAATACCGCTTTCAATTTTCTTGCCATTTTTCCAGACGTAGCCCATATGACCTTCAACGGTCGGACGGGTCCAAGCAAGTTTACCGGTTTTAACATCGTAAG
This sequence comes from Oceanospirillum sp., assembly GCA_047518265.1. Classification (GTDB taxonomy): domain Bacteria; phylum Pseudomonadota; class Gammaproteobacteria; order Pseudomonadales; family Halomonadaceae; genus Oceanospirillum. The sequence goes on from JAKZRG010000022.1 coordinate 43,903, forward strand.
CTTCAACCTTACCTACGATACCAAACTCACCACCGGATACACCTGTGATGATTTTACCTTTAACAATCAAAGGCGCAGCAGAGATAGAATAACCGGCTTTATAATCCGCTACTTTTTTCTTCCAGCGAACCTTACCGGTCTTCTGATCCAGAGCAACCAGCTTGGCATCCAGTGTCGCAAAGATCACCAGATCATCATACAAAGCGGCACCACGGTTGATCACGTCACAACATGGCATAATGCCATCCGGTAGACGAGCGTCATACTGCCACAGCTCATCACCGGTTGTTGCATCAATAGCGAATAGACGAGAGTAAGAACCCGTCACAAACATTACGCCATCTTTAACCAAAGGCTGTGATTCTTGACCACGCTGTTTTTCACCGCCAAAAGAGAAAGACCAAACCGCACGCAGATCTTTAACGGTTTCAGTGTTTACTTTTGCCAGTGGGGAGAAACGTTGACCACGATGACCCATACCATTGGTAACAACATCTTCAACGGTCGCTTGGTCGTTCATGATGTCTTTATCGGTAACGCCTGCTTGAACTGTACCAGCAACGGACATTGCTACAATTAAGGCAGACAGTGCGAATTTCTTCATTGTACGCTCCTCTACGGATTTTTTTTATTGGTGTTGCAGAGAGCCGGGAAAAGTTCCCGAATCATGGGCTTAATTGTTTTTCTTAAGCACTTTTCCAACAATCAATCAGCGGGAGTAGTTTTCTCATCACTTGGTAGTAATACCTGCTAAAACAGCTACTTTTGTGGGACGGGTCTAATCAGAAAGGCTAAAGCGCGCTCCTGTCTTGCATTATTCACGCTCTAAATCCTAAGTATCGTTTCCCCTCCAAGAAGGCACGACCTAAGCACTCATCCTAGCTAACTAATACAAGCTAATTAATACGGGCTTTTTCCCTAATACTCACGGGAAATCCTCCCTCATAAACGGGTTATAGGCCCGGAATATCAGGGATGTATGCCGTTGTCTGCAAGCAAGTCCAACGTTGAGAATGAGTGCCATCAATGACTCGGTCGTAAGCGGTTCACTCCTAATCAATCGCAAACGGTTAATTTCCAAACAATCACTTTTGATTGATCTCTAAACCACAGGGTTTATAAAAATGACAAGAAAAATAAACTTCACAGGGTTAAAGCCACTTTGCGCAGCAATTGGCCTAAGCCTTGTAGCAAGCGCAGCCGTTGCTAAGCCAGTTACCTGGGATGATATTCAAAATGATGCCAAAACACCTGGAGACGTTCTGGGTTACGGTATCGGCCCAAAGGCACAGCGTTGGAGTGATCTGACCGAGATCAATGACCAGAATATTAAGAAGTTAGTGCCCGCATGGTCTTTCTCTTTTGGTGGAGAAAAGCAACGGGGCCAGGAAACCCAAGCTCTGGTTCATGACGGCATAATCTATGCTACGGGATCTTATTCTCGTATGTTTGCGATTGATGCTAAGACCGGTAAAAAAATATGGTCTTACTCTTACCGTCTACCAGATGATATTCGCCCATGTTGTGACGTAATTAACCGTGGTGCAGCCATCTTCGGCGATCTGGTTTACTTTGGTACGTTAGATGCGGCCATTGTTGCTCTAGACAAAAAAACCGGTAAAAGAGTTTGGAAGAAGAAGTTTGGTGACCACACTGCGGGTTACACCATGACCGGTGCTCCAACCATTATTAAAGATCAGAAAACCGGTCGAGTATTACTGATCCATGGCAGCTCCGGTGATGAGTTTGGTGTCGTGGGTAAACTGTTTGCCCGTGATCCTAAGACCGGTGAAGAAGTTTGGATGCGCCCATTTGTAGAAGGTCACTACGGCCGACTGAATGGCAAGAAGAGCACGCCTACTGGTGATCCTAAAGCACCATCTTGGCCTGATGATCCAAATTCACCAACCGGTAAAGTGGAAGCTTGGAGTCACGGTGGTGGTGCCCCTTGGCAATCGGCCAGTTTCGATGTTGAGAACAACAAGATTATCGTAGGTGCAGGTAACCCTGCGCCATGGAACGGTTGGGCTCGTACAGCCCCAGGCGGTGACCCAGCTGATTATGATAGCTTATACACCTCTGGTCAGGTTGCGGTTGATCCAAGTACCGGTGAAGTGGATTGGTTCTACCAACACACGCCAAATGATGCTTGGGATTTCTCCGGTAACAACGAATTGGTTCTGTTCGAATACAAAGAAAAAGGCAAAACCATTAAAGCAACAGGTCATGCGGATCGTAATGGTTTCTTCTACGTGGTTGACCGTAAAAACGGTGACTTTATCCGTGGCTTCCCATTCGTAGACAACATCACTTGGGCCACTCATATTGATGAGAAAACCGGTCGTCCTGTCGAAGTTGAAGGTCAACGCCCTGCATTACCAGAAGCGGGTCAAAAACGCGGTAAGTCCATTGAAGTATCTCCACCCTTCCTAGGCGGTAAAAACTGGAACCCTATGGCATATAGCCAAGATACCGGTCTGTTCTATCTAGGGGCTAACCACTGGAAAGAAGACTACTGGACCGAAGAGGTCAACTACAAGAAAGGTGCCGCATATCTGGGACAGGGTTTCCGTATTCGTAAGATGTACGATGACCACGTAGGTGTTTTACGTGCGGTTGATCCGAAGAAAGGCGAAATCGTTTGGTCTCATAAAGAGAAACTGCCGCTGTGGGCTGGCGTATTGGCCACTAAAGGTAACCTGATTTTCACCGGTACCGGTGATGGTTATGTGAAAGCCTTCAATGCGAAAAACGGTAAGGAGCTTTGGAAATTCCAGACAGGTTCCGGCATCGTATCTTCCCCAATTACCTGGGAAGAAGGTGGTGAACAGTACATCGGTATCGCTAGCGGTTACGGTGGTGCAGTACCTCTGTGGGGTGGTGATATGGCTGATCTGACCAAGCCGGTATCTCAGGGCGGTTCTTTCTGGGTATTCAAACTACCTAAGCACTAAACGCTTAACTTTAAGCAGCAAACCAGAGTACAGCTTTAATCGCTGTACCTTGGCCAGCCCTCACCCAGCTCCCTCTCTGGGTGAGGGCTTTTCAGGAGTCCCTAATGAAAAAAGCAATTATCCTAAGCGCCCTGATCGCCTCTCCTACCGTTATGGCTAACGACCCAGATCCGGTCATTAATGGCTGTACCATTGCTCCTAATACTCAGTGCCAAAATGTTGATCTATCCAATGCAGACCTTAAGCATGCGGATTTAACCGGTGCAGATTTTACAGGGGCTAATTTGAGCGGTGCAGATCTACGCCATGCAACACTGAAAAATGCCAAACTCGAAAAAGCCAATCTAACAAAGGCCAATTTGGCCAGAGCAGACCTGCGTCATGCCTCTATACGAGGATCAAATCTAACTGAAGCCAATCTGGAAGCTATTCAAGGTTGGGCACTGTTTGCTCAAGGAGCTAATTTCTATCGCGCTAATCTGAGCGGAGCGAATCTGGAATTTTCACGCTTCAGTGGTGCAAAAATGCAGGAAGCGAATCTACAGGCGGCAAACCTTGAAATCGCCTGGATGACCAAGGCTAACTTAACAGGCGCCAATTTGAGAAACGCCAACCTTCAGGAAGCCAAATTGAATGCAGCATCATTGGAAAATGCTGACTTTACTGGTGTTCGTAAACACTACGCTACCTTCCAAGCCACCTATATGGAAGGCTGCAAGGGTTGCCCATTTGATTGGGCAAAAAATGGTTTAGTTGAGAACCAATAAGGTATTCTTTCTGCTATTTTAATGACTTAAAAATTTAAAGCCGCTGATCAGTTTAAATCTCAACGGCTTTAATACTCCTATTAGAAAAAGGCTCATCTCGACAATAATTTACACTCTAGTAAGCCGTTTTAAACGCTAGAACAGAATTTTTTCTACAAAGATATCCCAAATTTAGCGAAGATTGCTCTAGGGTTCCCCATGAAATATTAAAAGATTTTATCAAGCTATGCATTTGAGGCTTTATTATTCATTGTTAACGGCAGTTTATTTTTTTCAGGGGCAAAAAGCAGATACAAGAAAAATATGAGGTTAGCAATACTACTGAGAAATAGGCTTACAATACCAATAAGCAATAGAGCCAGCATATAGTACCAACCATTGTTACCACAATTTTTCCAGCGAGCAACTTGAACACCTATAGTATACCAAGACAGTAATAACAGGGCACTAAAGAGCAATCCAACTACAAGTGTATTGGCTGAATAATCTAATGAACCTATCAAAAAAATATAAGTTAATACATAGGGTATAAGCAATATAATCGTTACAGCAAGGAATGCCCAACGCCCTAATTCATTTGTTCTAAAAAGGAGAGTATTTTTTAAGTTAAATGGCCTATCACTATAACCTTGGCTGTCGACTGCTTGAAATATTTGTACAGCCTTCTCTTCACTCGCGGCTTCAATAACTTGATCGTAAATCTTGAACCCTTGATTACATAGTGATTTAATTTCTTCTGATGATGTATCCTGATTAATATCTACAGCAAAAAATATGTCGTTCTTATGTAAAACCTGATAACTATTCATATGGCTTAAATTCCTATTCCTTTGAGTCCTTAACCACAAATACAAGATGCCTTAGTCATCACTCTATCAACCAATTCCGTATATTAATTGCAGAAAATGGCATAGGCATATAAAAATTACAATGCTATTTATCAGAATGGAAAGACAGAGAAGAACAGCCAGTTTTCCATCCATGAAAACATATGCAAACTTTCAAGAGTAGGTCTTTTAGCACAATGACTTTGACCCTTGAGTAAAAATCATACCCATATTCAATCGCAATGACCACAGTAAAAACCATTCTATCTATTAATCATATGCGTATTTATATATAGGTTTCTCTAAAAAAATGCTACGTTCTCCGAATGTTGATCAGATAATATTGTCAGTTTCACTAGTAAGGTTGTAGAAAAATTTTTGTTCTAGTACATATTTGACGCATTCATAATGGATCGTTATCTAATATTAGAACCAACCTTAACCAAACCTACCTCAATCGCTAAATGCACCAACTCAACCGTCGAGCCTATACCCAGTTTGCTTTTCAAAATAGCCGTGTAATTAGAGACAGTTTTACTACTGATGCAAAGTTGTTCGGAGATCGTTTTCACATTATTGCCTTGAGCCAACATGACAAAAATCTCGAACTCTCGTTGAGTCATCTCTTTTAAACGCTTATCTTTCTGCTCTGGTCGAGAAACAGCCAAACGCATGGCTAATTCATGCTCAACATATAGCTGGCCAGCGGCTACTTTGGTGACCGCTTCAATCAAGATATCCGGTGTACAACTCTTGGTAATATAGCCTTTAGCTCCAGCTTCCATAGCCTGAGTGACCACAGGTATCTCTTCATACATACTGAAAAAGAGAATCTTGATATCAGGATTTCTTTGCAAAATACGTCGGGTTGCTTCAATACCGCTAATCCCCTTCATATTCACATCCATGATAACCACATCAGGGTATTCAGACTGGCATAGACTATAGGCCTGATCACCATTACCGGCCTCAATGACCTCACAAGGCGCTAACATAGCAGACAGCAAGCTGGCATAACCCTGCCTTACAACAGCATGGTCATCGGCAATTAAAATTTTCATATATTTTCCTTATTATTAAATAGCCTTGTCACGCTCCCTTCGTCACCTTTGAAGCAGTGAAAAAGTATTCTCATCGTGAAGTGATCGGGCATTCGCGGATGCGCCTCCGGCTTACCCACGCTACATGTATCGATTATTTTGTAGAAACACTTATATCCGTGCGCTTAATACGCACTTTGAATTCCAGATAATGAGTCATAAATAGGCGCTCGTAGTAATACTTCACTGCCTTTATCTTCTACCTGATGAAAGATCAACTCCCCTTGCATACAACGGGCACGCTCCTGCATAGAACATAAACCCAAGCCAGATCCTCTGCCGTTTTTATCTTTATCATCACATGCTCCTTTGCCATCATCGGTAATCCTTAACATTAAATATTGTTCATCAACCGCTAGACTAATCTCCACTTTATTTGCCTCTGCATGCTGAGCAATATTGTTAAGTGATTCCTGCACAATTCGATAAATATGGGTATAACTCTCATCACTGGAGGTGGGTAAAAAATCAGGTAGATTTAGAATCACGGGAATATTGTGGACTTGCTGCCAAGTATCTACCTGCGCACGAACCGCCTCTAACAAACCAAGTTGCTCTAAAATGACGGGATGAAGTTCCCGAATGAGCTGTCGAAAGCTGACCTGCATGGCATCACAGTTGGTTGCAATCTGCTCACCCACCGACGCAACTAAATCTGGCACATGGGCACTGTTTTTAATCAGGTAGGCTTGAGCTCGAATCCCTGTAAGATACTGGCCTAAATCATCATGAAGCTCTCTGGCTAGATGCGCGCGTTCTTTCTCCTGCAGCCGCATCAATTCATGGGTCAACCGTTTATTGTCGCTTTCGGCCTGTTCAAGAGAGGAGGCCATCGTGTTGATATGCTGGGAGAGCTCATTAATTTCATGGATAGCATAGCCCTCTAAACGGGCGCTATAGCGCCCTTTGGCGATATCATTCAGTACCCCCAAGATATCTGCTACAGGCTTTATTCCCTGCTTAACCCCCATATAGATAGCAATATTGGATAGCAAAGCACTCAAGCAGAATAATATGAGCACGTCTTGTACTGACTCCCAGACCTCTTCCAATTCATCGCCAGGATCAGCCTGAAGTTTAAGAGCCCGTCCATCCGGTAAAAATCGGTAGTACTTTTTTTCTAAAAGCGTATCCAGATCAGGAATCATCTGCACAAACCACTGAGGAATATCCTCATCAGCATCAGAAGAACGATCACCATCAAGATGGACAGCATCGACAATTTCCAGATGCACATGACGTGTATCACCAGCAAGAAGCTTGTTCAGCAAAGCTTCATCTTTAATCGCCACACTGAGCATTTGATGAGTAAAACTGACCCCCGCTGTAACTTCACGGGTAATATCCTTTGTGGCTTGCCGCAACATATCCTGTAAAGTGACGACTAGAGCCACTACAAAAACTATCGAGACCAAAAGGTTTAATCGAAGAACAGCATTCATTGGTTTACCTAACAATCCTGCCAAAATAGCTAACGGTTAAGGAGTCTCTGAAGAAGTACTTTCTGGCTCCTTAAGTATGCAAACGAATTATAGGTAAGAAGAATCCCTCCATAGAAGCAAACTGACTACAACTTCAGTACTGGTTTTCGCTTATAAAGCGGTTATTCAGCAATGACTAACACATCAGATCCATCTCGACTTATACCGTTTAAAATCCAACACCTGATATACTCCAACAATAAATTATTATTCCCCTATAAATCAGGTTGATTCTCAATGATTCAGGTAGACAATCTCACAGGCAGTATTGATCGTGCACTGTTGCAAATTGCCTTGGATCTAAGCTCTGGTCTAGGGGATCAAAGTCAGCATCAGCGCCTGATTCAAGCCATTAATCAGGTACTTCCCTGTGATGCTAGTGCGCTATTCCTGCTACAACAGGAGCACCTAGTACCCGTTGCGATGGATGGTCTGCCCAAAGAAATTTACGGCTATCGTTTTAATCCTGCAGAACACCCTCGTTTGCAGGCCATTATTAATTCTCACAATCCTGTACGCTTTCCTTCTGATAGTTCACTACCAGATCCTTTTGACCAACTGCTCAGCCGAGATATTGATCGTCATCTAGATGTCCATGACTGCATGGGCTGCAGTCTCTATGTAGGAGATATCTTAGTCGGTGTGCTCACCCTGGATGCCCTTACCGTGGGTGCGTTTGATGCTGTTGATGATATTACCGTAGCCACTTTTGCTGCCTTAGCAGCAGCGGCATTACGAAATGGCGAGATGATACGTTCATTAGAACAACACTCTCGCCAACAACAAGCATTGACTGAGGAACTGATGCTAGAAGCCCGCCAGCAAAGAGGGGAGATGATAGGTTTTAGCCAACCCATGCAAAGTCTAAAACAAAATATCCAGCTGGTGGCGCCTTCTGATCTAGTGGTTTTATTATGCGGTGAAACCGGGACGGGCAAAGAACTCGCCGCTCATGCTGTTCATATGGCCTCTCCAAGAGCCAATAAACCTCTGGTACATGTAAACTGTGCCGCACTGGCAGACAATATTGCCGAGAGTGAATTATTTGGCCATGTAAAGGGGGCTTTTACCGGAGCCCACAGCCATAGGGCCGGTAAGTTTGAACTGGCAGATAGCGGCACCTTGTTTCTGGATGAACTGGGTGAGCTCTCACTCTCATTACAAGCCAAGCTATTACGAGCCATTCAACAAGGTGAGATTCAACGAGTCGGTGCTGATAAAAACTATCATGTGGATGTACGCATTATCGCCGCCACTAACCGTAATCTCGCAGAAATGGTGCAACAAGGTACTTTCAGGGAAGATCTTTATCACAGACTCAATGTCTTCCCTGTAACCTTACCTCCATTACGAGAGCGTAAAGAAGACATCGCCGTATTAGCAGGCTATATTCTCGATCAAGAGCGCCGCCGTTTGGGAATGCATCAGCTACGTATCCATCCCGCTACACTAATGGCGCTAGAAGAATATAACTGGCCCGGCAATGTGCGCGAGCTAGAACATCTTCTAATGCGCGCCAGTTTAAGGGCCATGCAAGATAACCGACAGCCCGGTTTGATTTTACCCCAGCATATCGATCTATTAGCCACAAATAGCAAAACAGAGTCGCCAACATTTTTAGCCCAAAATCCTATCGACCATATGACTATCCCGACCTCAACAAAAGAGCCAATTGAGAGAGAGGTACAAGAATCAGACACATCCTTATCCGTCAACGTTCAAGGGTTATCTTTAAAGGATGCGACGGTGCACTATCAGCGTCAGCTGATCCAACACACCTTAGAACAAAATCACGGAGTGATTGCTAAAGCCGCTCGCCAGCTACAAACCGATAGAGGTAATTTTTACCGGTTGGCTAAGAAATTAGGTATTATTTAAGTGAAGGTTACTGCAACAGGGTAATATTAAATTTCTCATTTAAACCTATGATCAACTTCAACGTTCAAAACGCTCAAGCTCAAAGGTGATGGAACCGCCCTTAAAAAACTTCAAATCCATTGGCTCTTCCCTTACTAATTTGACCAAACCCACTCCTGGGGCATACCACTCTGTTTGTACAACATTCACATCTTGATAGCCTTTCATAGGATCTGCGTAGAAGCTGACAACACCACGCCCTCGTATCTTAAGGCTATTTTTAAAGATTCCAGCCGGTACGATTACTTCAGAATCAGTATCGAGTATTTCATAGGTCAAGACGAAGCGACGTTTCTTTGGATCAGGCATCGATTGATTACGCGTGGTATGCAGCACATAAGGGATACTTTCAACATGCCATGCGACACCAGAACCCCAGGAAGACTTAGGCGGTAGAATTGTTCTCTCCTCAGAATCAAAACGAGGTTTAAACTCGATCACTGTCCGTGTGGCTATTCGATGGCTACCGGTATCATCCTGCACGATATAGTAGTCTGTATCATCACTGGTACGCCGAACACTCACGGGTAGATCTTCATAATCCCCTTTTAATGATACAGATCCTAAATTTTCGATACTAAAACTTCGCCTATGTTCTTCATCCAATAGATTTTCTGTCACACGGTACTGCCAGCTCAGCCCTTCCTGTAGAGGAAAATAATCTTCTTTAGAAACCTGTTGTTCGCAACCTGAAAACATAGGTACAGATAACACCAGTAATATCAGAAAAATTCTTTTCATGATTACTTCTCCGGCAAAGCCGGGGCTGGTAGCTTTTTAAACTCAAGCCCAGGGTATTTCTGGCCAATACGATTCTGTTTATCGCTCATCTTTTCTAGCTTTTTAACAGCATTGAGCTCTCCGATTTGCAGGCTTTCATTACCACTTTTCCTCATAGCCTCTGATACCTTACTGTGTAGATCTCTGTCATAAGGCAATCGATAAGCTCTTGGTTCATCCGCAAGTTTGCGCTCACTCAGATCCGTAACCCAAATATAAATATTACCTTCTTGGCCTATTTCTTCATCGGGCTCCTCTATAACTGAAAAGTGCAATAAAAACTTATCAGGAAGATGCGTTTCACTGGGCCAGCCTTGAGTGTCTTTCCAACCTTGATAGCTCACCCAAAAAAAGCCTAAGGCCAAAACCAGTAATCCCGTTTTCAACAGCCAATGCAAACGACTATAAATCAAACTCAACAGCAACAAAGCCGTTAGAAAAACGTAAGCAATGCTTAATTCCAGTAACATCTCACTCATTTTTCTTGCGCCTTTACTAAGCTTTTTTGCAGCTGATTAATATGGGTAACCTTACCCGCTGGGGTCAGGGTAAAACGTATGGCTGTTGCCTCATCTCCCTGCCGCTCCAGCAGGAGTGTATGGTAGGACAAGACCTTCATCACAGGATTCACTTCAGCCAAATATACCGTCACGGGTACTGGCGTGTTTGTTTCAGTTTTAAAATAGTGAACGTTGACAACAAACTCTCCTGGGGGACGGCCACGAATCGTGAGAACCTCCTGATTTAACGGATTAATGATTTCTCGTCCATTCACTATCTGGGTATCATTCGTCAAGCCTCGGTCATCCCTATCCAAGTGCATCAAGCCATCCTGAGTCCGCTTATACCAAACCTTTTTCTTCTTAGGGCCACTGGCCCAAACATCGATATCATTAGGATCGCCATCGGGCCAGGTTACGGTTATCAAAAACTCCGCTTTTGGATCAATAATGCCAGTTTTAGCTGGAGGGTTAAGTAGTAACAAAGCCACAAGAAACAGAAAAGTGAACGTTAAGAGGGCATTAAAGAGCAGATCAGTAAAGGGATCGAGATCAAAACCATTTTTTCGCTGAAAAAGAGCCATATCCGTTATGCGCCCGATGAAGGGTCTGATGCACTATCCATAACACTGGAATTAGCTGTGCTCAAATTAGCACTGGAATTACAGTTCCTCTCATTCTCATCTTCAAAAGAATCCATAAAAGCCGTTAATGCCTGTCCTACATTAACGCCTTTAACCACCAAACCATCCGCACAACGATCTAACAATAGATACTGAACCCCCAATCCTATACTGGAGACTAAACCCACCATAGTCGTATTCATGGCAACCCCCATACCTTGAGTCATCTTCTGCATCAGATGCTTAATATCGGATATATCTAACTGATCCAGCCCCGAAATAGAGCTAAGCATGATGACAAACCCCACGACCGTGCCCAACAATCCCAGCTTGATTATAATACTGGTTATAAACCAACCAACCTGATGGGAGCCACGCAAAGATTCAGCCATCACTTCCGACAGTAAAATTTTATCCTGACCTGCTCTATCTTCCCCTATCGATCCATTCAGCAAACCATTTAGATATTCCTGTCCCGAAGAAATGCCCGATGAGTACAAATTTATCGCTGGGTATATAACAGCTTTTATTTCTTGAGCTTTTAATAGTGAGGGTTGAGATAAAGGAGATTGAGGTGCAAGTTGCTGAGTGGAAAGCATATCAACCGAGCGTCTAAGCTGGCTCAGCATTAATCCCTGTCGCGCCAAATAGACACTACGCCACGCACAATGTATAGAAGCAAAAGCAAATACAAGCAGGATTACAGCACTGATCCGAGTACTATCCTGCACTAAAATCTGCGCAAGAATCCCTGTATCCCACGCAAGATATAAACCAAACAGTATTAGCTCGATTAACAATAGCCAATAGAGAAAAATCGTATAGGGTACTGAGAGAGATGGCGCTGAAGAAGAATTCATAGATATGTCCTTTAACCCGAGCCCCTAGAGTCAAATCACGGAACAACCTCATCATTACAAATACATATCCCGGTTAAAACAGCACTAAAGGCGGGACTCATTAGTCCATTAGATGTATGCCTTCCAAATAGATATAGAGAATTGATCATTCTCTATATTCTTCTGTACTTTTCAATCCGACCTCAAATAAGCCTCACTCGTAGAACAGCAAAAGATTCTTTCTTATTACCTCAATTAATACAGCAGTAATCACCCTATTTCCTAGGTAATTTAGAGAAAATCCTATGGTTTACCCTAGTAACGAAAACCCTTTCTATTATCTACCTTTAAAACTGAAACCGTTGTTTGACCAAATACTCTAATAGTCAAACTTAGGTGATCACATCTTAGAATTTGCCTTGGAATTAACTCCTTTTTCTAAGGCAAGCAGGAGAAAGGTTATGGCTAACCAAACACTGACCAAGGAGGTCTCTCGTTCTGAGATATCCTTTAAACTACGTTTATTACTAGGCTTTGCAGTTCCCCTTTCTGCATTACTGATTCTCGGCCTTATCAGCATCTGGGCTATAAAAGAGTCCAATCAGGGCTTAAAAACAGTTTATGAAGACCGCGTGATCCCCTTAAGCAGTCTAAAAACCATCGCAGATGATTATGCTGTTCATATTATTGATGCCATCAATAAAGCCGATGCAGGTTTGCTTAACGCGGAAATCGCTTATAAAAGTATCACAGAAGCTCAGACTCGAATTGACACCCTTTGGGCTAGTTTTTTACAAACCCATCTCACGCCACGAGAAGCTCAACTCGCTAAAGAAGCAGAAACACTATTTATACCTGCAGACCGAGATATTCAACAGGCCTTAACACTGCTTAGTGGCCTATCTGGCAATGTTAAAAACCAGCTATATGTCATTAACGGTCCGCTATATCTCAGTATTGATCCTATCAGCGATAAAATTAACCAGTTGGTTGAACTGCAGTTGGATGTCGCCCACAGTGAATACCTACATGCCCAGGAACATGGCACAGAAATTCGAGCAGGTGTAATCGGATTACTAATAACAGCACTCATTGGTAGCGCTGCCAGTGGTATCTATATTGTTATGCGTGTTTCACGCCAATTAGGCGGTGAACCCGAAGCAGTACGACAAACAACCAGTCAAGTGGCCCAAGGAGATTTAACGGTACAAACACCAAAAGACAGCCACCCCAATAGTATTTTGTCGGCTGTCGGCACTATGACCAAAGATCTGGAAAATGTGGTACAGAATGTCAAAGGCTCAACCCAAGAGATCGCCGCTTTGGGAGCCCAACTGCATAACCGTACCGAAGCCACACGAGACTTACTAACAACACAGAAGAATGAAACCAATCAAATTGCATCTGCTATGGCAGAGATGAGCGTTACAGTGCACGAGGTCGCTAAAAATACTGCCTCTGCTGCAGAAGCAAGCCATATCGTTGAAGAAGAGATGGAAAATGGCTTAAGTATTGTAGATGAAAGCATCCAGAGTATTCATCACTTAGCCCAAGAGGTGAAACAGTCCGCACAAGTGATCACTCAACTGGCAAAGGACAGTGAAGAAATTGAAACCATTTTAAGTGTCATCGGCAGTATTGCCGAGCAAACAAACCTACTGGCATTAAACGCCGCTATCGAAGCCGCCAGGGCCGGTGAACAAGGTAGAGGTTTTGCCGTTGTAGCAGATGAAGTCAGAACTCTAGCCAGCCGAACGCATGATTCCACACAACAAATTCAAGAGATGGTACGTCGTATTCAACACAGTGTAGGTGAAAGTGTCTCCGTTATGAAAAATAATGAAACCGTGGCACAAAAATCGGTATCTTTAGCCGAACGAACACAACAGAGTTTAAATCGTGTTAGTGAAGCGGTAAAAACCGTTAACAACATGAATACCCAAATAGCCAGTGCTGCAGAAGAGCAAAGCCTAGTTGCAGAGGAGATCCACCGTAATATCGATGTAATCAATGCTATAACCAATGATAGCAACGATGCCTTTAGCGAAGTATGGCAAGCAGCCAGTAATCTCAGCTCTGTAGCCGAAAATTTGGAAGCTCATGTCAGTTATTTTCGCTTAAGGCAGTCATAAAGTGACTCTTAAAGCCCCAAAATAGGGCTTTATACTGGATCACTATGGAAAAAATAAGTGCTGAAGATGCATTAAATAATACGGTGTAGCGCCCCTTAATCACTCTTCAGCACCCTTTCCTCTCAATTATAGATGATACATCAGCACAAATACTTACCCCTAGTAACGTTTCCTTACAGAGAATCTCCTGATACACTCACCCCCGCTAATGGAGTAGCGCTTTTGCTACATTAGCAAAAAATCAAGATTACAATAGTCAGGGAAGCGACAATCGAGCTCATTGAGTCACTTGTACAATCTCCTTGTATAAATCTTTTGATTAAAAATCCCGAAAAGTTTTAAACATTAAAATTTGGCGCTTTTGCCAAATGCTTTATCCCCCACACGTACAAGATTGGAGATTTGCTATGGAGTCCATTTTTGGAGGCATGGCTGTAAAACGAAAGTTTTTGCTAATCATCAGCATGACCGCTATTGGCATGCTCATCATGCTATCGGTTGCCCTGTTCGATCTAAGAGAGAACCTGTTAGGCGACAGAAAGTTAAAAACAAGACATGTCGTCGAAACAGCTCATAGTCTATTGAAACACTATCACTCTCTCTCTGAACAGGGGCTACTTTCAACCAAGGAAGCTCAAACTCAGGCTATTAATGCCGTGCAAGCATTGCGTTATGAAGAGAAAGACTATTTTTGGATGAATGATATGTCAGCCAAAATGGTTATGCATCCTTTCAAACCTAGTCTAAATGGTAAAGACCTCTCCAATTTTAAAGACCCCAGTGGTAAACGACTATTTGTCGCCTTTGTCGATAAAGTAAAACAAAATGGTGCAGGGTTTGTTCATTATTTATGGCCTAAACCTAAATTTGATGAACCTGTAGAAAAGGTATCCTACGTAAAAGGCTTTCAGCCTTGGGGATGGGTCATTGGTTCAGGGATCTATATTGATGATATCAATGCTATTTTTTGGCGTGAATCTGCTCAGCTATTAGGTCTTGTAACGGTCATTCTTAGCATGATGCTACTGTTATCCTACTGGATTGGACGAACGATTACCCGGCCAATCAAAGCCCTACAAACGATTATGCACGATGTTGAAACCAACGGAAATCTATCTAATCGAGCACGGGTTCATCAAAAAGATGAGCTGGGGCATATGGCCCAAGCCTTTAATAGCATGTTAAACAAGCTTCAGGATTTTGTATCTGGTGTTAATAATACTTCCCACAATTTGACAGACTCGGCGCAAAAGTTAACCGTAGTGAGCGAAGACACTCGCCAAGGCGTTATTCAACAAAACGCGGCTACCGAGCAAGTTGCAGCCGCAATGAATGAGATGTCAGCCACAGTGCAAGAAGTTGCAGCCAATGCTCATAATGCAGCACTTGCCGCGCAAAGTGCCAATGATGAAGCACAAAGCAGTCAAGGCATCGTAGATACGACTATTCAGTCTATTAATATTCTGGCAGAAGAAGTTGAAGACGCCTCTAAAGCGATCTCTAAACTGGAAGGCGATGCACAAAATATCGGCCAAGTATTGGAAGTGATTGGCGGTATTGCCGAACAAACCAACCTTCTCGCTCTGAACGCCGCTATTGAAGCCGCACGAGCGGGAGAACAAGGTCGAGGTTTTGCTGTTGTCGCAGATGAAGTCAGAACATTGGCTCAAAGAACACAGGGCGCCACTCAAGAGATCAAGAGTATGATCGATTCCCTGCAAGATACCAGTGGTACTGCCGTTGATATTATGAAAAAAGGTAATGAGCAAACGGCACTCTGTGTCGAACAAGTGGCTCAGGCAGGTCGCTCATTAGCAGAAATCACCAATGCTGTGGGTCATATCAATGATATGAATACTCAAATTGCTACCGCAGCAGAAGAGCAGGCTACAACGGTAGAAGAGGTTAACAAGAGCATCATTCATATTAGTGATATTGCTCATAAAACAACTGATGGGGCCAGTAAAACAGCCACTACCAGTGAAGAATTTATCTCTTTGGCACTAAACCTTAAGACTCTGTCCCGTCAGTTTAGTAGCTAAACTGATTCATTTAATCACTCGCTTTAAAAGGCAGATGCTTAAAGGTTAGTGCTTAAAAAAACAGTCTGTAAAAATAAAATTGACCCTCTTCTTTACCAAGGTAAGAAGAGGGCCAATTACTCAAATGCTTCAAGCACATCGATCCAATTCAACGTATCTAATACGTACCCTCTGAGCTTGTTTCCACAAACTCATAAAGGCTAGCATCCAAGAACTGAGCAATATACCCCTGACGCTTAAAGATCAACTGACTATAAAGGCTTTCTATATCAGGTACAGTTGAGGTTTGTACCACATCCAAGGCTAATAGATGGTCTTTCCAAGCATTTACTTTCGGATGCCTAACTTCATCAAAGATCTCTGGAAAAATATTATGCAAGAACTGGAGTCTTTGAAACATAGGTGCGTAACTCACATCCACCAGCGACAACTGATCATCGTTAAATAAAGGGCCTACAACGACTTTTTCCAATTGATCCAGGCTATTCCATAGCGCTTCACGGGCGGTAAAAAACTCCTCCTTATCTGCTTTTACACTCAGATGAAAAGCATTCCACATACAACTATTGCCAAACTCAATCCAACTGCGGTTATGGGCTTTTTCCACTAAATCCGCGGGATGCAGAGAGTTAGGATAAGCTTCATCGATGTACTCATTAATCACCGCAGACTCAAAAATCACCTGATTATCCACCAAAAGCAGCGGTACCTTTTTTAAGGGTGATATTTCAAGAAACCATGCCGGTGGTTCTGCCAAATCAATATATTCAATATCAAATTCAACCCCTTTAGTTTGCATAGCAATCACTGCCCGCTGCACAAAGGGACAGATCTTAAAGCTGATCAATTTTGGTTTCATAGAAGCATTCCCAATATCCAATAAGTCTCAAGCACTTAAACAAAGGCTTCCCGACAAAAAACAGAGACACTCGCTGATTCAATAACTGGGAAGTATCGAAATACTCTTGTTTAAGTATGTAATACCCCGATTATGACGATATGCCTAAAAACTGTTAGCCCCTATTATACGAAAAACATTTATAACCAAAATTCACAACTCCCTTTCCTTACACATCGCTCTTAATACTCTTACTATCAAAACTTACTATCAAAAATCAGCTATACCCGAGTATTTTCCTATGGAATCAATAGGTTAACACCCACCTAAAATACAAACTCAACACCAAAGATGTCAAAAAAACATCAAAGAGATGTATTTAAAACATCAGAAACAACCATCAATGCGATGTCAAAAAAACATCAAATAAGACCACAAATAAAATAAGCCTTATAATTCAAGAGGTTAAAAACATGGCACAGCACCTGCTATATCAATCCTTAATAGATTTTTAAAACCGGCGAAAAAGATCGGTTATCGCTAACCACCTAAACAAGAATTTCACCATAGAGAGCTGCCATTCTATTTGGCGGTAGCTTAGATAATTTCGAAACACTTTTGTTTAGGTATGTAGCGTGGCGAAAAGCTAGACCTGATTATAAAAATTCGAGGAGAAATAAATGTTTTGTGTACAGTGTGAACAAACAATGCAAACCCCTGTTGGTAATGGTTGTGCCTATGCTCAGGGTATGTGTGGTAAAACGGCAGAAGTTTCTGATCTGCAAGATTTGTTAGTACGCTCCCTACAAGCATTATCCATCTATGCTAATCGTGCACGCTCTGTGGGTATCATAGACCAAGAGGTTGATCAGTTTACCGCTCGTGCGTTTTTCTCTACGCTGACAAACGTTAACTTTGATGGTGAGCGTATCAATGCTTACTCTCAAGAAGCACAGCAACATCGCGCGGCACTGAAAGCGAAATATATCGCCGCTTGTACTGCTGCCGGTAAAGCACCAGAAGCTGAAACCGCAGCCTCTGAGTTTACTCTGGCTGAGACTGAAGAGGCTCTGGCAGAACAGATCACTCAAGCGGCTATTAACCGTGGCAAAACGGAAGAAAACAAAGATGCAATGGGCGTTCGCTTATTAGCTATCTACGGTCTAAAAGGTGCTGCGGCTTACATGGAGCACGCACACGTTCTAGGTCAATACGAAGAAGATATCTGCACTGAGTTCCACCAAATTATGGCTTGGTTGGCAGATGATAGCGAAGACCTGAATGAACTGCTGGGTTGCTCCATGCAGATCGGTAAACTGAACTACCGCATTATGGAAATGCTGGATCGTGGCGAAACCACTCGCTTTGGTCATCCAGTACCATCACAGGTCAACGTTAACCCGGTTAAAGGTAAAGCGATTCTGGTATCCGGTCATGATCTGCATGATTTGGAAGCAATTCTGCAACAAACTGAAGGTAAAGGCGTTAACGTTTATACCCACGGTGAAATGCTGCCTGCACACGGTTACCCTGAACTGAAAAAATACAGCCACCTAGCTGGTAACTATGGTACGGCATGGCAGAATCAGCAGACTGAATTTGCTCAGTTCCCTGGTGCTATCGTGATGACCTCTAACTGCATCATCGATCCAAATGTTGGTCAGTATGGTGATCGCATCTTCACCTCTAACATTGTGGGCTGGCCGGGAGTTAGCCACATTGCAGATGGTGATTACAGCCCTGTTATCGAAAAAGCTCTGGCTCTTGATGGCTTTAGCCAAGATCAAATCGAACACTTCATTACTGTTGGTTTTGGTGGTAACAGCCTGATGGAAGCGTCTGGTGCCGTTATCGAAAACATCAAAGAAGGCAACATCAAGCACTTCTTCCTGATCGGTGGTTGTGACGGCAGCAGCAAAGAACGTGAATACTTCACTGAACTGGCCGAAAAAGTGCCACAGGACAGCGTAGTACTGACTTTGGGTTGCGGTAAATTCCGCTTCAATAAACAAGACTTTGGCGATATCAATGGCATTCCACGTCTAATCGATATCGGTCAGTGTAACGACAGCTACTCGGCTATTCAGCTTGCCATTGCACTATCAGAAGCCTTTGAGTGTGATATTAACGAACTGCCACTGTCTCTGATGCTGTCTTGGTTCGAGCAGAAAGCAATCGTTATCTTGCTGACTTTATTGTCTCTGGGCGTGAAGAACATTCACACTGGCCCAACGCTACCGGCCTTCCTGACTGAAAACGTAATCAATGTATTGGTTAACGAATTCCAGTTAAAAGGTATTAGCACTGCCGATGAAGATCTGGCTAACGCGTTAAACGCGGCTTAATCTGATTGATCAGATGAAAAAACGGTCTAATTGATATGAATCAAATGGTACAAAATAGATTCTGTTAATGTTCTTCGCTTGTGCGCTGATCTATGGAAACATGGAAAAGCGTCATAAAAGAACTCTAAAAAGGCCAGCCCAGTGCTGGCCTTTTTACTTCTGTCAGTCACTGTACGCTACAACCCGGATATGACAGAGGTAGTTAAAAAAGAAGTGCTGAAAAATAGAAGCATTTGAAAGAAAAGTGCTTAAGAATAACGCTCCGAGCAAAGAGCGAATAATAAAGAGGCGATTAGATGATGCAGCAACTTGAACAGCTAAACTTTACCGGCCAAACCGATGCCTTTAGCGCCCCCTTAGTTTGCGTGGCCCGCCGGGAAGAAACCGATCAAGCCGCTACCTTTGTATTTGAAGCCAGTAACCAAGCGATTTTTCGCTATTTTCCAGGTCAGTTTGTGACCTTACAGTTGGAAATAGACGGCCAAAAGCATGCCCGCTCTTATTCAATGTCATCATCACCCTCTCGCCCTTTCACACTGGAATGCACCATAAAGCGTGTCGATGGCGGCTTAGTATCCAATTGGTTGCTGGATAATTTGCAAGCAGGTACAGAAGTGAGTGCGCTACCGCCTGCGGGAGAATTCAGCCTGAAAGCCAGCCAAAAGCCAGCTCGATACCTATTATTAAGTGCTGGTAGCGGTATTACACCGGTAATGTCTATGAGCCGCTGGTTACTGGACACCTGCAAACCTGCACAGATTGACTTTATCCATAGCTCACCAAATGCCGACAGCACTATTTTTCAGAATCGTCTGCAACTATTGGATCAAACTTACAGCAACTTTAATCTGCGCCAACTCTTTAGTCACCCAGAGCAAGCAGAGCAAGCTCAGCTTTTTAATGCTCAATGGCTTAATGAAAACATCACCGATTTGGCAGATACAGAGGTATATGTTTGCGGCCCACAAGCGTATATGCAAGCAGTGGAAGAAGCTCTGAATGCTCGCGGTTTTGATATGAGCCGCTTCTTCAAAGAATCATTCCAACCTGAAATAAGCCAAGCAGAGAACACCGAAATGAATGCTGCGGTAGAAACCTTTGCACTGGATATTGAAGGCCAAAAAGCAATTACGATTAACCAAGGGCAATCAATCCTAGATGCTGTCGAAGCGGCTGGAATTGCAATGGCATCTGCTTGTCGCTCCGGCGTATGTGGCGCCTGTAAATGTCAGATAACCGATGGTACAGCTGAATCTACCAGCTTGGTTAGCTTAACACCGGATGAAATCGCAGAAGGCTTTGTACTAGCCTGTAGTGCAACAGTCAGTACAGATGGTGCAGTAAAAATAGCCTAAGTATTCTCTAAACATCAGATAAAAAAAGGCCGGTCAAAAGACCGGCCACGAAGAGGGTGAAAACCCAAGAACAACAAGCCGAACGCTTGTTTGGAGAACACGGAGAGGAATAACACATGACCCTACATTTAAAAACCAACTTAATCAGACTATAGTTCAACATTTGTTAGACTGCACAAACTTCTTTCTACTTTTTAAATATATTGTGACACTATTCCAAAAAACTGTTTTGATACCTTATTAATACTCTATATTCCTAAAAAACACTTCGATGTACAGTACCCTATGATCAAACAATATATCGCCTTATAGAGTAGACTCTGCTTGGTTATTTATTACACCCACCCCTAATACCTCTATTATCCCTTTTTCTGTATTACTTGAGATGCGATTTTTGTGCTAAGAAAGGGGTTATTTAGACTATATATCGGTATTACGCCTTTCGTTGGTAAGCTCTAGAACATAAGTTTTTTCTACAGCAAAAAGGCGCAGAGTTCTGCGCCTTTTTGATATTTCTATGTTGCTGCTTATTATCAAAGCATAAAGACCATTATTACTGCACCTTATAAAGCTCCGGCAATAAGTAATCAGCCCCATAGCTACTCATAATGCTCTCTACCAGACCCTCTTTAGCCGCAACTTCAACCACATCACCCAAGGCGTATGCCAATTGACGATAGTTGCTGTGCACTGCCATACCAATATCCCAATCCAGCTGATGCAAACCCGCTAAAGCAACCGTAGAGAGTTTAAAGGGATTCTTCTGTACTGGGTGATACTTAGACAACCACTGCAACTGACTTTGCATCCCCATTAATGCCGCTACTTTATTATTCTGTAGAGCAGAATATGCATCCGTAAGACCAACGAAGTGACGAACTTTTTCCCGGATCTGGCCTTTAAATACGGACATCAAGTAGATATCTGGCAAGCTATCAGTTTCAACACCGACAGGGTAGTAACGAAGTACCGCAAGGGTTTCTAGTGTATCCATCTGGCTAGCATCAAAACCCACTCGCCAGCGTTCTTTTTGATAAGGCCCAAACATATGTACCAGATCATTTTTCACCTCACCAAACTCATTGGTCTGATAAGAATAATTACGATCATAAGGTACTCGCATCATAACATCAGCTATGCCGCCACCCAGATAATGCCCTTTCCAGACATGATTACGTAAATCATCATCAAGTGTTTCGTCTGGAGTCATCCAACGAAGCTTTAGATCCAGTTCCATTTTTTCGGCAATATGCTGAGCCAGCTCAACATCAATACCTTTGGCCTGACCTTGTTCGTTTTTGAAGGAATAAGGGGGGAATTGATCGTACACCGCGACTTCGATGAAGCCGGATGCCATCACATCATCATAGGAACGCGCCAGCGCAGGAGAACCCTGCACTAGCGTCAGAAGCAGCAGCGCAAAAAGGCTACTTTTAAACATATGTAATCACCACCTTAGTCAGTGCTCTTAGTCAGCAACCAAGCACGTACTGACCACAAAGCCTCTTGGCTTAGGTGTTCAGCCATTTTAGGCATATAAGGTACGCCGTTGCGAACTGCACCGTTACGGACACGGTAAACAAACCACTCATCACCCTCGATACCTTCTTCTAAGTATCGTAGATCAGGTGCGATGCCACCGGAAATACCATCAAGACCATGACAGCGAGCACAGTTTTGGGCATAGGCAGATTCACCAATTCGAATAGCGTCTTGATTGCCTACGTATGGATTCTCTTCCAACCATTCCTCACCGAGTGCTGGCAAAGCAGAAACATCAATAGCTTGCGGTACAACATCACCATGAGCAAAAACCTGTGCGCTTAATACGCTACCTAAGATGAAGGCAGCACCTGTGCGCAGAAAATTGGTTTTAACAGTCATTATTATTCTCCAAAGAACCTGTATATGGGGTAATCCTGATTATTTTTATCCTTGAAATCTCTGAGTAAGCCTCTAACTTATGCTTCTGGGTTAACGACTTATTCAGAGATTTCTAATCAGCCACCTCCCGTATGCAGGGCAGTGCATACAGAAGGTAACCAATACGTTTAAAACGCTATCCGCTCTTTAAAGCGGTAGCTTTAAAACAAGGCAATAAAGGTCTATTAACGAACAACAAATTCGCCTTTCATACCTTTATGCTCTAGGCCTTCGGCATAGAACTCAAAACGACCCGGCTTGATCGGTACAAAGTAAATTTCAACCTCACCGGCATCTTCAAATTCAAGTTCTGTCAGGGAAACCGCTTTGATCTCTGCTGCACCCACTTCAACTTTACGTAGGTAGATGGAAGCGAAGAATTCAGGTGCTTTCAGTGCGTATTCTTTTAAACCGCTGGCTTGAATCTCCAAGCTATAAGCTTTACCCGTTTCTAGTTGGTATTCGGTTTGAGACATGCCGTAACCACTTTCTTCAGTGCCCAGTACCAGTTCAGGTAAATCGGTCGCTTTACGCGTCAGATCACCTGCAGCCATAGCAAAACCCGGTAGAGCAGCCAGTGTTAACGCCATTATTGTTGTTTTCATTTTGTTCATTGTTTATTCCCTCCAGAATCTGATGCTCATGGTAGGAATAGTCTGCAAGTCAAAATATGCTACTTGAGAACTAGTTTCTTCCTTCTTTGTTCCCATTCACCTATGGAGGTATCCCGCTTAATCTGCCTACCTATAACAGGAAAACTGCTTAAACCCAGTAAATGCTCTCAGAATAAAATAGGTACGGCGATGCTCTCATGTCATAACAAAGCCAGATCCGATCATAAAACCACCGGACACAAGCGGTTTACAGCAACGCTTGCTTGTCTAGCGACGGTGATAACAGCAGGCGCAACAGTATCAGCCACGACGGCTGAGGCGGCCCTTAAAAAGCCAAAACTGGAGGTTGAAATACACTACCTGCGTATGATGCCCAAGCCTAAACCGGTACTGTCTAATCTAATGCCTCCGGCTAAAAACAGCGGTCAAGCCGGCGCTGAACTGGCAATCCAAGACAGTAATACGACGGGACGCTTTACTGGCCAACACTACCAACTAAACAGTCAACGCTTTACCTCTGAAGCCGATTTTATGACGGCTGCTGCACAAGCAATCCAGACAGATGCCTTAGTGCTTATTGATGCTCCCTCTGACTTACTGTCAAAAGCCGATGGAATGGCAAAAGCAAACGGAGCCCTTTTATTTAATGTGGGCAATAGCGATGACCAGCTTCGTACCAGTCAGTGCTTGAACAACACGCTACACACCTACCCCAGTCGCGCCATGACGACAGATGCTCTGGCTCAATGGCTGGCCACACGTCGTTTTTCTCGCTGGTTGCTGATTGAAGGTTCAGACGAAGGTGATAAAGCCTACGCCAATGCCTTGAAACGTTCGGCTAAGCGCTTTGGTAGCAAAATCGTGATGCAGAAGGAGTGGAGCTTTGATACGGATTTAAGACGTACTGCTCAAAAAGAGCTGCCCTTATTCACCCAGGGTGAAGAATACGATGTGGTTCTAGTAGCCGATGAAGCCGGTGATTTTGGTCATTATGTGCCTTATAACACTTGGCTGCCCCGCCCCGTAGCAGGTACTCAAGGCCTAACAGCCACAGCCTGGAATAAGGTGGTAGAGCAATGGGGGGCGGCTCAGCTTCAAAGTCGGTTCGAAAAGCTTCAGAAACGTCATATGAATGATAAAGATTATGCCGCTTGGGCTGCCGTACGTTCTATTTCTGAAGCGATTTTGCAGAATAAAAAGCAAAAGGGAGAGCAGCATTTAGCCCAACCGATGAAGCAATTCCTCGTCGGCGAGAAATTCCACTTAGCGGCCTTTAAGGGACACAAGTTGACCTACCGAAACTGGAACGGCCAGTTACGACAGCCCATTCCACTGGTGCAACCGACCTCTCTTGTTTCGCAATCACCGCAAGCAGGCTACCTACACCCAGTAACAGCGCTGGATACCTTAGGTTTTGATCAGCAGGAAAGTCAATGCCAGCTGAATAAATTCTGATCTACCCCTTAAAACGGACTAAAGCGACTCAAAGAAAAGCGCGTATTAAAAATATAAAAATGAACCCGACCCGGTTTCGACTCTTATTCCGATAAATACAGAATAATAACCAAAAATATCCATGTAATAGGTAACGATTATGTTGAAAAAAGCACTCAAACCTCTTCTGCTAGGCTGCTCTTTACTTGCTGCTCCCGCGTTTGCGGATCTGGCTTATGTCAGTAATGAAAAAGATAACTCAATCTCAATCATTGACCTGAAGACCTTAGAAGTCAAAGAGACCATTGATGTGGGTCAGCGTCCAAGAGGGATCATCTTCAGCAAGGATTACAGCAAGCTGTATATCTGCGCCAGTGATGATGACACCGTGCAGATTATGGATGTAGCGACCGGTCAGATTATTGATACTCTGCCATCCGGTGAAGATCCGGAGCAATTCTCTCTAGCCCCTAATGATCGCCACCTGTATATCTCTAACGAAGATGATGCCCTAGTAACCGTTGTCGATACTAAAGACAGTACGGTTCTGGCTCAAATTGATGTGGGCGTTGAACCAGAAGGCATGGCCGTAAGCCCGACAGGTAAGATTGCAGTCAATACTTCTGAAACCACCAGTATGCTTCATTGGATCGATACCGAAACCTATGAGTTGTATGACAATACTCAGGTTGATCAGCGCCCTCGTCATGTTGAGTTCAATAAAGACGGTTCTTTACTCTGGGCCTCCTCTGAAATTGGCGGTACCGTTGTTGTCATTGATACTGAAAATCGTGAAATTCTGAAAAAGATGAATTTTGAAATTAAAGGCATACACCCTGATCGCATCCAACCTGTCGGTGTAAAACTAACGGATGACGGTCAATATGCCTTTATCGCCTTAGGCCCTGCCAACCACATCGCCGTGGTTGATGCTAAAAGCTATGAAGTGGTGGATTACCTGCTCGTAGGCCGTCGCGTATGGCACATGGACTTCAGCTCAGATCAAAGTCTATTACTCACCACCAACGGAATTAGCGGTGATGTCTCCGTTGTGGATATCGACAAAATGAAAGTGGTTAAAAGCATTAAAGTAGGTCGCTATCCTTGGGGTGTTGCTGTTCTTCCCGAAGATAAAGCACCATCTGTTGCCGAACGTTAATTCTTAGCACAATTCAAGTATTGGAGTGACGTTATGAATAGCAGAGTGGACTTACTTAACTCAGAAGCTTTGGTAAGTATTGAGGGGCTCAGCCATTATTACGGCCCTTTAGCCGCATTAAACGCTGTGGATTATGATATCTATCCCGGTGCATTTAATGCCTTACTCGGTGCCAATGGCGCGGGTAAGTCTACCCTGTTTAATTTATTGGCCGGTTTATTAAAACCCCAGCAGGGCACCCTACTTTTTCGAGGCCAAGCTATGCTCAAGCCCAGCCCGGATTATCTGGCCAATCTTGGCATCGTCTTTCAACAAAGCACCTTAGATCTCGATCTAAGCGTGGGACAAAACCTACACTATCACGCGTCACTGCACGGCCTAAGTCGAAAACAAGCCAAACACAGAATCCAAGAGGAGTTAACTCGGTTAAATCTATTGGATCGTATTAAAGACCCCGTAAGAACATTAAACGGTGGTCATAAGCGTCGAGTAGAAATTGCTCGTGCACTATTACACCAGCCCGCCTTTTTAATGCTGGATGAAGCCACTGTCGGCTTAGACCTATCGACTCGCCAACAACTTACAGATTACCTACATCAGCGCTGTCGTGATGAAGGGCTAACGGTTCTTTGGACCACCCATTTAATCGAAGAAATTCAGCCCCAAGATCCTGTATTAATTCTACACAAGGGTCAGGCCAAGTACTCGGGTCTAAGCGAGAATTTAATTCAAGAGCAAGGCGTGACCGAATTAAAACAACTTATTCAACAACTCACCCGCACGGAGTAAACCCCATGTCTGATCAATCTCTACTCCGTACACAACAAACAACATTATTTCGCCCACACCAAACAACATTATCAAGCTATTGGCGTACCTTCGTAGGTATCACCCAACGGGAATTTCTACGCTTTGTACAACAACGCAGTCGTTTTTTCAGTGCATTGATCCGCCCATTACTGTGGCTCATTGTATTTGCAGCAGGTTTTCGTGCGGTATTAGGCGTCTCCATTATGCCTCCTTATGGAACCTATATTACTTATCAGGTTTATATCGCACCGGGCTTGATTGCCATGATCATTCTATTTAATGCCATGCAAAGTGCACTATCTATGGTGTATGACAGAGAAATGGGGAGTATGAAGGTTCTACTCACCTGTCCACAGCCCAGAGGCTTTCTTCTATTCAGTAAACTCTTAGCTAATGCTCTTGTCGCTCTCCCCCAAATTTATGCCTTTTTATTTATCGCTTATTTTGTCGATGTAGACCCACCGATGATCGGCTATCTCGCTGTGCTCCCTGCCTGCTTAATAGTCGCGATTATGCTAGGTGCTATAGGTTTATTTATTTCTAGCTTTATTCGCCAATTAGAGAATTTTGCTGGGATTATGAATTTTGTTATTTTTCCCATGTTTTTTCTCTCCTCTGCACTATATCCCCTATGGAAAATGCAGGAAGCAGGGCCTATTTTATATGCAATCTGTAATGCAAACCCTTTTACTCATGCGGTTGAGCTCATTCGCTTTAGTCTATACGGAGAATTAGATATAAATTCATTGTTGCTAGTATCAGGTATTACAATCCTGTTTTTATTCCTAGCGATAGTGAGTTTTGATCCACAGAAGGGCTTAACAAAAGGTAAGAGAGGTTGATATTAAGGTTTGCGCTGAGGGTACTTGAAAAAACGAAAAAAAGGGGACATCCCATGTCCCCTAAGAGCAACAGCCGTTTAGGCCTGTATTCTTTTTAATACTCTGTGCAGTTCCTACATTTTACTGTCTTAAACGTAAAAGAGTTTAACAAACCCCTTCGTTCTCTTGCTGCACATAAAGCTGTATATTATTTCTGCCTCGTTGCTTAGCATCTTCTGTTGCTAACATAGCCTCTGTGGCTAGTTGAGCAACCCCCATATCCTTAGATCTTAATGCCGCACCGATGCAACAAGTGGTTTCCACAATATCCTGATCATATTTGATAGCCTGAGATAACGCTTTTTGCAGACCATCGACTACATCAAATAATCTTTCTCGACATAATGACACATCAGAAAAAATCAATTCCAGAAAACGATCACCTTCATAACGATAAGAAAGGTGTCGATAGATAACCGTTTTCTTCTGTAAGCGTCTGGCTTGTACAGCTAAAACAAAATCACCAATGGAGCGTCCATAGACTCGGTTAATTTCCGAAAACCGATCAAAATCAATGATCAAAGCTGCAACAAGGTGATTATCAAAATTTGGTGTTAATTTATCAATTTCAAACGCTGACCGACATAACAAACCAGTAATAGAATCATAATTGTTCAATACAGGGCCTCATCACTAACGACTTTACCTGTCCAGTGTTTACCGGAGAAGCCTCGTCTCTAGAGTTCAAGAAGCTATCCGCATTTATTTTCAGCCCACATAGGGCACCCCTGATTCTATTTTTGCCTTATCTTCAAAGACTTATAAGTAAATTCTCTTGATTACTTAGCTTACGATGCCTATTCTGAATTAAAAATGAGAAGAGAGATACTCGGTCAAATACCAAGATTTTTCAGGGTTTTCCCTAGGGTATTATTGGCAAACGCTATGTATACTTACATTAGAAAAAATCTTTGGATGGTATAAATGGTAGAAAAAAAGAAGAGTTCCCTGTCAAACCAGTTAATTCGCCTGGTTGTTCTGCCCTTATTGGTGTTGGTGATTGTCATCACGGCAGTTCAGGTACATTTCTATTTTCAGCATACAGGTCAACTGAGAGAGCAATATCTTAATCAGCAAATCGATCAAATTGTGCCTGCATTATCCAAAGCTCTTTATGATGCAGACATAGAAAGCGTTAACTTATTAGGAGATACTCTGTTTCGTAATCATAGAGTTAAACATCTGATGATTTCAGATCAATTCTCTCGTGTTTATCTACGCACTCGCGATAAGAATGGTGAGCAAAACGCTCTAGACTCGTCATTATTAATTATCAGTCGTCCACTAAGCCATAATAACTCCGAGTCCCAACGCCTCTTGATGGGCAACATAACTATTCACTTTTCAGATAAAGAATTTCTGGTATTTCTTTCCAAAGATAATCTTTGGTTAATAGCAATGACTATCATCAAGCTACTTATCCCATTATGTGCGGTCATTCTCTTTTTATACCTGAAAGTGAATCGCCATGTACAACAGCTCATCTCTGGCCTAAAAAATGCGCGCCCTGATAAATACACACCTCAAACTTTAGATAAACAGGCGCCAAGAGAGATGCATGAACTGGTTGATGCCTATAACAGCCTGCAAGAAAATAACCATTTGCACCATATACGACAACAAGATGCCCATAATAAGTTGATAGAGAGAACTCAGGAAGTAGCCGAAGGGCGTGAGTCTGCGCGCTTGTTAACCAGCATGCTACAGAGTAGCCAAAAGCGCTATAGGGCATTATTTCATCGTAATGTTGATCCTCTTTTAATTGTCGAGCCCTATCCGGTCGCCGGCGAAGACCTTTATAGAATAATTGATGCAAATTATGCTGCAATCAGTTTGTTGGGATCTCCCTTAGAGATACTAACCAAGCAGAATTTTGAAGATATTTTTGGGATAAAACCCTTAGAACATGGCACTTTTCGACTACCAGAAAATATTCTAGCCAAACAAGGCGTTTCCCAAACGTCATATATTGAACTGCATTTCAATATGGTTATGTACGATACACATCGTCTCTATTACGTTACGCTACGAGATGTCGCAGATAAAATACGGGCAGAAAAACTGGAAAAAGAAGCCAGTGAATTAATGAACTTTCGTCAAAACCAGATGGCTATTGCCGAAATGGCTACCACCATCGCCCATGAAATAAACCAGCCCCTAGCAGCAATACAAAACTATGCAACCTCTGCTATTAATTTCCATCAACAAGGAAATAATTCACCAGAGAAAATTAGCATAAGTTTAGAGCAATTAATTAAACAAGCAGATATAGCATCAGATATTGTCAAACAAGCCCGAGGTCAGCTAGGTCGAAATGATTACCCACAGACTCCATTAGAGCTGGTTAAAACCGTACATAACACCATTGATCTATGCCAACTTAGAGCAGAAAAAAGTAAAGTTAATATTAGCTTCTCCAGTACAATAGCTGAGGCTTGGATTATTGCCAACGAAGTACAAGTAAAGCAATTACTGATCAATCTAATCAGTAATGCTCTGGAAGTACTAAGTGAAACCAACAATAGTGCGGGAAATATAACACTCGGCCTAGATTTTGAAGATGAGCATTATGTGCTTTATGTAGAAGATAATGGACCAGGTATTACCGATATTAGTCGCGTTTTTACAACTCACTATACGACCAAGAAAAATGGTTTAGGTATGGGCCTTTCTATCTGCAGAAGCATTGCAGAAATGCATCATGGGTCGATTAGTGCTAACAACATGTCTCAGGGAGGGGCGAGATTCTCCTTAAAAGTTCCAGTATACGAACCAAATGAAAAGTTAATAAAAATAACCACATCGGTTAACTGATAAGCACCCAAGCAAAAGGTTCTCTACAAAACCGCCATGCTCTCTGACTGGCAACCTGAGAATATCGAAACACTTTTGCATGGGTATGTAACAACATCAATGGAATTTAACCTATGTCACAAATTACCGCTCAAAAGATACACATTATCGACGATACGGAATCTGTAGCTTCATCACTTAAAATGCTATTGGAATCCTACGGCTATAATGCTGAAACCCATGATTCAGGTGAAGCTTTCATCTCCTATATCAAAAAAACGAAAGCAGAACCTAGCTGTATATTGTTGGATGTGCGGATGCAAGGCATGAGTGGCATTGAACTATTCCAACAGCTGGAAAGACTCAATATTATTGCTCCCGTTATTTTTATTACAGGTCATGCTACCGTTCCTATGGCCGTTCGTGCCATTCAGCTTGGTGCATATGATTTCCTTGAAAAACCTATTGATCATAGTCAACTGGTCTTTAAAGTTGAAGGCGCATTGAAAAGATTCCGTGAAAGCAAAGAATCTCAGGATCATGAGCTAGAAACGAATAAGGTATTTGATTCGCTAACAAAACGAGAAAGACAGATCATGGCATACCTAGTTGAAGGCATGCCAAATAAAGAGATCGCCCGACAATTAAATATTACAGTAAAAACGATCGAATATCATCGCAGCAATATTATGAAAAAAACCCAAGCTAGTTCATTACCAGAGCTCGTACGCATTAACCTATCGCATGAAAATGCTTAAAATTATGCATTTGAATAGATGCCTTGCCAAAAGAGTGAAAACTAAAAATATTGCGCTCTTTTTTATAAGCATTGTGCTCATTTTCCTTATGTCAAAAGCGACGATAACCCTTGCTACAACCAAGGGTATTAATTCTGAAAGTTATAATAGATTATTTTTTGTTCTATTTATTAACAACAATGAAAATCCTTTTTGGCGACTCACTAAAATTGCGGCTGAGAAGGCGGCTAAAGATCTCAATATTAATTTACAGGTCGTCTCACTTAATAATAATCCACTAAGGCCATTGCGGGCTCTATCAACTCTATTGAGCTCTCCCCGAAAACCCGATGCCATATTATTTTCCAATATGAAAAACACAGGTAGATCCATATTAGAGTTACTAGAAAAACATAAAGTACATTCATTTATCTATGACAATGGCTTTCCTGCCAATGACAAGATTGGCTTGCCTGGCAGTGAATTCCTTTTTTGGCAGGCCGAATTACTCAGCAATAATGAAGCCGCCAGTAGAAAGCTTACTTTAGAGCTGATTGATACTGCTATACGGAATAACCAAGATGGATTACCTTTATCGCTAATAGCACTGGAAGGATCTCCATCATCCGAAGTTAATGCTGAACGGCTAAGAGGCATGTACAACGCCCTAAAAACCAATCAGGGTAATATCATAATTAAGCAAGTCTTTCGCACACACTGGGATCCCAAGCACGCAAAAAACGCGACCCTATCAGCTCACCGGCGTTACCCAAAAACCAGCTTAATATGGGCAGCCAACGACGAGATAGCCATAAGTGCCACAAATGCCATGATTGAACTGGGCAGGGTACCGGGTAAAGATGTCTTCATTTCTGGTTTTGATCGTCTGCCAAAAACGTTACAACGGATAGAGCAAGGAGAAATTGTAAACAGTTATGGAGGGCAATATATGTCAGCGGCTTGGGGAATTGTGTATATGTTCGACTTTTATAACGGTTTTAATCTGGCCCACAGAAGTATGGAATTTCCGTTAACAGACCGCCGTACCTTTTCCCCTGTTCGTTATGACAAAGAAATCAGACAAGCTCAATTTGAAAAGATTGATTTTAAGATCTTCTCTAAAACTCTGACTCCAACGACAGCACCTTATGATTTTTTGCTGCCGCCTGAAGAAGTAAAAACGAGTCAATAGTTATTCAGACGCCATATATGAGTATTTTTGGTAAAGAGTTGGGCCATACTGATCACGAGCATCTGCTAGAGCTTGCCAAAACTTTTCACTCAGCTCCGGATATTCTTTTACCCATGCATGGGACAAAGGCACATACCAGTCAGCCAGCATAAAAGGTTCTCCTAAAGAAATAACATCACGAGCTTCTGGTATGGAATGCTGCAAATGATCCCCTATGGCACTCTCCACCACGTAACCATCTAAACGCCCCATCCCTACCAGACGCATTCCATCCTTAGGTAAATAAGTATGCGCCGCTTTAACTTTAAGTTGCTCCAGCTTTTCTTCAGCGACATAACCTAAAGGAGCTGCCAATCCAGTTTTTACTCCTGTGAACTGCTCTCCATCCCAAGTTAGCTCTGTATCCTTTAACGTATAAATATTATATTTCACTTGCCATAGATGAAAGCGACTATCAGGCTTACCATTTTGTTTAGGAAAAACGCCCCATTTATCCCGTTTCTTTAACCAAATGGCCGCATAAATACCGTCAACCTGTCCTGTCTCCAAAAGAGTAATACAACGCTTCCACGGATAGTGTACAAACTCCGCTTTAATCCCTACATTCTTCGTTGCATGCAAAATCAGATCCGTTAATACACCGGAATTCCCCAAGGAGACGACACCATTTTCCGGCTCAATCAGATAAGGAGGATAATTTTGATTTTCATAGCAAAAACGCATCATAGTTTGCGATGCGTTAGCAAAGCCTGCTGTAGAAAAACAACAAAAGGCTAAAAACAAACAAGAAGTTAACCGCATAACATACCCTTAAGCCTTGTAAAGAAGACCGGTAAATCCGCTCTCTTCTGACAACCGTTCTTGACAGAAAAGTGAATACACATTGAATGTTCTATTTCAAAAGATAATGCCGTCCACCGATGACTAAAAAGATGCCACCTAAGATCATAATAGATGAAATAGTTAAGGCC
>JAKZRG010000023.1:0-60151 GCA_047518265.1 Oceanospirillum sp.
GCAAAACCTCTCAGCGTCATCTGATCGGTCATTTGTTGGCGTAAGGGAGTCATAAGGAGGTCTCCAACAGTTTGATGGAGACTTAAGTGTGGCTGGTGATACTGGGGGCACGCCCGCTCCGCGAAGCGGCTTAGTTCAACATTTTGATATCACGCATGCGCGTATATTTGAGATAACAGGCATGCGTGTTATCCCCCGCTCCCGGTGCGCGATATCTAGATCAAAGTATAGTGTAACCATTTATTTATTATAAATATCCGACCATACTAAACCTGAGAAATAAGCATTTCTAGCACTTCAAAATGAGTACTAACCCACCAATGCGACATATAGCTTCGCAATGCGACCTGTAACCTTTACCTCATGCTGGCTTTAGCCTTTTTATTAACCTGTAGAATACAGACATAAATAACTTATATTTAAGGATTGAGAATGGCAAGGTAGTTGAGGGCTGGAAGGATTCATAAACAAACAGGAACAGGCATAATTTATTTCAGGGCCGACTAAGCACCAAAAAAATTCTACAGCAAATAGCCGCTCCCTTTAGGTTTAGGTTGGTGCGTATCGAAGTACTTTCGTTCTCGGAGTTTCTGAGAAATTGCTTCTTCAGAGGCTCCCTATCACTTTACGCTAAAAACTTATCCCTTCGTGCCTGCATAATACTGATCCATTAGGATTGGGCTTTCCGGTAGTGTGGAGCCTCCATCCACTACGATGGTTTGTCCTGTTATATAAGACGCTTGATCTGAGGCTAAAAACAGCATGGCGTGGGCGATATCGTCTGGTGCGCCTAAGGCTCCTAGTGGTATTTGGCTGGCCATTTCATTAAGTCCTTCCTGATCCACTAAGGCTCCCATGGCGGGGGTTAGGATATAACCGGGTTCGACGCCGTTGACGGTGATGCCTTCACGGGCAAACTCTAATGCGGCGGAGCGAATAAAGCCGTTTAGGCCATTTTTGGAGGCGGCGTAGTGGGCGGTCTCTGGCATAACGACTCTTGGGCCGGTGACAGATGAGGTGAATAAAATACGTCCGCCACCCTGTTTTCTTAAGTGGGGCAGTGCATCTTGTGTTAGCCAGAAGGCTGCTTTTAAGTTGACGGATAGGGTCATATCCAGTTGTTCGTCAGATAGACTTTCAATGGATTGCATGGGGTAAACGGCGGCGTTATGAACAATAATATCCAACCGTTGATACGCTTCTATTGTTTGTTCAACCAGCTGTCGTACCTGTTGGCAGTGATATCACATTGGATTAATAGAGCTTCGCCGCCTTCAAGACCACACTGAGCCGAAAAGCGACGTCTTCAAAAGCGCAAAAGTAAGGGCCCCTCAATAAAAATCATTTTGAATGTAATCAGGTGTAATATCTACATTTCATTCCATATGCTACCTTTAAAAACACTAATACAGACTTGTCCAAAACTCTAATTAGTGCTTGCTACTGACGGACTAGAAGCAACCCCCTTACAACCGAATTGAAGTCTAGTTTTTCAGTAAGGTATGCCCAGTATGAGTAAATATAGAGTTACAAGTATTGATTCTCAGATCATTATTTCGAGTTCTTCCGTGAAGAGTAAAGAACATTATCCATGTACTTCTTGCCGCGCTGAAAGCGCTTCTCCTTACTGCTCAAACATCATTCGTCAGCTTTTTTCCGGTAAAGAAGAAAATTTGCTGTGCCAAAAGATGGCCGGAGCAAAAAAATAGAGGGAGAGAATTTTTTTATTTCTACCCTCTGTCGCCCCTCTATTTTAATATTCCAAAATACCTTTAAGAATCTGCCACAAAGATATTTATGACGGGGATATTATGATAGCGCCGCTTTAGCCAAGAGTACTCTACACTCGTTATTGATCAGTGCTATTTCAGTAATAAATAACGCTCAGCCTGACGACAGGCTCGTCGGATGAGATCCGGTGCCATCTCTTGTGCGGTCTCTGTTTCCTGACGACTGCGAATCCAACCCAGATAGGTAAAGCCGCGCAGGGCCAGAAACAGTTCCAGGTAAGCCAAATCGTCCAGAGCTATAGGCCGTTGTTCGTTATATCCCCACAACAGGGCTATTTTGGCGATGTCGTAACAAGGCTCTTCCTGAATAAAATATAGGGCTGTGGCTAACTCAAACAGGTGCCAACCAAATCCGGCATCGTCAAAGTCGATCAGGCGAACATCGGTGCCGTCGGTCATTAGATTTTCTGGTACAAAGTCCGCATGAATCAGACCGTATTTTTCCGGTGTTTTTTTCAGTTGGGTTTGTTCCAGCTCTGTCAGTTCCTGACGGGCTTTATCTCTGGCTTTTATCAGTAGGGATTGTTGTTCTGGCGTTAGAATCTCCAATTCCCAAAAGCGGCCCCAGAAAGGCGCTTCGCCCACTAAACCTTCCGTATCCCAAGCATGACGCTGAAAGCCTTCCGGTTGAGACCATTCACTGGCCTGATTGTGTAAACGTGCGGCGGTATTACCAATAGCATGATAAATTTTGGCGACTTTCTGGTTGTTATTACCCAGGCCGTCTTCTACAGAGCCCAGAGGTTGGCCTTCGACCCAAGCAAACAGGTCGATCTGCCGAGCTTCTGGTACTTCCGGCACCTGAACACTGACCATCAGTTGCTGATCACAGGTAGGGATCACTTCCGGTACCAGTACGCCACTGGCAGACAATGCGGCCATCCACTGCAGTTCCGAGCGCAGTGCGGCATCATCGTGATAACCCGGTCGATGGATACGCAGAGCGTAGCGTTGTCCTGTTTTGGTTTTAATGCTGAAAACAGCATTTTCCCGGTATTTGATCAGGCTGATCTCTTGTGCGGTCAGCTGCCAGTGTTGCAACGCTGCCTCTGCCATTTTCCCCAGACAATCACTTTGCTGATCCGGCGTTAACTGGTAAAAATCCTGCGCTGATTCTTTTGTTGTTGATTCTGCTGCTTCAATGGCGACAGGATTGGAAACGGCACTCATATCAAGGCCCCTTGAGTTAATTCTTGGTTTAGAGCGCTCACTTCCTGTAAAACGCTATCCAAGGTTTCCAGCAGTAAATCCGCATGTTCTGGTTGGAATGGCATGGGCGGGCGAAGTTTTAGGATATTGTCGTAGATGCCAATTTTACTGATCAGAACACCGCGCTGGCGCATCAGGTTCATAATCATTTTGGCTTGCTCTGGTGCTGGTGTTTTGCATTGACGGTCGGATACTAACTCAAGGGCAAAAAACATTCCGAGATCGCGCACATCACCGATCAGTTCGTGTTTTTGTTGCAGCTTTTTCAACCCCTGAACCACATAGCCACCAGTGCTAATCGCATTGGCCATTAGGTTGTCTTCTTCCAGGCTATCCAGTACCGCTAAACCGACAGTACAAGACACAGGATTACCGCCAAAGGTATTGAAATACATGGCAGCCGCACTGAACTCTTCAATCATATCCGCCCGTGCGACAACTCCTGCCAGTGGGTGACCATTACCCATAGGTTTGCCCATGGTGACAATATCCGGTGTGACATTAAATTGCTGATGGGCCCAGAAATGATGGCCGCTACGACCAAATCCGGCCTGTACTTCGTCGGCAATTAATACACCACCGGCTTTACGTACCATGGCCGTAGCTTTTTCCAGGAAACCTTTTGGTACATTGAGTAGGCCTTCGTTAGCAAAGTCTGGGCAGACCAACATACCGGCTAACTTGATCCCTTCGGCTTCAAACTCATCAATAGCTTGTTGAACCTGTGCAGCGTAAGCATCCGCCAGATCTTCCGCTTTAACGCCATCAAGACCGCGATAAGTATCGGGAATACTAAAGACTTTGACCCGCTTACTGTTTTTGGCTTCTGGCATAAAGCCTGTGCCAATCTCAGCCACGGCAGAGGTATTACCGTGATAGGCCGCTTCCGTAACAATCATACCTTCGCCGCCAGTACAGTGACGAGCCATACGTAGCGCCAGCTCATTGGCTTCACTGCCGGTACAGGTCAACATCGCCATTGATAAACTGTCATCAAAGGTCGCGGTTAGGCGCTCGATATACTCAACAATCTTTTCGTTCAGATAACGGGTATGGATATTCAGCGTGGAGGCTTGCTGATGTAACGCTTCAACAACACGAGGATTACAGTGGCCGACGTGGGGCACATTGTTGTACACATCCAAGTAACGTTTGCCTTCATTATCAAACAACCAAACACCTTCACCGCGTACCAGATGTAGAGGCTCGTCATAAAACAGAGGGGAGCTTTTGCCTATGGTGTTGTAGCGTCTTTGCAGCAAATTTTGATTAACAGACATCAATGACTCCTGAGCTTATTTTTTATTGTTGCTGGTTTTTATAGGGCTTAAATGATGTCTGCAGTATGGGCTGAAGTGGATGCTCTTGAGCATCCACCGGAAGATTGAGATAGGGATTTAGATGGGGCCTAAATAGGGGGGCTAGATAGAGAGACAGCGCTTATGCTGGATGCTTTGAAATAACGATAGTGTTTTGAAGTGACGATAGAGTTTTAAAAATCGATGATGATTAAGCTTTTCTGGTTAATAGTATGGGGCCCCAGCGTTAAAGCTCTTGCAGTATTTTAGCCACCAGTTCACTACGCACACTCACCTCAGCCTTTTGGAAAATATGATGCAAATGGGTTTTAACCGTCGCTAACCCTAAGCCTAAATGAGCAGCAATGGCCTTGTTGGTCGCGCCGCTGACCACCAGTTCCAGCACATCCAACTCACGACTGGTTAGCTGATATTTATTGCTAATGGCTTGTCGTTCACCGTTCCGTTTAGACAGGTAAACCGCATTTAATGAGAACTCCATAAACGGCTGAAGCTTTTTCAATAGCTGGAGCTCATCGTGAGTAAACGGCCCTAATGATTCATGGCGTAACATGCTGAGTACAGCCACGATATTGCCGTCCTGCCGAAAGAACATATCCGCCACATGCCTATGTTGGTTGGGCTGCATAAACTCTTGGTAATACAGGGTCTGTTTTAACAGATGAGCAGGCATTTGCGAATCTAGAGTAACAACCGTCAGATCTTTATCTTCAAATCGAGCCGGATTTAAAGGGTCTAAACTGCCATAGGTGCTGGTGTAATCTTTTTCCACTGAGGCTTGCAGGTCATAGAGCACCGCGCCTTTGTGCCGCATATCCGGTTCCACCAGAAAAAAGATCGATCCGCTCAGCTGAATCACACTGTTAATCAGCGCCAAACTTTGATGTTGGAATTGATGGGGTACAAGGTTGTCGCTATCGGCAGTTTGATTCACGGTATTCTTCTTATGTTTGGGTTTTCTTTTTAAAATATACGCCTTATTTGTCTGCGGCAAATAATAGATTGATTCTGTTTAGGCCTTGTTCGATAGATGAGTTCACTTCAACCTTTGGGTCTGATTTTATCGCTTTATCTTATGTTTTTTATGGAGTACATTTCTCTTTACTCTTTTTTGTGACTGACCGGTCACTACATCTCTTGAATACCGACAAAGGTTAGAGTTACCCAGAATGTACGATTACGCCCTACGGCAAGATATCATTGAAGAAGTTCATTCCCGCCCTTTCCAAAACCTGCCCGCCCCCTTAATTCTTGAGCATATTACTGTGCTTTACGATGGCCAGGATGCTCTTGATATTGAACTACAAGTTATAGAATTTATTCGCCAGTTGGGCTTTAAGGTCGAGGACGATCATAGAGGTTTCCTCTTCAGCCGTAATGTGGAACAAGCCATACGTTATGAGCCCCATAATGAATTCTATACGCTGACCCTGTACAAGTTTGAGGAACAGCGCAGTGCCTTGCAGCTACCTCAATATCGTCAGCAATTGCCCGGTGCTTTTCTATCCGGCGTTGAGGTCTTGTTTCGCAAGCATAAAAGCAGCTTGTTTATGCGCCACTCCAATAAGGGCTTCTCTAAATGGGGAGAGGATTGTTTTAACTCCAGTCATTTTATTGCCTCTGAAGTGATGGGTGGGGATGCTCGCTTTGCCACCAATTTTAAACCTCAAGACGATACGGGGTTTGCTTTGGTTATTCTGGAAGATATTCATCTACTACCGTCTCAGGCGGGTCGGTTATTGCAGCGTATTTGTGAAATAGAAACCTATCGGCATATGGCCTTACTGGCACTGCCCTCCGCTCGTGCTTTGATGCCTAAGTTAACCTTGTTAGATCAAGAGCTGGCTGGGGTGTCTCAACGATCACCGGATCAAGATAACTCCCATACTCTTGCGGCAATGATGGAGCTATCTGGTCAGGTAGAGGCGTTATCTGCCGGAACCGCTAATCGCTTTTTTGCTTGTGAAGCGTATTTTGCCTTGGTGGAAAAACGGGTTCAGGAGTTAAAAGAGGAAAAGATTAAAAGTCGGCAGATGGCGGTGGAATTTATGGAACGCCATCTGGAACCGGCTCGTCGTACCTGTCGCAGTGCGGCCCGTCGGATTGAGTTGTTATCCAAGCGTATTGCCCGTGCTACTGAGTTGCTGCAGTTTCAGGTGAATCTCACCATTGAGAATCAAAACAAAGAACTGCTACAGGCCATGAATGTTAGGGCCAAGCGTCGCTTGGATCTTCAGGGGAAATTAGAGAGCTTATCTGTCTTAGTGGTGATCTATTATCTGTATGACCTAATCGGCATGGCATTGAAAAATACACTGCCAGAAGGCGAGTTGCTGGATCTTTCTCTAAAAGGGCTGACCTTCTCTTTGCCCTTGATGGCACTGATTATGTTTTGGGTGGTGCGGCGTTTGATACGAGGGATTCGGGAGCGTTAGGGTTACTAAAGACTGCGAATAAGGCACAGGCTTTCCAAAGGAAAGCCTGATTTTCTTTATCATACAATTGCGGAAAATATTTACCTTGCGACTGAGTAGAGGCAGGTTATACCGGGCAATTAATTCCCATTGTATTTGCCAACCAAACCTCAAAGGATTGCTCATCTAAATCTTTAGAGGTTTCATCGAAGAGCAAGGAATCAGAACCAACAGATATTCGTTTATCCTGTGTTTGATCCGTTGTAATCGACAATATGGCTTTAGCTACTTCAATAGGGTCTGAGCCATTATTAATTTTATCCGCTACATTAGGGATAAAGTTGTTCGCTGAAATAGAGTAGGGAGATTTTTCATCGATCGTTGCACAGTTAAGTTCTAGCCCTTTATTAGCAAAAGAAGTCTTAAATAGGCCCGGTGCAACAGTAGTGACTTTAATTCCAAACTCAGCAAGTTCGTATCTTAATGAATCTGTAATTCCTTCTACCGCATATTTTGATGCGTTGTAGTGTGCTAAATATGGTAGTCCCATTTTTCCGAGAAAAGAGCTTACATTTATAATATGCCCAGATCCTTGCTTTCTCATTATTGGAATGATCGCCCTACAGGTACGAAAAACA
This sequence comes from Oceanospirillum sp., assembly GCA_047518265.1. Taxonomy (GTDB): domain Bacteria; phylum Pseudomonadota; class Gammaproteobacteria; order Pseudomonadales; family Halomonadaceae; genus Oceanospirillum. Next base: position 7,371 of record JAKZRG010000023.1, read on the forward strand.
CCAAAAACATTAACATCAAATTGTCGGATAAACATTTCATCCGTTGCTTCTTCAACAGATGAAACCAAACCATACCCGGCATTGTTTATCAAAAAGTCCAAATTATTGGCATTGTTATTTTCAATCCAACGGATAGCCTTTTCAATACTTTCATTATTTGTAACATCCATTATTACGGGGATTGGAGGTATAGATAATGAATCAGATAATTCATTAATAGTAGACACCCCCTCTTCAGAACGCACTCCAGCAAAGACCTGAATACCTGAAGAAGATAATAGCTTTGTTGTTTCTAATCCCATACCAGAATTGGCACCAGTAACTAATGCTGTTTTCATAATAATTTCCTTGTTAATTAAACAAACTAATTTGATAGTTAGTAAACGTATCGACTTGTATTGTTAAGGGGATATATATTTACAATAAAAACAAACCAACACCTACCCTGACAATCACCAGAAAGCCTGCTCATATTAGGCAATGAGATTTATTCAGCACATTCTTAGTTAGATCTATAGGAGACTGTCAGAGTTGGTATCTTTAGCAATATTTACAGCTCTTTATGAGGGCCAAATACTTCGTAGTGAATACGGTCTTCAGTAACCCCTAAAGTCACCAGTTGCTGCTTAGCAAACTGCATAAAACCAGTTGGGCCACAAAGATAAAAATCACCTTCAGCTAGGGGTAGATCGTCTTTAACAAAATTTAAATCCATCAGCCCATGATGAATACTCTCTTCATCACTATGATCGGCGTTATACCAAGTGTGCTGGGTTAAATTCAGGCATTCCGATAACTCTTTTACCCGACGACCAAAAGAGTGCTGCTCTTGGTTTTCGCAGGCATGCAAATAAACCACGGAGGGTTGATAGTTTTTATCAGCCAACGTTTCCAGCATGGAAATCATAGGCGTTAACCCGACACCTGCGGAAATAGCGGCAACAGGGCGCTGATGATCCGTGAAGAAAAAGTCTCCTGCGGGTGCAAACAGCTCAACTTCATCGTTTACCTGTAAAGCATCGTGCAGGTGATTAGAAACCACACCGGGTACACCTATGGCTTCACGTTTAACTGAAATGCGGTAGGTTGAACCATTGGGTTTGTCGGATAAAGAGTACTGACGTATCTCCTGATACTCACCATTAATAGGCTGTACTTTAATGCCCAAATATTGACCCGGTAGGTAATCAGAAACAGGCTGACCATCGACAGGGGCAAAGACAAAGCTCTTAACCAATTCTGACTCTGCACGCTTTTCAATAACACGGAATGTTCTTGCGCCCTGCCAACCGCCCTTATGACTGGCGTGCTCCTGATAGATCTCTGCTTCACGGCCAATAAAGATATCCGCTAGCTGTTGATAAGCTGCTACCCAAGCTTCCTCTACCTCTGCAGTGAACGCATCTGGTGCCAGCTCTTTTAAGGTTTGAATCAGATGATGGCCCACAATGCTGTATTGAGCAGGCTGAATATCAAAACTGGTATGTTTCTGAGCAATACGCTCAACCGCAGCCTGTAAAACAGGTAGGTTATCAATATGTTGAGCATAAGCTGCAATCGCATTAAACAGCGCTGCGGGCTGACCACCTGAGTGTTGATGGCTCATATTAAAAACATGTTTTAGCTCTGGATTATGAGAAAACATACGCTGATAGAAATGCTTTGTAATGGCATCGCCTGCGCTGGCCAACAGTGGAATAGTGCTTTTTACGATTGCAATGTGTTGAGTGCTTAACATTATAAATCCTTAGTCTTTTTTAAAATCTATTTGTCAGTATATTTATTGCTGATCTTCAGCATTCTTATCCGTCGCCTTAAAAAGGTTGGTAGCGGTTTTTCAAGGCGCTTTTAGAAAACAATGGCGTTCCTGTGACTTATTCTTAGGCTGATCTAGATGCCAGATGCAGCAATATGAGGGGAACCCGCTTGACCGTTCTCTCCCAATAAGTGCATGACGTAACCTATCTTTAAACCTGCAGCAAAAATCATCATGGCTAAATGGCCAAAGACTTGAGTGCTTAAACTGAAATACTCTGGCATCACGTAACTCACAAGAATACTGAATGCGATGGCTATGACAGAGATCAGCATCAGCACGTTGCCTGCAACAAAAATAGCGTGATAACCAGCCTTAATACGATGGGGCATTTCTGACTGTAGGTAGTCCAAAAAATAGTGGCTAAACATAATATGGCTCCTGATTATCGAGTTATGGGTAAGCTGGTTTAGAGGTTTTATGCTTACGCTTTGATCTTGCTTATAGAATTGCACTAGCTATGCCATGTTTTAAAATACCTTAATAAACAATAAGTTATAATTTTTTATTGATATCAATCATTTAAAAAAGGTCAAAATGACATACATTAAATAGGTATTTTAGACCTATTCATTACTTTTAGACTCTTTTACTGTGTTAAGCTGTAAGAACGGTCTTAAGGAAAGGTGTTATGTCTCAGATCAACCCGATTTCTCAAAATGCGTTGCTGCAATTAGCGATAGATATGGCGGATAGCTTGAGTGCTAAGGATCGCTTTGATCGCTTACTGAATACCGTTCGAGGCAGCATTCAATGTGATGCGGTTGTGTTGTTACAACGAAGTGGTGACGTGCTTAAACCTCTGGCTCACAAAGGTTTAGGGGCGGATGCATTGGGACGCCGTTTTGATATCTTATCCCACCCCCGGTTTGAATATATTTGCAATGCCTCTGGGCCGGTTCGCTTTCAAAAGGATTGTGTGATGCCCGATCCTTACGATGGCATGTTACAGGGATATACAGGGGATCTTCCGGTGCATGCCTGTATGGGACTGCCTTTAATGTCAGATCAGCAGTTGATCGGTGTTTTAACATTGGACAGCATGACGCCGGGAGCCTTTGATGATATTCCCGAATATACCTTAGAGGTGATTGGAGCGATGGCAGCAGCGAGCTTGAAAACCGCTATGTTACTGCAGCACCTTGAGGACGATGCCGCTCATACTCATAACGTGATTAGTGAGTTAACACGAGAAGCATTAACAAAGGATGGCGGCGAGCTTATCGGTGAAAGTCTTGTCATGGAAAAACTAAAGCAAGAGCTGGCTTTGGTGGCGCCGTCAGACTATGCCATTTTAATTGAGGGCGAAACGGGGGTGGGTAAAGAGTTGGTGGCTCGTACCCTACATGAGCAATCCCAACGGGCAGATGGCCCCCTCGTTTATGTGAACTGTGCCGCGATACCTGAGAACCTAGTAGAAAGTGAACTCTTTGGTCATATCAAAGGCGCTTTTACCGGTGCGGATCGAGATCGAGATGGTAAGTTCAGCCTAGCAGATGGTGGAACCCTGTTTTTAGATGAGATAGGAGAGCTACCTTTAGCGGCTCAAAGCAAATTGCTACGGGCGTTACAAAACCAAGAGATTCAGCCGGTTGGGCGAGATAAAACGGTACGAGTGGATGTGCGAGTTTTAGCCGCGACTAACCGGGTATTGCAAGAAGAGGTGGCAGAGAAACGCTTCAGGGCAGATCTATATCATAGATTAAGTGTCTACCCTATCAAGGTTCCTCCCCTACGAGCCCGTAGTGGTGATATTGCTTTGTTAGCCGGTTACTTTGCGGAACAGTCCCGTCGTAAGCTGGCCATGAGCCAGCTGGTGATTGATAACGGAGCTCGAATGGCTCTGGAATCTTATAACTGGCCAGGCAATGTACGTGAACTAGAGCATGTCGTGGGCCGAGCAGCCTTGATTGCTAATGCAGAAAAAAACAGCCTCAAAAATGATCCCTCAGCAAGCAAAAACGCGATTAAAATTGCCCGTATTCAGCTGAAGCACTTGGGTAATTTAGGTGGTCTGATTCAAGAAAGCCCTAACAATATCATGGCGTTTAATGGATCAGAACTTGATGAAGGTGTATCGGTACCAGGCACAGACCTTCCATCTATCTTTTCATCTATAAACACTAACCCACTGACCCAGGGCGGGTTGAAAGGAATAACAGCAAGTTTTCAAAAACAGTTAATTCTAAACATACTTGAACAGGAAGCAGGTAATTGGGCGGCAGTTGCTCGCCAGCTGGATATGGATCGAGCCAATCTAGTACGTCTTGCCAAACGATTGGGGATTCAAGTGGTGAAAAAAATAGTAAAAACAGAGAGATATGATTAATTAGTCTGTTCGTTAGAGAGTGAATAATACCAATCCCGATAACTCCTTATAGATGAAAAATAAGGAAAAGACTGATCAATCTAGGTGTATTCGTAGGTTGCTATCATTAACAATTTATCGGGAATGGTATAATTTTGTTCCGCTTAATTCGTAGTACTCTTATATATTGATCCGTATAATTGGGTTTCTATCTTCTATGCTCTCCTCTCCTTTGTGCTGATCGTTACGATGCTTTTTGAGCATTCTGTGATCTATTCATAAAGGCTCTTTCGTTTTATTTCTAGTTTCTGGCAATGGAGTATTCATGGCCCGTACGGTTCAAGAGACCTTACCCAATGAGTGGCGAGTGGTCATTTTAGTCACCTTGATTCAGTTTATTAATATTATCGATTTTATGATGGTTATGCCTCTGGGGCCCGACTTTGCTAAGGCGCTGGATATTCCTATGTCGGACTTAGGCTTAATCGGTGGCAGCTATACCTTTGCCGCTGCAGCCTCCGGTTTTGCATTAAGTCGTTATCTGGATCGCTTTGATCGTCGCTTTGTGGCCATGTTGGCTTTGGCTGGATTGTCTGTCAGTACTTATCTAGCCACTCTGGCTACGGATCAGATAACCTTATTGATAACCCGTATTTGTGCCGGTTTTTTTGGTGGCCCTGCTTCAGCCATTGGCTTGGCGATGATTATTGATGTCGTGCCACCGGAACGTCGGGGGCGAGCGATGGCTATTGCTATGGGCTCCTTCTCTGTTGCGGCAATTGTCGGTATTCCCTTTGGCATGGAGTTAGCCGCCTGGTACGGCTGGCAAGCGCCTTTTTATGCTATCGCTGTCAGTGGTTTGTTATTGTTGCTCAGCTTGTATTTTCTATTACCTGTGATGGTACAACATAAAAAGGATGCTAAAGGTGCTCCGGCCGTTGGCGTCTTAAATTTACTCAGTCGCCCTCTTCCCAGATTAGCCTTGATGCTGGTTGTGGTTTCTATGTTTGGTAATTTTTTATTGATCCCGAACCTGTCTGCTTATGTGCAGTTTAATCTGGGTTTTCCTCGCGAACGGGTGGGTGAACTCTATATGATCGGCGGTATAGTCTCTCTTGTTGGTATGCAATTGACCGGCTATCTAACGGATCGTTTTGGTAGTGTTTTGATCGGTACAGTCACCTGCTTAGGGTTGGCCGTTGTTTTATGGACTGGCTTTTTACAGACGCCTTCTGTTGAATGGGTATTATGGATTTTTGTCGGTTTTATGCTGTTTTCGTCTGCTCGTCGGGTTGCTCAGAATGCTCTCAGTAGTCAGGTGCCTAAAGCACATGAACGGGCCGCATTTACTTCCGTACAGTCTGCCTTTCAACATGTAGCAACCGGTTTTGCTGCCGTAGGGAGCGCTTACCTATTAACAGCAGATGAAACCGGAGCCTTAGATGGCATGGTGTTTTTAAGCCAGGTTGCCCTGCTGTTTGTTTTAGCTCAACCCATTATGATGTTGATATTAAAGAGGGAGTTACAAAAGCCCTCTGCCTAAGTGTCATCTAAAATTATTGATAGCTTGCCGCTATATACGGTTTATTTAAGAGAGAAAGACAATGTTATTAACCAAGCTTACTCAGCAAAAGGTTCTGCCGGTACTGGTATTAGAAACCATTGAACAGGCAAAGCCCTTGGCTGATTGCTTGTTGGAATATCAACTTAATGCTATTGAGATTACCCTGCGCACACCGCAAGCATTAGATGTGATTCAATTTTTATCTGAAAACTACCCAGAGCTCTCTGTTGGCGCAGGTACCGTTTTAACCCCTGAACAACTAAATCAGGTACAGCAAGCAGGAGCAGGATTTGCGATTGCACCCGGCGCAACGGATACTTTATTACAAGCAGGCCAAGCCGCAGAGATTGATTTTGTTCCCGGTATAATGACCCCATCAGAAGCGATGCGAGCAAAAGAGCATGGTTATAGCCTACAAAAGCTATTCCCTGCTGAGGTGGCTGGTGGCTGCAATCTATTAAAGGCTATGGGAGCACCTTTGGCCGAATTGAACTTTTGCCCTACAGGTGGCATCTCTATTAATAATATGGCGCAATATTTGTCGCTGACCAATGTTCCTGTTGTGGGAGGTACTTGGTTAGCTCCGTTGGAACTGATTCAACAACAGAATTGGCAACAAATTAGACAAAATATACAACTACTGCAACAACAACTAAAGGAACTGACGGATTAGATGAATTGATACGCTATGGGCTTTTATCTGATCAATAGCGCTAAATACATCAGTCGGAATAACTTATGTATCGTAATAACGAACAGTTTAAAGAAAGACGCCTACGGGCCATTCAAGAAGATGTGCGTAAAGGCGGCAGTGAGTTATCTCGTAGTGCCCTTGCAGACCTTTGTGATTATGCTGAATCCTGTGATGTATCTACAGGCATGGAGCTTAAAGCGGAGTTATTAGACTTAGCTATTCAGATCCAACAAGCACGCCCCAGCATGGCCGTTTTGTGGAACATTTTACAACATTGGATCGAATTAATGCCGGGCATGCCTTTAGAGAATCTATCGGAGGCACGTGAGTTTGCTGTCAAAAAAGCTCAGGTATTATCAGATACCTCTGAGATGGCAGGTAAACGCATTACTCAGCAGATTAGCCCTCAGATTGTGCCGGGTTCGGTGATCTTTATTCATAGTTTCAGTACAACGGTTATGCAGGTCTTAGAATCACTGGAAGGCAGTGAATTTAAGGTGATCATGACTGAATCTCGCCCCGGTATAGAAGGGCGGCGTATGGCCAGAGCCTTATCAGAACTAAAGGTTCCCACCACCTATATAACCGAAGCTCAGATCGGCAACTTTATGCGTTTTGCTGATTTAGTTTTGCTGGGAGCTGATAGCGTTCTGCAAGATGGTTCTGTGGTGAACAAATCAGGTACTTATCTGGTGGCATTGGCTGCAAGGGAATCAGAAGTCCCTGTTTGGGTCGCCGCTGAGAGCTTTAAACAGAGCTCGTCTCATGCGGATGAGGTTGAACTGGAAGAGATGGATGGAGATGAGTTACAACTACCGAGTATCGATTTTGTTCGCCCTCGTAATGTCTATTTCGACATAACACCAGCAAAATTGATTGGCACTTGGGTGGATGAGCAAGGGTATCGTACGGATTTTTCACAGCCATCTAAAGAGATGCCTGCTGGGTTGCTAAAAGAAGAGACAAAGAGATAGTAGCGACTCTTCTTTATGGCGTAGGGCTTTTGACAGAGCCCTACGGGCTCTACGCCACGATAACGCTTCGTTAAACTAGCGAGCGGCAGCGATTCTTGGTAGATAATTCTCTGGCGGCAGTGGTGCACCTCTATCCCTGAATTGGAAGTGTAGAGCAGGACGGTTCACTAAGGAGTTAAACCCTACTGTAGCAATGGATTGGCGCTTTTTAACCTTATCACCCTCTTTGACACTCAAAGTATCGCAACCGGCATAAACTGTTTGTTGATCACCAGGGTGCTGGATAATAATCACTTTGCCTAAACTGCGCATCTCCCCGGCAAAGCTAATGGTTCCCTCTTTAGCCGCAAAGATCGTTTGGCCGTGTTGTGCGGCTAAGTTGACGCCTTTTTGCAACCCCCAATCTTCTTCGCCAAAACCACTGATCATAGTGGGGTTATTAATAGGCCAAATAAAACCGGTTACTTTACGTTCTCCGGCTGGAATCCATATCTTTTGTCCCAAACGAAGCTTATTAGGGTCTATGCCAGGATTGCTTATTTTTAACTCTTGTAGGTTAACCGCAAAATGGTAGGCAATTCGACTTAAAGTGTCTCCTTTTTGTACGGTATAGGGTACGCGATCCGTAGCGACCTCATCAGCATTACCAGGAAGACTTAATATCGTGCCCGCTAACAATCGACTGGGCACAACCTTGGGGTTATAGCGAGAAAGAAGCTGAACAGTCAGGCCATAACGTTTGGCGATACTGTAAAAGGTCTCTCCTTTTTGCACCACATGGCGATCACTTACAGAAGGTGTTGTAGGCGTTGATTGCTGGCTACTACAGGCGGAAAGAAAGAGTATCCCGGTAAGCAAAATAAGTTGGCTAAAGCGCTTTAACATGGATGATATCCGACGATAGATAAACAGGATCAATTGTGCTGATGCAGCAGCATAGAGAAAAGCGCTAATGAATTCAAAAATTATTAGCAATGCTGAAACTGTTTCGTAGAATACATCACTGTAGATTTTTCCTGTTTTGGTTTTTATGTAAAAGGTTAAGTGGTATGTCAGAAGTAGAATATTCAATGGAAAAGGGTTTGATTGCCACAGGGGAAACCCAGAACCCTACGGCTTGTGTGATCTGGCTGCATGGCCTAGGGGCTTCAGCGGATGATTTTGTGCCAGCAGTACCCTATTTAAACCTGCCAGCTAATTCAGGAATTAAGTTTCTTTTTCCTCAGGCCCCTGTAATACCCGTGACAATTAATTCCGGTTGGGAGATGCCTGCCTGGTACGATATTTTAAGAATGTTACCGGAGCGGGAGATTGTTGCAGAACATCTGCAGCAAGCCGCTCAAGCTTTGCATGATCTCACTCAACAACAAATAGAACAGGGTATTCCGGCAGATAGAATTTTTTGGGCCGGTTTCTCCCAAGGCGGTGCGGTCGTTTTAGAAGCGGCTTTAAATATCGCTCATTACGATAATGGTATTTTACCGAATACCGTATTTGCATTATCAACATACCAAGCCTTGCCTATTACAACACCTGCTGACTTAAAGAGTGTTAATTTTTGGCATGCTCACGGCTCTCAAGATGATGTAGTGCCTTTTACAATGGGTAAAAAAGCGTTTGAAAGCACGACTCCCGTTAGTAAGAAAAGCCTCTGGAGCCCATACCCCATGAGCCATGAGGTATGTCAGGCGCAACTAGAAGCGATGGGTGAGTTTTTAATTCTACAACTAGGTTTGGAATAAAAATTCTATTTATTGATCTCAATCACCATATAAATATGGAGTTGCTAATAAACTTGATCTAGCTCAGGGTTTTGACCTCATTCCATTGATAATCTGTAGGCAGTTTTTGATTTTGAGCTTAAGCCTACAGAGGTAGCTATTATGTATATGGATGAAGCAGTAATCGCTGGTTTATTAGTTGTTGGTGGCGCAATTGCGTTTTTTGTCGGTTTTGGCTACTTCATTATTAATGACAAGCCTAAAGACTGATTAAATATAAAGTTTAAGCAGATCGATAAAAACTTTCTGCTTTGCTAAAAAAGGTCTATATTGAACCCATACCTATATCGGAGGTCTTACCTGATATTCGTATGGGTTTTGTATTTTTTGCTCTGGAGGTTAATTATGATTGAAGCCACTTCTTCAAATGCTACTTTGATCAATCGACAGGCTTCTGGCACTGATAATCGTGCTCAGCAGCGCTTGGATGCTAATAATTCACGTCTTACGGAAGATGCTGCAGATTCTCAGCCAACCTCCACAGCTGGAGTGACCAATGAGCGTGTAGCTATTAGCTCACAGCCAACGGATCAAGTTGTCCGCACCGCTGATACCACTGAATCACAAGCAACCAGAACGAACACTATTGATGATCATTTAGAAGGTCAGTCTGGTGAGTTAGCGCAAAGACAAGCTGAAGTCAGAACCGATCAAGCCTCACTAGGTAGTCTTCTGGATACTCAAGGTTAGCGTGACTTTTAAGCGATTAAAATAGCGGTTAGATGATCCGATTGTGAAAAAGGAAGGCATTGCCTTCCTTTTTTCTGACCTATCCAATAGAGGGTAGAACTCTAAATAATGGACTCTGGTATATCTTGATTGTCTTTCTGAAATAAAATCAGGTGATCTGCTTTTACCTGAATCCTAACTTCATCACCAATACTATATTCTGCGTGACTATTAAACAGTGACTCAACAATCTGACCAGACGGCAATCGTAAACGATAGAGAATCGCGGAACCTGCAAAGGTGAAGTGCTCTACTATTGCTCGAATATTACCTGCAGGGTCTTCAATAATATCATCAGGCCTTAACAAGACATCTACCTCGGTATTATCAGGCCAAGGGTAAGCTCGGTTACCTTGAATAACACCAACCTCAGTTTTAACCTTATCGTGACCGCACAAAGTACCGGGAATAAAGTACCCTTGGCCGACAAAATTGGCGACAAAGCGATTTCGAGGTTCATGGTATAGGTTGTATGGCGTATCCCATTGCTGCAAACGCCCTTGATTCAGTACGCCCACATAATCGGCCATAGCAAAGGCCTCTGTCTGATCATGGGTGACTAAAACACCGCTGATATTCAGACTTTTTAGAATACGACGAACCTCTAAACCTAAATGCTTACGCAGCTCAAAATCAAGATTGGAAAAGGGCTCATCTAGAAGAATCATTTGGGGTCTGGGCGCTAGAGCACGAGCCAATGCCACCCGTTGTTGCTGTCCACCTGAAAGCTCGTGAGGGTAACGATCAATAAGATCCCGCATACTCACCAAATCTAGCATTTCGGTGACGCGATCTGTACGCTCTCTGTTGGCAAGTTTACGCAAACCAAAAGCAATATTATCGCCAATCGTCAGGTGAGGAAATAAAGCATAATCCTGGAACACCATACCTATACGGCGCTGTTCAGGCTGGATCATGGTGTCAGGAGACGAAATAACTTCGTTGTTTAAACGTATATTACCCGAATAGACAGGATCAAAACCCGCAATTGTGCGCAGCAATGTCGTTTTACCGCAGCCACTAGGGCCTAATAGGCAACAGATGTCGCCTTGGTTAAGCGAGAAAGAGATATCCTGAGTAATCACCAGTTGATCGTAGCGGCATTCAATACCATCGACCTGAAGCAGTGTGCTCATTAATGAATCCTTGTCCTGTCTGCTGCAGAAAGTAAAAAGCCCAGTCTTAAACTGGGCTTTTACCATGCGTTCTTAAGATTAATTCTCAATTCTGCCTAGAATCAGGAATTCAAGCAAGGCTTTCTGTGCATGTAAACGGTTACCCGCTTCTTGCCAAACAACGGCACGCTCATCGTCCAGCATATCAACACTAATTTCTTCGCCACGGTGAGCAGGGAGGCAATGCATAAATAGGGCATCATCTGCTGCAGTATTCATCAGTTCAGGCGTGATTTGGAAGCCAGCGAATGCTTTTTCCCGTTCAGCCTGCTCCTCTTCTTGTCCCATAGAAGCCCATACATCTGTGACAACCAGATGAGAATCTTTAACCGCTTCTTCAGGTGTACGCACCAAGGTAATACGGTCTTTATTGGCTTCCATTAATTCTGACATAGGGTCAAAACCTTCTGGACAAGCAATGTTCAGATGGAAATCAAATTGACGGGCTGCGTTAATATAGGAGTGGCACATATTATTGCCATCACCCACCCAAGTGACCGTTTTGCCTTTAATGCTGCCGCGCAGCTCAACAAAAGTTTGTACATCCGCTAATAGCTGACAAGGGTGGTAATCATCGGTCAAAGCATTAATTACTGGAATACTGGAATATTCTGCAAAGCGCTCAACGGTCGCGTGATCGAAAGTTCGGATCATAACCGCATCAACCATTTCAGATAAAACGCGTGCGCTATCTTCTACTGGCTCACCACGGCCTAGCTGAGTATCTCGTGATGACAAAAAGATGGCACTACCACCAAATTGAGTCATACCGGCTTCAAAAGAGACACGAGTACGCGTGGATGATTTTTCAAAAATCATGCCCAGCACTTTGTTTTTCAGGGGTTCGTAGATCTCCCCTGCCTTCAGGCCTTGCTTAATCGTGATAGCCCGGTTAATTACGTAGTCCAGCTCTTCCGGGGAAAGATCCAGAAGAGTTAAAAAATGTCTTGCCATGAGTACTTCCCTAAAACGCAAACGGCAGCCACATATGTGCTGCCGGTTCGGTACTAAAAAAGTAAAGCTATAGATAAAATATGATGATGTCAATGTCTCATATTCTAAAATAATCTCACAGAGCGGCATTCGATCCGCCATTAAGACTAAAGATTAATCCTAATAAATAAGAGCCGTAGTAAAAAAATTATCTTCTGCCCTTGAATTCCTATCATTAAGGCTGCATTTTCCCATCAAGCACGTTAAAATTGACCTTATTACTAGGTTAATATCTGCAACCGGTTTTTGCCGTTACATCAAAGGGTTCTATAATGAGCGCAACCATCGATACTATTAAAGACCAGATCACTAGCAACTCGATTCTGCTGTACATGAAAGGTAACCCACAAATGCCTCAGTGTGGTTTCTCTTCTCAAGCTGTACAAGCATTAATGGCTTGTGGCGAAAAGTTTGCTTTTGTTAATATTCTGGATAACCCTGATATCCGTGCGGAATTACCAAAATACGCTAACTGGCCAACCTTCCCTCAGTTATGGGTTGCCGGTGAGTTAGTCGGTGGCTGCGATATTATTATCGAAATGTATCAGTCCGGTGAGCTGAAAACGCTGATCTCTGAGACCGCTGCGAATAACGCTGCATCTGAATAGAATTTATCCCTACACGGCACTTTATCTGACTATAATTGAGAAGTTTCTTATATGGCTAGCTAAGGCCGGGTAAGGTTTTACCCTTTTATTGCACTGATAGCTTATTAAAAGCGCTTTGCAGTAAAAAATTTTACTGTGAACTACCCAAACGATTGGAGAATTAAAAATGGGCGTATTGGTTGGAAAGAAAGCTCCTGATTTCAATGCTGCTGCGGTACTGGGTGATGGCCAGATCGTTGATAACTACAACCTGACTGAAGCGCTGAAAGGCAAATACGGTCTGGTATTTTTCTACCCTCTGGACTTCACTTTTGTTTGCCCATCCGAGCTGATTGCTCTGGATCACCGCATGGAAGAGTTCAAAGCACGTAACGTTGAAGTGGTAGCGGTATCTATTGATTCCCAGTTCACTCACAACGCATGGCGTAACACTGCTATCAATGATGGCGGTATTGGTCCAGTTAAATACACTATGGTTGCTGACGTTAAACACGAAATCTGCCAAGCATATGACGTTGAGCATGATGCTGGTGTTGCTTTCCGTGGTGTTTTCCTGATCGATCTGGAAGGCAACGTTCGCTCTCAAATTGTTAACGATCTGCCACTGGGTCGTAACATGGATGAGCTGATTCGTCTGGTTGACGCGCTGCAGTTCACCGAAGAGCATGGTGAAGTTTGTCCTGCTGGTTGGAACAAAGGCGACAAAGGTATGACTGCTTCTCCAGACGGTGTTGCTGCTTACCTGACTGACGAAGCTGACAAACTGTAATCTTATTCTCAGAATAAGTAACAACCTTATTTTATAAGGTTGGAGTTTGATGCTTTTTTGCGGTTAAACCTGTTTTAACCGCAAAACATAAAAAAGCCCGGTATTGTTTTTAACACTAAGTTAAACGATACCGGGCTTTTTTATTCAGGTACTTACCAGAGATTATTTAATCTCTTAAACGATGCTGTTCCTGTGCTGCCAGCTCCCAGCCACCTAGTTCTTTCCAGCGGTTAACAATGGAGCAGAATAGCTCCGCTGTTTTTTCCGTATCATAACGAGCTGAATGCGCTTGGCTATTATCAAACTCAATACCGGCTACTTTACACGCCTTTGCCAATACAGTCTGACCATAGGCAAGACCCGACAACGTGGCTGTATCAAAGCTTGAAAACGGATGAAAAGGATTACGTTTAATACCACTGCGTTCAGCGGCAGCATTTAAAAAGCCCTGATCAAAACTAGCGTTATGGCCCACCAGTACTGCTCGGGTGCAATCAAACTCTTTTAACGCTTTACGTACAGGCTTGAATATTTCACCCAAAGCCTGTTGCTCGCTTTTTGCCATACTCTTTCGAATCGGATTGTTCAAATCAATCTTAGTGAACTCTAGTGCCGATTGTTCGATATTTGCCCCTTCAAAAGGCTCTACATGACAAGAGTAAGTATTGTAAGGGTGTAAGTACCCTTCCTCATCCATCATTAGAGTAACGGCAGCAATCTCCAACAGAGCATCGGTCTTTGCATTAAAACCTGCAGTTTCAACATCTATGACGACAGGCAGAAAGCCTCGAAACCGATAGGCAAGCGGGTGTTTCTCGTAGTAGTCCGCTTCAGAGGAAAAAGATTCCAAGGCTCTAGCTCCCTTAAATTCTGTTTAACAAATTATTAGCGGCTGATGGTAACTGATTCAAATACCGGTTCATAGCTTCTGTGTGCTTAAAGTTTTGAGTTTGCCGGCCGAAATGGCAAAATAGAGTTCTTACGAATCAAGGAGATCCAAGCCAATGGCATTATTTAGACCGCTGAGAACAGGTTTTCTCTCGCTCGTTTCACTACTTGCCGTGGTGAATGTCGCTAATGCTGCCACTTATGGTGCTGGCATCGGCAGTAGCTATTGGCAAGCAACACCGCCTTCCCCCCTTTACTGTGAATTCTGGCAGGATATCCCTGATATGGGGAAAGCGCGCTTCAGACATCGTTCAGGGGAAGACTTAAAGTTTTTACTAGAACCTCTAGGACAACCTCTCAAGCCCGGTAAAGCAGAGCTTATGGCGATGCCACCTAATTGGCAACCGGGTGTTGAGCCGTTAAGTTTTGGTAATGTTACCGTTGCCAAAGGTGAAGATGGCGTCAACATTGGCTCCAAGCAATCCCACCTAATGGTGGAAGCACTTAACCGTGGTTTAAACCCTACGTTTGTTCAGCAGCCAAAAGATAGCCGCTATCAACCGATTCGCGGGCACATCAGTGCTTTAAACTTTAAACAGGCTTATCGTGACTACGTCCTTTGTGCAGGGGAATTGTTACCCGTAAACTTTGATCAGATCTCTCGCTCTGCGGTCTATTTCCCCGGCGGCGGTATCATTATGACGCAAAAGGATAAGGATCATTTAGCCTTGATTGTGCGTTATATCAAAGCGGATCCTTCCGTAAAGTTTGTCTATTTAGATGGCCACTCAGACAGCTATGGTTCTCGTCGTGATAACCGGAAGTTATCGAAAGAGCGTACCGATGCGGTTTTAAATTACTTGATTGATTTTGGTTTAGATGAAGCCATGATAACGGCTCGCTACCATGGCGAACGTTATCCCATCGTCCCTAACAGCAGCAAAGCGAATCGAGCAAAAAACCGTCGTGTAACCATCCGAATGGAACGCACTGGCCTAAATGAGGATGATGCTAATCTGAAACCTACCGAAATTGATCGCTAAGTTTCATTGCAGTGCTTATTCGGTTTATAATACGGCCAAAGATTAAATAGAAGTCCAGTCCAAACACTGAACGGCTGTCCTGGAATCTCTGAAAGCGAATGTTTAAAACAAACGATTCAGAGGTCATCCTACTGGATAGCCGTTTATCGTTATTGGTGTTTGCGCTTGGGCTTTTGGCGGCTTCCCGATACCGCTAAAATCATTTAAATAAAGTGTTTAATAAAAGAACTGTTTCTTTCAGTTTAGGTTAGCCACAAGCTAACCGGACTGGTTTGAGTCAGCGTGGAGCGACAAATGTCAGATATTAAAAAAGTTGTACTAGCCTACTCTGGTGGTCTGGATACTTCCGTAATCGTGCGTTGGTTACAGGATGAGTACAATGCAGAGGTTGTAACCTTTACTGCTGATCTAGGTCAGGGTGAAGAAGTCGAGCCAGCGCGTGCAAAAGCTGAAGCTCTGGGTGTAAAAGAGATTTACATCGAAGATCTGCGTGAAGAGTTTGTACGTGATTTCGTATTCCCTATGTTCCGTGCTAACACGATCTACGAAGGCGAATACCTACTAGGTACTTCTATTGCGCGCCCTCTGATTGCTAAACGTCTGATCGAAATCGCTAATGAAACCGGCGCTGATGCTATTTCTCACGGCGCGACGGGTAAAGGTAATGACCAGATTCGTTTTGAATTGGGTGCTTACGCTCTGAAACCTGGCGTTCACGTGATTGCTCCATGGCGTGAGTGGGATCTGACTTCCCGCGAAACACTGATGAAGTACTGTGAAGATCACAATATTCCAGTTGATTTCTCCAGCAGCAAGAAAAAATCTCCATACTCTATGGATGCTAACCTTCTGCACATCTCTTATGAAGGCGATATCCTGGAAGATCCATGGCAGGAAGCTGAAGATGATATGTGGCGCTGGTCTGTATCTCCAGAAGAAGCTCCAGATGAAGCCACTTATCTGGAACTGACTTACGAGAAAGGCGACATCGTTGCTATCAATGGCGAGAAAATGAGCCCTGCCACTGTTCTGGAATACCTGAATAAGGTAGGCGGAGCAAACGGTGTTGGTCGTCTGGATATCGTAGAAAACCGCTTTGTCGGCATGAAGTCTCGTGGCTGTTACGAAACGCCAGGGGGCACAATCATGATGCGTGCTCACCGTGCGATCGAATCTATCACTCTGGATCGTGAAGCGGCACACCTGAAAGATGAGCTGATGCCTCGTTATGCTAAGGTTATCTATAACGGCTTCTGGTGGTCAGAAGAGCGTAAGATGCTGCAGAAGATGATTGATGAGTCTCAGCAGGTTGTAAACGGTGATGTTCGCCTGAAACTGTACAAAGGTAATGTTGTTGTTGTGGGTCGTCGTTCTGAAGACAGCCTGTTCGACGAAAACATCGCGACTTTTGAAGATGATGCAGGTTCTTACGATCAGAAAGATGCAGCAGGCTTTATTAAGCTGAATGCACTGCGCATGCGTATTGCTGCTGGTAAAGGCCGTAGCTTTCTGGACGACTAATACCAATCCCGATAATTCCTTTAACTTATCGGGAATGATATAACTATCTGGATCTACTGCTTTAAAAAAACCGCTAAAGGGTAACTTTTAGCGGTTTTTTGTTTTAGCCCTGCTTTTACCAGGCCAGTCTAATATCGGGGCATTAAATACCAAGAACATCCAAGTCTCCTTTCAAAGGATAATATAAGTGCTTATGACCTGGGTTCAGCATGACTCTTCTGGGATTGTGCTGCTAGTAACCAATTGATAAAAAGTTGTTTAGCGTGCAGCAATTCTTGTGGTTTGGGTTCGACCACATAATAGCCACTATCAGAGTGCAGGCTAAATTCACGTAAACCGACTAATACCTTGCTTTCTAATAGATCATCCACCAAGGTTCCCCAACCAATACCTACTCCTTGACCGGCTATCGCCGCTTGCAGCAATAGAGTGTAATTATTAAAGGTCAGTACCGGCTCACTGGGCTCCACTAAACTACGACGACCTTTAAAATAACTGCGCCAATCCTGCCACCCCTGACCGGCATCGGCCCCTAATTTTAATAAAGGTAATGATGCTAGCTTTTTGTGACTTTGCACGGGACCGTGTTGTGTTAAAAAAGCGGGACTACAGACAGGAAAAACCACTTCATCAAAAAGCTTTTTACCTGTAATTTGTGCCGACTGCTGATTTGAGAAGACAATCGCCACATCAATATCCTGACCGGTAAAATCGTATTGTCCTTGAGAGGTAATGATGCGCACATCGATCTCTGGATATTGTTTTCGAAACTCTGGCAAGTTCGGTAATAGCCAATAAGCGGCAAAAGCGAAATCAGTTGCGACATTAATACTTTGTCGTAAACGAGTTTTTTGCAGTTGCTCCAGACAATTTACCATCTGCTGGAAACCGCCCTGTACCGCTTCATAAAGGTGCATGCCTTCTTCTGTTAATGCCACTCCCCGATAAATTCGACGAAATAATTCCAGCTCAAGCTGTTTCTCAAGCCCTCTAACTTGCTGGCTCACTGCCGATTGTGTGGAGCCTAACTCCCGAGCGGCTGCGGTGAAGCTTAAGTGGCGTGCGGCAGCTTCAAATATTAGCAAGCTTTGTGCTGAAGGCAGTCTTTCGGAGAGTATCATTAGCTCAACTTATGTTAGGCATTAATTTTGACCTAGTTTACCTACTTTTTTTTACTGTTAAAAATAGATCAACAGAATAACAACAGAAAACGAGGATTAGGAAGCTATGTCTCAACAGCATATGTCTCAACAGCGAACATCTCAAAAGTCAGCATCTCAAAAGCCAGAGTCTCAGGCATCACCTCAAGATCGGCCAAATATTCTCTTTATTATGGCAGATCAATTAGCCGCCCCTGTGCTATCAACCTACGGTGGCAAGGTGACTAAAACCCCAAACCTAGATAAGCTCGCTGCTGGCGGCGTGGTATTCGAGTCCGCCTACTGTAATAGCCCCCTTTGTGCTCCAAGTCGTTATGTCTTAATGAGCGGTCAGCTGCCTAATAAAATAGGCGCTTATGATAATGCGGCAGAGTTCCCGGCAGATATTCCTACCTATGCCCATTATTTACGTCATTCAGGTTATCGCACGGCGTTATCAGGCAAGATGCATTTTTGTGGCCCAGATCAGTTACACGGTTTTGAGGATCGCCTAACGACAGATATCTATCCGGCAGATTATGGTTGGTTTCCCGATTGGGAAGATACGGAGAATCGCCCTACTTGGTATCACAATATGTCCTCTGTGACTCAAGCCGGCCCGGCGGTGCGCACGAATCAGTTGGACTTTGATGATGAAGTGGTTTTTCATGCCCAGCGTTACCTGTTTAACCATGTACGTGGTAATGATGAACGACCTTTCTGTTTAACTGTTTCCATGACCCACCCTCACGATCCTTATGCCATACCTCAGGAATATTGGGATCGATACAAGGATGAAGATATCGATCTGCCTTCTTTTGAACTGCCAGATTCAGAGCAAGATCCACACTCTAGCCGCTTATTGCATGTCTATCAGATGGACAGAAAAAACATCAGTGATCAACAGATCCGTAACGCCCGTCGAGCCTACTATGGCGCTATAAGCTATGTGGACGATCAGATCGGTAAACTGCTTAAGGCTTTGGAAGATACGGGGTTAAGCGACAATACCATTGTTGTGTTCTCTGGTGATCATGGTGACATGCTGGGTGAACGAGGCCTTTGGTACAAGATGAGCTATTTTGAGTGGTCCGCTCGGGTACCCATGCTGGTGTATTCCCCTAAACATTTTGAGCCTCATCGAGTCGCTGAGTCCGTTTCCACTATGGATCTTTTACCCACCTTTGCTGAACTGGCTAACGGCGGTGAAGCGCCAGAATATGTCATGCCTATTGATGGTCGTAGTCTGATGCCCCATCTGGAAGGCCGTGGCGGACACGATGAAGTGATTGGTGAATATATGGGGGAGGGTGTTGTGGCACCTATGTTTATGATTCGCCGTGGAGACTACAAGTATATCTGTAGCCAGCCAGATCCCGATCAGCTGTTCAACCTAGCGGATGACCCACAAGAACGTAATAACCTGACGCAAGACCCTGTTCATGCAGAGCGTTTAGCTGAGTTTCGTGCAGAAGCGGCGGAACGTTGGGATTCCGATGCCATCACTCGGGATGTGATTATCAGTCAAAAACGCCGTCGTTTCGTGGCCCAAGCCCATAAGCAAGGCAAAGAAACCTCTTGGGATCATCAGCCTATTTTCGATGCGAGTCAGATGTACATGCGTAACAACATCGATCTGGATGATTTGGAAAAACGTTCTCGTTATCCACAAGTGTAATACCTGAGGCGCTCCAAATTGAAAAACGGTCATCGAATACCACAATAATAATAGGATTTTCTCTATGAAGACTTTAAAAACTGTGAGCAAAGTAGCGGGTGTATTAGGTTTAGGGCTGAGTTTATTAGCCCAAGGCGTTGTTGCCGCAGAGCCAGAACAGTGTCAAACCGTTCGTTTTACTGATCCAGGTTGGGGGGATATTAACTCCACCAATGCCCTGACCAGCGTGGTCTTGAATGGGCTGGGTTATAACACTGAAATTAGTACGCTTGCCGTACCCATTGGGTTTGAAGGGCTAAGAAATAAAGAGATCGATGTTTTTCTCGGTAACTGGATGCCTGCTCAGCAGAAATTTATTGATAAATATGTACCGACAGGGGGCATCGATATCGTAGGCGAAAATCTAGAAGGCGCTAAGTTTACGCTTGCGGTGCCTCGATACGCCTACGATGCGGGTGTTAAAGATTTTTCTGACCTAGCCAAATTCGAAAGCGAATTCCGTAAACGTATCTATGGCATTGAAGCTGGCGCTCCCTCTAACCAGCTACTGCAAAATATGATCGACAGCGGAGACTTTAATCTTAAGAAATGGCGCTTAGTGGAGTCCGGTGAACAGGGTGTCATGAGCCAGGTAAAGCGGGATATCAAGCGTAAGCAATTTATCGTTTTTCTCGGCTGGGAACCTCACCCAATGAATGCCAACTTTGATATGGCTTACCTGACTGGAGGCGATAAATACTTTGGTGCAAATTTTGGTGGTGCTACGGTGCATACCTTAACTCGTAAAGGATATCAGCAAGAGTGTAAAAATGTTGGCAAGTTACTCCACAACCTAAAGTTCAATCTAGCCATGGAAAATCAGGTAATGGGCTACATCATGCAAGATGGTCAGCAGCCCAAAGATGCCGCACGTAAATATCTGATACAGAACCCAGATGTATTAAAACCTTGGTTACAAGGTGTGACGACCTTAAGTGGTGGTGGTGCTCTAGCGGCCGTTCAGGCCCATTTAGATCTTTGATCCCCCCTATCAAAAGTGCTTTTAACCTGAATGCTCGATTACATTTTAGGCATTCAGGTTATTAACGCCCCCTGTTATTAAGACAAGCCTATGCCGACCCATCAAGTGAGGCAGGGTTTTCTATAAGGTAATTTCATGAATTGGATTACAGAACATAAGCTCCCGTTGGGCCCCTGGATGGAGGCCTTTGTGGATTGGCTGACATCAAACGCAGCTGGCTTTTTTGATGCGATATCTTTCTCTTTGGAGTGGTTAATTCTATCAACGGTTGAGATCTTTCAATGGTTTCCGCCTTTTATTCCAATAGCTTTAACCGCATCTATCGCTTGGGCACTGCATCGTAGCTTACCGCTGGTTGTGTTTGTTGTCGCAGCGCTACTGCTTATTCTCAATCTAGGCTACTGGCAAGAGATGCTGGAGACCTTTGTATTGGTGCTTACGGCGACCACACTGTCGGTCATTTTTGGGATTCCAATCGGTATTATGGCTGCTCATAAACCTTGGGTTTATACCTTGCTGCGCCCTATTCTGGATTTGATGCAGACTATTCCGACATTTGTTTATTTGATTCCAACCTTGGTGCTATTTGGGCTGGGTGTGGTACCGGGATTAATTTCGACCATTATCTTTGCCATTGCTGCTCCGATTCGTTTGACTTATCTCGGTATTAATCGAGTCCCTGAAGACCTGATCGAAGCAGGGAAGGCCTTCGGAGCAACGCCCTTCAAGTTGCTTTATAAGGTAGAACTTCCCGCCGCCATGCCCAACATTATGGCCGGTATCACACAATGCATTATGTTATCTCTGTCCATGGTTGTTGTTGCCGCATTGGTCGGAGCAGATGGTTTAGGAAAACCGGTTATTAGGGCCCTGAATACAGTCAATATTTCCCAAGGTTTTGAAGCCGGGGTCGCGATTGTATTGGTTGCTATTATTCTGGATCGTATCTGTAAAACCCCTGGCGCAAAAGAGGAGGGCTAAGTTATGACCGCTATTAGTATTCGTAATCTTGATGTGGTGTTTGGGGACAGTGTTGCACAAAGCTTAGCCTTGTTGGATCAAGGGAAAACCCGCCAGGAAATTATTGATCAGGGAGGTGGCGTTGTCGGTGTACATAACGCCAGCATTGATGTGGCACAAGGTGAAATATGCGTCCTAATGGGATTATCGGGATCAGGTAAATCCAGCTTACTGCGGGCTGTTAATGGATTAAACCCCATTAGCCGAGGTGAACTCCTGGTGCGTGATGGCGATGATATGGTGGATATCGGTTCCTGCGATGAAACCACATTGCGGCATATGCGCACCAATCGAGTGTCCATGGTCTTTCAGAAATTCGCCCTAATGCCATGGTTAAGCGTATTGGATAACGTTGCCTTTGGTTTGGAAATGCAGGGCCTTGGTCAGGAGGATCGTCGGGCTAAAGCACAAGAGAAGCTGGATATGGTCGGATTAGGTGAATGGCGGGACAAACTCCCCCATGAGCTTTCTGGTGGTATGCAGCAACGGGTAGGATTGGCCCGCGCTTTTACAATGGATAGCGATATCCTATTAATGGATGAGCCTTTCTCAGCTCTCGATCCTTTGATTCGCAGTCAACTACAAGATGAGCTGCTTGAGCTGCAGCGTCGATTAAACAAGACCATTCTTTTTGTCAGCCATGATCTGGATGAAGCGCTGAAGATTGGGACGAATATCGCCATCATGGAATCAGCTAAGATTATTCAACACGGCAAACCTGAGGATATTGTACTGAATCCATGCAATGCCTATGTTGAAGATTTTGTCGCCCATACCAATCCCTTAAATGTGCTGAGGGGGCGGTCATTGATGACAGAGGTAGCGAATCTAGAACGTATAGAAGACCGTTTACTGTTGAACCCTAATGACCATACCTGTGTCAGTACCGATCCTTCCGGTCAGGTGATTTCAGCCCATCGACAGAATCAACCGTTAGAGCTGCACCATTGGCAGGAGGGGCAAAATACGGATCATCTGGCAGATGATACCTTGGTCATTGCTTCGCCAGAGATCTCTATGCGACAAGCCATAGAGATTCGTTATCGGACGGGGCAGCCGGTACTTTTGAAAGAAGAGGGAAGCTTGATAGGCGTGTTGTCGGATAAAAACTTCTATCACGCGCTTTTAGGTAAGCACTTCACCACAAGTGCCTCTTAATTGATGGTGTTTTAACCCTATAGCGTGCTCTGTCAGCCATAAGAACTATGGTTGGCAGAAGTACCTAGCCACGTTAAATAACACTCCATTGCCGTTATTCTACGGGAAAATGTATGATCTCCCAGCAATCCAAGTCCACAGATAATTCAACGTCACAAGCAACCTCATTAAAACATCAATCTAGGCATAAATGGCTGCCTTTCTTACGCTGGCAGTCAAAGCTTAATCGACAGTCTTTATTAGCAGATTTAATAGCTGGCTTGACCGGTGCTATTGTGGTTTTGCCTCAAGGTGTTGCTTATGCCCTGATCGCGGGGTTACCCGCAGAATATGGCCTTTATACTGCTATTATCACACCCATTGTTGCCGGCTTATTTGGTTCATCCCTGCATCTTATTTCAGGGCCAACCGCAGCTATATCAATTGTAGTGTTTAGTGTGGTGAGCAGCGTGGTTGAACCTAATAGCAGTGGCTTTATACCTGCGGTGCTGACCTTAACATTATTAACGGGTTTGATTCAGTTAGGCCTGGGAATAGCCCGCCTTGGAGCCTTGGTTAACTTTATATCCCATACGGTTGTGATTGGTTTTACCACAGGAGCTGCCATTCTGATTGCCACCAGTCAGATAAAATATACCCTAGGGATCTCCATCATTTCAGGTGGCTCTTTTATTGATACTTGGCTGGCCATCTTTCAGCAACTAGGTCTCACCAATCCCTATGCTGTGATCATCGCATTAACCACAATGATATCCGTTATTTTAATCAAACGGATTCAACCTAAGTTACCTGCCATGCTGTTAGGTATGATTGTTGGAAGCCTTATCTGCTGGTTTATAGATGGGGCTGACAATCATGTTGCTTTAGTGGGCGCCCTATCAGGGCAGTTGCCAGAGTTTATGCTGCCCGATTTATCCCTTAATACCATGAGTAGTTTATTACCGGGTGCCATTGCCGTTGCCATATTGGGGTTAGTGGAGGCCGTATCCATTGCCCGTGCGATTGCGATCCGTTCAGGGCAGCGTATTGAAGGTAATCAGGAGTTTATTGGTCAAGGGTTATCCAATTTAGTGGGTAGCTTATTCTCCTGCTACGCTGGATCAGGATCTTTTACGCGCTCAGGGGTGAATTATGACTCTGGAGCACAAACCCCTATGGCTGCTATTTTTGCCGCCGTTATTCTAGTGTTTATCTTACTCGATCTACCGGAAGTCACCGCTTTTTTACCATTGCCAGTGATGGCCGGAGCCATTCTCTTGATCGCCTGGGGACTGATTGATCAACACCATATCAGGAAAATATTACGCAGTAATAAGCAGGAGGTGGCGATATTTCTGGTGACCTTTTTGGCCACTCTGATTGTTGAGTTGGAATACTCTATCTACTTGGGAGTTATGTTATCGCTGATTCTTTATCTGCAACGAACTTCCCGCCCTCGAATTATGGAGGTAGCGCCTAAGTCTTTTGATTATGGAACAGAGCTACGCAGTATTGAGCGTTTTAATCTGGAACAATGTCCCAAATTAAAGCTATTGCGCATTGATGGCTCAATCTTTTTTGGTGCAACCGATCATATACAGCAAACATTACAGAGTTATAGCCAGAAAGATCATAGTGATCGAGAGAGCATTAGTAATGGGCCTGATCAAATATTTGAATCAACCCATGATCTTCTAATTATCTGTCCTGGTATTAATTTTATCGATGTGGCCGGAGCTGAAATGTTAGTACAGGAGGCTAAAAGAATTGAAGAGTCAGGGCATCAGCTCGTCTTTTGTGGACTAAAAAACACCGTTATTGATGAGCTATCTGCATCGGGTTATATGGATCAGATAGGTCAGAATCGTTTTTATAGCACTGTTGATGAAGCCCTTGTAGATATGGTTCAAAATACGGAATCTCAAGCCTGTTTAAAATGCCCAAAAAGAGTATTCAGGCAGTGTCCTAAACGAATTTAACCTAGAGAGCATAATCGATCATACTCCCCTGTTTTTATTTATAACGGCTATAGCTATGCATTTTTGCACAGATAAAATGCATTTATTGGGAATATTTCATCACCCGTTATCTTCATAGAATAGTCTCAACGTTCAAGACTGCTCGTTAGAACAGTCCATCTACACTGAGGCTATTGCTATGACTCCTTCTACAACCTCTCTTTTTACTCCTATAACGCTAGGTGATTATCAGTTATCTAATCGAATCTTTATGGCGCCATTAACCCGAGCGCGGGCAGAAGAAGATGGTACGCCTAGCCCTATGATGGCGGAATACTACGGCCAACGGGCCAGTGCAGGCTTAATTGTGGCAGAAGCCACCGCTATCTCTCGCCAAGGCCGAGGTTGGATGAATTCACCTGGTATCTATACCGAAAGACAGAAAAAAGGTTGGCAACAAATTGCAGATAGCGTGCATCAAAAAGAAGGCCGTATCTTTGTTCAACTTTGGCATATGGGAGCAACCGTTCATCCTGATTTTGTTGATGGCGAACAACCCGTCTCTTCCTCCGATGTAACATTGACTGGGGCGCTAACTACTCCCAAAGGTCGTGATCGAGAGTTTGCTCAACCACGGCCGTTAAGCAAGCTAGAAATTAAATCAGTTGTACAGGATTTTGTTACAGCGGCCCGTAATGCTATTGATGCAGGATTAGACGGTGTAGAACTACACGGTGCTAATGGCTTTCTAATTGACCAATTTATTCGTGATAGTAGCAATCAACGGGAGGATGAGTACGGCGGTAGTATCGACAATCGCTTACGCTTTATGCTGGAAGTAGTCGAAGCTGTTACAGCGGAGATAGGAGCAGGTAAGGTTGGGATTCGTTTATCGCCCACCAACAGTGTTTGGGGGATTAGTGACAGCGACTATCAAAAAACGTTTATCCGAGCGGCAGAGCGCTTGAATCAGCATTCTTTAGCCTATCTGCATCTACTGGAGCCTAAACCAGAGCTCTTTCCGCTGGCAGAAAAAAATGAGGATGAACCGGATATTGCAGGCCCAGCTGTTAGAACCATGGGTTATCTGACACCTGAAATCCGTAAAGTCTATCAAGGTACCTTGATCAGCAATGGGGGGTATAACCAGCAAACAGGTCATACCGCGTTACAAGAGCAACAGGCCGATGCCATCGTTTACGGTGTACCCTTTATCGCTAATCCTGATTTAGTGGCCCGTTATGCGAATGATCTCCCTCTGGCAAATCCAGATACAGAGACTTTTTATGGCGGTGGAACCGAAGGTTATAGTGATTATCCAACGTATCAAGCTGAAGAGGCTGTTGTATAATTCCAATCCTGATAAAAGGACATAAAAAAAGCCATCCCGAGGGATGGCTAACTAGGATCTAACCCTTCACTTAGCAGTAGTGACATCGATACAGGAGAGCAAAAGAAGGCCATGCACGATTGGCGATCTAGCAGAGAGTATTGCTCCCCCTGTTGTATTAATGTGTCTATATTAAAACAAAACCTGCGGATCAGATCTGATCCATAAGCGTCACCTCTGCGCTTTTTTCTGACGCTATTATCACAGAGGAATAAATAGGAGCCTCCCTATATAGGGCTGTGTATATTAAACTCACGAATGATCCTTTGTTTATAGCTGATTTATGACCTATCCCATTTTGTATTCTTTCCGCCGCTGCCCTTATGCCATGCGGGCCCGTTTAGCCATTAGAATGGCACAACAAACTGTCGAGTTACGAGAGATCGTACTAAAAGACAAGCCCGAAGCAATGCTAGCCATCAGTCCAAAAGGCACTGTGCCCGTGCTCCAACTACCTGATGGCAGAGTGATTGATGAAAGCCGAGATATTATGCTGTGGGCTCTAGAGGAGAGTGATCCTGAAAACCTATTGCCAGAAAAGTCGGATCAACAGATTTGTCTGAGCCTAATCGATCAAAATGATGGTGAGTTTAAATCTTGGTTGGATCGTTATAAATACGCAGACCGTTATCCTGAAAAGACTCAGGCGGAGTATCGCCAGAAAGCAGAACACTTTTTACAACAACTGGAGCGATCTCTGGTTGATCAACCCTATCTGCTGGGTCAAAAAATCTCCTTGGTAGATATCGCCATTATGCCCTTTGTTCGTCAGTTCGCTCATGTGAACAAAAAATGGTTTGCCTCGGCGCCTTACCCCAATTTGCAAAAGTGGTTGGATGCTTGGCTAGAAAACCCAATATTTTTAAGCGTTATGGCAAAATATCAGCCCTGGCAAGAAGAGCATGAAATTGTTTTGTTTAAAGGGGAAATCATTTAACGTTTTATCCGGCCCTAACTAAAAAAGCCATCCCGAGGGATGGCTAACTAGGGTCTAACAGTGCTCACTTAGCAGTAGTGAGGTTTACACAGGGCAATAGATGAGCCGTGCACGATTGGCTGTCTATGGGCGAGTGCTGCCCCGGTGTCTTTATTAAACCAAAGTCTGAGGCTTAACCCTGACCTATAAGCGTCACTTCCCTCTGTTTTTCCGTCGCCATTGTTATAAATGTATAAATCCTATTTTTGTTTAAATGCCCAGAGCGTTAAGTTAAGAGAAATAAAAAATAATTTATCTGTCGTCTTTTTCTGTTCTGCAGCGTCTTAGCAGAGAGCATGCTTATTTTTAAACGGATTGGATCGCCTATGTCTATAGAAATCATCTGGCAGGAATATAGAATTTCACTGAAGCGCTTTCTACAGTCCAGGGTATCAAACCCGGCCGATGTGGATGAACTCCTGCAGGACATTCTGCTTAAAAGCTACCGTAGCCTCGCAACTCTTGATTCTCAGGACAGCATTAAATCCTGGGTCTTTCAGATTGCTCATAATGTTATTGTCGATTTTTATCGTAAAAAAGGAAAAGCCAATAATATTAAGGCTGACGATCTTTGGTATGAAGAAGAGTCACCGGATATCAAACAAGATCTGATTGGCTGTATTGCTCCTTTTATTAATGGGCTGCCGGCAGATATGGCCGAGCTGTTAACAGAGATAGATCTTAATAACGTCAAACAAAAGGATTATGCCGCGAGTAAGGGCATAAGTTATTCAACCCTTAAGTCTCGGGTACAAAAAGGGCGCGCGCAGTTAAGGAGCTTGTTTGAGGATTGCTGCCATCTCAGTCTGGATAAAGATGGCAATATTATCGATTATCAACAAAAAGAGAATAATTGTAATCGTTGTGGCTAGGTGGCTAACGAATGCAAGAGAAAGGCATCTTATCCAGTAGCAAGTGCCAGTTAATAGCTTTTTAAAATATTTTTCGTCTTTTGGTTAACCCCTGCGTCTTACGAAATATAGACACCAAAAATATACCAAAGATGAGATTGTCCCATGATCAAAGTTGTTAGCTTTAAAATTTGTCCATTTGTTCAACGAGTCACTGCATTATTGGAAGCGAAAAAAGTACCTTATGATATTGAATATATAAGTCTGAAAGATAAGCCTCAGTGGTTTTTGGACATTTCCCCCAATGCTCAGGTACCGTTACTTATTACTGAATCCGGTTCTGCACTCTTTGAATCCGATGCTATCGTAGAATATATCGATGAGGTTTATCCCACCGTTGAAGACAATGTCACTCCTGAACAGCGCGCCTTAGATCGTGCATGGAGTTATCAGGCGTCTAAGCACTATTTAGTACAATGTTCTACCATGCGCAGCCCTGATAAAGCCACATTGAAAGAACGATCTGAAAAATTGAGCAAGGTGTTTGAAAAAGCAGAAAAAGCACTGACTGATGGCCCCTACTTTAAAGGCAATGCGCTGAGCAATGTGGATATTGCTTGGTTACCTCTTCTGCACCGTGCAGACATCATTAGGAAACGCACCTGCTATGATTTTGTCGGCCACTTTCCAAAGGTAAAAGCATGGCAGCAAGCGATGATGGAAACAGGTTTGGCAAAGAAATCTGTACCAGAAGATTTTGACGATGCTTTTACTGGATTTTATCTCTCCGAGAACACCTTTTTAGGTGCAGGAGCGGACTGTAGTGTCTCTTTAGATTCTGCTTGTGAGACTTCATCCTGCTGCTGATAAGTGGTTTAGCCTTCTATTTTTGCTGTACTCTACCGCTAGTCGGTAGTGGTACAGCAACTTTTTAAGGATATTACATGAGCAGGAAAGACTGGGGCCTCGCACTATTAGTGGTGTTAGCTTGGGGAGTAAACTTTGTTGTTATTCGGTGGGGATTGGATGAGCTACCACCTATGTTACTGGGAGCCTTAAGATTTGCTTTAGTTGCCTTTCCTGCCATTCTATTTATTCCTCCTCCAAAGCTACCCTTTAAGTGGATTCTGGCTTATGGATCGACCATTAGTTTTGGTCAATTCGCCATGTTATTTAGTGCCATGCATGTAGGTATGCCCGCTGGGCTGGCCTCTTTAGTACTGCAAGCTCAAGCGATCTTTACCTTATTTTTTGCCCTTATATTTTTAGGGGAACGTTGGCAAGCACACCAAATAGTCGCTTTAATTATTGCCTGTGGCGGCCTTGCCGTTTTAGCCACTCAAGGTTCTTCAGGTGCAATGACCGCTCTAGGGTTTATGCTGACCATTGCCGCTGCCATGAGCTGGGGAATAGGTAACATAGTGAATCGAAAGATTGGCCAGTTAGGCTCCGTTAATCTCATGAGTTTAGTGGTTTGGAGTGCCCTGATCCCCCCATTGCCCTTTATGCTGCTCTCCTACTGGATGGAAGGCCCGGCGCTTATTGTTAATAGTCTTGAAGGTATAGGGATTAAATCGATAGTCGCTGTGCTTTATCTAGCGATGGTTGCCACACTGTTCGGTTATAGTAGCTGG
Organism: Oceanospirillum sp.; assembly: GCA_047518265.1. Classification (GTDB taxonomy): domain Bacteria; phylum Pseudomonadota; class Gammaproteobacteria; order Pseudomonadales; family Halomonadaceae; genus Oceanospirillum. The sequence continues at coordinate 37,038 of JAKZRG010000023.1, forward strand.
GCCCATCTGTTGAAGCATTACCCGGCATCTCAGGTGGCGCCGTTGACACTGCTCGTACCCGTTGTCGGTTTAATCAGTGCCTGGGTCATGCTGGATGAAACACTCAATATAACTCAGACCGGTGGTATCGTTTTAGTTATGCTGGGTTTGTTGGTGAACAGCTTTGGTCACGTTATTCTGCAAAGATCCAAACATTTTATTTCTCGATTTCCTGGATAAAGCGACTTATACCCTATACGCCCTTGAAAAGGCACTGACTTACATCTGTAAACGCCTAATGCAGGCGCTAATTTTTCCGCTATAGCCTAGGGGCTGTAATAGTTATCCACAGAAAAAGTGGGTAACTATGTGGAAGACTTGTTTTTACTGTAAAAAAGTAAAGCACCACCAGTCGTTTCAAGCAGATATAGAAGCTGTTGGAAAACTGACCTGTGGTGCTAAAGTAATACTGTTTTATTCAATAGAAGCCATTAAAGTTCGGCTCGACCACCATCAACAACGATCTCTGTACCCAATATATAACTGGATGCATCACTGGCAAGAAATAGAGCGGCGCCAGCTATCTCCTCTGGTTGTCCCATTCTTCCCATGGGGACTTGTTTTCCAATACGGTCAGCATAGGCACGGAAGTGTTCATCCGTTTCATTAGAACTGCGATGAAGTGGTGTTTCGATTGAACCGGGGCTCACGCAGTTAACGCGAATCTGCTGATCTAATAATTCAGCAGATAGAGTTCTGGCAAAAGATCTAACGGCGGCTTTAGATGCTGAAAGTAATGCTTTTCCTGGAGTTCCAACCTGATTCAACCAAGAGGTATTCAATACAATAGAAGCCCCTAAGGGCATCAGTGGCAAAACGGATTGAACAGTAAAAAATACACCCTTCACGTTTGTATCCATTAAACGGGAATACATAGCCTCATCGGTTTTATCAATAGGTGTAGCGAAGGCCGTACCGGCATTAGCAAATAGGATATTGAGCTCACCAAACTCTGCCTTCAATATGGCCTGCATACGGGTCAAATCATCTGCTTGGCTAACATCTGCCTGAATAGCCAAAACATCTCCTCCCAAGCTAGTCCTAGCCGTTTCTAGCTTTTCGATATCGGTACCAGTAATCGCGACCCGAGCACCATTTTCGATAAACAATTTAGCTGTAGCTAATCCTATTCCACTGGAGCCACCAGTGATCAGAGCTGTTTTTCCGTTAAGCATAGGAATACTCCTGTTTTTAAACGCTTTGAAATAGCACTATTTTCAATAACATTAAGGTTAATAAATAACGCGAGCTGAATTGCAGAACTTGAATGCATAAGAGCAGGAGATCTATCAAACGATATCCCCCTGACTAGAGTGTCTTTCTCCGTATTCAAGCCCTGCTAGGTATTGAATTAGCAGCAACTCTTGGAGGCGATAGGTGCTTTATCTTCGGTTTGTTCATTCGATTGTTTTCCAACTTGATCGAGAATGGTTTTCAATCGATTAAAGGCTTTCTCAATCTCTATTCTGGAAGTGGCAAAGTTCATACGGGCAAATTGTTTAGCCTCTGAATCGAACCAACTGCCCGGAGATGCTCCAAACCCTGCTTGTCCAAACGTTTTTATTAGGGCTTCATTGGAAAGGCCTATTGCTGAAAAGTTAAGCCAGATTTGATAAGTGCCTTCTACCGGATATAGGCTCACACCGGGGAGTTCTTCCGCTAGATAGGTTTTAATCCATTCAAGATTACCTTGTAGGTAGCCCAATAGACCATCAACCCATTCATCCCCTTTTTCGTAGGCGGCGATAGTGGCAAAGGTGGTAAAAGCGTTACCGTGGTCAAGATACATGGAATCTGTCACTGCGCGTATGGCGGTCAAAATCTCGGTATTTTCAGTGTAGATATACCCGTTGGAAATGCTTTGCATACCAAAAGTTTTGGCTGGTGAACCAATTAAAGCCACATGTCTACCACCATCCAGAGCCATTAAGCTGGTGAACTTGTGTCCGGTATAGATAATATCAGCATGGATTTCATCACTGATAATGGTGACATGATGCTCTTTCGCTAGGTGCAGTAGTTTTTCCAGTTCATCCTCGTGCCAAACACGGCCTACGGGGTTATGAGGATTACACAGAATCATAAGGCTTACTTCTGGAGCACTTAGTTTTTCCGCCAGATCTGTAAAATCCATTTGATACTGACCGTCTACAATTTGTAGAGGGCTTTTAACGACTTTACGATCAGCAGTGCTGATGACTTTGGAAAACTGGTGATAAGCAGGTGTTTGAATCAAGACACCATCACCCTTGTTGCTTAGTTCGCGAATCAATAAGGCGATACCGGTTAAAACACCAGTGACTTGAGTAAAGCTATTGTTATCCAATGTCAGGTTATGGCGACGTTGATACCACTCTTTGATCGCATTAAAGACACTTTGGGAATTAAACTCGTAGGCAAATTGGCCCCGATCAACCAGTCGTTGCAGCTCAGCTTTAATCGGATTAGCCACGGTGAAGTCCATATCCGCCACCCAAAATGGGGTAACGTCTGTCGTACCAAAAATACCGTTTAACATATCAGGGCTATTGCGGATAAAGGTGTTTTCACTGCTCTTGTTTACTGGATTAAACTTTTCTGGGTCAAGGTTTGTTACATCAGTATGGGCTGGATCAAAATTCATCGTTATCTCCTCTCATTTATCTAAGAAAGACGAGAGGAGATTTCAAAAGACGAAAAATAATAAGAAAAAACGAATCCTGAGTGCAGAAGTGAAGCTTTATTATGATAAAGAATAACTTTTATTCCTTAGCAGAAGGGTCCTTTTTACCGGGTTTTACTTCGTAATCCAGCACATTGCCCCATTGATCAAAGGACATAAAACAGCATTCATGAAATAAAGCATGTAACTGCTTCCGACCGCTTTGCACCCGTGATTTCAGGGTAGAATAAGGGATCCCATTTTCTCTTGCGTAATCCTTCTGGGCCTGCCCCTTAATATCGATGGCTCTAATCATTTTTGCGGTTTCTTCGGGAAGTGCTTTTAAAAACGGCTCAATGCAGGGGGCAAACTCATGTTCTGTTTCCGATTCCTGCGCGGTGTACCATAAATCTTCTGGATGGATACCCTCTGCACCTTTACGTTTGCGGTAAAAATCGATCACCGTATTACGTGCAATTTGGAATATCCAAGACTTAACACTGTCTTTTGATTTTAGGGTATCTAGGTTCTGATGGGTGCGAATCAGCACTTCCTGTAACAGGTCTTCGACATCGTCGGGGTTGGATACTTTATTATGTAAAAACGCTTTAATGGCCATCCGGTATTCAGACCATATTTTGTCGATATTCATCTAAGACCTGCTTGTTCATATTGTCTTTTTTGATATAGGGGCAATATCTAATTTTGAAACCCTTTTTTAAAAGTAAAAAATAATCGAATAAAAACAATATATTACAGAAATATATTAAAGGAATATCGTCTTTTTTATTTGGATTCCGTCTTGTTAGGCAAAGTAACGTTATCAATATAATTGCTTAAAAGTAGGTCGAAAAAATGCCACAAAAAATTACCAAAGGTATCAAGATGTTGAAAGAAGATGCCAATCTTGTCGTCAAGGATATATCTATCGAGGAGGCCCAAAAGCACTATCAGAATGAAGACTATATTTTTATTGATGTACGGGAAGCAGATGAGCGCAAGGCCCTTGGTATCATTCCCCATGCCTTTACTTGTCCGAGAGGCATGCTGGAATTTTTAATCGATCCTGACTGTCCCGTGCATAATGATATTTTCAATCAGGATAAAACCTACGTGTTTTACTGTGCCCATGGTTTACGTTCACTATATGCCGCCAAAACAGCATCGGATATGGGGCTCTCGCCGGTTATGAATCTGACCGGTGGCTTTGCAAAATGGGCAGAGAGCGATGGTGTGGTTGTACCAGCTTATTAAGGTAACCTTATACACCTAAAAAATATTATGGAATATAGTTTCTTGTAGATAAGGAGTACGGCCGTTTTTTGTAAATATAATATTCTCAATGGGGCCAATCTTATCCAGAGAAGAAAGCAGCGCTTTCTTCTCTGGGGGATAGATATAAAGCTACATCATACTAAATTACTTTGCTTTATAAGCCTTATGACACCCTTTACAGGACTTGCCTAGGGCTCCCATGGCTTTACGCAACTTACCTAGCCCTTGACCTGCTTCAGCCGCCATATTTCGAGACGCTTTTACCCAAGCCTTATGCTTTTCACCTACTTTGGAGTCATCTCCCCACAGAGCTGGCTTCGCTTTAGTAAAATCCTCCAATCCAGCGACGCTATTATCAGATCCTTTTGGCCACATGCTCATATTATTCATAGTGGCGGCTTTTAACATGTTATTGGCAATCGCATCGGCTAGCTCTGCATTGTACTCACGCTTGCCTTTTGCCATAGCCCCTAGGATACCCATATTATATTTTACAACTTGCATATGGGCCTGGCGGGCTTCAATTCTTTTTTCAAATGGCTTGTCTGCTGCAACAGCGGGCATTGCCATGACAGTAGCTAACGACACAGTAGATAAGATTTTTGCTAAAGAGGTCATCGAATGACTCCTATATTATTTTTAGTTTTAGATAAAATTCAGGTTCTGGCTATGATATCAGTAATCGCTATATTCAAAAATACTTATAAATAGTAATTTGATGCCTTGAGCGAAAATAATTAAACGTTATGACTGGAGCCCAAAAAATACTCTCTCATATCACCATAGGGAATCTTTAAAAGTATTTTCGGGCTCAATAGGCCACCTGTATTAAAGCAATTATTACTTAACTCCATTAATAAATCGGGCCAGAGCTTGTAATAACTTGGAAAAACGCTGGGCTTCTATATTGCCTGCCGCAGGGGTAACGTAGGTGGCATTAACCTCCAACTGAATGGCAGGAATGCCTTTTTTGCTGACAAATTTTGTAATGGTTTGGTTTTTAGCCGCTGGGAAGCGATTATAGGAAATGCTGTTAATCCCTTCCCCATTCAGATATTGAACCAGACGAGTAATCCATTGCCTCTCTCCCTGCAATGATTCACCATTCATGGTACCTAAATCAATATCATAAGAACGGAAAGGATGGCTACCGTGCAGATCAATCACCAGCTTAGGTCGTTTTAAACTAAGTACTCGCGCCAGCTCTTCTTTAAAGCGGTTATCATCGTAATAGTTAGGATCTGATGGGCCTTCATAGGTGGTATAGATAACCGTTGCACCAGTCATTTTAGCCAATTCAACGGCAAGAGCTGCAGTGCCAGCACCATCTGAGAAACGACGCTTTCCTTCTCTCAATGGCCGGGTAGCATGAGGTGCAGTAATAACAATCGGTGCCGTGCCTTGAATCACTTTAAACCAGCTTACCCCTTTAGGCATGACTCTATGGCCTCTGGCATTAATCTCTTTTTCTAGAGCGATAGCAGAGATCACTTGCTTGGGTTCTACCAAGGCTTTTTCACGGGGCAAGTGATGGCTATTGGAACTGGCACAACCAGCCAAGATTGCAACCATTGAAAGGATTGTAAGTTTGGATAATGTCATTTTCAGTTCCATATTACTGCCTGAATTATTGTATGCATTGATCATTAAAACGAGTATCTGTTCGACTTGAACTGGAGATCATACCTTTATAAACCTCTTCGACCTTTTTTCCTTTTGCGATACCTTTGTTTATCAAGTAATCAAAAGTTGGCCCATCTGGATTGCCGTATTTTTCCTGATCTCTTTGTCTAAGCACTGCAACTTCTGATTGATCCGCCATCATGTATCGAGCATTAATTCTGGCATTATGGCGCAGTGTATAAGCTCTTCTGGCACGCACCTCTAAGCTTTGCCCTTTCTCGATCCAACGCTTATTAATTCTTGGAATAGCCACAACCTGATAGTTATACCAGCGCCTGATATCACAGTCGCTTTTAGGGATAACAACTAATTGTTTATGAGTAGCTTGTACAGAGCTCAATGAAGAGATTTGTGATACGGATGTATCATTCCCATCGTCTATAATCGTTTGGCTAGCGCAGCCTACATTAAATAGGATCAATAGGGTTAAAAGAGAGCTATTTCGGATATTTTTCAACACGTTCCTGATTCCTTGAAAGCGTTATGAAGATATAATCTAGACACCAACCACTAATAGATTGTTATTATCACTGGCTATCAGGGGAAATATCAACAAATCATCGTAGTTTCCTAATATCCGTTTATTACCGATTAATAGAATATTCCTCAAAACCCAATGACTTTTTCTTCATAGGCTATTTACTTTTATACTGAGCACGACAGCGACAAGTGTGATCGGTACGTTTAATCAATATTGATACCGACACTTACAATCAGCATCGAAAAAAACTATATCGAGACAGCTAAATGAATAGCACTATTGAGACCATATTGAGCCATCGTTCCATTCGAAAATTTACGGATCAAACCATTGCACCAGAACAACTCTCGACTCTACTGGATTGCGCACGTGCCGCGTCTACTTCTAGCAACCTACAATGCATTAGCGTCATTCGAGTAAGCTCTAAGGAAACTCGAGAGCAGCTAGCAGAGTGTGCCGGCGGACAACCTTATGTTATCTCCGCGCCTGAGTTCTTGGTTTTCTGTGCAGACTTTAATCGTCATCAGCAAATCTCACCTGAAGCTAAACTGGGCTTCACCGAACAGACCTTAATTGGCGCTGTTGATGCTGCTCTGATGGCGCAAAACTGCTTGTTAGCAGCGGAATCATTAGGCCTTGGTGGTGTGTATATTGGCGGTTTACGTAACAATCCAGATAAGGTGTGTGAGCTGTTAAATCTGCCTGAACACACCTTCCCGATGTTTGGCCTATGCTTGGGCTATCCAGATCAGGATCCTGGTCAAAAGCCTCGTTTACCAGCGAGTCTAGTGATTCATGAGGATGAGTACCAGGCTATGGATAAAGCCACTCTGGAAGAGTATGACGAAGATATGCGCACTTACTACCGGGAACGTACACAAGGGAAAAATGAACAATCCTGGTCAGAGCAAATCAGCCAAGCCCTAGGCAAAGAAGCCCGTCCGTTTATGCTGGCATCACTGAACAAGCAGGGTTTTAGCCTTAAATAAGCACTCTACGCTATAAAGCATACCTAAATATTTCAGCCATAAGGGATCACCTTATGTGGCTGGAATATGCCTCCAATGAAGGCTAAAACGGAACTGGTTCACAAATAATGGGATCTAAGGAAAAATCCTTATTTTCTCTACATTGTTTCCCAGCCAGTTCCGGTAAAATGGGCCTCATCAAGCTATTCTTAGAGAGATGCCATGGAAACAGACATGAGGCTCTCAACTATCAAACGGGCATTGATAAATACGTTTACCCTGCATGGACTCGCTTAGGCTGATCTGCAGGTGATTACCGACAACCCATGGGATACCCCAGAGGCTTATCATGGCGTGGACAGACGATCTGACCAATGACTCTTTAAAGACGTTGACCCTCCAGGCCAGCTCCGACAATACCTATACTTATCAAGAAATATTAGCCATTCTGGAGTCTGCAGCTGTTGGCGGCATTACCTCCTCGGAGTGGGTTGATCTTAAAAGTATCTATACCAATGCCTCCGACAGTTTTGCCAGCGATTATCTGGATAAGATTACCTATAACGTTATCTATACCAATACCGCCAATGCTAAGTGGTGGGGTGGTGCAACCAGTTATTCCAGCGTTGAAACTCTGGGCAATATGTCTGCGGGCATGTCCGAGCAAAAAACCGGCTGGTTGATTGATAAATGGTTTATGGGGCTGGATCTCCCTATGCCTATTGCAGGCGGTGATCCTGCCGATTCAGAATCATCATCAGATATTTATAACTACTCCATGTCCGATGGCCCTCTGTTTATTAATGGTGTTGAAGCATCGGATATAAATCAAGGCGCGACGGGGGATTGTTATCTCTTGGCCTGCCTAGGGGCCATCGCGACGGTCTCTTCTGATGTTATAGAAAATATGTTTACCGATAATGGCAACGGTACTTATGGAGTACGCTTTTACCTAAACAATCAGGCGGTATACACCACTGTTAACCTTGAACTACCAACCAAAGACTCTGACAATATCGCTTTTGGTAGCAATGCCGATAGAGATATTGATGATGAGACCTGGGTTTCCTTAGCAGAAAAGGCCTACGTACAGCTTAATATGCAGGCCGATATTAACAATAAAAATGGCAATTGGAGTGGTGAAAACAGCTACTATGCTGTTGAAGGAGGGCTGGCGAGCCCTCTAAATCAAATCACCAATTTGGATGTGACTTATTACTCCAGCTATTACACCAGCTCTGGGGACGATTTCAGCACAGGGCTTTATAAATCATCTAACGTCAATACATATAAACAAACCATTATTGATGCTCTTGCAGCAGGCTCTGCAGGCTGGCTAGGTACTTGGGGTAATACCTACGACGATACTGGCAAAAAGAATTTCATCTATGGTCACGCCTTTATCATTATGGGTTATGACAGCAATACCGATCTATTTACCTTACGGAACCCGTGGGGAGATGGCGGCACCACTTACGATGTTGAATTTGAAGCATCCATTGATGAATTTTGGAATAGCTCCGTTAAAGGCTTAGTAGCACTAACCGAACCACTGACAGGTGCGGCCCCAGAACCAGAACCAGAACCAGAACCAGAACCAGAACCAGAACCAGAACCAGAACCAGAATTCAGCGTTAACTCCAGCACCATTGGTGTGGCTGAAGGCAGCAATAGCATTTCAGGGCTTCTTGATAGCCAAACAGCCAGCTATTCAGCAGCCTCTGGGCAGAGTAATATCGACGGATTAACCCTATACTCCAATGGCAATTATCTCTTTAACCCAGATGACAGTGCCTACGATTATCTCGCAGAAGATCAAACACTTGAACTAACCTTTAACTACACCGCCACCAACAGTAGTAATAATACAGCCGATGGCACTCTTACCATCATTATTACAGGCACTGATGACCCAACCAGCTTTAGCGGTGATTTAACAGGCAACTTGGCAGAGGATAGTATCACCACATTTGACGGCACTATTACCGTTGAAGACCCAGATACAGGTGACACCAGTATTATTAGCCAAAGTAATGTCAGTGGTACTTATGGCAGTTTCAGCATCTCCAGTAATGGTCAATGGAGTTATAGTCTAGATAATAGCGCTAATAATGTTCAGTCATTAGCTCAAAACCAAATTGTTACCGATGAATTTACTGTTAGCAGCTCTGGAGGCATCACTCAAACGATCAGCCTCTCCATTACCGGTAGCAATGAAGCGCCCGAACTCAATATTTCTCAGAGTGATTTAACGGGAACCTTGGTTGACACCAATGCAAATGACAACTTTGCCCATATCACAGGCCAACTTATCGCCACCGATTTAGATGGGGACAACCTAAGTTATCAGATTGATGGTTATCGCACCTCTAAGGTCGGCAGTTACGGTAACTTCTTTTTAAACAGCCTTACTGGTAGTTGGATCTACAGCCCTAATGATGATGCTATTCAAGCATTAAAGGAAACGACCAGTGAAACTTTTTCTATTACCCTCAGTGACAACTACTCCGAAATAGAAACGGAAGTCATATTTTATTTAGAAGGCGCTGACGACCCTAGTAGCTTTAGCGGTACTTTTTCTGGCTCGGTAATAGAAGATCAACTGACAACGGCTAGCGGCAATATTGACATTTCAGATCTGGATGATGGAGATAACAGCTTTGTTAATCAGGTTCTGGTCAGCGATTACGGTTCTTTGGATATTAATAGTAATGGCTCTTGGCGTTATAGCCTAGACAATGATGCCAATACAGTTCAGGCCCTTACCGATAACGATACTCTGATTGATGAATTCAACCTCATCACAACAGGTGGTGCTAGCCAACTTGTGAGTATCAATATTACCGGGAAGGATGATGAGCTAACTCTAACGGACTATAACCTCAGCATAAATGAGGATGAGCAAAAAAGTGGCAACGTGGCTAATATTATTGCCAGCTACACCTTATACCCAGGGCAAAATGAGATCGACGGTTTTACCTTAAATACCGACGGTAATTTTATCTTTGATGCTGAGCACGAGACCTATAACAGCTTACAAGAAGGAGAAACTTTAGATCTCCATTTAAACTATCTGGCTACCAATGATAAAGGTGAGACCGGTGATGCTGCTTTCAGCATTACCATCACAGGCAGTAATGACTTACCTATATTAAATGAACTTCTTAGCACTCTCACTGCCAGTTATACCGATACCTCTTCTGATGACCAGTTTAGTCATTCCTCAGGTACACTTTCTGTTAGCGATGTTGATGAAGATAACCTTAGCTATCTTATCAATGGTACAGAAAGCACCTTAATAGGCATCTATGGTAGCTTAAATATTGAGACTAATACCGGTAACTGGTCATACTCGCCGAATGACAACGCGATCGAAGCACTAAAAGAGGATGCGACTGAAAGCTTCAGCATTGATATCTCAGATGGCATTGCCGCAATCACAACACAGATTACGATTCAGCTAACAGGCAGTAATGATCCAACATTCATTACTGGAGATATATCTGGCGCAGTGGTTGAAGATGCCATCACTCACATTACAGGTCAGCTGGACATCACCGACCTTGATACCACAGATACTCAAGTTATCAGTCAAATCAATACTTCCGGTACCTGCGGTAGTTTTTCCATTGAGAGCAATGGGCAATGGAGCTATACATTGGATAACGAAGCCACCCATGTACAGGCTCTAGCTGACAATCAGGTTATTGATGATATCTTTACGATTACAACGGTTGATGGCATAACCCAAGAGATTGTAATCAACCTAACAGGAAGTAATGACTCACTCAGCCTGAACAATCACATCCTTACCACTCAAGAGAACGCTTCCCAAGTAAGCGGTAGTATCGCGGATATTACAGCAAGTTACAGCCCTACATCAGAACAAACGGAGATAGCAGGTCTCACGTTTAATAACGATGGTAGTTACCTGTTTGATCCCAACCATGATAACTACAATGCGCTCAAAGCTGATGAAGAATTAACCTTAGTATATTCTTATACAGCCACTAATGACTTAGGTGAAACCGGTGATGGTCAGTTAACCATTCTGATAACAGGCAGCAACGACATACCGGTATTAGATACCGATTTAAGTCAGTTAACCCTTGAATTTATCGATACCAATGAAGCAGATCAGTTTTCTGTTGTCACAGGAGAGATTATCGCTAGCGATATTGACGGGGATGCTCTGAGCTATTTTATTGCCGATACTGATGATAATACTGACTCTAATCCTCCACTGTCAGATTCTGAGACACAGCAAACAGGCGCTTATGGAGATTTAACCCTTAATACTGTTAATGGCACATGGAGCTACACACCAGACACCATCGCTATTGAATCTCTAAAAGAAAGCGCTAGCGAAAGTTTTAATATTGTTATTTCTGATGGTTCCGCATCTATTGACTCTCAGATCACCGTTACAATTCTAGCAGATGATGACCCTACTCTGATTGCGGGTGATATGACCGGTTCTGTAGCTGAGGATGGCATCATCAGTGCAGCAGGATTACTAGCAGTGACTGATGCTGATAGCCTAGATGGTGATATTACGGAACAAATTGCAACTGCTGGAACCTACGGGCAGTTTAGTATCGATAGCCAAGGTCAATGGCAGTATCAATTAAATAATGACTCGAATCAGGTACAGGCTCTCACAAGCCAACACACGGTCTATGACGAATTTACAGTAACAACCGTCAGTGGCAGCAGCCAACTCATCAGCATCGAAATATCCGGCCTAAATGACACCTTACAGCTCAACCAATACACTATAACAACCACTGAAGGTGAGGGGCTGCTTTCGGGTAGTATTGCTGAAAGTGCATTCCAAGCCAGCTATCAGGTAGCAGAAGAACAAGCAAATATTCCTGGGCTTACCTTTAACGACGATGGCACCTATACATTTAATTCAAACCATGTGGATTACAATAGTCTTGCTGCTGGTGAACATCAGACATTAAATTACAGCTATACCGCCACTAATGAATTTGGTGAAACAGGTAATGGATTACTGGAGATTCAATTAACCGGTAGTAATGATGCGCCTCAGTTTAATATAAATAGCAGCGATGTAGGGCAAAGCGATCTAAGTATCAGCTATACAGATACCAGTGCTGATGACCAATTTGAAATACATACAGGTTATCTATCCGCTTCAGATATCGACGGTGATGTTCTTAGTTTTACTCTGGATAACAGCACCACAAACCAAGTCGGTTTATACGGCAGCTTCAATATTGATGAGGTCAGCGGAGAATGGCGTTACACACCTGACGATGAGGCAATCGAATCCTTAAAAATAGATACCTTCGAGAGCTTTACAGTTTGGTTATCCGATGGCCTCACCTCAGTTTCTGAAGAAATTAGTATTGAATTCAGTGCAACAGATGATCCAAGCCTACTATCCGGAGACTTGAGTGGTAATGTTATTGAAGATGAAACATTATCGATTCAGGGAATGCTCATACTTGCAGATAGAGACATACAGGACAGCAAGATCATTGCTCAAACAGAGATTCAGGGCAGCTATGGCGTATTCACTCTTGATCAAAACGGTCAGTGGTTTTATGAACTGGCTAATGATGACGATGCAGTACAGATCTTAGCCGAAAATGAGGCAGTTACGGACAGCTTCACTATTATGACCTCTGCAGGCATCTCCGATACAGTTACTGTCAATATTAGCGGTCGTTACGATCCTCTCATTCTCACCCCTCAAAATCTGGACAGTACGGAAGGTGATGAACTTATCACCGGACAGCTTTCAGTCGCCCAAGCGACCTATAGCCTCATCGACAGCCATCAGGAAATTGCTGGTTTTATCCTGAATAGTGACGGAAGTTATAGCTTTGATCCAAATGACAATGCCTATAACAGCATGACTGCAGATGACGCTATCAATCTATCTATTAATTATCAGGCCACTAATAACCAAGGCGAAAGTGGCACATCAGAATTAACAATCACCTTATTGGGTAGCAATGATATACCAGCCCTAGTGCAGAGTTTAAACAACCTAAGCTTAATTATCGGTAATAGCTTCAGCTATCAAATAGATAAAAACAGTTTTAGTGATCCTGACTACGATGACCCCCTATCCTATCAGCTGACCCTAGCTAACGGAGATCCTATCCCTCAATGGCTTGAGTTTGATCCAGAAAGCTTCATCCTAACAGGTAGGGTTCAAGCATCAGATTTATTAGACAGTGGCTTATCTCTAGAAGATAACCTGATAGAAAATGCCTCCACAGAAGTGATCATACGGCTTACCGCTACAGATACACAAGGCAATAGCAGTCACGACGATATAGCTATAACTCTCATCAGCGAAGGATCAAACATCATCAGTAGTTCAGAAAACGATCTGCTTTATGGTAGCGAACAAGATGATGATGTTGCTTTAGTATCTTTCTTACCAGGGCAATATATCTACAATGAAGGACAGCTAACAGGTGCTGAAGGTGACGACAGCTTAACAAATATTGAATATATCGGCTTTGGCTACAATTACGGGGAAGCCTATCAGGTTGATGTGCTATTAGAAGACTTAGAAGATCCTGATGGCATCGATGGCCCCGAGACCTCTTATGCATCCCAGTTAATGGATAAAATAAGCGATCTATATATCGCCTATTTCGGTCGAGCCCCTGATACATCAGGATTTACCTACTGGTTTAAAGAAGTTTACACAAACTCACACAGCTTTGAAGATGCTGCTCGTGCCTTTTCATACTCTCAGGAATATCAGGATAATTATCCTGAAGGCACCAGTAATCGTGACTTTATCGAAAAGGTCTATATCAATCTATTTAATCGTGAACCTGATACAGGAGGCTGGGATTATTGGGAAGGTCGACTTGATGATGGTTTAGCACGAGATACCTTTTTACTCTCTGTTATAAACGGTGCCTATGCTCCTACTAGTGGCGAGGAGGATCGTTCACTTCTAGGCAACAAACATGATGTTTCTGTTTATTATGCGGAACAGTCCGCTATACATCCTGATGAAGGATTCGATGAAGCAATCAATCTGCTGCTAAATCAAGTTACCGATGATACGGATACAGCTCTATCCGCCATAGCCATTATTGATCACGCCATTACCAACGAAATTACCTTAGGCGGCATTATCGAAGACCAAAGTCTGTTCGACCAACTCTGGGGCTGATTAAAATAGATTTAAGATCTGAAAGAAAATTGCGCCTTTATAAGGCTACATGTTAATTTAACCTGTATTAATAAGAGGTTATCGCTCTGTGGTTTGAGGGACAAAACACGCTCAACAAGGTGAAGTTAAACGCAGAGTTCTGACACTGCCTCATTTACTCTTTGATCTGAGTTAAATGGAACAATCTTTATCTCCCTCTTTCAACTATCTGCGACAGTTGCCGATAACAATCTAAGCTAACAGGCATATCGAAATAAGCTTCTGGAAATATTTGGTGGCTGAGGAGTTTCAGTGAGTACATTTACCCCCGCCTTTCCTGGTCGTAATCAGGGACAGTATATGAACGATTTTGCTTTTGCAGCCATTAAAGCGGACGGCACCGTCGTCACTTGGGGCAACTCAGATAATGGTGGAGACAGTAGTTCTGTCACAACTGAACTTATTAATGTTCAGCTCATCAGTTCAAGCAAGGCGGCATTTGCCGCTTTAAAAACTGACGGTTCTGTCGTGACATGGGGAAGTAGCAGTGCCGGTGGAGACAGTAGCGAGGTTGCCTCTGCGTTGGATGGATCTAATCCGGTAACCACTCTGTTTTCCACAGAAACGGCCTTTGCTGCAATCAGAGCAGATGGTTCTGTTATAACCTGGGGTGCATCTGCTACAGGTGGGGACAGTAGCGCTGTATCAGCCTCACTAGATGGTACTGTTGATGTGGCTAGTATTACAGCCACCAGTTCAGCATTTGCAGCCCTCCTGTTTGATGGTTCTGTAGTAACCTGGGGCTATTCTGATCTTGGCGGTGACAGTAGCTCCGTCAGCGCAAGTCTTGACGGCACGACAACAGTCACAGAAGTTTATGCCACTGGATCTGCCTTTGCCGCTTTAAGAGAAGACGGTTCTGTGATTACCTGGGGCGATGCCTCAGACGGCGGTGACAGCACCTCTGTTTCCGCATCAATTGATGGCACCACAGATGTTACCGAAATAATTGCAACCACATCAGCCTTTGCCGCAATTCGCGAAGATGGTTCTGTCATCACGTGGGGAGACAGTAACAGCGGCGGCGATAGCTCAAGCATTTCCGCATCAATCGACGGCACCACAGATGTTAGTGAAATTGCCTCCAGCGATACCGCTTTTGCCGCCTTACGTACAGACGGATCTGTTATTACTTGGGGAGACAATACTCAAGGTGGCGATAGCAGCAGTATTTCCGCTGATATTGATGGCACCATTGACGTAGTAGAAATCATTGCCAACCAATCAGCTTTTGCAGCCCTTCGTTCTGATGGTTCCGTGATCACTTGGGGTTTTGGCCCTTCTGGCGGCGATCAAAGTGCTGTATCCAGTGACCTAGATGGCACAATTGATATCGTCGACATTGTTGCTACTGACAGTGCCTTTGCAGCATTACGCTCTGACGGTTCAGTAATCACTTGGGGCGATTCCTTAGCAGGAGGTGACAGCAGTTCAGTTTCTTCAGACCTGGATGGTACAGACGATGTATTACGCATTTTCTCCACCAGCGTAGCTTTTGCTGCATTGAAAGAGGATGGCACCGTTGTAACCTGGGGAGACGTGGATTCTGGCGGTGACAGTTCATCCGTAAGCTCCGAATTAACCTCTATCAGTGCAATATCATCGGTTATACCGAATACTGAACCCAGTATCACCACACCAACTACGGTAACCTATACCGATACCAGCGCAGACGATACTTTTACAGATACGACAGACACGCTTACCGCTACTGATGTCGAAGGCGACCCCTTAGTCTATATGTTTGCTGATGGCAGTAATACGCAAACTGGCAGCTATGGTTCCATTGCGCTGGATCGTAGCACAGGTGAATGGACGTACTCTCCTGATGATACGGCAATTGAAGGCCTGAAGACTACCGATAGCGATACTTTTGATGTCATTGTAACAGATGGCATTTACCCATCCAGTACCACCATCACCATTGACCTCGATGGGGCCAACGACGACACCGTAATTGCCGGAGATATAACTGGTAGCGTAACTGAAGATGATGTGCTGAGTGCAAACGGCACACTGAGTGCGACGGACCTGGATACTGGTGATACCGGTTTTGTCAGTCAAACTGATACTTTAGGTACATATGGCAGTCTATCAATAGATACGGAAGGCAACTGGACCTATACCCTAGATAATGACTCCGAAACGGTACAGGCCCTACTGACCAGCCAATCTATTGACGAAATATTTTCAGTCAGTAGCGCAGGAGGTACTACTCAGGATATAACCATTACTGTTAATGGCCAAAATGATATTCTGGACATTACCAGCCATACCCTGGATCTCACGGAAGGTGAAGGAGTTATTGCCGGCACAGTCAATGATATGGATGCAACCTATACTGCGGCTGAAAATCAAACAGAGATTACGGGATTAACATTTTTTACTGATGGTAGCTACAACTTCGACACCTCTGATTCCAGCTATGACAGCATGTCTGAAGGTGACGTTCAGGAGTTCACATTCAACTATGTCGTCACCAATGATGATGATGAATCAGGTGAGTCAACCCTCACAATAACCTTGACCGGCACTAATGACTTACCGGTATTAGTCGAAGGGGAAAGCACTCTTGATGCCACCTTTACCGATACCAGCGGCAGTGATAATTTTAGCAATGCTACCGGTAAAATTACTGCCACAGATGTTGAAAGTAACAACCTGATTTACTCCATCAAAAACAATGGAGCCTCTAATATCATCAGCGGTGAACATGGCGTTTTCCAAATTGATGCCAATACTGGTGATTGGATATTCTACCCCGACGATGAAGAAATCAATGCACTAAAAGACGATTTCAGCGAATCCTTCACTATCCTGATTACCGACGGCATTGGTTTTATTGAAACGGATATCACCATTAACTACACAGGTGTCGATGATGAAGCAATTTTCACTGGAGATACCACCGCAGAACTGATTGAAGACACTAATACTCTAGCCTTTGGCGACTTGCTCATTGAGGACTTAGATCAATTGGATGTCGGCGTTATCTCTCAAAACAATATAGAAGGTGATTATGGTAGCTTTACCATCACATCTGATGGCAAATGGACATATCAGCTGAATAATAGCAGCACCGAAGTCCAAGACCTTACTGACGAACATAATGTGCTGGACATCTTTACGGTCACCAGTGCGGGGGGGGATACTCAGGATATTACCTTCCTAATTACCGGTAATAATGATGATCTCTTACTTTCTGATCATGCCATCAGTGTTGATGAAGGAGATCCAGTTGTTATTGGTAGTGTCGCAAATTTGCCTGTGGACTACGCACCGACCGAAGGACAGGAAGATATCGCGGGCTTGATATTAGAATCTGATGGCAGCTATACCTTTGATGCCAGTGACAGTGCCTACGATTATCTTCAAGAAGATGAGAATCAGCTCATTACCTTTAGCTTTACTGCTACCAATGAATTTGGTGAAACCGGTTCAGCAGATCTAGTGATATCAATCACCGGGGTTAATGATGCTCCCGCGCTTACGGAAGATTCGAAAGACCTAAGCGTCGCTTATCTTGATACCAATGCCGATGATGTATTGAGTCAGGCTACGGGCACCCTGACAGCCACCGATGCGGATGCGGATGCAGAAGACCTTGTTTACTTTATTAATGAAGCAGGCTCTACGCTCCAAGGTACCTATGGCACTTTAACGGTCGAAACTGGCAGCGGTGACTGGGCCTACACTCCTGATGAAGATGCTATTGAGGGTCTACAGGACGAGGCCAGTGAAACTTTCTCTCTGAGAGTAACTGATGGTATTGCCATCGACAGTACCGAATTAACCATTACTCTCATAGGCTCTGATGATATATCCAGTTTCTCAGGCGATACCGACGCCCAGCTGGTCGAAGACAGTATTATCACTGTTAATGAAACACTGTTGCATATCGATAGAGACACGGCTGGTGCAACCATTGTCGCTCAGATAAATACTCAGGGCACCTACGGTACTTTCAGTATTAGTGAAAGCGGTGCCTGGAACTACACACTGAATAATGACAGCAATGAAATCCAAGCGCTCACAGATGACCAACAAGTAACTGAAACCTTTACAGTCACGGCAACCGATAATGTGACTCAGGATATAGTTATCACCATTACAGGCAGCGATGACCAAACTGAGTTCTCCGGCGACATTTCTGGCAATGTATCTGAAGATGGCACTACAGTGGCCATTGGTGCTCTAACCTTCACTGGCGTAGATACTGGAGACACCGCTATAGTCAGCCAAACAGACAGTGACGGCACTTATGGTACTTTCTCTATTAACAGCGCTGGGATCTGGAGTTATGACCTAAATAATAGCAGTTCTCTTGTTCAAGGCTTAAAATCCGGTGATATTCACCAAGAAGTATTTGTTATCAGTACCGAAGGTGGGGATGAACAAAATATCTCCATCACAGTGACTGGTAGTGATGATAATACAACCTTCTTTGGTGACACCTCAGGCACAGTTTCTGAAGATGGTTCTCTTTCTGCTAACGGTACTTTAGTAATTGATGACGCCGATAGTAATGATGCAGAAATTATCACTCAGACCGATACAGCAGGTACTTATGGCAATTTCACCATCAATGATAAAGGTGAGTGGAGCTACAATCTGAATAATGATTCAGCTACTGTTCAGGGCTTAACCGATGGCAGCACCGTTGCAGATACTTTTACCGCCCAAACCTTAGGCGGCGCTTCGCAGAATATTACAATCACTCTAACAGGCAGTGATGACCCCACTGAATTCACAGGCGATACCACTGGCGCCGTAACCGAAGACAACACCCTAACAGCTAGCGGTACTTTACTTGTTGACGATCAAGATACCAATGAAGACCAAATTATCAGCCAAACAGGTACAGATGGAGCGTTTGGTTTTTTCAGCATCAATCCTAGTGGTCAGTGGACTTATATTCTAGATAACAATCACGATCAGGTTCAGGAACTGGCTCAAGGAAATACGCTACTGGACAACTTCACAGTTGAAGCCGCCAGCGGTGCCACTCAGCAAATTACCATTACATTAACCGGAGCCGATGATCCAACCAGTATATCAGGGGATATATCAGGTTCGGTTACAGAAGACGATAGCCTCTCGACGTCTGGTACTTTGATCGTTGAAGACCAAGATAGCGATGAAGACCAAGTGATTGTACAGACCGGCATTGCAGGCAGCTATGGTCTATTCTCTATCTCTGCCAACGGCCAATGGAGCTATATACTAGATAATGATCTGGATACAGTACAAAATCTAGATACAGGTGAATCACTGACCGAGACCTTCACTGCAGAAACAGTCAAAGGCAGCACTCAGGATATCACCGTTACTATATCGGGGGCCGATGATGCACTAGCATTAAGCGATCTATCCTTCGAATTTAATGAAGATGATGCTACCTCTAGCGGTTCTGTTTCCAATATTGTAGCGACTTACTCCGCTGCTGATGGACAAACAGATATCACCGGCTTTGAGCTGAGCGATGATGGGCAATATAGCTTTAATCCAGCAAGTGAGATTTATCAAAGTTTAGCGAATGAAGAGACTCTAGACCTGAGCTATAACTATCAAGCTGTAGATAGCGATGGTCTTATGGGTACTGCCACAATCAACATTCAGGTTACAGGCAGCAATGATGCACCAACACACATTAATTCATTAAAAAATATCAATGCAGTTGCAGGCATCGTCATCAGTTATCAGATAGAAACAGACACCTTCCAAGACATTGATAACAACGACAACCTAACCTATACCGCCACTCTTAGTGATGGTTCCGACCTACCAGACTGGCTAAACTTTAACAGCACGACGTTAACATTCTCTGGAACCACAGAGGCCAACCAAGATATTACCGCACGAATCACAGCATCAGACCAGACAGGTGAAAGCGCCACAGGTGACTTTACCATCAACATCGAAGAAGTAGGTGAGCAATTTTCCAGCACCGAAGATGATGACCTTATTATTGGTAGCGACCAAGATGACACCGCCCTAGTAGCCTTTCTCCCCAGCCAGTATATATTTCAGGGTGATATTCTGTCTGGTGCAGAAGGTGATGATGAACTGGTGTCCATCGAATATATTGGTTTTGGTTATGGTCTTGGCCATGAAGCCTACGAAGTTGATGTGCTTGTTGAAGACTTGATTGATCCAGTTGGAGACGATAAATCCAATGCAGCTCAATTATTGGATAAAATCAGCGATCTCTATCTTGCCTACTTTGGCCGTGCTCCTGATGCCAGTGGCTTTACTTACTGGTTTAAAGAAATTTATACCGGAGGTCATACATTTCAAGATGCAGCCACGGCCTTCTCATATTCACAGGAATACAAGGATACTTACCCTGCAGGCACAGATAACCGCGACTTCGTTGAATCCGTTTACCAGAACCTGTTTAACCGAGAGCCAGATGCTGTTGGTTGGGATTATTGGGAAGGGCGCCTTGATGGTGGCCTGGAACCAGATGTATTCCTACTCGCCGTCATTAATGGCGCTTATGCTCCTACCAGCGGCGAAGAAGACAGGAGCCTACTCGGTAATAAACATGACGTAGCCGTCTATTATGCCGAACAGTCGGCCTTAAACCCAGAGGAAGGCTTTGATCAAGCAATTAACGATCTGCTAAATGAAGTAACAGGTGACGACGAAACCTACACTTCAGCGAAAGCGGTCATCGATCACTCTTTTGAAAATGACATTACACTAGGCGGCATCTTGGAAGATCAGACACTCTTCGACCAACTCTGGGGATAGCCCTACTCCCTCCTCTCATAAATATGCCCTGACGACACCTGTAATCAGGGCATTTACTCAATCTCAATCCCCATATTTATAAAAGGGATATTGCAACACTCAAGTGGGACATGCTAGCTTTTCGCCACTAGACAAATAATGTCACTATACTAGCGGTTAAGGAATGACTAATTCTCACTTACAATGTTACTTTGCGTCAAAGAATACCGCAGGTATGTTTTTTATTGCAGCACTGCGGTAACTTTCAGTCTATCTGCCTTAAATATACTCTGGTTAAGCCGATAATAGTTTTAGCTAAATAGCTTACTGCTAACATTTGACGATTTTCAGGATATCGCCATGACGTGGACCAATGATCTTAATGACGAGCAACTCAAGAGCCTGAGTATTCAAGCCAGTTCTGATAACTTGTTTGAATATCAGGAAATACTCTCTATTTTGCAAACCGCAGCTGCCGGTGGGATTACGTCCTCGGAATATTCTGATCTACAAAGTATCTATAGCAATGCTGTGGATAGTTTTTCCAATGATTATCTGGAAACCATTACCTATAACGTGATTTATAACAATCCATCCAATGAAAAATGGTGGGGCGGTGTCAACTCCGCAAGTTCAGCTCAATCTTTGGGTAATATGTCTTCTGGTACATCAGAGCAAAAAGCTGACTGGTTGGTAGACAAATGGTTTCTTGGCTTAGATCTACCTATGCCTGTTGCAGGTGGTGATACCGCCACAGGCCAGGCTTCAACAGGTTCTTACGATTATACCTTATCCGAAGGTCAACTGTTTATTGATGGAGCTCTGGCATCCGATGTCAGTCAGGGGGCCACGGGGGATTGTTATTTCTTAGCCAGCGCAGGTGCCGTTGCGGGCGTATCTTCCTCCCTTATCGAAAACGCCTTTATCGATAACGGCAATGGTACCTATGGTGTCCGTTTTTATCTTAATAATGAAGCAGTTTACACAACAGTAAACGAAGATATCCCCGTCCAATCTGCTTGGTGGGGCGAACGAGCTGTATTTGGTAGTAACCAGGATCACGATATCGATGGCGAGATGTGGGTATCTCTGCTGGAAAAAGCCTATATGCAACTGAACACTCAGGCTGATATCAATAATGCAGGCGATCAGTGGCAAGGGGAAAATAGCTATCAAGCCCTAGAAGGGGGCCTGGCAAACCCTATCAGCCAACTCACCAATGCAGATTACACCTATTACTCCAGTTATTACGGAGGCCTCTATGACCAGTATGATTCCGGTCTTAACCACTCATTTAGCTCCAATACCTATAAACAAACCATAGTTGATGCTCTAGAGGATGGAGCTGTAGGTTGGCTAGGCTCATGGGGAAATACCTATAGCGGAAGCAAAAAAGAGCTGGTTGCAGGCCATGCTTTTATGATTCTGGGATATGACAGCGATACTGACCTATTTACCCTGCGTAACCCTTGGGGTAATGGTGGTTCCAGCTATATTGGAGAATTTGAAGTTTCGATAGATGATTTCTGGAACTCTTCAGTAAAAGGTCTAGTGGCTATATCAGACCCTATATCTCTTGAACCTGAACCAGAACCTGATATTGAGATCAACTATACACTGAGCTCTGATGCCAGCACCATGGCTACCGCTGCAGACGAAGGTGAAAGTATTACCTTTACCGTAACCCGTGATACTTCTGGCTCTATCTCTACGGTCTATCTAACCACAGCAACAAACGGTACCGCAGACCAGTCTGACTTTAACGGCTTTGATAAACTGGCAGTGCAATTCGATACCCACGAAACCTCTAAGCTGATCACTGTCGATACTTTTATCGATAATCTGGATGAAGCTATTGAAGGTTTTGATCTGCAGCTGTTTAAAAAATCCACCGATCTGACAGCTGACAGCAGCACTACTGCGCATATCGCCAATGTAGAAGCCGCAGACTACAGCTATACCATCACTACCGATGCCGATAGCAGTGAGACTGGAGTCTCTGAAGGCGATGAAATCGCCTTTACCATTAGTCGTAATGCCAGTGGCACTGCCTCTACAGTCTATCTGAGTACCGAAGAT
>JAKZRG010000024.1:0-35003 GCA_047518265.1 Oceanospirillum sp.
TAACTTCCTATGGCTTCCTTCAGACCCCATCGTTGGCCAATGACGCCCTTGCCATTCGGATTATCTTCCCCTCAGTCGGGGTGATACTGCTTTCTTTCAAGCAGTCGGGTTTGCTGGCTTCGCCGAGCAAACAAAAAAAGCGAGCCCGACACGCTGGCTCGCTACTTATGTTTGTAAGTTTTACCTGTTAGCGAGAGCATCATAAGTAAAATTCCAAACCAACAACCACTCCAAATGGCTTTGAAGCGATAATCTAGAGCTCCCGAATAAGAGCCTTAGAGGGTCTTACAGATTCATTTATTCAGATGCAGTTACAGCGTAAGCCACCACTTCACACAACATCTCTTCACGGGCTAAACCCGCAACAATCATAGCCGCACGATTGGGGTACGGCGCTTGGAAGTATTCCGCATAAACCTTGTTGAAAACTGGCAGTTGGTCACGGGCTGTCACGTAGATTAATACCTGCGTCACATGATCCATGGTCAGATCAGCCGCTTCAATGGTGTGTTTCAGGTTATCCATGGTTTGACGCGCTTGAGCCTCGATACCACCTTCAACAACTTTACCTTCCTGGTCGATAGGAATTTGTGCAGTAGACAGCTGACCGTTAGCTATTACAGCCCATTCCAGAGGTGCTTTAGAGGCAAACAGTTCAGTTTTAACAGCTTGTTTCATTGTAAAGTCGATCCGATAAAAAGTTAAAAAGTAGCAACGATTGACTACCACGCAGAGCATGGAAGTAAGGAAATAAAGACGTTTATATAAAATCTAAAAGAAGTGAAGCTTGTGCACCCACCCTTAAGATGGGCACACAGTCGATCAATTACAGGCCTTGCTCATCCGCCATTTTTCTAGCGATTTGAGGAGCCGTCCATAGTGAAGGCAGCAGTACCAGAGAGACAGGTACAGCAGTGATCACGATGAAAGATTGCAGAGCTGAGATACCACCGGAGCCGATAGAGATCAGTAGCGCAGCTACCAAGCCCATCATCACACCCCAGAACACACGAATACCAGCTTGAGGGCTATCAGTACCTGTCATTACCATGGATACCGCGTAGGTCATGGAGTCACCAGTTGTTGCCACAAAGATAGTGGTCAGTACCAAGAACAATACAGAGATCAAGTAACCCATTGGCAGTTGTTCAGTAATTGCCAGCAGTGCCGCAGGAAGATTAAAGCCAGTGAACGGCTCAGAAATCACACCTGGATTTGCCAGTTCAAATGCCAGACCACTACCACCAACAATAGTGAACCAGAAGCAAGTGATAACCGGAGCAACAACAGAGATCAGCAGAATCATTTCACGGATAGTACGGCCACGAGAGATACGTGCGACAAACATTGCCATCAGCGGGCCATAACCCAGGAACCAACCCCAGAAGAAGACAGTCCACCAGTCCAACCAACCCGGACTTGCACGGAAGGTTGCCATTGGGATGAATTTATCCAGGTAGATACCAAAAGAGTGCAGGTAGCTATCAATAATAAACTGTGTAGGGCCAAACAGCAGGATAAAGGCCATCAGTACTACAGCCAGAATCACGTTTGCGCTACTTAGGATCTGGATACCCTTGGTCACACCACTTACAGCAGACAGGGTATAAACCGCAATCAGACCGATCAGAATGGTTACCTGAGTGGCATATACATCAGGAATGCCAAACAGTTTTTCCATACCAAAGCTAACTTGTAAGCCTAGGAAACCAATAGGACCAACCGTACCAGCAACAACCGCTAATACACAGCAAGCATCAACGATGGCACCAAAAGGGCCAGTCATCACTTTATCACCAAATACAGGGTATAGCAGGGTACGCGGTTTTAGTGGCAGACCTTTTTCATAGTGCAGGTACATATAGACCACACCGGTCAAACTGCCCAGAATCGCCCAAGCCAGAAAACCCCAGTGCATAAAGCTTTGCGCCAGTGCATTGTAAGCCGCATCAATAGTCCCCGTCTCACCGCCAAACAGGGGTGGTGGAGAGGTAAAATGCGCCATAGGCTCAGCTGCAGCCCAGAACACACCGCCGCCCGCAAGCAGAGTACACATAATCACAGAGATCCACTTAAACGTGCTCATCTCTGGTGATTTCAATCCACCCAGTACTACAGAACCGGTACGGCCTACCGTTAAAAACAGACCAATAACAAAGGTCAATAACAGCAGTACCTGCCAGTAAGCACCAAAGTACTTCGTTGAAGTCGCAAAACCTGAGTTAACCCAGCCGGATACCAGTTTAATATCGTACAGGGCAAAGGCGGCAAACAGCACCAACACACCACCACTGATCAGAAATACTGGAATATCCACACCGTCAAACAGTTTGGGTTTATTCATAACCGCCTCGTCTGCTTTTGCAGAGGCCAGTGTCGTATCGTTCATTATAGTCTCCTGATGTTCTTTTATTTTTGTACGCTATCAGGGCTCTTGAGCCAGAAATTTAAGGCCTTAAAAACTTAGACTCTAGGGTAAAAATCTAAGTTTTTTGGGCAATATTCCGATTTACAGGCGCAACTTACCTATAAACCGGATAAAACGAACGGATTAGCTGGGTTTTATGGCCCAGCTATTCTGTCGAATTATTCTGGTTTTAGAGCATCGTCAAGGAAGTTAAGCCAGTTCAGTCCCATTACTTTTGCAACCTCTTCTGCACTGAAGCCTCGGGCTAGCAGTCCATTAGTGATATTTGGGAAATCCCGACTGTCGCGGAACCAGGACAAAGGTTTCGGCCAATCCGCATTGGATTTAGAACCTTCACCGTAATCCATTTCTTTTGACCAGCGGCCATTACGCATCCACTCAAGAATGGAAACCGGTTGATCCTGACAAAGATCCGTACCAATACCGATACGATCAATACCCATTAGATCAGCCGTTTGGGCTACCATGTCGCAAAACTCTTCCAGGGTGCAATCCGGGCCATTTTTCAAATGGAACGGATACAGGCTGAACCCTAGCAAACCACCGGATTCGCCCAGCGCTTTCAGTACCGTATCGGACTTATTGCGCTTGGCATCATGAAAACTGGTTGGGTTAGCATGTGAGATCACAATAGGACGCTGTGAAATTTCAATGGCATCCAAAGTACTGCGCTCACCGCTATGGCTCATATCAATGACCATACCGACCCGATTCATCTCTTTGATCGCCTGACGACCAAAACGGGTGACACCACTGTCCTCAGCTTCATAACAACCACAAGCCAACAGGCTTTGGTTGTTATAAGTCAGCTGCATAATCATCAGGTTCAGCTCACGCATCACCTCGATCATGCCGATATCATCTTCAATCGGCGAACAGTTCTGGGCGCCAAACATCACGCCCACTTTACCCAGCGCTTTAGCGCGACGAATATCGTCTGCGCTGCGCACTGGCATAATCAGATCACTGTTATGCTCAAAGTGGCGGTTCCACTCGGCAATGCGTAACAGGGTTTCGCGGATCTGCTCATGGTAAACAATAGTGGCGTGAACCATGCTCACGCCACCAGCATGCAGCTGTTCAAAGATCGTGCGATTCCAATTGGAATACTGCAGACCATCAATGACAATCAGATCATTATGCAGCGCGTTATTGTTGGTATTCTGCTGTGTAGTCATAAGACCTGGTCTCCGTTATGCGCGGATGTAAGTCGTTTTTACAACGGTGTAAAACTCTTTCGCATAAGTACCCTGCTCACGAGGGCCAAAGCTAGAGTCTTTACGACCGCCAAACGGTACGTGGTAATCGGTGCCAGCAGTGGCCAGATTCACCATCACACAACCTGTTTTAGCATTGCGTTTAAAGTCGGTAGCGTATTTCAGGGATTCTGTGCAGATACCGCCGGTCAGACCGAAGTTAGTATCATTCAGAGTCGCCAGTGCTTCTTCGTAGTCTTTAACCTTGATCACACACGCGATAGGCGCAAAGGCTTCTTCACGGTTGATGGTCATCTGATTCGTGGTTTCAGTGAACAGCGCAGGTTGCATGTAGTAACCTTCTGTTTCTTCGTTCAGCACTTCACCACCGTAAACTAGGTTGCCGCCTTCTTTCTTCGCCAGCTCCAGATACTCTAGGTTCTGCTCCATTTGACGGGCATCAGCCACTGCACCGATGTGAACACCTTCTTTCAGAGGGTGACCCACAACCAGTTTCTGCATACGAGCCACAACAGCTTCTACAAAGCGGTCATGAATGCCTTCGGTTACGATCAGACGGGAAGAAGCTGTACATTTCTGACCAGTACCACCAAAGGCACCTGCAACAGCACACTCAACAGCGTTATCCAGATCAGCATCATCAAGAACAACCAGTGCGTTCTTAGAACCCATTTCCAACTGGCATTTCACTAGATTAACAGCGGTAGCGGCGGCCACTTTACGACCGGTTTCCAGAGAGCCTGTGAAGGTCAGTGCGTTGATGCCACGAGAGTTAATCATCACATCACCCACTTCAGCACCAGGACCCATAACCAGGTTCAAAGTACCTGCTGGCAGGTTTTGACGAGAGATGATTTCGGTCAGTGCCCATGCAGAAGCCGGTACTTGGTTAGCAGGTTTCCAAACAACCGCGTTACCAAAGGCCAGTGCTGGAGCAATTTTCCAAGCGCCTGTCGCAGTAGGGAAGTTCCAAGGTGTGATAATACCCACAACACCTACTGGCTCACGACGGGTCTCAACTTCGATACCTGGACGAACAGAATCAGCTGTTTCGCCCATTTGACGCAGAACTTCTGCGGCGTAGTAATGGAAGAACTGACCAGAGCGATACGTTTCGCCGATACCTTCTGCTAGCGTTTTACCTTCTTCACGAGCTAGAATCTCACCTAGCTCGTCTTTACGAGCGATCAGTTCATCACCGATTGCCATCAATACAGAGTAACGTTGCTCCAGACCGCTCTTAGCCCACTCGATCTGGCCTTGTTCTGCCGCTGCGATGGCTGCTTCAGTCTGAGCTTTATCTGCCTGAGCATAATGACCCACTACATCGTTGGTATCGGCTGGGCTGATATTAGCAATGCTGCCCTTATTACCTTCTACCCATTCACCTGCGATGTAATTACGAAAAATTGAATCAGACATGTTGTCGCCTCCTAAAGTAGTTGTTTGCATCTTAGGCCCCAGCGCTTAATAATAAAAATTAATAAATAATATTAGTTGATAAGTTTTTCTTACCAAGACCATAATCTAGAAAGAGTATATTTTGAGTCGTCCTAAAAAACCCTAGGAAATACAGAGGAATTCCCATGCTGCCGGAACTGAAAATCACCCAACTGCGCCATTTTGTCTGGGTTGCCGAGCTAAAAGGTTTTCATGCCGCAGCGGAAAAAGCCCACCGCACACAGCCTGCAATTTCACTTTCTATACGGGATTTGGAGAATAAATTAGGGGAGGGCTTGTTTGAAAAGCGCAATGCCAAAACTGCGAAAACGGAATTAACACCTTTTGGTAAATACTTTTTACCCAAGGCGAAAGAGTTGATCGCTCACCACGACCGAGTGGCAGAGGATATGACCTTATTAGCAGAACATAGAACCGGTCATTTGCGTATCGCCTCTGTGCCTTCTATCGCCACCCGTATTCTGCCTGAACTGTTATTAGAATTTGTCTCAGACTCCCCAGATCTGCATATCAGTTTTTTTGATGGCAATTCAGATGCCGTATTAAAGATGGTGGAGAATCAGGAGGTGGACTTTGGGGTTGCCAGCTTGTTTCATGAAGAGGAACACTCCGATAAAAACTTCACCCCTATCTGGGATGATCAAATCGGTGTGGTATGTCCGGTCGACCATGCTATAGCCGAATACAAAGAGATTCATTGGGAAGAGTTAAAACAACACCGCCTTATTAGCAATGGCACCTCACGGTTATTAGAAGACAGTGAGGCCAAACCCCTATTGGGTCAGTCTCAGTTCTATATCTCCAATATGATTTCTTTGATCGCCATGTTAGAGGCAGGCTTTGGCATCACCACATTACCCTGGTACGCCGTGCCGAAGGATAATCAGAAACTGAAATTTATTCCTTTAAGCAGTCCCAAAGTGATTCGCCGCATTGGTATCGTACAGATGAACAATAAATCCCTATCGCCACCAGCGGAGGCATTGGTAGAGTTTATTCTGAGTCAAAGCGGGAAAAAAGAAGAGGTATAACCCGTTACCCATAAACCTGACCTATAATGAAAACCAAAAATGGCGCTTTTCAGCGCCATTTCAGCTTATAGCTCTATCATTTACCAGTCTAATACTTCAGTCTCAAATACCCCTGAATCGTCATCCTCTTCATTTTCAAAGTCATTAAAATCATTCTCTACAGGTTCTGAAGGTTGATCAACAGCATCCACCCAGTTCCCTGCCTCTAAAGTTTGATGGCTATCAGCTTCTATCATGTCGACCCAATTACCTTCAGGAGCATCATCTCCATAAGTAAAGAAATCATTTTCAGGGCTATCAAGCTCAAACTCGACTCCTCCATACTCAAATTGATCAGAAAGCGACTCTGCAGAGGCTAGTTTTTCCGCTTCTGTCTCTTCAAACGTATCATCTTCAGACGTAAACGGATCAAGGACCGATTCTTCTGAAGCAAATGATTCTGATCCAGCCTCTTCAGCAAGCTCTACTTCAGCGTCTGAAGCTTCGGCATTTGAGCCTTCAAGGTCAGCGACCTCTACCTTCACAAAATTAGGCTCATCATCAATTTCAGGGCCAAATTCAAGCTCAGACTCAAAGTCAGCTTCAATATCTGAATCTGTTTCAAAATCTGAATCAATATCAACGCCTGATTCCGCGTCAAAATTTAATTCGGCATATTCGTCATACGTTGTATAAACATCCGGATCTGAAGAGAGACTTTCGAGCTCCTCTAAACTGAGTTTAAACCCAGCTTCATCAAAGGTGACAAGAGCATCACTGCCAACATCTTCGGCATCAAAGCTAGCCACAAGCTGATCACCAGAGTACAGATCAACCGTATCCCCCTCATCATACTGGAAGGTACCATCCGTTAATTCACCACTCAGACCAGATGTAGTTTCATAACGTAAACCATCAATAGGCTCTTTGGCCAAAGAGGCTGTTTCGATAGAATCATTAATATGTTCGTCAAACTCTGTTTGACCTCCATATTGCTCCAGCATACGCTGCACGTGATCCATAGCCTCTTCTTCACTAACAGCCGTATTGCCAATGGATTCAACAGCAGCTTTAACATCAGCTTCAGAAGCCGTACGCAAGTCTAGCTCAACGCCTTCAAAGGCAGCATGAGTCTCAGGTGTAATCGTAATATTGTTATCAGGGTTACCATCTTCATCTAAGGACTGAAGGAAAACAGCCATGTTTTCCACATACTCATCATTAAGATCAGACCTAGATACATCTGCCATGTCTTGTAAGAAGACCGCTCCCTCTTCTAAACCATCTGGAGTGATATCACCGATGATCACATCGCCAATCTTAAAGGTGACAGTATCTCCTTCAATATAATTAAAAGAGCCCGTTTCATCAGTAAAGCCTGAAAGCCCTGACGTACTCACATAAGCCAGACCATCCATAACGCCATCAACAATGGTTTTTGTCTGTACAGCACTGACATCATCACCTGTATTAGGTGTATCCATATCCTCAGTTGATATGGCGGTTGCTTCAAGATGAAGCCCACCAGCACCATCGCTAATCAGTTGTTCAGGGCTGGTCAAAGTCAACCCAGATAACTGATCAGGGGTCAAAGTGATTGAACCATCAACAATATTCAGACTATCGCCATGAATATTAGCCAAACTAGAACCATCGGGAATACCATCAACCCTGAGCGATAGCTCCTCACTATCATCCGTTAATGAGGCACTTAAGTTCAGATCATAACTATAGGTATCATCATCTTCGTTATAGACTTCATTAGACAGTGATGGGTCATGCAACACGGCACGATCAGCTTCAGCCGTCACTTCAAGGTTGAATGACTGAGTCACAGCAGTATCCAGTACATCACTGTCATCTACAGTTTCAACGCTGACATGCATATCCATCGTGCCGCTGTAGTTTCCAGGCGGTGCAATCTGCAGAGATTCTGCCTGGGCAAGCGTCAGTCCATCAAACGTTATACTGCCATCGGCATTCACTGTACCCGTATTAGCGGGATTCCCATTAACAGAAATAGTAGAACCAGGTTCTTGGCCACTTAGAGTGACGTTCAATAACTCAGCGCTATCTGCAAGCACTAAATCTAACCCTAGATTGACTGAGGAATCCTCTGTGCCTAGGCCTCCAACATTATTAATTTCAACGTCATCAGCCTCTGGAGTCACTTCAAAATTGAATGACTGAGTCACTGCAGTATCCAGAACATCACCACCGTCAACGGTCTTCACGCTGACATTAACGTTCATCGTACCGCTGTAATTTTCTGGTGGCGTAACACTCAAAGCCTCTACTTGGGCTTCAGTCAGATTTGTAAAGTCAACACTGCCGCTATTGCCTACCATGACATTCTGGCCTGCAACAGATATTAGGGAACCCGGCTCTAACCCATCCAAGTTAATATTCAGAACTTCATTGTCGTCATCCAGCGTCAAAGAAAGCCCTAAATTAACCTCTGGCGTATCCTCTGAGACCGTCAAGTCAGAAATATAATCAACCGTAACGTTATCAGCCTCTGGATCTATGCTCACCTGCACCGTTTGCGATACCGCATCAGTCAAGGTGTCCAATACATTACCGCTAGCATCGACTTCTACCGATTGCACATTAACCGTGAGATCAAAATCACCACTGTAATTTTCCTGTGGTACGAGCTGGATACTTTGCGCTTCTTCAGGAGTCAGGTAACTGTTATCTGTTAGTACCTGAGGATCACCATCACTATCAATATAGGTGGCACTGAAACCATTACTAGCAAACTCATCGCCAAAGGTAATCTGTAGTTTTTCGCTACCATCTAGATCCGTCATAATGACATCCAAATCCAGTGGCATACCTGCGTTATCTTCTATACCTATAATTTGATTCGTTTGTGCACTGCCGATATCAACTTCTTCAATGGCGCTGGCAATCGGATTAATTGTTAGAGTGACATTGTCCGAATCTTGAGCAATCTCCTTAGTAACGCTATCCAAACTAAAGGCAGAAACCTCAACAGTGAATGTTCCACCATAAGTCTCCGTTGTATCGTGAAGGCTCAATCCACCACCATCGGGTATCTCTGAGCCTTTTAAAACAATATTGACAGTACCATCACCATTATCGCTGTAGTTACCAATCTTATTACCGCTGGCATCTTGAATAATAAGTGCATCTGGGACCCCTGCAATTTTAACGGAAGCAATCTCACTGCCATCACTATCATGCTGAAATACGGAAAGATCCAGTGGATAATCTGTTGCTTCATCGATGCCCGAAACAGGTTCTAGACTTACCTCGATTTGATCCACTTCAGAAGCAATATTAATACTGAAAGTATCGGTAATCGTTTCAGTGACATCATCATTACCGTTGGCATCGCTATCCGTCCGAGTATAGTTAACCTCAAAACTATAGTTACCATGACTGTATGCATCCGGTACAAATGCAACCGACCCTAGATTTTCAGGGGATACCGTATAGGAACCATCACCATTATCGGTAACACCAGTACCCGTTAACAGGCCTCCACTTTGCGGCGTGATAGTGACATCGCCTTGTAATGCCTCAGAACCATCAGTATCCGAGGACGCTATCTGAATATTAAGATCAATACTGTCTGTATTAACGTTATCAATTTCAATACCACCATCAGCGCTAATTTGAGCCTCGTCTAGTACTGGATCGATATCCAAAGTCACTGATTCAGATACAACAGACTGATTACCACTGCCATCAGTCGCAATGATCTCAACATCAAATCCGGCATCTCCGTTGAAGTTAGCATCAGGGTTGAAATCAACCTCACCAACACCTACAAAACTACCGTCCGGCAATTTATACATGCCGCTGGTATCAACAGAACCGTTATTAGCATCACTGACCACATAAGAAAGGTCTGCTGCACCAGAAGCCGTAGTACCGCCAAAGATATTATCGACAACCGTGTCTTCTTGACCCGCATCTTTTTCAGATACTGAGATAATTGGCGCGGAACCATCGATGACCAGAGCACCACCATTTACAGCGGCAATATCCTCACTGCCTCCGGCATATTCAATGGTAAAGGTATGTGGCTGATCAAAAAGAATATCACCGTCATTTTCTTTACTGACAGGGATAATTTCTAAATCTAAAGAACCGTCTCCTGCATCGGATTGCAGGATTTTAATACTGGCTGTATCAAACGCATCAGCAGGTACAACCCAAACACCATCGCCAGCATTAATACCGTTTTCAACCATCCAGGTTGTATTCGCCGCATCGGATTGATTCTGGATAACATAGTATTCAGACTCAGAAGTATCGGTACCGGGTACCGTATCGTGGTAACTATCTTCAACATTAACATTCTGACTAACAATATCGGTTAGAGCAGTATTGATATTATCAACGCCAGTCACGACATCATAACTGACCTGACCATTATCAATCGTTAGGTCTGAACTATCCACACTATGACCCGCCACACTGGTCATATCGATATAGTAGCCATTATCTGCATTGGCATTACCATTCGATGTGGATGCATCAAATACGACATAACTGAAATCAATACCGCTATTCGCTTGGTCGTAAGCCTCATGATTTCCATTCAGACCATTACTGGTTTGAATATCGGCCTCAGTATAAGATTGAGAGCCACTTAACCCTTGGATATCAATTTCACCGACTTTATCACCATCAGCGTCATAGAAAGATATCGCACCATCAATGGATGCCCCTGCATCCAAGTTAATGGTAAAACCGATTTCGCTTGTGGCTTCATCTAAGGTGACACCGATGCTTTCATTTTGATCCAAAGCATCCGATTGATTACCTCCATTACCCTGGCCATCTTGGGCAACACCAAAACCTTTACCCTCGGTAAAAGAAATAGGCGCATTAGCACTATCCAACTTACCGGTGTTGAGCATCTGGTTATAACCATCACCCTGATACCCCCCCATTTCAAATAAGGTATCAGAGGACAAGTTACTGGCAACATCCTCTACAACAAAACCGTCGTTATCAGATCCTAAGGTATCATCGGTAGTGCCATTATCAGGGTTATCGGTATCTTCCCAACCATCAGCAACACCAGACACATGAACCGTATGCCCTGTGACCACTTCCTGAATATCTTCATCAGAAGTGGAACCATCATCCATATCATCTTTTAAATAACGATAGAACTGAATATCAGATATGTCTTCATTAGAGTGCATCGGTGACTGCACTTCAACAGAGCTTAAATCCGCCTGATTCAGGTAGACCAGATTATTGCTGTAATCAATAACTAAATTATCGCCCTGAACCTGAATAGACTCGCTGGTTTGGCCTAACCCTGGAATCTCTATCTTCAAATCATAGGTATTACCGTTATAGCTATACTGACCTTCAACCAGTACATCACCATCACTAGAGTCGACACCTAAATTAAGATCGATCCATTCATCTTCAGAACCGGACGATTGGCTATCTCCGTAGGATTCTACTTCCGGTTGTATCACGATATTCATCGTGTGATCTGAAACTAGGGTATCTGTGCTCTGCCCTGAATTAGGATCAACATCCAGTACCGTGACACGAATACCGAGCTCAATAGATCCGCTCATATCTGCGTCAGGTGTTTTCAGTTGGATACCATACTCTCCGCTATCTATTTTCTGCAGAGTTTCATTATCAATACGCCAGTCCGTAGTGCCACCATCAACGTTGGCCAGCACCAATTGATCAATCAATTCATTGCCATCACTATCAACAACACGCAGACCAACATCGCTTGGTACATTACGAATCAGAGCATATACCTCTTCAGTGAAGTGCTGCTCTTCACCTGAAGCAATCTGGAAGCCAGACAGATCTTGCCACTCACCGCTTTCCGTTAGCTCAATAGGTGTATCAGTGCCACTCACTACAGGGTTATCTGCTACACCTGTGAGCTGGACTTCGAATGTATCGGTGATCTCTTTAGTCTGATCGCCACCTACGCTGCCATCCCAGTTAGGCTCGGTGGATTTTTGATTAAGGGTCAGCGTGAAATCTTCATTGCTGTCATGGGCAGGTATTAACTTAAGGTTTTCAATATAAGTATTGAATTCCGAATTAGACGTCAGAACGATCTCTCCCGCCTGAGGGGTATAATGCTCTCCATCCGAAGGATCTAAGACAATTTTTATTGTAGAAAGGCTGCCATCTGAACCGTCACCATTAAGTAGGTTGCCATCTTTATCAAAAATAAAGGTATCTGCAGGGATATCTTCAATTTTCACTTCGATGACTTCTGTATCGGTATATTTTCCCGTGCGGTAATTGATTTCTAAATCAATGGCATCTGAAACATCATAAGTACCATCCGGATTCTGACTTAAATCACCAGTATTCTGATCCCGGCCACTATCTTCAGGAGCAATGACACTGGTCACTGAGATTAAATTTGCATCCAGATCCGCATCACCAGATACATTTATGGTGAGGGTATCCGGCTCCCCCCATATCTGATTAGTCTCGCCATCATCACTCCAAGAATAATCATAACTAGGGCTATTTTCATCCCAGTCAATAACCCCTGTTTTAATCTTCAGGCTCAGTTCGCCATTAAAGTCAGATGGTGTTTTAATCTGTAAAGTGTCTAAGTTATCAGCCGGGATATCCACATAACTGCTTGACCCATTAAAGGTATAGGTTTGTGTGTTACCAGCATAATTTTCAAAGCGGATCTGAGTACCACTCGGTACATTCGCATCACCATCGGTATACATACGAACATAGGTATTGCTTTCACTACCGTCAGCATCGCCGGTGGAAGCGCTCAATTCATCAAAGACCGAACTACCATCAGTCCAGCCTGCATCTAAAGAGACCCAACCAGCGTCTTCTAACAACGTGTCTTGATAGGTTACCGATTCGGATGTTAAATCACCTAAAGTCCAAGGTTGATCTGCTTCAGGGGTAATGACAATAGATTGCGTGAAGGAAGCGACAGAACCATCCTGCAGAGTCAGCTGATAATCCAGCTCTATATCCTTACTGCTGTCCTCGGCCGGAGTAATGGTCAATTCCAGTGCATCCTGCCAATTTGTAGCGGTATATTCACCGCCATTGACCGTCAGCGTATTACCATCACCATCCTTAAGCGTAGCGCCGTCGGGAATATCTGAAACCGTGATGGAAGAGAAATCATCTTCACTGTGAATTTGATCCAGATTTTCCAGAATAGAAATATCCCAATCACCACCGTCGCCCGCACCTTCCTGAGTGTTAGCGTTATCTTCTACGCCTGCAATATCAAGATCACGAATAGTTGTAGTGACTGTCGCATCATCATAATCAACGGTTTCATATGCGCCTCCAGTATTGTAAGCCGCATCTTCACTATAAGAGTTTTCAACTAACTCTACCGTGAAAGTCTCGCCGTTATCTGTCCAATAATCATTATTTGCCGTAGCGCTGAAAGCCTCTCCAAGCGTAACCTGCGAGCCCTCGGTACTATAGTCATTACTTTCAGCACTATGATTATTAAAGTTAACATTCACATGACCTGACAGATCAACAAAATCACCCTCATCATCCAACGCTTTAACAACATAATAAGCACTGGTACCACCATCTTCGTGGATTTGAGTCGCATCAACAGGGTTACCATGATCATCTAGTAAAACATTACCTTGATCATCCGATGCAAACAGCTTCAGGGTATAAGCACTATCATTATCAGCTGCTGTATTTGTATCTGTCTCATCCAGAATCGTAGTCGTTACAGCGGCAGAATCATAATTAACCGTTTCATAAGCGTCGACATTGCTGAAACTGCCGTCATTAAGGGAAACAGTGAAATTCTCACCATTATCTGAAAGCGCATCATCATTAGCGGTTGCAGTAAAGGTTTCACCGACATTAACGGTCTGCATACCAGGGCCAGAATAATCATCGTTCGAGATGTTATCCCCATTGGCGAAGGTAATATCAACTTCACCTTCTGGCTGCTCTGTCAGCAGATTCCCTTCCCCGTCCACTGCTTTTACAACGTAGTAAGCCGTTGACTCACCACCTTGAGTCCCCGGTTCTGCGATTTCAGTCGCATCAAGCGGATTACCATCACCGTCCCGAAGAATCTCACCTTCATCATCTGCCGCAAATAGCTTCAGCGTAAAGGCGCTGTCGTTATCTTCAGGTACAACCGGATCATTAGAGGTTTCATCCAGAATGTTAGTGGTAACCGTTGCGTCATCATAACTAACCGCTTCGTAGTCAGCTTCATGACTGAAACTGCCATCGTTCAGAGAAACGGTAAAATCCTCGTTATTATCAGCAAGAGCATCATCAGTAGCAGTGGCACTAAACGTTTCACCGATAGTGACGGTTTGTATACCAGAACCCGAATAGTCATCATCGGAGATATCATCGCCATTGGTAAAGGTAACGTCTATTTCACCTTCTGGCTGCTCCGCTAAAGGATTGCCCTCCTCATCTACCGCTTTTACAACGTAATAAGCGGTTGATTCACCGCCTTGAGTCCCCGGTTCTGCAATTTCTGTGGCATCCAGCGGATTACCATCACCGTCCCGTAGAATCTCACCCTCATCGTCTGCCGCAAATAACTTCAACGTAAAGGCGTTGTCATTATCCTCGGGGACAGCGGGATCATTAGAGGTTTCATCCAGAATGGTAGTCGTTACCGTTCCATTGTAATCGACACGTTCATAGTCATCCGCATGGCTATAGCTGCCATTATCTAGAGATACCGTAAAATCTTCGCCGCTATCTGCAAACACATCATCATTAGCGGTTGCAGTGAACATTTCACCGACACTGACCGTTTGCGTACCAGAGCCAGAATAATCCTCATCAGAGATATCATTTCCATTGGCGAACGTGATATCGACCTCACCTTCTGGCTGCTCTGTCAGCAGATTACCTTCGACATCCACGGCTTTTACAACGTAGTAAGCCGTTGATTCGCCATCTTGCGTTCCCGGCTCTGCAATTTCAGTCGCATCTAGCGGATTACCATCACCATCCAGCAGGATCTCGCCTTGGTCATCCGCTGCAAACAATTGCAGCGTAAAGGCACTATCGTTGTCCTCAGGCACAGCTGGATCATTAGACGATTCATCTAGAATTGTAGTCGTAACTATTCCGTCATCATAACTAATCGTTTCATAAGCATCGACATTGCTGAAACTGCCGTCATTAAGGGAAACAGTGAAATCCTCACCGTTATCTGACAGGGCATCATCATTAGCGGTTGCAGTAAAGGTTTCGCCGACATTAACCGTCTGCATACCAGGGCCAGAATAATCATCATTTGAGATGCTACCCCCATTGGCGAAAGTAATATCGACTTCACCTTCTGGCTGCTCTGTCAGCAGATTTCCTTCCTCATCTACCGCTTTTACAACGTAGTAAGCGGTTGACTCACCACCTTGAGTCCCCGGTTCTGCTATTTCAGTCGCATCCAGCGGGTTACCATCACCATCCCGAAGAATCTCACCTTCATCATCTGCCGCAAATAGCTTCAGCGTAAAGGCGCTATCGTTATCTTCAGGTACAGCCGGATCATTAGACGTTTCGTCCAGAATGGTAGTGGTAACCGTTGCGTCATCATAACTAACCGCTTCATAGTCAGCGTCATGACTGAAGCTGCCATCGTTCAGAGAAACGGTAAAATCTTCGTCATTATCAGCAAGGGCATCATCATTAGCAGTGGCACTAAACGTTTCACCAATAGTGACGGTTTGTATACCAGAACCCGAATAGTCATCATCGGAGATATCATCGCCATTGGTAAAGGTAACGTCTATTTCACCTTCTGGCTGCTCTGCTAGAGGATTGCCCTCCTCATCTACCGCTTTTACAACGTAGTAAGCGGTTGATTCGCCGCCTTGAGTCCCCGGTTCTGCAATTTCTGTGGCATCCAGCGGATTACCATCACCGTCCCGTAGAATCTCACCTTCATCGTCTGCCGCAAATAACTTCAGCGTAAAGGCGTTGTCATTATCCTCGGGGACAGCGGGATCATTAGAGGTTTCATCCAGAATGGTAGTGGTAACCGTTGCATCATCATAATCAACGGTTTCATAAGCATCAGCATTACTGAAGCTGTCACCATCTAGAGAAACAATGAAGTCTTCACCATTATCTGAAAGAATATCGTCATTGGCTGTTGCGGTGAATGTTTCACCAACACTGACCGTTTGCGTACCAGAACCAGAATAATCGTCATCAGAGATATCATCGCCATTGGTAAAGGTGATATCTA
Organism: Oceanospirillum sp.; assembly: GCA_047518265.1. GTDB lineage: Bacteria > Pseudomonadota > Gammaproteobacteria > Pseudomonadales > Halomonadaceae > Oceanospirillum. The sequence goes on from JAKZRG010000024.1 coordinate 16,342, forward strand.
TTTCACCTTCTGGCTGCTCTGTCAGCAGATTCCCTTCGGCATCCACAGCTTTTACAACGTAGTAAGCCGTTGATTCACCACCTTGCGTTCCCGGTTCTGCAATTTCTGTGGCGTCCAGCGGATTACCACTACCATCACGTAGAATCTCACCCTCTTCATCTGCAGCAAATAATTTCAGAGTAAAAGCGCTGTCGTTATCCTCGGGGGTAGCCGGATCATTAGAGGTTTCATCCAGAATCGTAGTGGTAACGGTTGCATCATCATAATCAACGCTGTCATAGGCATCGGCATTAGTGAAGCTGTCATCATTCAGAGAAACAGTAAAGTCTTCGCCATTGTCTGAAAGTGCATCATCATTTGCGGTTGCCGTGAACGTTTCATCCACATTGACCGTTTGCATACCTGGGCCAGAATAGTCATCATTCGAGATGCTATCGCCATTAGCAAAAGTGACATCAACGGTCCCTTGTGGCTGTACTGCCAGAGGATTACCTTCGGCATCCACTGCTTTCACAACGTAGTAACCTGTGGATTCACCGCCTTCAGTACCAGGCTCAGAGATTTCTGTGGCATCAAGAGGATTGCCATCACCATCTAGCAGAATCTCACCCTGATCATCTGTAGCAAAGAGTTTGAAGCTAAACTCTGTGTTGATTTCACGAGAGGCCGTTGCAGTCGTAATATCCCCGGCTGCATTTTTTATCGAAACGCTGGCATCGATTTCGTTATCTGCTTCTAGGTTATTCGTATCGACCTCAATTTCGTAAACCAGCTGACCATCTTGTTCAAATACATCGCCTTTATAATACTCACCATTCACTGTCAGAGTGACGGTATCACCCGCTTCTACATCCTTCCCTACCGTACCTGTAATCGTTGTTTTATCTTGAGCTGCTTCATGCACATTTAAAACATCATCACCGGCAATCACATCAATAGTGATTGAGGCTTCAACCGGGTCAGGCAGAACAACCGTATCGGCTTCCGGCGGTTGCATATCGATGGTCAATATCGTTTCAGAGCTGTCGCCATCGCCATCAGTAATGACATAAGTAAACTCATCATCAATCAGGTTAACTTCTTCGTAGCTAATCCCCTGAATAAAATAGTCACTGCTATCTTCGGTATTAACCAGTGGATCATCGTAAGCTGTAGAGGTGAAAACAATCGAGGAAAAAGCGCCACCATCAGGCAGCTCGATAATTGCTGTTCCCTGATGGTCATGACCACTGTAATCAATACTGTCGCTATCAAGTACACCAAAACCAACCAAGTTACCGTCAACATCGAAAGCTTCCCAGCGGCCGCTTTCAGCATCTCCCGCCGTATCACCACCATTATCATTATGATAAAAATTACTTACGGATACTGTGGCTTGAGTCACTAGGGTCGTGAAGTTAACTGCCAAAGCTTCAGATTCACCCGTATCAGCATCATAATTAATCTGATCACCCACAGGCATGCCATTCTGACTACCCTCAACACCTAAGCCGCTGCCATTAACAGAAACATTACCATCTGCCAGATCCAGCTGTAGCTTACCGTCAGAGTCTTTATAAGCAGAACCAAAGTTAAAGGCTTTCAGCTCAACTCCGTCCCAATCACCACCGCCTACTGTCTGGGTCGTGGTTGGAGAAGTAACATCATAAGAATAAGAACCGTCTTGGTACAGTTTCAATAGGCCGTTATCACCCTCAATCTCAAGATAGTGATTACCGCTCCCATCGGTTTGAACATCGTCGTCATTATCAAAGCTGACACTCTGATCACCAAAGCGTACTTCTGTTACCTGTGCATCGTCCGGACCTTCATTATCATCCTGTAGCGCAGCACCTGTATTACCGCCAGTACCTGTCAGAACATTACCCGAAGTCGACTCACCAGCATCAGCAGTAACATTATCAACATCCGCTAAGGCTTCTGGTTCTTGATCCAATACGCTGATTTCATGAGATGCTGTATAAGTATTACCACCATCTATGGAGACGGTATAGTTAAAGCCTGCGCCATCCAAAGTATCACTGTCTGTATGGTCTGCACTTTCCGGCGGGGTATAGCTCCATTGCCCATTGGAATTTACGGTTAGTTCACCGCCATGCAATGTTGTAACTGTCTCACCAGCATTAGCTATGTGAGTACCGGTTTCATCTGTATATTGGAAGGATTCTATCTGTGGGTTTTCACCAAAGTGATTGTCACTTTCGAAGACATTTCCAGATAAATCAGCACTGTCTTCTAATACTTCGGATCGATCACCAAAACCATCGCCATTAAGCGATACAATACGGTCTGATTCTGCGGTGGCGGAATTACCTGCGATATCAGTGGTGGTAACACTGGCATCGATGCTGTGATCTGTTTCCAGATCATGAGTCAATACATCGATGCTATAAACGAGATTACCAGCATCGTTTTCAAACACATCGCCAGTATAGGTATTGCCGTTCACCGTTAAGGTGACTTCATCACCGGTTTGCACATCTCCACCGACAGTACCTGTAATAGTCGTATTAACCTGACTACCTTCTTCTGCATTAAGAACATCGTCACCAGCAATGGTATCAATGGTAATTTCAGCTTCAATTTCGGTATCAACACTGATCGTGCGATCAGCTTCTGCTGTGGCCGTATTTCCTGCCACATCTGTTGCAGTAACACTGGCCTCAATATTATGATCAGCTTCCAAATCATCGGTCAGCACATCTATGCTATAGGCTAAATTACCACCGCCACTATTGAATACGGCTCCAGTATAAGTATGGCCATTTACAGTTAAAGTGACTTCATCACCAATAACGACATCACCACCCACTGTACCGGTAATATTGGTAACGGTTTGATCCACCTCTTCCGTATTGAGGATGTCGTCACCAGCAATCGTGTCGATGGTAATTTCTGCTTCAATTTCCGTATCAATACTAATTTCATGGACCGCTTCTGCAGTTTTACTATTACCTGCAATATCAGTGGCTGTCACTTTCGCATCAATACTGTTATCAGCTTCCAAGTCATCGGTCAGTACATCGATGCTATAGACCAGATTACCTGCATCGTTTTCAAACACATCGCCAGTATAGGTATTACCGTTTACAGTTAAAGTGACTTCATCGCCAATTACGACATCGCCACCCACTGTACCGGTAATATTAGTATTAGTTTGATCAACTTCTTCTGCATTGAGAATGTCATCACCTGCGATCGTATTGATAGTGATTTCCGCTTCAATTTCGGTATCAATATCAATGGATCGAGATGACTCTGCAGAAACCGTGTTACCCGCATCATCGGTAGTGATTACACTGGCATCAATGCTGTGATCTTCTTCTAAATCATCGGTCAGTACATCTATGCTATAAACCAGATTACCGGCATTGTTTTCAAACACATCGCCAGTATAAGCATTACCATTGATCATCAAGGTCACTTCATCACCAACCTTGACATCACCTCCCACTGTACCTGTAATGTTGGTATGAGACTGATCCACTTCCTCCGCATTTAGGATGTCATCTCCTGTTACAGGATCTATAGTAATCCTTGCGGCAATATCAGTATCCAACTCAATTGTGCGATCTGTTTCAGCCGTAGCTGTATTTCCTGCAGCATCCGTTGCGGTGACACTGGCATCAATCGTATTATCAGATTCTAGATCGTCAGTCAGTATCTCGATACTATAGACCAGATTACCCGCATCATTTTCGAAGACATCTCCAGTATAGCTTTTACCATTCACAAGAAGTGTGACTTCATCGCCCGCTAGAACATCCCCTCCAACGGATCCGGTAATAGTAGTATTGGTCTGATCCGTTTCTCCTGCGTTCAATACATCATCACCCGTGATGGGATCGATGGTAATAGAGGCCTCAATACTCGTATCAACACTAATCGAGCGATCTGCTTCTGCTGTTTTGCTATTACCGGCCAGATCCGTAGCGGTGACACTGGCATCGATAGTATTATCCGCTTCAAGGTCATCGGTCAGTACATCTATGCTATAGACCAGATTACCAGCATCATTTTCGAAGACGTCGCCGGTATAGCTATTGCCGTTCACTGTCAAAGTCACTTCATCACCGACAACAACATCACCACCCACTGTACCGGTGATATTAGTATTGGTTTGATCCGTTTCTTCGGCATTTAAGGCATCATCACCAGCGATCACATCAATAGTGATGCTGGCTTCAATATCCCCATCAACTGTGATTTCACGATCTGCTTCTGCTGTTTTGCTATTACCCGCCAGATCCGTAGCGGTGACGCGGGCATCAATACTATTATCCGCTTCAAGGTCATCGGTGAGCACATCAATGCTATACACCAGATTGCCTGTTTCGTTTTCGAAGACGTCGCCGGTATAAGTATTGCCGTTCACTGTCAAAGTTACTTCATCACCGGCAACAACATCACCACCCACCGTACCGGTAATATTGGTATGAGCTTGATCCGCTTCTTCGGCGTTTAAAACATCATCGCCTGCGATCACATCAATGGTGATACTGGCTTCGATATCCGTATCCACTTCGATCGTGCGATCCGCTTCTGCAACAATGCTATTACCCGCTAGATCCGTAGCGGTAACGCTGGCATCAATGCTGTGATCTACTTCTAGATCATCGGTGAGCACATCAATGCTATACACCAGATTGCCTGCATCATTTTCGAAGACATCACCGGTATAGCTATTACCGTTCACTGTCAAAGTCACTTCATCACCGGCAACGACATCACCGCCCACCGTACCAGTAATATTGGTATGAGTTTGATCCGCTTCTTCAACGTTTAGAACATCATCGCCTGCGATCACATCAATGGTAATACTGGCTTCAATATCAGTATCCAGCTCAACATCACGATCCGCTTCAGCTGTTTTGCTATTACCTGCAGAATCAGTTGCCGTAACGCTGGCATCAATATTATTGTCAGCTTCTAGGTCATCGGTCAGCACATCTATGCTATAGGTAAGATTACCGTTACCACTGTCGATCACATCGCCAGTATAAGTATTACCATTTACAGTAAGCGTAACTTCATCACCGACAACGACATCACCACCCACTGTGCCGGTAATAGTCGTATTAATCTGGGTCGCTTCAGTAGCATTGATAATATCGTCGACAGCAATGGGATCTATGGTAATACTGGCATCAATCTCTGTATCGACGTCCAAACTGCGCTCAGTATCTGCCGTTACAGTATTTCCTGCAGAATCTGTGGTCGTCACGCTGGCATCAATACTATTGTCTGCCACCAAATCGTCGGTGAGCACGTCAATGCTGTAAACTAAATCACCAGCATCATTTTCAAACACATCGCCGGTGTAAGAATTGCCATTGATGATCAGAGTAACTTCATCACCAACCTGAACATCTCCGCCCACGGTTCCATTAATGGTGGTATTAGTCTGCTCTACTTCCTGAATATTCAGTAAATCATCACCAGTGATCGGATCTATGGTGATCCTTGCGGCAATATCGGTATCCAGATCAATACTACGATCAGCAACTGCCGTAACTGTATTACCCACAGAATCGGTAGTCGTTACACTGGCATCAATACTATTATCCGTTTCTAGATCATCGGTCAGCACATCAATGCTATACACCAGATTACCCGCATCGTTCTCAAATACGTCACCGGTATAGTTCTGACCATTAATGATCAAAGTAACTTCATCACCTACCTGAACATCGCCACCTACCGTACCAGTAATAGTCGTATTTGTAGCGCTGACTTCATCTGCATTTAGTAGGTCATCTCCCGTAACAGGATCGATAGTAATATTTGCTTCTATGTCTGTATCAACATCGATGGAGCGGTCAGCCTCAGCCACAGCACTATTACCAGCAAGATCCGTTGCCGTCACGCTGGCATCGATGCTGTTATCCGCTTCTAGATCATCGGTGAGCACATCAATGCTATACACCAGATTACCTGCATCATTTTCGAAGACATCGCCAGTATAGCTATTGCCGTTCACTGTTAAGGTGACTTCATCACCAGCCACCACATCACCACCCACGGTACCAGTGATATTGGTATTGGTTTGATCCGCTTCTTCAGCATTTATAGCATCATCACCGGCGATCACATCGATGGTGATGCTGGCTTCAATATCGGTATCTACTTCAATCGTGCGATCCGCTTCTGCAACAGCACTATTACCGGCAGCATCGGTGGCCGTAACGCTGGCATCGATGCTGTTATCCGCTTCTAGATCATCAGTGAGCACATCAATGCTATAGACCAGATTACCGGCATCATTTTCGAAAACGTCACCGGTATAGCTATTACCGTTAACAGTCAGGGTAACTTCATCACCAGCTACCACATCACCACCAACCGTACCTGTGATATTCGTATTGATGTTATCGGCTTCAGCGGCGTTGAGTAAATCATCGCCAGCAATCACATCGATGGTGATGCTCGCTTCGATATCGGTATCTACTTCGATGGTGCGATCCGCTTCGGCAACAGCGCTATTACCGGCTGCATCGGTGGCCGTAACGCTGGCATCGATACTGTTATCCGCTTCTAGATCATCGGTGAGCACATCAATGCTATACACCAGATTACCGGCATCATTTTCGAAGACGTCACCGGTATAGCTATTGCCGTTAACAGTCAGGGTAACTTCATCACCGGCTAGCACATCACCACCGACAGTACCGGTAACATTGGTATTGGTTTGATCCGCTTCTTCAGCATTTAAAACATCGTCGCCTGCGATCACATCAATGGTGATACTGGCTTCAATATCGGTGTCCACTTCGATGGTGCGATCCGCTTCGGCAACAGCACTATTACCGGCAGCATCGGTAGCCGTGACGCTAGCATCGATGCTGTTGTCCGCTTCTAGATCATCGGTGAGCACATCAATGCTATAGACCAGATTACCGGCATCATTTTCGAAGACGTCACCGGTATAGGTATTGCCGTTCACCGTTAAGGTAACTTCATCACCGGCCACCACATCACCACCCACGGTACCAGTGATATTGGTATTGATTTGATCCGCTTCGTCAGCATTCAGAACATCATCAACTGCAATTGGATCTATCGTAATTTCAGCTTCAATATCCGTATCAATATCAATAGAACGATCAGTCTGGGCATCGGCGCTATTACCGGCAGCATCCGTTGTCGTAACACTGGCATCAATACTGTTATCTGCTACCAAGTCATCCGTCAACACATCGATGCTATAAACCAAATCCCCAGCATCATTTTCAAATACATCGCCGGTATAGCTATTGCCATTAACGGTTAAGGTAACCTCATCACCCGCAACAACATCACCACCGACCGTGCCGGTAATATTGGTATTGATGACATCGACTTCATCTGCATTCAGAACATCATCGACAGCAATTGGATCTATAGTAATTCTTGCTGCAATCTCAGTATCGAGTTCAACACTACGGTCAGTCTCCGCCGAAGCAGTATTACCCGCTGCATCAACAATACTGACACTTGCATCAATATTTCTATCAGCTTCCAGATCATCGGTCAGTACATCGATACTATAAACAGTGTTGCCTGCATCATTTTCGAAAACATCACCGGTATAAGTTTTGCCATTCACCACCAGTGTAACTTCATCACCAGCAACGACATCACCACCCACTGTGCCGGTAATATTAGTATTAATTTGCTCAATTTCTTCAGCGTTTAACACATCATCTATTGCAATCGGATCGATGGTAATCGATGCTTCAATATCCGTATCAACGCCAATAGATCGATCTGCTTCAGCACTTGCGCTATTACCAGCAACATCTGTTGCAGTAACACTGGCATCAATGTTGTTATCGGCTTCCAGATCATCGGTCAGCACATCAATGCTATAGACCAGATTCCCTGCATCGTTCTCAAAGACATCTCCGGTATAGGCATTACCATTAACGGTCAGGGTAACCTCATCTCCCACGACCACATCACCGCCTACTGTGCCGGTAACGGTAGTATTAGTTTGATCCACCTCTTCAGCATTCAGCACATCATCCACAGCAATTGGATCTATGGTAATACTGGCTTCAATTTCAGTATCAATACTAATATTACGATCTGCTTCAGCAGTCGCAGTATTACCCGCATCATCGGTTGTACTTACACTGGCATCAATACTGTTATCAGCTTCTAAATCATCTGTCAGTACATCAATGCTATAGACCAGATTCCCTGCATCGCTCTCAAAGACATCGCCTGTATAACTATTACCATTAATGATTAAGGTAACCGCATCTCCTATTTGTACATCCCCACCGACCGTACCTGTAACAGATGTGTTAATTGTATCTGTTTCATCTGCATTCAAAATATCGTCGCCCGTTACAGGGTCGATGGTAATGCTGGCCTCAATCTCCGTATCAACATCATCGGTATCCGAGTCGGCATCGGCATCCGCATCCGCATCCGCATCCGCATCGGCGTCGGCATCCGCATCGGAGTCAGCATCAGCATCCGTATCATCTATTTCAGCTGAGCTTGAAAAAACACTGGAGGTAGGTGCGCCATCTTGAGAAGCAATAGATTCCTCAACGTCTGAATTAGAACGCCCACCTAATCCATCTGTTTCCGTCCCACTGCCTGCTGACGCTTCAGGTACTGGAGAGCCATCTTCTGGAACAGGTGCTTCACCACCTGAACTACGATCACTGCTCGTATCAACATTAACTGCACTGCTTATGCTCTGATCGGCATCACTAATCTCTTCAGAGCGAATAGCGCCTTCATCAGTGGAATCGGTATCAAAGGTAGAGGCATCTGGAAGAACTGATTGAATATTTTCATTACCAGATTCTTCTTTGTTCTCGGAGACTTCAGAGGCATCAATCTCTTCTTCTTCTTCTTGATCTTCATCAGTACGACTTAAGATCGTCGACTCATCAAAAAGCAGTGCATCATCATTAGAATTATCTTCATCTGGAGCAGTAAATGTATTGTCTTCTGAGTTTGCCATCTGAGAGCACCTCCGTCTGCGAGAACCTATAGTCCATATAATTGTTAAATACTGTAAAGCAGTGTACTTACTGGCAACAAATAAAAATAGAGTACTAAGTCAAAAAAATGATAATTATTCTCTTTTCAGTACAGCTAAATTAGCCGCTATCAATACAGCTACAAACTATAAGGCACAACACCCTTGGATATATAAGGCTTTTTTTAGCTTAGCGACAAGAACTGTGTCTAACTCTCTCCGTTCTCTGCCAAAACCCAAAAAACATTAAGAAACCAAAGGAAAAAGACAGAGCTTTAGCCACTAGTAAGAGACATCTATTGAAGTGGATCATTCCAACACATCAAGGTGGCAAAAAAATGACTTATCAGAAACAAGATAAAAAGCCTCTTACTGTAGAGATACTTTCTTGCTCTACATCAATATTAATGTTCCTAGATGACTGCCCATTCACACTCAAATATTCCCTATTGGATTTAAGGTTTAACGCCCTGAAAAGCCCGATTTTTCAACGTTCTAAGCCTTTCAACCCTCTTAGTAAAAGTAATAACAAAGCATGGTTTGATAAATTATTCTTATCAAACGATATAACCTTTTGATTTGTCGTCTATCGTAGATATAGCCAAGATTGCTTCACCACTTAAGCGAACTAATGAGTCGTTAAGTTAGATACTGAACCGAGCATCCGCCTTTGACAGCGACGCTGGTGAAAGAAAGTTTGAAGAAACATATTGCAAGCAGTGCAGATGCTTAGTGAATAGCAGATCAAAAGTATCAGGCAGACATAATAAGAGGACAACAATAATGACAACACTAGCCGCTATCAATGCCTCCCTTCGGGGAGATAATGCCTTGCCTTTACGCTCGGCAACCCAAGTGATGGATCTTGAACGCTTAGGTGCCCTACATCAGAGTCGTTTGAGCTTTATGCGCACCCTAGTTCGTCGCATTATGCGTGAGCGCTGGCAGATCGAAACAAGCCGTTTTGACCTAGATGAACAAGGTTACGGTACTGTGATCTATAAGGTACAAGCGCCTCATGGTCTATTTAGCTTTGTATTGTTCTCTGACTACCTATCTGATGAAGAGCGTAATGACCGTGTGATTGCCACCAAGTGGGATCTGACCATGGCATTGGTTGATGGCGAAGTGGATGATATCTACGTAGAAAAACTACGCCAGAATGTACCTAAACAAGAAGCAGGCCGCGTAGACTCTCGCGTATTTGTTCTGTCCCGTGCAAACCGCAGTGCCCGTAATTTTGGTTATGTCGTTGACCAACTATCAAACGGCGAACAACCAGATATCAACAAAATTGCTGAAGTCGGTTATCTATACCGCACAACTGCCGTATATGGCAGCGGCAAACTGGGCATGGCTGACTGGGAAAAAGTACAAACCCGTCACACTGATTTTGCCCGTCCGTTTGCAGCAGAAATGTTTGTTTGTTTGATGCTACGTAACTTCAGCCTCACTCAAGCAGAGCATATTGCTCAACATAAAGCTCCAGCGACCTACAAACCAATGAAAGACGAAATCAAACGTTATTTTGGTATCGGTAACTCGACCGGTCTGGGTATGGCGCCTTATCTGGTCAACCACCCTCATCTGATCAACCAATGGGTTGAAATGCGTGAACTGGCACTGGCCCGTGTACGTGTACTGGGTGATATCGATCACCGTATTAGTGCCCGTCTGCAAGAACTTCTGGATCGCTGTAATCTGCATACACAACAGACAGTAACGGAAGATGAATGGCAAACGAACAACAACCGTCAGCTACTAGAAGATATTGCCAGTATCAAACAACAGGTTGATAACGGTTTTGCGGATTGGAATACCCTGATCGAATGGAGTGAAAAAGAGTGCTCCCTACAAGGCCAGGAGTTACTGATCTCCATCATGCTGGAACTGTATCCAGAGTTGGTTGATGATCTGGACGATTACCAAGCCGCAGAAGAGTTTCTGGATCTTGATCCACTGATGCCGGTTCAAACCCTTAAGTCTGTTATTGAAGACCGTTATGACTGGGCACTGGATATCGATTTTGGTGCAGATGGCGCTAAAGAGATCTTCTGGTATCGCTCTGAAGAGAAAATGGAGCCACGTTTAGGCCACTCTGCCAATGATCAAGGTAAAGAGAAACAGATGGCACTGGGTGTTGGTTATGCGGTACGTAAATGCTATGACCAACTGAGCGACTATGTACAGGTTAATCCTGAACACACCACGGCACGCTTTATGGTGGCTCGTCCAAAACTGCGCGGTATTGTCCGTCGCATCCAGAGTATGAACCGCTGTGTTTATGGTGATATCCAAGCCAACCTGTTAGATCGCGATATTTTGCCCATGCACCTATTGCGCGCAAAACTAGCCTTCTTTGGCGTGAGCAAGTTCGATCCCAAGTCTAAACTTTGGGTACGTAACACCATGTTCCAGGGTGCACCTTTACTGGAAGATATTGGTAAAACCTTTAACGATGATTGGTTTATGCCTTTAGCACCACAAGCCGGTGTTACAGAATTAAATCAGCCAACTTCACAAGATCAATAATAACGGATTCAGGAGCGCCATTATGAAAATTTCAATGAACGAACTTAAAGCTGCCCTGCGTCGCTGTTATGAAGCCAGTGGTTACTTTGTGGGTAACTACGAAGATGCTGCCAACATGATTCTATGGTTGGAAAAGCACGGTCTAGGCGGTTTAGAAGAGCTGCAACGTGCTCTACCATTTATCACAGCTGATCGTGATAAGCCTCTAAGCACCGTAATCTATGAGGACAGCACCTCTGCCATTATCGACAGCAATGGCCGTAGTGCACTGAATTGTATCGCCTCATCCGTTGATCTGGCACACGCTAAAGCGCTGGAAAGTGGCATCGCTACAATCACAGTGCATAACTGTCATAACCGTAAATTTATCCTGAAAGCCCTGACGGATTGTGGTCGTCGTGGCATTAGCGTTGCCGCTTATTGGCGTAATGGTAGCCAAGCCGTCACTGAGCATACCGCAGCAATTAAAGCCGGTGAACGCTACCCTAGCTACTCTGAAGCAGTCACCAATCTGGATGCGAATAGCGAAGATAAGCAAGCCCTGACGATTATCTGTAGCTCTCGCGTGGATCTAACCACCTCACTGCAAAAGTCTCAAGGCAATCATCATGTGCAGTATGTTAGCGCCGCACAGGTTGAACAGAACAAAGAACACTCTATCGATTACGGCATTGAGATTGACGATGCTTTATGGGCAGAGATCAACCGTATAGGAACAGGTGTCTTGGTTGAAAACAGTGATCAATCTCGCCAAGGTGCAGGTTAGACCTATCTTATAAAATCCCTTCAGAGATGAAGGGTTCCGGGAAAGTCCCTTGGTCGGTGGCTTCCCAACTTGCTGTGTCATACTTGCCGGTCGTCAATAGCAAGTTATTCCTTTTGCCCTCACGCCGAGGGCTTTTTTCGTTTTGCTTGTACGCTTATACCAATCCCGATAGCGTATTAAGCAATATAAACCGGAAAGCCGAAAGTGCCTTCCGAAAACTGCAAATAAGACTTTTCAAAAATGGGGCATCCAGATTTTTATGGAATCTATAAATCTATTGGCCATCGCAGCCGTTACCCTAGGCATAGGTATTCAGGCTTGGATTGGCTTAGGTTTTGGCCTGCTATCCGCCCCCTTACTCTATCTGATCTCACCGGATTATGTGCCTGGCCCTATTCTGTTACTAGGCTTTATTTTATCGGCCTTGGTCATTATTAAAAATCGCCAAGAGATGAACTGGACACGTACTCTCCCTGCCACCTTGGCACGCATACCCGGTTCATGGTGTGGTGCTGTACTTTTAGCTCTACTGCCACAAAACCTATTGAGTATTGTTTTTGGAACGGTTCTGCTACTGGCTATCTGGGTAACCGCCAGCCGTATACAGCTAAAAATGACCCCTTTATCCTTAAGTACGGCAGGCTTTTTCTCTGGCTTACTTGGCACTGCCACCTCTGTGGGAGGCCCACCTATGGCCATGGTGTATCAAAATAGTGACCGCATCACCACCCGTAACGATCTATCTCTATTTTTTCTCCTCAGTACACCCATTTCAATTCTTATGCTGGCACTGAACGGCTTGTTTGATATGCAAACTATTTACCTGACCCTTCCTCTTTTACCCGGTGTTTTATTGGGCTATTTCTTAGCCGGTTTATTAACCAAATATTTTGCCAATGTTGCCATAAAACCCTTAATTATTGGTCTAAGTACCTTGGCTGCCACTAGCGTCTTGCTAAAAGGTGTTCTGGCTCATTGGTAACCGAAGCACTCTATAAGAGATAAATAAGCAGGGTGCTGCGAGAATCAATCGGGGCCAATCGCCTTACGCACAATACTTTGCTCATGTTCTTCAATTTTCTGCAAACTTTCGCTCACATGTCGAACATGGGCCATAGCGGCCTTTTTTGCCCGCTCCGGCTGTTGGTTAATAATCGCTTTATAGATTTGTTGATGATGTTTATCAATCTGAAGTTTAAAACTTTCCCTATGACTCAAATTACTGACCGAAGCCTGTACAGAATGCAAAACCAACTGATTCAAGCTGTTTAAAGTATGCACTAGCACTGCGTTATGGGAAGCTTCGACAATCGCTTGATGAAATCGATGATCCAGTTCCGCAGGGCTTTGCCTAGATTTAGAATTGAAATTAGCCATCCCATCAAAAGCTTTAGTAATCCGGTAGAAATCTTTTTGCGTGCCTCTTTCAGCCGCCAAACTGGCCGCCTGACCTTCTAATTGCTCTCTCACCTCATACAGATCATAAAGAGTTTTGGAGTGACCAAAAAATAGTTGCATAAAGGGCCCTTTATCTTCTGGAGCGGCAACAATCTCACTGACAAAAGAACCTTGCCCATGACGCGTTTCAATTAACCCTCTTCCCTGCAGTTCCTTTAATGCCTCCCGCACAATCGAGCGAGAAACCGCCAGTTTATCTGCCAACTGCCGCTCAGAAGGGATTTTCTGTTTGGGTATCAGATCTCCCTCCAGAATCATCTGTTCAATCCGGTAAGCAATCGTCTGTGATCTGGGAATTGTCGTTTGTGGTTTAGGTGCTGTTAACTGAGACAAGGCAGCAGTTCCTTTTTCCGTCGGATTCTTTTCTTTATTTAATAGCACAGCTTGGTAGCGCGCCTGCTTTGGCAGGAAGGATCTCACCTTATATAGGCTATTCTGCCCGATTTAATTTATATCATACGCCACAAAACTGGTCCTACCAGCATATAGGACTATAGACAACACCTAGGTTTACTCGTAATGATACAAAGTTATAAAAAATACAAATAGAGATAAGACAATGGCAAAACAAGTACTGGCCTTTGATGTATACGGCACTCTGATTAATACCCATGGCGTAGTAGAAGCTCTCGAAACAATGGTGGGCGATCAGGCCATGCCGTTTTCCCAAGCTTGGCGAGATAAACAGCTGGAGTATTCTTTTCGACGAGGACTGATGCAGAACTACGTCGATTTCTCCATCTGCACTCGCAATGCTCTGGATTATACCTGTAGCGTACTAAAGCAGGACCTGAGCGAGACACAAAGACTCGACCTGATGGCAGCCTATCGCACCCTACCAGCCTTTGATGATGTACATGAGGCACTGAGAAGCTTAAAAGAATCCAATATCGAGCTATACGCCTTTTCCAACGGCAATCAAGAGGCGGTAGAAACCCTACTAAAAACAGCCGGAATCAGAGATTACTTCTCCGGTGTGGTCAGTGTAGATGACATGAAATCCTTTAAACCTAACCCTGGGGTTTATAGTCATTTTCTAAGACAAGCTAATGCGACGGGACAAGATACGTGGTTAATATCCAGCAACCCTTTTGATGTCATTGGCGCCGTATCTGCTGGCATGCGCGCTACCTGGGTACAGCGTTCACCAGAAGCCATATTTGATCCTTGGGGCATAGAGCCCACCGTCACCATTAATAGCCTAAGCCAGCTCAAAGAAGCATTAAAAGCGGATTAAAACAAAAATCAAAACCCTTTTGACCTAAATAGACAACACAGGACGTCGCTATGACGGAAGAGATCTTATCCCCCTCATCCAAACCTGATCGACAGGAATTGGCTGAGATGTTTGCCGAGTTTATTGATCCTGACTATGTGATTGCCGACGAAGAAACTCAAAAGCCCTATGAATGTGACGGCCTGTCCATGTACTGCGAAATGCCCCTAATCGTAGTACTACCGGAAACACTCGCTCAGGTACAGCAAGTGATGCGCATCTGCCATCAGTACCAAATACCCGTTGTGGCCCGTGGTGCCGGTACAGGTTTATGTGCCGGAGCCATGCCCCATAGTGAAGGCGTAGTGCTGTCATTAGCCAAGTTTAATCAGATCTTAGAAATCGATCCTCTGGCTCGTACCACCCGACTGCAACCGGGTGTTAGAAACCTTGCCATTAGCGAAGCTGCTGCTGAACATAATCTTTACTATGGGCCAGACCCATCATCACAAATCGCCTGTACCATCGGCGGTAATATCGCCGAAAACTCAGGAGGTGTACATTGTCTGAAATACGGCCTAACCGTACATAACGCCTTAAGTGTGCAACTCGTCACCGTTGAAGGTGATCTGGTAACCATTGGCAGCGATGGCTTAGATACCGCCGGTTTAGATCTAATGGCTTTAATTACCGGGTCAGAAGGCTTGCTCGGCATTGTTACCGAAATAAAAGTGCGTTTACTGCCCACACCTGAAAAAGCCCAAGTGGTGATGGCAGGTTTTCCCACCGTTCAAGCCGCTGGCGACGCTGTAGGCGCCGTGATCGCTGAAGGGATTATTCCTGCGGGCCTAGAGATGATGGACACCCACGCCATTAAAGCTGCCGAAGCTTTTGCTAAAGCCGGTTACCCTCTGGATGCAGAGGCACTGCTGCTCTGTGAACTGGATGGCACCACAGAGGAAGTGGATCAATGCATTACACAGGTAGAGGCTGTCTTTCGTAAGCAGGGTGCCAGCTCCATCAAAGTGTCACAAAACGAACAGGAAAGAGCAGCGCTATGGAAGGGTCGTAAATCCGCCTTTCCTGCCGTGGGTCGTATCTCGCCAGACTACTATTGTATGGACGGGACGATTCCCCGTAGTCAGTTGGCCTATGTCTTAACCGAAATGCAAAAAATGTCCGAAGAGTATGACTTAAGAGTTGCCAATGTATTTCATGCCGGTGACGGTAATCTACACCCACTGATTTTATTTGATGCCAATGTACCGGGAGAGTTTGAAAAAACCGAAGCCTTTGGTGGCCGTATTCTAGAGCTCTGCGTTGAAGTGGGCGGCTGTATTACCGGTGAGCATGGTGTCGGTATGGAAAAGATCCGCCAGATGTCCGTGCAATTTTCAGAACAGGAGATCGCCCAATTCCATCGAGTTAAAGCGGCTTTTGATCCCGCAGGTACACTCAACCCAGGCAAGGGAATCCCTATACTCAAAAACTGCCAGGAGTATCGTTCTCTCCCGCCCAAAGAACAGTCAAAGGCACCGCATCAAGAATCAGTATCTGCTACACACAATCATTTAAACAAGGAGGTTAAATAATGGGCGATATTACACCTCAACTGATAGAGCAGGTTAAACAGGCCTATCAGGAACAAACCTCTTTAAGTATTCAAGGCAATAATAGCAAACACTTTATGGGCCGAGCTCAGGAAGCTAACTCTACCGTAACCCCCAAGGTACTGAGTACCGCTGAACACAAAGGCATTATCAGTTATCAGCCCGTAGAACTGGTTATGACCGCTAGGGCAGGCACAACACTGGTTGAACTACAGGCAGCACTGGACGAACACCACCAAATGCTGGCTTTTGAAGCACCGGACTTTAACAGCCAGGCCACTCTGGCCGGAACCTTAGCCGCCAACCTTTCAGGCCCAGCACGACCTTGGGTCGGCTCCATACGAGATATGATCCTAGGCACACGCTTGATCAATGGTACCGGTGAGCATCTTAAATTTGGCGGTCAGGTGATGAAAAATGTCGCCGGATATGACCTATCCCGCATGCAGGCAGGCGCTTTAGGCACCCTAGGGGTTATGACAGAACTGAGCTTTAAAGTTCTACCTAAACCAGAAGCAACCGAATCACTCCAACTCACTATTTGCCCTAATGATGCCATTATCTTAATGAATCAACTGGCAGGCCAACCCAAACCTCTCTCCGGTGCATGCTGGCATAATGGTCAACTGCATATACGCTTATCCGGGTCTGCCCGAGCAGTGGATAAGACCTTGACACAATGGCAGCAAGACTACGGATTTAACCCAGAAGCAAAAGATTCAAACTTCTGGCAACAACTGCAACAGTATCAACTGCCTTTTTTTAATCATCTTGAGAATAACGATGCTTTATGGCGCTTTTCCATTAACAGCACCGCTAAGCATCTAATAACAGATTCAGTAATCTCTCCAGTAAGCCCCCCTCCAATAACAACCTCTCCAATAACAACCTCTCCAATAGCAATCTCTCCAATAGAGAGCAACGATTGCCTGATTGATTGGTGCGGTTCTCAACGCTGGATAAGAACCTCAGCATTCTCGGTGCAGACCTCAGAGATAGATACAGGAACAGGCCAGACACGAAAACAGATGCAACAATTAGCAGAAGCTTCCGGCGGCACCGTTTCCCTCTGGCGTGGAGGGGATCGTCAACAAGAGGTCAATCACAAGCCAAACCCCATACTGCAACGTCTACAAAAAAATGTGAAACAAGCCATGGACCCAGTCGGAATCTTTAACCCTGGTCGCTTATACAGCTGGATGTAAGGAAATCGTTATGCAAACCAATATTCATCCGTCACTTAACACGATCCCAGCGGTGAACGAAGCCGAGGATATCTTACGCAGTTGTGTCCACTGTGGCTTTTGCACCGCCACTTGCCCGACCTATCAAGAATTGAATGACGAAAGAGATGGCCCACGAGGGCGTATTTATCTGATTAAGCAATTTCTGGAAACAGGCACTCTCACCGAGGCCAGCCGCAAACATCTGGATCGCTGTCTAAGCTGTCGTAGCTGTGAAACCACCTGTCCTTCTGGCGTACAATACGGCCGCTTATTGGACATAGGCAGAAGCCTAGCAGAACAACACCTACCCAGAAATCATCAGAGTCGTTTGCTTCGCTGGGGCTTACGACAAATATTACCTTACCCAAAGCGCTTCAAACTGTTATTAAACACAGGACAAATCTTTAAACCCTTATTGCCAGAAAAACTCAAACAAAAGATTCCCCCAAAACGCCAAAGTTCTCTCTGGCCCAGTAACAGCCATAAGCGCGTTATGTTAATCCTTGATGGTTGCGTACAACCCGCCACCTCCCCCAATACCAATATCTCCGCTGCCAGAGTATTAGATAAACTAGGCATTAGCCTGATCACGGCACCAAAAGCTGGGTGCTGCGGTGCCGTCAGTCAGCATCTATCCGCTGATCATGAAGCCCTGAACTTTATGCGCAAGAACATTGATGCCTGGTGGCCCGCTATTGAAGGCAGAATTGAAGCCGGAGTTGAAACCAGAGTTGAAACCAGAGTTGAAACCAGAGTTGAAACCAGAGCTGAAACCAGAGCTGAAACCAGAGCTGAAACCAGAGCTGAAACCAGAGCTGAAACCAGAGCTGAAACCAGAGCTGAAACCAGAGCTGAAACCAGAGCTGAAACCAGA
>JAKZRG010000025.1:0-28123 GCA_047518265.1 Oceanospirillum sp.
GGCCTTCAGTCTCAGTAAAGCAACAACTCTGGCACCTCTAAGATATCTTGAAATTATTAGTGCGACTGCTCTCGGCTATATCATATTTGACGATTACCCTGATCTTTTAACCTGGGTTGGTACGGCTATTATTCTTGGATCGGGGTTATGTCTAGTCTATTTGGACAGAAAAAAGAAACTCAGAGCACCTAATCAGTACATCTGAGCTTCTCATGCTTACGGTTAAGCCATAATCTCTTAAGAGAATATCAGTTAGAGATAATAAACTAGATATTAGAGCTATGGCCTACCATCTTTAATTCACCGGCAACCATTCCACAGGCCAAAATGAGTACTCCCCAAGTATTCACAAAAGGAGGGGGATCAATGATGAGCCCTACCAGATTGACAAGCAAAGAATAGGCGCCGTAATGCAATAGAATCAGCAGTATGATGCCTTTTGTACCGTGACGTTTGGCGAGTTGTGTTAGCTCGGTATAGAGTCCTTTCATTTTAATCTCTTCCTTAGAATCTAGAATATTTTACCTAGGGGGCCCCTGAAGAAATGCTTTCTGACTCAGGCTTTCAGATACACCCTAGGCTCCAATCAATAGATAAGAAATTACTTATACCATATCCAGCCACATACTCCACCAAACAGAAAACAATAACATCAAGGATAGACCTCGGTTAAACCATAACTGCTGCCGGGGACTTTTAAACCATTTTTTTGAGCTTACTCCTAGATAAGCCCAACAGATTAGACAGGGTATTGCTACAAGGAAGAAAATACCCGCTAACATTGCAGTTTCTATCCAACGGCTTCCTCCCAGAAAAATACTGCTCACGGCTAAAGCCATCATCCAGGTTTTAGGGTTAATAATCTGTAATAGAGCGCCGCTTTTCCAGCCTGCGATGACCATGACTTCCTTTGAATCCAATTCTAAATCTGACTGACTCAATTTCCATGACATCCACGTAAGCCAAAGCGCTCCACTCCAAGCCATCACCTCCTTCAACAAGGAATATTCCAGCAGCAGGCCACCTAGGCCAAAGCCTGTCAGCAATACAATCAACGCTGCAGCAGAGCAAGAGCCTAGAATAAGAGGCCAGCTTTTCGCTAAACCAAAGCGACTACTATTCGTTAATACTAAAATATTGGTTGGCCCCGGTGTAATCGAAGCCACAATTGCAAATAAGGTAAAAGCCAATATTGAGGTCATAATTCACTCCTGTCTTGTATTCAGAAGCGTATTATCCCTTTGACCTAATATCGGGTCTGGAAGGTTTGTGCTTGCTTGCGGTATTGTGCCGGTGTAACACGATAAGCCCGTCGAAACCAACGCCCTAGATGACTTTGATCCGAAAAGCACAGGTCAACAGCAACCTCCGCCGGAGTAGCTCCCAACCTTAGAAGTTTACGTGCTTCGACCAACCGTAACTGAATTAGATAAGCATGAGGCGCCATAGAAAAGCTTTGTTTAAAACTACGAGTTAAACGGAAACGGTTACAACCCACAGCTTCAGCCAGGTCATTTAAACCTATGTCCTGATATAGGTGTCCATGAAGATACTCCTGTGCCGTTAAGGCAAGATCAGCCTCAACGATAGGCTCTATGCTTCTTCGCCAGCTCAAATGCTCCGTCATTAAAGCTAGCATATGATCCAAGCAACCCTCTTTTAGCAAACGATTTTCACCCAGATGCAAGGCTAAAAATGCATGAGAAACAGCAAGAGTTAGTTGACGATTATCAGCTAGAGTAGAGCTGATACTAAGCTCTGCATTATCAGGGCGCTGTTCAAATAGCTCCGAGAGCTGTTGTTCAAGCCAGTCTGGTGGCAGATAGAGCATACGATAAGTAAACCCTTCCTGATGAGCAGTATCACCGTCGTGTATTTCTCCTGGCTCCAAAAGAAAAGTACTACCCGGTATACAGGTATGGCGCTCTTTACGGCAGCTAAATTGATGTACGCCCTGCTCTGTCACGCCTATCAAATAGCTGTTATGCCAATGGGGATCGTAAGCATGCCCTCTAAAGTGCGCCCGGATAGTTTCAATTCCGGTATCGACATCGGTTCTTAGTTCGACCCAATCTTTGCTGGATTCTGCCATATGACTTTTCACTACCTTATACTGTTAAGGTAAGAGTTAGCCAATATATCTCTTTCGAATCTAGAAGATTTGTGCAGATTAGAAAATTGAAGATATATTGATCAGTGACAGCCAACAAACTAAACCAGATAAAACACGATAATTGAAAAAGCCTAACAACCTACCGCGTTTTGGCTGCGATCTCCTTACTGACAATTGTTTTACCAATAGGAGCAAGTGATATACCCACCATTTTAAGGTGCTGTATCGCAAAAGGAATACCGATAATCGTTATTGCACAGGCTATGGCAGCAATAATATGACCTAAAGCGAGCCAAATACCCGCCAGTAGGAACCAAATCACATTACCAATAAAGCCTAAACTCCCTGTACCTATATCTTCATGTTGGGTCAGTGTATCTCTAGCTACAGCCTCCTTTCCAAAGGGGAAAAATGAGAAATTTCCCATTACAAAACAGGCTTTCCCCCACGGGATGCCCACTATAGAAAGAAAGGCCAGCAAGCCAAACATCCACCAAGCCACTCCCATAACAAATCCACCAAGGATAAACCAAAAAATATTACCAATGGCTCGCATGTTATCTCCTTTTAAAGGCTAAATTACCTTTCACATCTGTTTTTTAAATACTAAAAAGCCTCTGTACCACTCAGGTCAGAGGCTCTCTAGAATGCTCATAGGCTATTGATTAAAGGATATTAGAGCTTAAAGTGACTCACAATTTTACCTAAATCTTTAGAGATGCTAGATAATTCACCACTGGCATCAGCCGTTTGCTGAGCGCCCTGTACAGTTTGATCAGATAGCTCTGTTACGGTTGAAATATTACGGCTAATTTCCTCTGCAACAGCAGATTGTTCGCTAACAGCGGTGACCACTTGAATATTCATTTCACTGATGCGTTCGATACTCTCAACAATCGTATCCAGTGCCGTACCCGTTTTTTCTGACTGTTCAACGGTATGTAATGCTTTATTACGGCTTTCCTGCATAGTTTCAACAGCATGGTTAATGTCTGTTTGCAGTTGATTAATCATATCCTGGATCGTTTGAGCCGATTCTTGGCTGCGTTGGGCTAGGCTTCGCACCTCATCTGCAACTACCGCAAAACCACGACCAGATTCACCAGCGCGAGCCGCTTCAATAGCCGCATTCAGTGCTAAAAGATTCGTTTGTTCAGAAATATTTTGAATCACTTCTGTTACCGAGCCAATATTAGTACTGCTCGCTTCCAAAGACTGAATCATCTCAACAGATTGCTCGACATTACCTGCCAAATCATTAATAGCGACCAATGTTTGTTGAACGGCATCTTTACCTTGAGCGGCATACTCCATCCCTGTATTAGCCGCTTGAGCTGAAGATTCCGAGTGAGAAACCACTTCCTGAATACTCGCAGCCATCTCAGTCGCAGCAGTCGCAATCTGTTCAATACGACTTTGCTGTTCATTGACGACGGAGTGAGTTTGTTGGGCCACAGTGGATGCAGATTCAGCAGCATGCTGGAGCTGACCACCTGTATTAGCAATAGAACCTATAATCTCTTTTAGCTGTTCGGCCATATGAGTAACAGAACCCAAAATTCCTGTGCTATTCCCCTGCTTCTTCACACTAAGGTCACCACAAGCTATTTGACGGGTGATCTCCGCAATATCAGTTGGTTCACCACCGATAGGAGCCTTGATGAGTTTCAGCATAATCACAGTAAATACAATACCGGCAATAATGACGATAGCTGCAACTAAAAGAATGAGGTCTGTCAGGTTTTCTATTTTCTTTTGCAGATCCGGACCAATTTTTTGCTGATCCTGTAAAATTTCTTGCTTAATTTGTTCAGTCTTTTCAGTAATCTCAACACTTAAAGGCACAATACGTTGCTTAGTCACCTCTGCAATAGCGATAACTTTTTTATGTACTTGTTTTAGCGTCTCTAAGTATGATTTTTCCGCTGTAATAAAACGAGTAATTAATTCACTATCCTCACCATCCAAAGCTTTAACCAGCAGTGAAAATGAGCTTGGTAAAATTTCACTTAACTCTTTTATAGCAACTTGATAATCTTCTTCTTCACGAGAAATTAAAAACTTGTTTGCAAATAAGCGCCCCAGTAATAAATGCTCCTGAGCACTGGCCGCATAAAAAATAGTATCTGCATCACCACCTAAATAAGCATTTTCGATCAACGAGGTCATAGTTTGACGCATGGTTAAACCTGCCGGGAAAAGCTGCTGCTCAGTCAGCTGCTCAACACCACTTAGGTCTGTTTTTACTTGCTCAAATGAATCCTGAAACTGAGTCACTAACTCTGACATTTCACGCACTAAACCCGCTCTGGCCGGGTCTTTAATCTGAGACTGTGCCTGTTGAATTAATATGGATAATTTATCAGCTTGCTGCTGATAATGATCTAAGGTTTTCTGATCCTTATGATTCAGATAGCTCTGAGCATCCGCCCCTTGCATCAGCATGGTACTTTGTAGATGGCTGGCTATATTGGTATCGGCCACAAACCCTCGATATTGCTGGACACCATCATAACTAGCACTTAAACCACGATAGGAAAAACCCGTTAAGATAATACTGAACAGTATTAAGACACCAAAGCCAATACTGAGCTGTTGGGCTAATTTAAGCTGTGAAAACATATGCCATCCTTACCTGTTTTTTTTAAGCTCACGCCAATACTTGCGAAAAACTAAGAGTCACAGGAAATACGTATAGTTTAGAAAAATAGATGCAGGGTTATCTTAAATGTCTGCAAGGTCGAATACTCTTGATAGCAAGAAGCTAAAATAAAAAAGCGCCCTTAGGCGCTTCTTTAATCGTCATAACTGTTATTTTAGCAAAGGAGATTGCTGAATGCCTTGGTAAACATCCCGCTCCGATTTATTTGGCCGTTCAATCAGGAGAATTTCAACACGTCGGTTTTTAATTCGATTAACCAAGCTATCGTTTGGTACCAAAGGTCTAGCATCGCCATTACCCACCACATAAAGGAATTCTTCCTCTAAATCTGTTAACCAAGTTAACTCATGAGCAACGGATACTGCACGGGCGGCAGAAAGATCCCAGTTCGAACGAAAACGTTCTGTATTGATAGGCTGATCATCCGTATGACCACCTACAATAGTGAACATTTCATATTCAGAAACCATTTGTCCTACTTTTTGTAGTACAGGAATCACCGCTGGTTCCAGATAATCACTACCAGATGTAAAAGCGGATTCATCCGGGAAGCGGATAATAATATGATCTTCATCCCGCTCGACAATAATCACCCCTTTTTCAATTTCATCTGTGAAATTGGTTTCTAAGCGATTACCGATACTCTCCAATTGGCTATCTTCTTCAGAGTCCTGGGCATCCGTAGATACATGAGGCTTCAAGGGCTCAATAATATTTTCACTTTCCGGCGGATTATCCGCAGGAATAATGCTTAAAGGGTTCATATCCTGCAAACCAAACGATGTTTGCAGGGCTTCGGCAATATTCTTATACCGTTCAATATCGGTTGTTGAAAAAGACAAAATCAGTACAAAGAAAGTCAGTAGCAGTGTCATCATATCTGCAAATGTCACCATCCACTCGGGTACTGGCTCATTCTTATTCTTCTTCCGATCGGGACGTCTCTTTTTAGTATTGATAGTAGGCACCGTACTGATCCTTAGTCTGATATTGGATAAATAAAATTAGGATTTTATATTTCCTCAGACATCGACATACCTGAACGCAGATAGTCCGGCAGATAGGTCTCTAATAGCTCATCCATGACTGTTGGGTTCAAGCCTTCTTGGATACCCAGTACAGACTCTGTAATTAGAGCCAGATTTGATTCAAGCTCACTACTCTTCAGCGCCAGCTTATCCGCTAACGGCAACATCACCAGCTGAGCAATCAAAGAACCATACAGCGTGGTTAATAGCGCAACGGCCATACCAGGGCCAAGCTTGGAAGGATCATCCAAGTTATTCAGCATCTGTACCAAACCTACCAGAGTACCTATCATGCCAAATGCAGGTGCTGAGCTTGCCATACTACGGAATATTTTTTCCCCCAGTTCTTTACGATCAATGGACATACTCATCTCATTGACCAAAACTTTTTGGATAAACTCCGGTGGGTGCCCATCAACACAAAGCTGAATCCCTTTAGCAAAGAAAGGGTTATCAACGGGTTCGTCTTCCAAGCCTAATAAACCATTCCGACGAGCAATTTTGGCTAAGTGATTAGCCATTTGAATAATTTCGCGGGGGTTATCATTGTTTTCGGCAAAAGCAACGGCAAAGCCTTCCTTTAAACCAGTAAAGAAGCTGGCGATACGATACTTCACCAACGTGACGGAAAGGGTGCCACCAATAACAATCAGTGCACCGGGAACATTTAAGAAAATTGAAGGGTCATCACCTTGAGCAATACCCAATCCAACAAAGGCAACACCCGTAATAAGCCCTAATAGTGTGGCGAAATCCATTGACCCAACCTTATGCAATGTAATCCAGGATAGCTTTGAAGGATACCCCAGTGAAAGTTTGATTAGTAGCCTTATGACTGAATTTTCAGTGAGTTAACGTAATCGGCACCAAAAGGATTAACTTTAATTTACAGATAATTACAGAATACGCGCCTCAAATAAGCCAGATATAGATAAAAAAACTACTTGTAAGCTATAATCCAGATAATAAACTTGAAATTCACCGAGAAAGCCTAATGTCTTTGTTTTTTTCTACTCTAATGCAGTTTTTCTTTCTATTCGCCCCCTTCTTTGTGGTATCAATGTTCTTAGCATTGACTCAAAATGAAAGCCGAAAACAAAAGCGCGCAACAGTTAACCGAGCCATATTTTCCGCTATATTGATTAGTTTAGTTCTGTTTTTCTTTGGTACAACCTTATTTGAAGTTTTGGGTATTACCTTAGACTCATTCCGCATTGGAGCCGGCTGCCTACTCTTTCTTTCTGCCGTTAGCTTGGTGAAAGATGGTGTACGCAATCATGCGACAAATGTCCCTAAAGATGATTCAGACAATGGTCATGGGGCTAATCAAGAAGAAAGCCCTGATGATGTATCCGTCGTTCCTCTCGCCATTCCAACTATTATTGGCCCGGCGACTATCGGAGCTATACTTGTTTATGGTGCAGAGCTTACTACACCAACCGAGATGGTTATCGGCGTTAGCGCACTGATTAGCGCCTTACTGGGACTAGGAGTACTCCTATATTTATCCGGTGAAATTGAACGTATCATAGGAAAAACAGGTCTTAATATATTGAGCAAGATGACAGGACTTATCTTAAGCGCTATGGCCGCACAAATTGTTTTCTCAGGTATTAAGAACTTTCTTGAGCTCTGACAATAAGCTAGAAAATAGTTTAGTCAGCCATAAACAAGAGTGATATGGTTAGTGACTGATTGGTTGCAGGTTATTGTTTTACCTGCAGAGTTTGATCTTGGCAGCAGTAGAGACACATTATAATGAATCAAGATATCTCCTCTTTACGTCGGGTTTTTGATCGTCAGGCACTGCACGAAAGTGAACTGGCCGATAATCCATTTGATCAGTTTCATACTTGGTTTAAAGAGGCCGTTGAATCGGAACCTTTTGACCCGAATGCAATGACACTATCGACGATTTCTCCGGAGAATCGACCTGCCTCCCGTATCGTACTACTCAAAGGTATTGATTCTAGAGGTTTTATTTTTTACACCAACTACCAAAGTGAAAAAGGATTGCATTTAGCAGGCAATCCACATGCATCTATCGTTTTTTGGTGGGGTGAGAAACAACGACAGGTACGCATTGACGGAGTCATTGAACGTATTTCTCCACAACTATCCGATGAATATTTTGCTAGTCGACCGAGAGAAAGCCAGCTTGGTGCTTGGATCTCCAGTCAAAGTAAAAAAATCCCTAATCGCGAATGGTTGTCAGAGCGTTGCGATCAGTTTACCGAGCAATATGAAGGCAAAGAGATTCCACGCCCTCCTCACTGGGGCGGCTACCGCTTAGTACCGGATATGTTTGAACTTTGGCAGGGACAGCCTAGCCGTCTTCATGATCGCTTCCGATACAATATTGACGATGGTGGGCGTTGGGCTACAGAGCGCTTATCACCTTAATCTAGACTAGGGTTAAGATAAAGATAAAAAGCGCGATAAATGGGCTAGCCATTTTCGCGCTTTTTCATTACGTGGTTTTATTACGGTTAAAATTAGATCCCTGCAGTCTCCAAACGGTGTCTTTGCCACTCGTTCTGCGGTTCATTAAGAGATAACACCGCATCAATCACTTGTTCATCCGCATTGTAATGACATTCAAATCCTAAATGGCGCATTAAGCCTCGCATAGGATGATTATCCATCAAAATCTTCCCCTCCATTTCCAGAGTTCCCACACTCTTGGAGTATTTAATCATCTTGCGCATCAGTAAAGCGCCTAGACCTTCACCTTGCAAATCGTCTCTGATCAAGACAGAAAACTCTGTACGGATGTTGTCAGGATCAGTCCAAATCCTCACCACACCCAATATTTCACGACGGCCATCCTTTTTAACCTCTTCTGCAATAAAGGCCATTTGACGGTCATAATTTATCATGGTGAGAGTCGCTAAATCTCGTTTAGTTAACTCAGATTTATTATGAAAATAACGGAAGCGAATACTTTGCTCGCTTAACTGGCTATGAAATTGCACCAATGCCGGAGCATCTTCACCACGTATAGGACGGACTTCAACAACACGACCTGTTTTGAGAGTCACCGTCTCACGTAACTCTTCAGGATAAGGCATGATGGCATGATAGCTTGCCTCTCCCAAATCGACCTTCACATCAACGACTAACATTTCATCCCGGTTAATGATTAATGGATTAATCTCCAACCCTTGCAATTCAGGAATATCGGCCGCTATCTGACTAAGCTTAACCAATACCTCTGCAATGGCATCAAAATCTTCAGATGGATGGTCACTATGCTCTTTAATAAGTCGGTATGCATGGGAGCGCTTAATCAGTTCATAAGCCAAAGTCATATTCAACGGAGGTAATGCGATCTTCCGATCCGACATAACATTTTCTTTATACCCACCAATACCGAATAATATAACTGGACCAAAAACAGGGTCACGGGTAATACCCAAATTAAGCAGCATAGAATGTTTGCCACGCTGCATAGGTTGAATACAGTATTGATAAATCGTATTTTCTGGGAACTTCTCAACTACTTTCTCTCGTAGTCGAACAACAGCATTAGCCATTTCTTGGGGTGAATTAATATCCTGAAGTAAACCGGCTGAGAGTTTATGTGGATGCTTTCGATAAACAAAAGGCTGACAACTGGTCTCATGCACAATTTTTACAGCTAAAGACTGCCTCTGTTCCTCTGCAATTTCAGCAGCCTCATACTCATCCTTCGCATACCATGTCGGCGCAACATCGATAGAGTACGCCTGCAAAATTTGTGTCGATTCTTGATGAGTTAAAACTCCACGGCCCTGTTCTTTCGCTTTCTCTACCAGCTTGCGGGCGCTACGACGAACATCATAAGGCGTTTCATGAGAGATACTCGGTGGCGCTTCCTGCAATAATGCTTGGCTTCGACGATAATTAACCATATGCATAAAAGCCTGCACAGCATGCTCAGGAGAGATGTAAGTAGGTACTCCAGCCAGGTTGAATTCATGACGAGCAGGCCCAGCCTCCTCCAACCCCATCCAACAAGTCATAATACTTTTTCTAAACTTACCACGATGATCAATCACCGCATTGGCTGCCTCTGCACTAGGCGCTAAACGCGTTGGTGCATGCAAAACAACAACCGCATCTACCTCTGGTGCATTAGCCACAATTTCCAATATATCGACATAGCGGTCAGGTGTAGCATCTCCCCCTATATTAATAGGATTACTACCAGAGACTTGTACTGGCATTTTTTCCGCTATAAGCCTTCGGGTCTCTTCAGAAAGATTGGCTAGCTTACCACCGGATAGCAATAGTTTATCAGCAGCAAGAATACTCGGGCCTAAGCCATTACTGACAATAGCCAAGCGATCACCCAAGACAGGTTTAATACGCGTCAATGATTCAAGCGCATCAAATAGTTCTTCGACATTATTTACCCTTACAACACCTGCACGATTTAGTGCTGCAGAATAAATATCATCACGATTCACTAAACCAGGGGTGATCAGCTCAGGAATATGATCAGATGTGATCATACGGCCGCTCTTAATCGCTAGAACCAGCTTATTTCTCGATGCTTCTCGTACAGCGGTCATTAAATGACGAGCATCTGTAATTGATTCTAAGTGCAGCAATATAGCCTGAGCGTGACTGTAGCGGTTAATGTAATCGATAACATCGGGCAGCATGACATCCACACTATCTCCCAGTGTTACCACATGAGAAAAGCCGATCCCCCGTCCATTAGCCCAATCAATCATAGCGTTACCCAACATGCCGGATTGACCGATATACGCTACTTTTCCTGCCTTAACATTACGGGACGAATAACTGGCATTAAGCTTACGCCCAGGCACCAAAATACCTAAGCATTCTGGGCCCATAATGCGAACACCGGATTCTCGGGCTGCAACTAACATCTCATCTTTTAGTGTATGAGCTTTATTAGCACTGGGTACACGAGACATTCCTCCAGAAAGAACCAATGCGGCCTTTACGCCCAACTTACCCAAACGCCCTACAAGATCTGGAATAACTTCAGGGGGAGAACAAATAATCGCAAGATCTGGCACCTCATGCTCCACCAACGCTTCTGCGCAGTTAAAACAAGTGCTACCAAAAACCTGATCATATCCTTTAGTATTTACCGCAAAAATTTTCCCTGGGAAGTTACCATCTTGCAGATTCTGAATAACCTGGCCGCCCATACTGAATTCTTTTTCAGAGGCGCCAAATACAGCTACAGATTTAGGTTCAAAAAAATACTTTAAAAAACGTGTACCCACGCCGAACTCCAGTTAAAAATTTGGGTTTACTGCAATGCAATATCGACTTTATGCCAGTATCTCTTAAATTGACGTTATTTTAAACTAGTGTCATTAGGGAGAAGTTTAATGATCACATCATATATTAGCCACTCGGAGTGTATGTTTCATGACATGGGGCCATGGCATCCGGAAAGCCCCCATAGGATTTCCTCCATCAATCAGCAGTTGGAACGGTCAGGCCTTGCCCAAGAACTGATGCATTATAATGCCCGATCAGTGACTGAAGAGCAGGTTTATCGCGTACATCCACAAGCTCATGTTAGATCATTGGAGCTTAGTCAGCCTGCTGAAGGTGAGGCTCTGGTTCAAATTGACGAAGATACTCTCATTGGCCCTCAAACCATGCACGCGGCGACCTTAGCTGCAGGAGCTGTTGTACGGGGTACAGAACAGATATTAAAAAACCAGGCAGATAATGTTTTTTGCGCCGTTCGCCCACCCGGTCATCATGCAGAACGCGTTGAAAGCATGGGGTTTTGCTTTTTAAATAACGTAGCGATTGGTGTTGAACACGCACGACAAAATTTCGGCATCAAACGTGTAGCTATTGTTGATTTCGATGTTCACCATGGAAATGGTACAGTGGATATCTATAAGGATGATCCCGATGTGCTTGTGTGCTCCAGTTTTCAGCACCCATTTTTCCCTTGGCGTTTTGCAGACTCCCAATGGGACAATATCATTAATACTCCTTTAAACTCGGGTTGTTCAGGCCTTGAGTTTCGCAAAAAAGTAGAAAGTAGCTGGTTACCAGCTCTACAGATGCACCGTCCAGAGATGATCTTTATCTCCGCTGGCTTTGATGGCCATAAAGATGATCCTATGGGGGAAACCAATCTTACAGAGGAAGATTTTTACTGGGTAACAAAACTGATTATGGATGTTGCCGCAACCTATAGCCAAGGACGAATTGTCTCTGTGCTTGAAGGTGGCTATAACCTCAGCTCACTGGCTCACTCAGCTCATCGCCACATGGAAGCACTCAAGGGAATGTGACTCTGTGTAACGCAATGATTCAAAAAAGAAAAAGAGGATACAGTTATCCTCTTTTTTTTATTGTTTTAACACGCTCAAGCTCATATCCTATAGGTAGTCAGTAAACAGATGTTTTATTAGCAATATTGCGAGATCACTCAGGAGTGCTTAATGGATCCGGCATTGATTGAAAAGTTAGAAAACTGCCAGACACTCCCTTCTTTGCCGATTGTTGCGATGCAAGTGATAGAACATGCTAAAAAAGATGATAGCGATTCAGCTCTTATTGCCGGTATTCTGGAAAAAGATCCTGCTCTTGCATCTAAAATTGTTGCTCTAGCTAATTCAGCTGCAAACTTCCCTCGCTCCCCCATTGTGACAGTTAAAGATGCGATAACCCGCATGGGGCTAGATATGACCATGACGCTAGCTCTTAGTTTTTCTTTTGCTAAAGCGATGCATGACTGCGATATGAACAGCATGGACCATGAAGTTTTCTGGCGTCGCTGTTTAGTTTCTGGCGTTGTGGCCCGAGTGATAGCAAAACACCAAGGATTAGATAAGCCTGAGCGTTTTTTTCTGGCAGGCTTAATTCAAGATATTGGTATGCTGGTCATTAACGAAATTGAATCTGATCGTTATGGTGTTGTTTACCACAGTGCACAAAACCATCACGAATTACATCGCTTCGAGAAGGGCGAGTTTCGGACTACTCATACGGATGTAGGAGCTTGGCTACTTAAATTCTGGGGTATGCCAGACTTTTATGTTGATTTAATCAGAAATAGTCACAATGAATGCACATCTAAAAGCTCTCCTGAACTAAAAAGTGTCGTTTTTGCCGGTAAATATGCTGAACTCTGGGTGCTGGAAGATACCCCAGAACAAATGGGAAACCTTCTGGATCAAGGCGATAAATGTAAATTATTTAGCAGTAATGAAACCACAGAAATAATTGAACAGGTTACAGCACAACTGCCTTCAATCAACAATGTCTTTGAAACCAACATTCAAACCGACTTCTCTGCAGCGGACTTAATTGAAGAAGCCAAACATTTATTGGTAGAAAGAAACCTAAAATTAATGCAGCAACTGGCTCAAGCCCAAACAGAAGTGGCAGAAGTGCGCGCCAGCGAGAAACAATTAAAAGATCAGCTTAAAAAAGATCAGTTAACGGGTATCTATAACCGAACCTATATTGAATCTATTTCAGAAAAAGCTTTTCGCCGTGCAGATAAGACCAAAACCCCTTTAACCATTATGTTTTTAGATATCGATCACTTTAAACAAGTGAATGATAAATACGGTCATCAGTCTGGCGACTTAGCACTAAAACAATTTGCTCGTGCTTTAATCAAATTTTCAGGCAAAAACTGCTATGTAGGCCGTTACGGCGGCGAAGAGTTTGTGGTTGTTATGCCCGGTATATCCAGTGATATCGCTATAACAATTGCAGACCGCATTCGACTCGGTTTAAAGAAAACGCCTCTAAAAGTTGCAGACAATATTCGTATTACTCTGAGCTCATCCGTAGGTATTGCCACTCACCTACCCTCACAAGGCAAGAGTTTTGCAAGTGCAGAAAGGCTTTTAGATGCAGCAGATAAAACCATGTATCAAGCAAAACGCACGGGGCGCGATAAGGCGATGATATATTCAGAAAGCTAGAAATATGATTATCGAGAACACCTTTTTAAAGGCATTCCCGATACTAAGAATTTAATACTGCCTAAAAGCTACTTTTTCAACATTTTCTGATTACTCTCTTTCTCCAAACTTTCTAGCTGCTCTAATAACGTAGAACTTATCATATGGCAGTCAACATAATCATTTGCCACTTTATTAAAGTCTTCATGCAATGTGTGATATTTGCTGTTTTTTGCCGTATCAGACTCTATAGGTAGCTCCAATCCATTTTTGCCTTTTATTATTTCCTCTAATACAGCGTAAATACTTTGCTTGAAAATAACGTGAGAAATACGACTACTAGCTGAATCGGCATACTCAATTGCCAATGCCACTTTCTCTGTCGTTAAACCAGCACTTTCTTCCAAGGATCGAAAAAGTTCCAAAAAGTCATCCAACTGATCTGTGACCTTGCGGCTGAGTAACGCACTTTGCTCCGTTCCTGATAAAATTCTTGTGACTTGAGTATTTAAGGAATTCACAACCTGCCCTACTTCTGTTGCCGTTTCCTTTGTTCGAGTAGATAGATTTTTCACTTCATCTGCCACGACAGCAAACCCTCTTCCAGCTTCTCCGGCTCTTGCCGCCTCCACAGAAGCATTTAAAGCCAACAAGTTAGTTTGATCCGCGATATCTGTAATTAACTTCATCGCATGTTCAACAGCCTTACTTGCCTCACTCAATGCGTGGGTTTGCTGCTGAAGATCCTGTATATTTTGTGTGGATTGATGTAAATCGTCTCCCATACGACTAATAGCCTCAAGACTTTGCTTGGCACTTCGACTATTCTCCGCCGCGATACTATTAACACCCGCTATAGATTGTTGAATTGACCTCAAATCGGACTCACTATTATGTAAATCAGATCTTAGATGGGCGATATTGAGGTCATGGATACTACCAGTGATCGCATTCTGTTCTGTATAATCGACATTTTCCTTTATAGCTTGAATAGCAGTATTAATAGAATTCAGTGAATCAGCGAAATCACCTGGTAATCCACCTCCTTTGGCCTCTCGACTAAAGTCATTATTATTTACCCGGTTAAAACACAGCTTCACCTCCTTAAAGTACGTTTCAACAAAATCAAGAAACTCGTTGACTGCCCAGGCAGCATCCGCGGATGCTTTCAAATTAGAGGTTTGAGTAGCCCTGTGATGCAACTCCCCTTGCTTAGCCTTACCCAGCACTTCAATGATAGTGCGAATCGTTAGCTGTATAGGTTTAATCTGATATCGAAAGTACAGGAAGGCGATAAAGAAAAGTAAGCAGGAAATGATAAGTTCAATGGACAATGTCTGTCGAAAATAAGCACTACTCACAAGACCTAAAGGCGTTATTAGCAGTACCGTTTGAAACCAGACCATTGCCATAGATGCATTGATCGGTTTTGATGTCATTTTGAAGCCGCCTGTAGTCGCATCACAAAACGTTCATAACTAATATCCAGCCCTTTAAGCAACTGTTGCAAAAAAGCCACTGAGCGATCAGGAGCATCTTGCTGAGGGCTACGCGCTTCGACATCTAACATCTTTTGATAAATTTCAGAGATCTGTCGCACTGCCTCTCGACTAGGACGTCGTCGAACAGAGAAATACCCTTTGATATCCCCTCTACTGTTAAAATCTGGTGTAATATTGGCAAAAACCCAGTAATAACGACCATCAGAAGTATAGTTTTTTACAAAACCAAAAAACTCATGGCCTTGTTTTAATTCTTGCCATAAAAAACGAAATACCCCCCTTGGCATATCAGGATGTCTAATCAGATTATGAGGTCTATCTAATAGTTCATCTTCGGCATAACCGGCAATTTGCATAAATGTTCGATTAGCATAGGTGATATGTCCACGAGTATTTGTTTTAGAAATAATCAAATCTTCGGGCTGTAAAAGCACTTCTTCGGGGGAGTCTAGTTTATATGCCAGCATTTTTATTTTTCCTTTTTAAGCAGGCTAAGCTCCCCATAATGATCTGAAAGTATTTTTTTTGAATGACTCAGATCAAAAAACATTAGAATCATCACTTAATGATCAACAATAGCGATAACGACCAAAAGCATAAAAATAGATAAAAAAGCAAAATATAGACAGGAAATACTTAAAAAACACTACAAAAAGTAGGCCTTATGCCAAAACACACAAAACCCACTGATAATTATTTTTAACTCGTTAACGAATAATCCCTTTAAATTTTACATTCATATCTCGCGCAGCGATCAAAGCTCTTAATGTTTTGGAGTGAAATTCCCGCCGATAAAGCACAAGTACAACCCCAACAGTTGCCACCATAAAAATAAATGGATGCCAAAACCACCAAAGCACCGCCAAGCCAAAATAGTATGCTCTCAAACCATAGTTAAACTGATTAGCAGCCAAATCAATCAGATCGGCAGTATGGGCCGAATACGCCTCTCTGGCTTTAGGCGTCACATTTTTATCGTCAGGCTGAGGGGCTGAACCAATTAAAATTGCACAAAAATTATACTGACGCATCGACCAGGTAAAGGTAAAAAAGGCATAAACAAACATCGTAATCAGCAATAAAATTTTTAATTCCCACTCGGTTCGGGTGTCTGAAGTGGCAAAAGGTAATTCAGACAAAACGCCTAAGGCCTGATCTGTAGCCCCTAACATAGTAAAAAGAGCAGCTAAAATAAGTAACGTGCTGGAAGCAAAAAAAGCCCCATTCCGCTCAAGGTGAGTCATAATTGTGGTGTCTGCAATACGGATATCACGCTCTAATAACCGTGTCATCCAGTCATAACGATAACTATGCATAACTCTTGCCAAGCACGTTTTTCTTCTCAAAGCATATTTAGAGTAGTAATAGTAAAAAGTCCACCAAACAACAAACCAGACGAACGCAACCATATCCATAAATGATAGGTTTATTTCATACCACTCAGACAAATTTAGATCCTCTTGAAAATTAACGTTTTTTTAGGATAATACTAAAGACATATACTATACCTTTTTGAGACATTTTTTAGGAATACTGCCTTGAGAACAATCTTAGTCTCAATATTGATAGCCTTTTCTTCGTACTCCCAAGCCAAAAGCTGGCCGGAGTTTGTCGCTGAATTGAGTACTCAACCAGCTATCAACCAACTGCACCTTACCAATCGTTTTTTCAATCAGAACCTACGCTATAAGGGTGAAATTGGTGACCGCTGGTTATTATTAAATGATTTTTTGAATGCCGGAGAAGGTGACTGTGAAGATTTTGCTATTGGAAAATATCAAACGTTATTAGCCAAAGGCTTTTCCCCTGAGGAATTTAATTTTATCTATGCCATTCAAAATGGCAGTGGCCAGGCCCATATAGCTCTACTCCATAAGCCAAGCAAATCATTGCTGGACAGCATTACCAATAAAGTAGCCAGCCTTGAGGAACGTAATGATTTAACCCCTATTATTGCTTTTACTGCCAAAAGCTATGAACTGTTCTCTTCTCAAGAACCTTTAAGTCGAGCAGAATTCAACTCTTTAATCCAATGGCAGAAAGTACTGAAAAAAGCGGAGATAAATCGTATCTGAACGGTTTAGGATATTTTACATCAGTAGCAATGTGAGCCAGCTTCATAAGAAGCTGGCTATCACATTTAACAAATCGTGCTATATCGACTGAAATAATTAATGTACTTGTGCAGCTTTTCTCCCTGCTGCGAAAGCGATACGATTCAACGCCACCAAATCTGCCGACTTATGGGCAAAACGCTTCAACACACTCTGCTCTAGAACCTCTGTATCAAAAGGCAGTTGTTCTGAAATAGCCCCTAGCATGATGGTGTTAATTAAACGTCGATCACCCAATTCAATGGCAATACTACCGGCATCAAAAGCATGGACTTCACGATCACTTTCTCTAATCTCTAATATTGGATCTTCTGGATAATCAAACAACCCAGAGCTAACCACAGGAGGTGACTGACGGAAGGTATTCACCATAGCAACTCCCTGACCTCGCACATGATTAATCCAACGCAATGCCTCTGCAGGCTCGAAAGCCACTAACACATCTGCTTCGCCGGAAATGATAGACGGCGAATAAACTTTAGGGCCAAAGCGAACATGAGAAGTAACAACACCTCCTCGTTGAGCCATACCGGCTACTTCTGTCTTTTTAACATCAAAGCCAAGAAATAAAGCTGTTTCAGCTAAAATTTCCGCAGCGGTCATCACACCCTGCCCACCAATGCCTGCCACTAATATATTGGTAATTCCTTGCTCACTCATGAGGATAACTCCGTAGCTAAATCGGTCAGCTCAAGACCTTCAGGTGCGTCATAACCATTACCCACTTGAGGCCCGTAAGGCACAATGGCATCAGGACCACAGGTGCCCACACATAAATTACAACCTGTGCATGCAGTGCTATCGATCTCAACAAAAGACAGCTCTTTCTCCTTACCGTTTGGCTTCACCACTGTTTCTCTACGAGTGACCAAGATGGCTGGACAGCCAACATCTAAGCAATTACTACAACCCGTACAATCTTTTTCCTCTACCTTCAGTGGTTGCATTGCCTTGTAGCGTTCCGTTAGAACACAAGGCTGATTAGTAATAATGACAGAGACATCATCTATTTTTGTTTCCTCCCTAAGCGCTTTAAACAAAGTGGGCAGTTCATAAGGATCAACATTATGGATACGCTCCTCTTTTACTCCCAAGGCTTTCACCAATAAAGGGAAGTCCACCTGAGCAGTTTCTTCACCGCTCAGATTGATACCGCTGGATGGCGCATTTTGCCCCCCGGTCATACCCACGGCCCTATTATCCAACAAGAGAATAGTTGCATTCCCCTTGTTATAGGTCATATCGAGCAATCCCTGCATCCCCATATGTAAGAAAGTAGAATCACCAATAACTGCTACAACTTTTTTATTGGCATCTTCTGGTTGCCGTCCTTTATCTAAACCCTGCGCTACCCCCATTGATGCTCCCATACTGATACAAGTATCCAGTGCATTCCAGGGATGCCCTGCTCCCAAGGTGTAACAACCAATATCACCAGAAATATAGGTATTTTTCACTTTAGAAAGCGTGTAATAGACACCTAGATGCGGACAAGCAACACACATAGTCGGCGGACGAGGGAATACTTTTTGAGCCGCAATAACCTGCTTAGGTTTCTCTATAGCTTCAACATTAGCTAAACCTTCGATGGAACATTTTAGAACTTCAGGTGTTAACTCACCTTGTCTAGGTAAAATAGACTTGCCTTCTAGAATGATACCCTCAGCTTTTAACTCTTTTTCCAGTAATGGTTCAACTTCTTCTACTAGTATTAAGCGATCAACACTTTTACTGAAAGCTCGAATCTTCTTAATAGGTGCAGGATGACTAAAGCCCAATTTTAGAACGGGTGCATCAGGATAAGCTTCTTTTACATGCTGATATGCAACCCCAGAGACCACAAAACCCAAAGAAGGATTTACCCCATCCTCTAGAGAATTTAACGGTGAATTTTCAGCCGCTGATGCTAAAATGCCATCTCGCTCCAGCATCATAGGTATGCGATTTTTAGCATTACCTGGAACCATAACCAAGCGTGTTGGGTCTTTTACAAACCCTTTTTTACTCGCCCCTTCAAAAGCAGGCTGTAACTCGACCGTGCCCTTCACATGACAAATACGGGTGGTTACACGAACGATAACCGGCACCTGATACTCTTCCGAAAGGTCAAAGGCTGCACGAGTAAAGTCATAAGCATCTTGCGTATCACTTGGTTCCAAAACTGGAAGATGAGCAAAACGTCCCCAATAGCGAGAATCCTGCTCATTTTGTGAAGACGATAATCCTACATCATCTGCAACAACAATCACTAAACCACCTACAGCGCCAATCAATGTTTGGGTCATAAGGGCATCTGACGCCACATTTAACCCCACATGTTTCATAGCACATAACGTACGACTACCCGCAAGAGAAGCCCCTATAGAAACCTCAAGTGATACCTTTTCATTAATTGACCACTCAGAATATATATCAGGATATTTTGCTACATACTCCAAAATTTCTGTTGAAGGTGTTCCTGGGTAAGCGGCAGCAACTTTAACACCGGCATCTCTAGCAGCAAGTGATACCGCCTCATTTCCGGATACAAACAGACGATTATTATTTTTTACAGGTTGTCTGGCATTCAAAATTTAAATCCTCAATCAGAGACCTTTCGGTCTAGCTCTGCAAAAGCATTACTTAATTACGATTATATTTTTATTATCTGTAATATTTATTTGACGGGCACAGCCATCCTAAAAGGAACTAACACTTTACATTTTGACCCAAGTCAACACGGCAAGAATTGCACAACTAAAGTAAAAGCTTCTAATTTTAAGTAAGAGGCAGTAAATCTAAGCCCTAACAAGACTCTTCCAGCAATACAAGCTGAAGATGATCAACCAATATTCAGCGGCCTAACGTCATAAAAAACGTCAGTAAATAACGGGATTTTCTGGAAAGACCATGTAAAATGATTGTCAGAATAATCATTGGAGGCCAACATGATTTTTGACTTAATTGATGAATCGGCAGATAAAAGTGTAGAAAGCAAACAAGGGCAGGCTGACTCTTCCAGCGATAGTTTATTATTTACCCTAAATAATGAACTTCAGACAAATTCATCAGAAATTGTCAGCTTGGCACTTGACCAGATTATCCCTGACCCGGAGCAGCCTAGACGCTCCATTGAAGATGACAGCTTAATCGACTTAGCACAAAGCATTCAGGAAAACGGCCTACTACAACCTATTGTTGTACAAACAGCGGATCATGATGGTTATTTTAAAATCATTATTGGAGAGCGACGCTGGAGAGCCCATCATTTTACAGACCGAGAACAGATCCCTGTCATCATTCGTAGTCCAAA
This sequence comes from Oceanospirillum sp., assembly GCA_047518265.1. Classification (GTDB taxonomy): domain Bacteria; phylum Pseudomonadota; class Gammaproteobacteria; order Pseudomonadales; family Halomonadaceae; genus Oceanospirillum. Next base: position 20,622 of record JAKZRG010000025.1, read on the forward strand.
TGATACTGATATCTTAGCCCTACAAATTATTGAAAATAATCAACGTGAAGATGTTCCACCATTAGAAGAAGCCAAAGCGCTGAAAAAAATGGTCGAATTGGCAAACAGTAAAAAAGACGTTGCTGAAGCCATCGGTCGCTCTCCTAGCTGGCTATCAAAACGTCTAGCCTTGTTAAATGCCCCAGCTCCAGTGCAGTCATTAGCCAAAACCAGCGCCGTACAGGATATTAACACCCTAAATAGCCTAACCAAGTTGCATCAGAAAGACCCAAACGCAGCTGAACAACTTATCAATGAGGCTAAAGAAGGTAATAATGAAGGTGGATTACGAGCCAGAGTTGAAGAAGCTCGAAAACAAGTTGCAGACGATAACGTAGAAGAAGTGAATAATGAGACTAAAACCCAAATTAGATCGCACTCCGATCCTTTTGTTGAGCTGGTGAAACAGTTTAAACAGCGACCAATATCACAACTTGTAGGCATTGAAAAGGTTAGCCTTCCACTGGTACAGCTTGAGAAAAAATTCCGTCAATTCTTACAACTCCAATCGAACCTAAAGGCTGAGACGCTCGATAAATACTGGTCTGATTTTGTAAGAGAACATAAAGACTAAAAGCATAATATGAATAAATACCGCTTAATAAGATCAACCTTAATTAGTATAATTTAAATTCTATATTTAAATTGATAGCGATTGAGGTTTTCCTATGCCATTAACCACTCAAGATTTTGTTGCTCAAGCCAAATCCATAATTCAAGAATGTGATGTAAATAGCGCAGTCCAGAAGATAGCGGCCGGAGCCTTGGCATTGGACGTTAGAGAACCCCAAGAGTATATGCAAGGCCATATTCCAGGTGCCGTTGAGCTACCTAGAGGTGTGATCGAGTTTAGAGCGCCAGAACATCCAGCTCTTACAGATAAAAATCAAGAAATCCTAGTTTACTGTCAAGCGGGTGGGCGGGGAGCATTAGCAACCGCAACCTTACAGCAAATGGGATTTACCAAGGTAAGCAATCTTTTAGGAGGCTATGGAGCCTGGGTCACAGAAAACCAACCTGAAGAGAAAGCCCCTGAAGAATGGCGCTAACGGCTAGCATCAGGTAATCAGTTAAGTAAAACTAAAAAGCCTGCAAATTTGCAGGCTTCTCTATACATCCTATCAATACAGATAGAAGAAGATTAAAACTAGTGTTCTATTTCAGACTTTCGAGCTCTGGTTAAAAAGCGATCTGTCGTTTTTTCAGCCGCAATAGAAACCATATCCCCTAGCTTATCCATCAAGCCAGCTTTTACTTCGTAACTCACGGCGTAGACATCCGCGTCATCACAAGCGTCTAATAGATACTCATCACTCGTTTGCAATTGATCAATTAAACCTAGATCTAGAGCCTGCACACCATACCAAACATCACCATTAGCCACCTGACTTAAATCCAAGTCTGGGCGCTGCTGATGAATATAATCCTTAAACAGATCATGGGTCTCATTCAAGTCATGAACGAACTTAGCGCGACCCTCTTCTGTATTTTCACCGAAGACTGTTAAAGTACGCTTGTACTCACCCGCAGTTAGAATCTCAAAATCAATATCGTTCTTTTTCAATAAACGATGAAAGTTAGGTAGTTGAGCAACAACACCAATAGAACCAACGATAGCAAAGGGAGCGGCTATAATCTTACTCGCCACGCAAGCCATCATATACCCCCCACTGGCTGCAACCTGATCGACACAGATTGTTAGAGGCAGTTTCTTATTGGTAATACGCTGTAACTGAGACGCAGCTAAACCGTATGTGTGTACCATACCGCCACCACTTTCCAGCTTTAACACGACTTCATCTTTCTCTGGACGCGCGACGGTTAATACAGCCGATATAGCCTCACGCATAGAGGAAACATCAGAAGCTCTGATATCACCATCAAAATCCAAGACATAGACACGTTTTCGACCATCGTCATTGTAAACATGGCCTTTTTTGTGTTTTTTTGCTTTATGTTTGGCTTTTTCTGATTTTTTCTCAGTTTTAAGCTCATGCTCATACAGAGACTTGTCTAAAACAGCCTCTTTAATGGCATGGGTAGTTGCCTCCAGCTTCTCATTGAGATGTTCAATCTCAATTTCACCTTCTCCGGCCTTACGCTTGCCCTGACTTGCCGCCAAAACAATCACCAAAATAGCCCCTACAAAAATAACCGCTAAGGTGATTGTTTTTGCGAGAAATAATCCGTATTCACTAAAAAATTCGTACACTGATGACTCCAACTCATTTTATGCGCAGCAAGCATACATGATGCCCTAAAATCTGTGTATCACTTTTAATTAAACTAAGGCTTGATTCAAACGTATGTTTGAAATAAGCTATAACCATCAACACAACAATTATTAAGGTCGATAACATGACTGATGTAGCTACCACGCTGACTAACTTACAAGAAAAATTTAACGCCGATGCATCCAAAGGTATGACTGAAGTTTTTCAGTTTAACATTGCGGATGAAGGCGAATATTATATCGAAATTAATGATGGTACTTGCAACATTGGTACGGGTGAGCATGATGATCCGTCTGTTACTTTAAAAATGAACAAAGACACCTTAAAAGGTCTATTAGCCGGTGAAGTAAATGGCATGACTGCCTTCATGACCGGCAAAGTAAAAGCTGAAGGTAATATGATGCTGGCCACTAAACTGAATAGCCTTTTCGCTATCTAGATTTTCCAGATCAAAAGAAGTGAGAGCTTCTTTATACGCCTCGCCCGCGAAAACGCGCTTTGATCTTATGATCAAAGCGCGTTTTTATTTATCTCTACTCAATAGAAAATTAAGCTAAGGATCACCCTAAGACAAATCAGTTACGCGTTACAGTACGCATAGTAACAAACTCTTCAGCTCCCGTAGGATGAATGCCTACCGTACTATCAAACATAGCCTTAGTAGCTCCCGCTTTAATAGCAATACCTATCCCTTGCATCACTTCACCTGCATCCTGCCCAACCATATGAGCACCAAGAACTTTATCCGTTACCCCATCTACAATTAACTTCATTAAATGGCGTTCATCTGATCCTGATAGCGTATGCTTCAATGGTCGGAAAGATGAACTAAAAATGGCGACTTCATCATACTGTTGCCGAGCCTGCTCTTCAGTAAGGCCCACTGTTGCAATATTCGGGTGACAAAAAACAGCTGTTGCAATATTTGAATAATCCATCGTCTTAGGCGGCAACTCAGGTTGGAAAAGGTTATTCACCAGGACCATAGCTTCTGCCAGAGCAACCGGAGTCAGTTGCATCCGGTTAATCACATCACCTAGAGCATAAATAGAAGGGATATTGGTTTTAAAACCGTCATCAACCAGAATCTCACCACCTTTACCTGTTGTAATACCGGTGACATCTAGGCCTAGCCCTTTGGTATTGGGCACTCTGCCAGTAGCACACAGTACCAAATCAACCTCAAGCTCACTGCCATCAGTTAAGGAAACTTGAAGGCCAGAGTCTGTTTTTACAATCTGCTGAATATTAACCCCTAAATGGAATTGCACACCTTTTTTACGAATCTCATCACAAGCAAATTGACGCACTTCTTCATCAAAACCTCGCAAAGGTAGCTCACCACGATACACAAGATGGCTTTCAGCACCTAGGCCTTGGAAAATACCGGCAAACTCCACAGCGATATAACCACCACCAAGCACCAATGTTCGTTGAGGGAATTGATCCAAATAAAAAACATCATCCGAACTTACTGCATATTCATTACCTGCAAAGTCAGGCATAAATGGCTGAGCGCCTGTTGCAATCAGGATATGTTCAGCGCTAAAAGTTTTCCCCTCAACAGAGACCTCATGCGCCCCCTGTAAACTTGCATACCCTTCGATCAGCTCCACACCCGAATTTAATAGAAGGTTATGGTAAATACCATTAAGGCGTTCAATCTCTTTCGTTTTATTATCCCGCAGGGTGGGCCAATCAAACTCACTCCCTTTTACAGACCAACCAAAACCTGCAGCCTGTTCAAATTCTTCGTGAAAATGTGAACCATAAGAGAACAGTTTTTTGGGTACACAGCCAATATTTACGCAAGTACCGCCTAAAAAGCGCCCTTCTGCTACTGCCACTTTTTTACCTAAACCGGCTGCTGTACGTGCCGCTCTCACACCACCAGAACCTGCCCCAATCACAAACAAGTCAAAATCAAAACTGCTCATATTAATTCCTTAGGATACAACTTGGTTATTAAAAGCAGTCTAACATAGGCCTAATAAACTTTAGGATATAAAAAAGCCGCCTGAATTAATCAGGCGGCTTTATCTTCTATCGATAAATGCAACTTAGATTATTTAACTCGCAACACCGATCTTATTTTCGACCATTATCGATTCGATCTCGGTAATACTGGCAGGATCATCGATGGTCGAAGGTACTTGATAGTCTTTGCCATCAGCAATTGAACGCAAGATATTGCGCAAAATCTTACCAGAGCGTGTTTTTGGCAAACGATCCACCACAATCGTTTGCTTGTAACAAGCAACGGCACCTATTTCAGCACGTACCAAGGCTGCTAACTCAGCCTCAATCTCATCTGCACTTTTATCATAACCATCTTTGGTGATGACCAGACCTACTGGCAATTGACCTTTTAATTCATCATTAATACCAATCACCGCACATTCAGCTACAGCTTCATGAGCCGCTATAATTTCTTCCATCTCACCTGTCGATAATCGATGACCAGCAACATTGATTACATCATCGGTGCGCCCCATGATAAAGACATAACCATCTTCATCAATATAGCCACCATCACCTGATAGATAATAGCCATCAAATGCTGTCAAATAGGAGTTCTTAAAGCGTTCTGGGTCACCATAAACAGTGGTCAAGCAGCCGGGAGGCATAGGCAGCTTAATGCAAACACTCCCCTGTTCGCCTTTTGGCATTTGACCACCTTTGTTATCTAGAATCTGAACATTAAAACCTGCAGTGGGTACCGTAGCTGATCCAGCTTTAGGCACTCGTGGTTCGATTCCCATTTGATTGGAAGCAATCGCCCAACCCGTTTCGGTCTGCCACCAGTGATCAACAACCGGAACACCCACTAGCTCTTGTAACCAGTGGAATGTTGGTGGATCTAAACGTTCTCCTGCTAAGAAAAGATTTTTCAAAGAAGAGATATCATACTTTTTCAGTTCTTCTCCATTTGGATCTTCTTTCTTCACCGCACGGAAAGCCGTAGGGGCTGTAAAGAAGCCCTTAATTTTATATTCTTCAATCAGTCGCCAGAAAGCACCACAATCCGGCGTACGTACCGGTTTACCTTCATAAACGATAGTGGTACATCCTGCTAATAGAGGCGCATAAACAATATAAGAGTGACCAACAACCCAGCCTACATCCGATGCAGCCATAAAGACTTCACCTGGATTCATATCATAAATGGCCTTCATGCTGTATTTCATCGCAACAGCATGACCACCATTATCACGCACAACACCTTTAGGCTTACCAGTAGTACCCGATGTATAGAGAATATAAAGCGGGTCAGTCGCTTTTACCGGAGTACAAGCAACGGGTTGAGAGTCAGCCACTAAGGACTGCCAATCATAATCACGACCAACAATCAGATCAGCTGTAGCCTGAGGGCGCTGTAATAGTACACAAAAATCAGGTTTATGCTCAGCTAGCTCAATAGCCTTATCCAGCATATCCTTGTAGGGAATAACCTTTTGAATTTCAATACCACAGGATGCTGAAACAATCGCTTTAGGCTTGGCATCGTCAATACGTACAGCTAGCTCATGAGGTGCAAAACCACCAAAGACTACAGAATGAACAGCACCCAAACGAGCGCATGCTAGCATAGCAACAACGGCTTCACTTACCATAGGCATGTAAATGATGACGCGATCACCCTTTTCAACACCCTTTGATGCCAGCCCACCAGCAAACGTCGCAACTTGTTGCTGAAGCTCTGCGTATGTAATGCTGTACTTGCTGTTCGTTACTGGTGAATCATAGTAAATGGCGACTTGATCGCCTCGACCATTTTCAACGTGATAATCCAATGCTGCGTAACAGGTATTCAATTCACCATCAACAAACCAACGATCAGTACCAAGGTCATCCTGACCCAGAATCTGTGTTGGTTTTTTGTACCAAGGAATATCTGTAGCTTTTTCTGCCCAAAAAGATTCCGGTTGGTTTATTGATTTTTCGTATTCGGCCTGATAGGTCATGGAGAGGACCTCTTTGTAGTTGTTATGTTTGATGTATCAACGTAGTTATTGGGGTTATCGATTGTCGACACATTCCCCCGCAAATCGTCGACAACTTTAATAGATAATCCTTGATTTGAAACCTAGACCAAAGGTGAATACCCCTAAAAACCCGCATTATTAGGGGGCTACAAGCATTTTGATCAAAAAATAAGCAAAAACTAAAGTGTCGACAACTTGTATATATTAGAAATAATACGACTAAAGCAGGTCGGTAGAAATGTTGACAATTGTAATTAAGTGAATACTCAGCTTTTATCCCAGCGTTTCTCCCTTTATAATCAATCGCTTTGCGGAAAAGAGACTCATTATTTGTTGAAATCCGCGAGATATGTACTAACATTAATAAAAACTAAATTAGTTCTAGCGAGTAATATAAATGGCGACTTCCGAGGAAACAGTCCAAGAAAAAGTTGATCTGGTGTCTATGCGCGATAATGCCAAAGCGGCAACTGCGCTATTAAAAGCACTAGCCAATGAAAATCGTTTGATGATTCTGTGCTACCTGGAAGGTAAAGAATTATCTGTAAGTGAATTGAACGAGTCTCTGGACTTAAGCCAGTCAGCTCTTTCCCAACACCTGGCTGTTTTACGTCGGGACAATCTAGTAAAAACCCGACGAGAATCACAAACTATTTACTATTCATTACACGGTGATAGGGCAAGCACTATCATCAGCACTTTGCACCAGATGTACTGCGCATCTTAATAATCTAATAACTATGTTGACCGCAGGGATGCGGAAAACATTTAATAATCATAGAATTAATTGATTATTAAGTGTCTCTCACTCCATAAGCACCTCCTTGATAAGCCTGTCTAGAAGTACCTCTCCTCTCTTCCACAACACGCTCAATCGTAAGCAGCCAAATACCCTCCCTACAAAACACCTCCTCTGCCCTTCCCAAACGTTATACCTCGATATCTTGGACAGATATGCCCTAGGTATGTAATAAACGTTTCTATGTAGCAGATATCGACACTAACAATGACAGAACGATTAACAGTAAAATGCATAAAGAGAGATAAAAGCATTACTAGAAAGTGACTTCGGGGAGAGATAAATAAAAGAAAGGCCAAAACGAAAAAAGCACCATTAGCTTAGTGCTAATGGTGCCCGGAGCCGGAATCGAACCGGCACGGTGTTACCACCGAGGGATTTTAAGTCCCTTGCGTCTACCAATTTCGCCATCCGGGCTAATTGTCTTGAGATGGAGGCCGAGGC
>JAKZRG010000026.1:0-21778 GCA_047518265.1 Oceanospirillum sp.
GTCGGGATAGAGGGATTCGAACCCCCGACATCCTGCTCCCAAAGCAGGCGCGCTACCAGACTGCGCTATATCCCGACTTACTCTAAGCAATTGATCATAAACCTAAAGCCTAGATTACTACCTTTAACACTTACCACTTCGTAAAGAAGATGGGGTGAACGATGGGGCTCGAACCCACGACAACCGGAATCACAATCCGGGGCTCTACCAACTGAGCTACGCTCACCACAAACCCACTCGACACAATGGCGCGCCCAGCAGGACTCGAACCTGCAACCTACGGCTTAGAAGGCCGTTGCTCTATCCGGTTGAGCTATAGGCGCTTACAAGTTCAGTGGTCGGGATAGAGGGATTCGAACCCCCGACATCCTGCTCCCAAAGCAGGCGCGCTACCAGACTGCGCTATATCCCGAAAACTTGTCAATTGCTGCAGCCGTTGCCGTCTGCCTCAACATGGCGTCGCATTCTATAGATACTAAAACATCCGGTCAACACTATTTTTAAATTAATTTTAATTTTTTCATTTAGATACAAGACCTTAACAGGCATATTCCCCCTAGGTGCTCATCATGAGACAATATAGAGACATGTCACACAAGCCCGGCAGGAGCACCCCTATACAATGAGCGCCAAAATTATTGATGGCAAACAGATTGCAAAAAATGTCCGTGATAACGTCAGTCAAGCGGTAGCTGAGCGCATTGCCAATGGGCAACGCGCCCCAGGCCTAGCCGTCGTACTGGTAGGCAACGACCCAGCCTCTGAAGTTTACGTACGCAATAAAAAGGCTGATTGCGAGAAAGCCGGCTTCCAATCCTTTTCTTTCGATTTGGACGCAAGCACCAGCCAGGAACAACTGCTTCAATTAGTAGACGAACTGAACGGTGACCCTAAAGTTGATGGCATTCTTGTTCAATTACCCTTACCGGCTCATCTTGATTCTGATCTAATTCTTGAGCGCATCAAACCACAAAAAGATGTCGATGGGTTTCACCCTTACAACCTAGGCCGACTCACTCAACGCCTTCCCGTCTTACGCCCTTGCACACCTAAAGGCATTATGACCTTACTGGAAAGCACTGGCGAAGAAATTCGCGGCAAGAAAGCGACCATCGTTGGCGCATCAAACATTGTTGGTCGTCCAATGGCAATGGAGCTATTACTGGCAGGCTGCACCGTCACGGTCACCCACAGATTCACTAAAGATCTACCGGCAGAAGTTGGCCAAGCCGATATTGTTGTTGTTGCGGTAGGCAAACCCGGTCTGGTTAAGGGCGAATGGATCAAAGAAGGTGCTGTTGTTATCGATGTAGGCATCAACCGCTTAGAAAGCGGCAAGCTTGTAGGCGACGTGACCTTTGAAGCAGCCTCTGAGCGCGCCGCATGGATCACCCCTGTACCAGGCGGCGTTGGCCCTATGACTCGCGCGGCCCTGCTTGAGAACACGCTACAAGCCGCTCAAACGAACGACCCAGCGTAATAGATTGCCACAAGAGACTTATTAATAATCGATTTTGCCAATTTAAAGCAACAATCTGGGTATTCAATAAGATACAAAAAAGGGCGCTTTCAGCGCCCTTTTTAACTCAACCTGCTTACCAGCTAGACTATTCCCGAACCCAAGAGGTTCCCTCCCGAGAATCCTTCAGAATAATACCTTGCGCCAAAAGCTCATCGCGAATACGATCCGATTCTGCAAAATCCTTATCCTTCCTAGCTTGTTTACGCGCATCAATCTGAGCTTCAATTTCTTCATCAGACAAACCACCTGCAGTAGCCTGCCCTTTTAGAAACACCTCAGCATCCTGATTAAATAAGCCCAGCACAGAACCAAATAATCTCAAATAACCTGCCAACTCAGATGCGAGCTCTGTATTGCTCTCTTTTTTGGCGATATTTAGCTGCCTTGCCAAATCAAACAACACAGCAAAAGCTTCCGGCGTATTAAAATCATCATCCATCGCCGCTTTAAAACGCTCAACCCACTCACCTTCAGGTTTTACATCCAACACATCAACATCTTGAAGCGCCGTATAAAAACGCTCCAAAGACTGACGAGCAGATTTCAAACCGTCTTCAGAATAGTTAATAGGGCTACGATACTGACTGGACAACAAGAAATAACGCACCACTTCAGGGTTATACTTCTCCAACACTTCATGAATGGTGAAGAAATTACCTAAAGACTTGGACATCTTTTCTTGATCAACTCGAACAGCACCTGCATGCATCCAAGTATTTGCATAAGTCTCGCCCGTTGCCGCTTCAGACTGAGCAATCTCATTCTCATGATGAGGAAACGGAAGATCCGGACCACCACCATGAATATCAAAATTATTACCCAAGCAGCATGTCGACATCGCAGAACATTCGATATGCCAACCAGGACGACCATGCCCCCAAGGAGACGGCCAACTGACCTCATCTTCTTTAGCAGACTTCCACAAAACAAAATCCATTGGATTTTCTTTTGCATCTTCCACGTCAACCCGAGCACCAGCCTGCATATCTTCCAGATTACGATTGGTCAGCTTTCCGTAATCGGCAAACTTATTGACTCGATAATAAACATCACCGTTATCCGCAGCGTAAGCAAAACCTTTATCAACCAACACCTGAACCATATCCAGAATATCGCCAATATGATGGGTCGCCCTAGGCTCTTGATCCGGACGCAAAACATTCAGACGGTCTTCATCATCATGCATCAACTGAATCATACGCTCCGTCAGCGCATCCACTGGCTCACCATTCTCAGCGGCACGACGGATGATTTTGTCATCCACATCCGTAATATTGCGCACATAATTCACATCATAACCGCGATGACGTAAATAACGCGTAATCATATCAAAGCCAACCATTACACGGGCGTGACCAATATGACACATGTCGTATACAGTAATTCCGCATACATACATTTTTACTTTATTTTCTTCAATGGGCGTAAAAACTTCCTTTTTACGCGTCATAGTATTGTAAATCTGCAACATGACCCGCTTATCCCTTCTTCTGAATTTTTGCCCAGCTATCTTTCAAACCTACGGTTTTATTAAACACTAACTTACCATCAACACCGTGATCATAACGATCTGCAGAAAAGTATCCCACACGCTCAAACTGGAAACGCGCTTCTGGAGCAGCGGTTAACAAACTTGGCTCACAGTACCCCGTCGTCACTTGAAGGGATTCTGGATTAATCAGATCTAAGAAGCTAACGTCTTTATTACCATCAGGGTTCTCGTCAGTGAACAAGTTTTCATACAGACGCACCTCTGCCGGTACCGCATGAGCTTCCGACACCCAATGAATAACGCCTTTTACCTTACGACCTTCAGGGTTTTTACCTAGAGTTTCAGGGTCATAGGTACATAGCAGCTCAACAACATTTCCCGCATCGTCTTTGATCACCTCTTCACACTTGATTACGTATGAATTACGCAGACGTACTTCTTTACCCTGGGTCAATCGGAAGAATTTTTTCGGTGCATCTTCCATAAAGTCATCAGAGTCAATCAGCAATGTTTTGCTAAATGGCAATACACGCTCACCCATACCTTCATTGGCCGGGTGCGCTGGAACAGTATATTCTTCAACCTTGTCTTCTGGATAATTAGTCAGCGTTACTTTGATCGGGTTCAGCACACACATGGCACGAGGTGCATTTTCTTCCAGATCAGAACGCAGCGCATGGTACAACATACCCACATCAACCACGCTATCACTACGAGTCACGCCAATCAGCTCACAGAACTTACGAATAGACGCAGATGTATAACCACGGCGACGCATACCTGAAATCGTTGGCATACGCGGATCATCCCAACCCGCCACATGGTTTTCATCAACCAACTGTTTCAGCTTACGCTTACTCGTAACCGTATAGTTCAAGTTAAGACGAGCAAATTCAATTTGCTTAGGCTGAGCCGGTACAGGAAGATTCTCGATCAGCCAGTTATATAAAGGCCGGTGATCTTCAAACTCCAAAGTACATACTGAGTGAGTCACACCTTCAATGGCATCAGACTGACCATGAGCAAAATCATAATTCGGGTAGATACACCACTTATCACCGGTCTGATGATGATGAGCACGGCGAATACGGTATAAAATAGGGTCACGTAGATTGATATTAGGCGCGGACATATCGATTTTAGCGCGCAACACTTTGGCGCCATCTTCAAATTCACCGGCACGCATACGCTCAAACTGATCCAGGTTTTCTTCAACAGAACGCTCGCGGAACGGACTATCCGTACCCGCCTCAGTCAAAGAACCACGATACTCACGCATCTGCTCGGCATTAAGCTCACATACATAAGCCTTATCTGCCTTAATTAGCTCAACGGCATAATCAAACAGATTATCGAAATACTCAGAGGTATAACGAATTTTACCCGCCCATTCAAAACCCAACCAACGGACATCTTCTTGGATAGAGTCAATATATTCCTGACTCTCTTTTTCCGGGTTGGTATCGTCAAAACGTAGATTACAAGCACCTTCAAAATGCTCTGCCAATCCAAAATTCAGACAGATCGATTTTGCGTGCCCTATGTGTAAGTAACCATTAGGCTCAGGCGGGAAACGGGTGACAACCTGCTCGTACTTACCGGTTGCAAGTTCTTCTTCTATGAAAGTACGAATAAAATTAGGCGCAGAAGTTGTTTCGGTATTGCTCATAATCTTTGGAAAATCTCTAAAGTTATCGCGTGAATGTCTGCAGCATTAGAAGATACATGTCAGCTAATGCCTATCCTTGGGGCTATTTGGCTTCTGATGACCGAAAAAATTTGCCCATAGAGGCAGAAAGATCATCGGCCATTTCTTTTGCCAAACACGCAAAAGCGTTATTATAGCGTGACGGCTAGTAATTAAGCCATCCTGTCGAATAGATAGTACTCTTAAAATTAGCAAACGTTTTACATCAACATAGATAATATAAGGGCAAATAATGATTGTTCTACATACCAATCACGGCGATATCAAAATTGAACTGAATTATGATAAAGCGCCTAATACAGCCAAAAACTTTGAAGAGTACGTGACCAGCGGCCACTACGACGGCACAATTTTCCACCGTGTCATTAATGGCTTTATGGTTCAGGGCGGTGGTTTTGGGCCTGACATGAAAGAAAAAGGTGGCAAAGATCCTATTGAGAATGAAGCTGATAATGGCTTGTCTAACGACATAGGTACATTAGCGATGGCACGCACCATGGATCCTCATTCAGCGTCTTGCCAGTTCTTTATCAATGTATCGGATAACGGCTTCCTAAATCACTCTGGTAAAAACACACAGGGCTGGGGCTACTGTGTATTTGCTAAAGTCGTTGAAGGTATGGACGTTGTAAATATTATCAAGGATGTTAAAACCGGTTCTCGTTCTGGCCACCAAGATGTGCCAGTCGAAGATGTTGTTATTGAATCTGCTGAAATTATCACTGAATAATTTCTGCCTACAAGAGGGCTGGTTAACACCAGCCTCCTTTAATCTATGAAACAATTATTTATTTCCGATCTGCACTTACAAGAAATTGATCATCCGATCACACAAGCCTTCCTTTCCTTCTTACAAACCACCGCAATCGACACTGATCAGCTTTATATATTAGGTGATTTTTTTGAATACTGGATTGGTGACGATCATAGCAATGCATTAAATCAGCTTATTTCTCAGGCTCTATCGACATTAAAAAGCAAGGGTACTGAAATCTTTTTTATGGTGGGTAATCGAGATTTTTTATTGGGTAAAGAATATGCCAGACAATGCGGCATGCAGATCCTGCCAGACCCTTATGTTTTACCAGCCCCACAATCACACATCCTACTCAGTCATGGAGACTATCTCTGCACTGATGACACTGAGTATCAGAAAGTTCGTCCAGTCTTACGTAGCGCCGAATGGCAACAGGACTTCTTGGCCAAACCTCTGGCGGATCGAATAGCCTTTGCAGAACAAGCCCGGCAACAGAGTAAAGAGAATCAACAGGACTACGATCTAGTTGATCTAAATGATACCGCTATAAAGGAAGCATTAAGTACTCACCAATGTCAGCTGTTGATCCATGGCCATACTCACCAACCCGGCTTACGAGAAGTCACTAACAGCGAATTTAACCGACTAACGCTCAGCGACTGGGATCATGACGTCTACTACATTGAGATTCTGGATAACATGCAACCAGCGCTAAAACGACTGGCCTGAAAGCCACTTAATTAAAGGCATTCGCACTAAACGCCTTGTATTTAACCCAGATCAACGACCAAAGTTGATATTACCTACAATGGGGCCAACTTAACATTGTCGACATTTTAATTTAGACTTGCGCCACCGAATAAGAAGGTCGATAAACACATCGAATGCTTTGATTTTACATAAAAAAACTTCCAGAGATCAAAGCTCAAACTGATGAGGGTCTAATCGTGCTTGAAGCATATCGCAAACACGTCGAAGAACGCGCAGCAGAAAGTGTTGTACCTAAAGCGCTGAACGCTGAACAAACCGCTGATCTGGTAGAGCTGCTAAAAAACCCACCGGCAGGCGAAGAAAACTTCATTCTGGATCTGATCACGAACCGTGTATCTCCTGGTGTTGATGAAGCAGCCTACGTTAAAGCTGGTTTCCTGTCTGCTGTTGCGAAAGGCGAAGCGGCTTCTCCACTGATTAACAGGAAACATGCTATTGAACTACTGGGCACCATGCAAGGTGGCTACAATATTGAAACCTTGGTTCGCCTGTTAGATGACGAACATCTGGACACTGTCGCAGCAGAGCAGCTAAAACACACCTTATTGATGTTCGATGCCTTCCATGACGTTGCTGATAAAGCCAAAGAAGGTAACGAAAACGCGAAAGCCGTTATCGAATCTTGGGCTGCTGGCGAGTGGTTTACTTCCAAGCCGGAACTGGCTGAAAAGATCACTCTGAGTGTATTTAAAGTCACTGGCGAGACCAACACTGACGATCTGTCTCCTGCACCAGACGCTTTCACCCGTCCTGACATTCCTAAGCACGCTATGGCAATGCTAAAAATGGAGCGTGACGGTATTAATCCTGATCAACAGGGCGTTGAAGGCCCCATTAAGCAGATCGAAACTCTGGTTGCCAAAGGCCACCCCGTTGCTTACGTAGGTGATGTTGTTGGTACGGGTTCTTCTCGTAAGTCTGCAACGAACTCCGTACTGTGGTTCTTCGGTGATGACATCCCTAACGTGCCTAACAAGCGCGCTGGTGGTTTCTGCTTTGGCGGTAAGATCGCTCCGATTTTCTTCAATACCATGGAAGATGCAGGCGCACTACCCGTTGAAATGGATGTTGAAAAACTGGCCATGGGTGACGTAATCGACGTTTATCCATACGAAGGTAAAGTTTGCAAGAACGGTACTGACGAAGTGGTTAGCACCTTTGAATTGAAAACCCAAGTTCTGTTAGACGAGGTACGTGCCGGTGGCCGTATTCCTCTGATTATTGGTCGCGGCCTGACTGAAAAAGCTCGTGAGTTCTTGGCTCAGGGTCCTACCAACCTATTCAAACGCCCTATTCAGCCCGCTGACACTGGCAAGGGTTACTCCCTGGCACAGAAAATGGTGGGTAAAGCATGTGGTATTGAAGGGGTTCGTCCAGGCACTTACGTTGAACCTAAGATGACCACAGTCGGTTCTCAGGATACTACAGGTCCTATGACTCGGGACGAACTGAAAGATCTGGCATGCCTGGGTTTCTCTGCTGATCTTACCATGCAGTCTTTCTGTCACACTGCGGCTTATCCTAAGCCAGTAGACGTGAATACACACCACACGCTGCCAGACTTCATCATGAACCGAGGCGGTGTATCTCTGCGTCCTGGTGACGGTGTCATTCACTCTTGGCTGAACCGTATGCTACTGCCTGATACGGTAGGTACGGGTGGCGATTCTCACACCCGCTTCCCGATCGGTATCTCGTTCCCAGCAGGTTCTGGCCTGGTTGCTTTCGCAGCAGCCACAGGTGTTATGCCTCTGGATATGCCTGAGTCTATACTGGTTCGCTTCAAAGGCAACAAGTTACAGCCTGGTATTACTCTGCGTGACCTGGTTAATGCAATCCCTTACTACGCCATTAAGCAAGGCCTGCTGACGGTTGCTAAAGCCGGTAAGAAGAACATATTCTCTGGCCGCATCCTAGAAATTGAAGGCCTGCCAGATCTGAAAGTTGAGCAAGCGTTTGAACTGTCTGATTCCGCAGCTGAGCGTTCTGCTGCGGCTTGCTCTATCAAGCTGAACGAAGCACCAATCGCTGAATACCTGACCTCTAACATCACCATGCTGAAGTGGATGATCGCCGAGGGTTACGGCGATGTACGTACTATCGAGCGTCGCATCAAGGGTATGGAAAATTGGCTGGCCAAACCAGAACTACTGGAAGGCGATGCCGATGCCGATTACGCGGCCGTCATCGAAATCGACTTGGACGACGTTAAAGAGCCGATCCTGGCTTGCCCGAACGATCCAGACGACGTGAAACTGCTGTCTGAATTGGCTGGCGAGAAGATTGATGAAGTATTCATCGGCTCTTGTATGACCAATATCGGTCACTTCCGTGCCGCTGGCAAGCTGCTGGATGCATCGGGTAAAATGGTGCCTACTCGTATGTGGATTGCACCTCCAACTAAGATGGATGCTGCTCAGTTGACCGAAGAAGGTTACTACAACATCTTCGGTAAAGCCGGTGCACGCATGGAAATGCCAGGGTGTTCCCTGTGCATGGGCAATCAGGCCCGTGTTGGCGACAACACGACTGTAGTATCCACCTCTACACGTAACTTCCCTAACCGTCTGGGTACAGGTGCTAACGTATTCCTGTCTTCTGCAGAACTGGCTTCTGTTGCGGCATTGACGGGTAAACTACCGACAGTTGCAGAGTATATGGAGTATGTCGCTAAGCTTGATCCAATGGCTGAAGACGTATACCGTTATCTGAATTTCGACAAGATTGGCTCGTACCAAACTGCTGCTTCTAAGTTCATCCCTCTGGCTCAGGAGGCCTAATTAATTTGTTAAAGATTGATTAAATATCCCACAGAAAACCCCGGCAATTGCCAGAGTGCGGCTCACTTAAGCATTGAGTGCAAACGGGGATAAAGAAAAACCGGTATCTGTTCTTCAGATACCGGTTTTTTTTGTGACTACACCGCAGCCTCGACAACACAGCAATCCCAATAATGATTGCCGTTATTGATGATCAATCCTATGTATTTGAGGCGATAATATCGCGTAATACCATCGGCAGGATGCCTTTGTGGCGGATTTGATCCAGCTCTGATGAGGTATCAACACGGGAAGTCAATTCAATCTGATGTGATGAACCATCCTCTCTGTTGATAGTAAGCTGTACAGAACCCCTTGGCTCAAGTATATCAATACCCTTCAGATCGAAGGTTTCTGTGCCATCCAGATTCAGAGAAGCACGCGTCACACCTTCAGGCAGTTGCAGCGGCAGAACACCCATACCTACCAGATTGGATTTGTGAATACGCTCAAAGCTTTCTGCAATGATCGCTCTAACACCCAGTAACGCAGGCCCTTTCGCAGCCCAGTCACGTGATGAACCTGTGCCATACAGCTTACCGCCAAACACAACGGTAGACGTGCCTTCTTCACGGTAACGCTCAGCCGCATCGTAAATAGACATTTGTGCTGGTGCAGCGTTAGCCGAGTAATAGTTTGTTACTGCGCCAGTAGTGCCCGGCAGCAACAGGTTTCTGGCTTTCACGTTACCAAAAATACTTCGCAGCATGACATGGTGGTTACCACGACGTGCACCAAGGGATGTCATATCGGCATCAGCAACACCTTGTGAGCTCAGGTATTCGCCTGGAGGAGAATCCGGGCGGATACGGCTTACCGGTGAGATATGGTCTGTAGTGGTATTGTCATCACACATCACCAGCATACGTGCACCTGAGATATTGTTCAGGGCACCCTTAGGTGTTTCCAGTGAGAAGCCGTCGAAGAATGAGATTTCCTGGATATAAGTGGAATCTTCAGCCCAGTCATATACAGGACCGGTTGGGGATTCCAGATTCTGCCACGTCTCTGGGCCATCCAGAGAGTTCTCGTAGGTCTCACGGAAGGCTTTCGGATCCATGCACTCCTGCATGGTCTGACTAATTTCAGCGTTGCTCGGCCAGATATCTTTCAGGAAAACATCGTTTCCGTTAGCATCCTGACTAATGGGCTGAACGGTAACATCAATATTGACGTTACCGGCCATCGCCATCGCAACAACCAGAGGCGGTGACATCAGGAAGTTGGCATCCACATCGGGGTGTACACGACCTTCAAAGTTTCGGTTACCGGATAAAACCGATGCAACGGTGATATCGTGGCTTTGCAACGCTTCTTCGATACTTGGTGCCAGAGGGCCCGAGTTACCCACACAGGTGGTACAACCGTAACCGGCGGTATTAAAGCCCAGTGCATCCAAATGTTGTTGCAGGCCCGCCTTAGTTAAAAAGTCGGTCGCCACTGGAGACCCCGGTGCCAGGGAAGTTTTAACGCCATTGGGTACTGTCATGCCAAGCTCATTGGCTTTTTTGGCCAGTAGACCAGCCGCAATCAATAGACCAGGGTTAGAGGTATTGGTACAGGCCGTGATCGCAGCAATCACGATATCGCCGTCTTTTAACTCTCTTTCTGGTAACGGTGCGAAAATACCGGCATCGTCCGCTTTCATTGGTGTCACGTTAACCACTTCAGGGGTACGCTCGCCTTCAGCAGCTGCTTTGCTGAACACGTTGCCAATTTCAGCCAGTGGTAATCTGTCCTGAGGCTTTTTCGGGCCTGCTACGGAAGGTTCAACGGTGGATAGATCAAGCTGAAGTAGATCCGTATATTTCGGCAGTGCCTGGCCTGGTGTCCAAGCCATATTTTGTGCTTTATAGAACTCCAGTGGCAGCTCACCATCACGGCCGGTTGCTCTCATATAGTCCGCAGAGATTTCATCAAATGGGAAGAAACCCATGGTTGCGCCGTATTCAGGTGACATATTGGCGATGGTCGCACGATCAGGCAGGGAAAGATTGGCACAGCCCTCACCGACGTATTCAACAAACTTACCAACAACACCACCTGGATATTTTCGCAACATTTCCGTGATCGTTAGTACTAGGTCTGTCGCGGTGACACCTTCTCTTAGTGCTCCCGTAAGCTCAACACCGACCACTTCTGGTGCCAGCATTTGCATGGGCTGCCCCAGCATGGAGGCTCCAGCTTCAATACCGCCAACGCCCCAGCCCACAATACCCAGAGCATTAGCCATTGGCGTATGACTATCCATTCCGATCAGAGTATCCGGTACCATCAGATCATTAATATTGAGATAGCCTTGTGCCAGATATTCCAGATTAACCTGATGAACAATGCCGGTTTGCGGGGGAATAATCCGGATGGTGTCAAATGCCTGCGCGCCCCATTTCAAAAATGCATAACGTTCTTTATTTCTGGCGGCTTCCAGCTCTCCATTGATTCGAAGGGAAGCCGGGCTACCCGTATTATCCATGGTAACCGTGTGATCGATAACCAGATCAGCGCGCACCAAAGGCTCAATAATCGCAGGGTTCAGACCCATACGCTGAACCGCAGAACGCATAGCGGCAAAATCAACAATAGCGGGCGTACCACTAAGGTCGTGCATAATCACACGACCTGCCGTGAAAGGGATTTCAATCGGCTTTTTACCTTGATGTTCTGTCCAGCCACCAAGCGCCTGAACTTGCTCAGTAGTTACGCCGTTTTGGCCAACATTTCGGGCTATGCCTTCAAGTATTGGGCGAAGCGAAAAAGGTAGATCATCCAATTTTATACCAAAGCGCTCAGCGGTTTCTGGAAGGCTATGGTAACGGTGTGCTGTTCCGGGGAGCGTTTTAACTGAACTGGATGGATCGAATTCAATAGGACTTGTCATTTTTTATACCTTTCTCAAAGAGAACGCTTCAGGCTCTACAACTTTATTTTTTTGCGCGAGCCTCCGGTAATACTTGGAGCTGCTCGATTTCCTTATCAGTTATATTTTCAGCCGAAAACGAATCATCATATTTTGCAATATTAATTATTATCTTCATCAAGATTGTCGACAATATTAGCTATAAAATACCTTAAAGCAAGTATTGTCGACAATCTTTAGTCTGAATCACATACAATCTAAGACTATTGACTAGTACATATAAGCTTCTTTGAACAATTCTGAAGGGGTATTGGACCGATTTATACAACGCAGAATGACTGTATGGTTTTGCACGACAAATACCAAAATACTTTTGTTTCAGGGTATGACTATCAGAAAACACCTAGGCTAAAACACGCTGACTTTTAGTACTTTTGTCTAAATTTTATCGACTTTTCTCTTCATTTAACGAGTTTTGATTGAGCTGACAGCCACTTTCTTTTTATAATCTGCCCACAAATCATAACTAGATTTAAGTGAGACGTTTGAAGCTATGAGTTATTATTCTGATTACCTGGAAGAAATTGAGGTTCGTAAAAAGGACCTAGGCCTGAACCCTAAACCAATCGATAGCGCGGAATTGCTGTCTGAAATCATTGCCCAGATCAAAGACACCGGTAATGCAGAGCGCGAAGCTTCTCTAAACTTCTTCATCTACAACATCTTGCCGGGCACTACGCCAGCAGCCGGTGTTAAAGCTAAATTCCTGAAAGACATCGTTACCGGTGCTGAAACAGTTGCAGAAATCTCTCCTGAGTTCGCACTGGAGCAACTGTCTCATATGAAAGGCGGTCCTTCTGTTGAAGCACTGCTGGATATCGCACTGTCTGACGATGCTCAAGCTGCCGCCGCGGGTGAAATCCTGAAATCTCAGGTATTCCTGTACGATGCAGACACTACTCGTCTGGCTGACGCTTTCAAAGCGGGCAATGCTATCGCTAAAGAGATCTTGGAAAGCTACTCAAAAGCTGAGTTCTTTACTAAGCTGGATGATATTCCTGAGACAGTCAAAGTTATTACCTACATTGCTGCAGAGGGTGATATCTCAACTGACCTACTGTCTCCAGGTAACCAATCTCATTCCCGTGCTGACCGTGAATTACACGGCCTATGCATGATCTCACCAGAAGCTCAGCAGGAAATCGCTGAGATGGGCAAAGCAAACCCTGATGCTAAAGTGATGCTGATCGCTGAAAAAGGCACCATGGGTGTTGGTTCTTCCCGTATGTCAGGTGTGAACAACGTAGCACTGTGGGCTGGTGAAAAGACATCTCCATTCATTCCGTTCATCAACAACCGTCCAGTGGTTGCCGGTACCAATGGTATCGCACCTATCTTCCTGACAACTGTTGGTGTAACCGGCGGTATCGGTCTTGACCTGAAAAACTGGGTTAAGAAAACCGACGCAAACGGCGAGATTGTTCGTGATGCTAACGGTGATGCAGTACTGGAAGAAGCTTATTCCGTTGCTACGGGTACGGTTCTAACCATCGATACCAAAGCGAAGAAGCTGTACAACGGCGACGAAGAGCTGGCTGACATCTCAGATGCTTTCACACCACAAAAAGTGGAATTCATGAAGGCAGGCGGTTCTTACGCGGTGACCTTCGGTAAGAAACTGCAAACTTTCGCTGCGGAAACTCTGGGCGTTGAAGCTCCATCGGTATACGCTCAATCTAAAGAGATCTCTCACGAAGGCCAAGGCCTGACTGCCGTTGAGAAAATATTCAACCGTAACGCTGTTGGTGTAGCTTCATCTACTCCTCTGCACACGGGTTCTGACGTTCGCGTTAAAGTGAACATCGTAGGTTCTCAGGACACTACGGGTCCTATGACCTGTCAGGAACTGGAAGCTATGGCTGCTTCTACGATTTCTACCAGCGTTGACGGTGCTTTCCAGTCTGGTTGTCACACGGCTTCTGTATGGGACAACAAAGCTAAGGCTAACACGCCTAAGCTGATGGCGTTCATGAACGCATTCGGTGTAATCACAGCACGTGACCCGAAACACGTTTATCACTCCATGACTGACGTCATTCACAAGGTACTGAACGATATTACCATTGATGATCGTGCGATCATCATCGGTGGTGACTCTCACACCCGTATGTCTAAAGGTGTAGCATTCGGCGCTGACTCCGGTACTGTTGCGATTGCACTGGCAACTGGTGAATCGGCAATGCCGATCCCAGAGTCTGTGAAGGTTACCTTTAAAGGTAACATGAAACCTCACATGGACTTCCGTGACATCGTACACGCGACTCAAGCACAAATGCTGAAGAAGTTCGCTGGCGAAAACGTATTCCAGGGTCGTGTAATCGAAGTACAAATCGGTACTCTGCTGGCTGACCAAGCCTTCACCTTTACCGACTGGACTGCAGAAATGAAAGCGAAAGCTTCTATCTGTATCTCTACTGACGATACCCTGATCCAGTCTCTGGAACTGGCTAAGTCCCGTATCCAGATCATGATCGACAAAGGTATGGAAAACGCTGCGGGCATGCTACAAGGCCTTATCGACCTAGCAGACAAGCGTATCGCTGAAGTTAAATCTGGCGAAGCACCTGCTCTGGCTCCAGATGACAACGCTAAGTACTACGCTGAGCTGGTTGTTGACCTGGATGCAATCGACGAGCCAATGATTGCTGACCCAGATGTAAACAACGACGACGTTTCTAAGCGCTACACTCACGATGTGATCCGTCCGACTTCTTACTACGATGGCCGTCAGGTTGACCTAGGCTTCGTGGGTTCTTGTATGGTTCACAAGGGCGATATGCAGATCATTGCTGCTATGTTGCGTAACATGGAGAAAAAAGGTCCTATCACCTTTAAAGCACCATTGGTTGTTGCGCCACCAACGTACAACATCGTTGATGAGCTGAAAGCTGAAGGTGACTGGGAACTGCTGGAGAAATACGCAGGCTTCGAATTCTCTGACGAGAATCCAAAAGAAGCAGCACGTACCAAGTACGAAAACATTCTGTACCTGGAGCGTCCTGGGTGTAACCTATGTATGGGTAACCAGGAAAAAGCAGAAGCGGGTGACACCGTATTAGCTACTTCTACCCGTCTGTTCCAGGGCCGTGTTGTAGAAGATACTGCAGAGAAGAAAGGCGAGTCTCTGCTGGGCTCTACTCCGATGGTTGTACTGTCTTGCGTCCTAGGTCGTTTCCCGACTCTGGAAGAGTACAAAGAAGCTGTTGAAGGTATCAACCTGACGTCTTTCGTTCCACCGAGCGAAGACCTGAGCGTAGCACCGACAGCTATCCCAGCTGCACGTATCTAATCACTGATAACGTGACTAGCTACAACCCTGAGCATTCAATGCTGCTTATTTAAGTATTGAGTGTAAACGGGAAAAAACAAAGCCCGGTATTTGATCTCCAAATACCGGGCTTTTTTATGCCTACTTATTTCAGAATATAAGTTATTTAAGAATAAAAGGTGTGGTTAACTGTTTCAGCCCCTTATTTTCTTTAATCAACCCCCTAGCCTGAACATGAGGATGATTGGACGCTTCTTCAAAGGTCAGCACAGGCTCAACACACGCATCCACCTGAGCAAAAACCTGACACCAATGCTCAAAAGTCTTACTGCTAAAAATTTCCGAGATTGCCTGTTTGACTCTACCCTGACTTTCAGGTGTAAAATCGGCACACTCTTTTTTAAGATCCATTAGGCCCAGAACTTCAAGTAAAAGCTTTTGAAACTGTGGTTCCAAACTTCCCACCGCCATATAGCGCTTATCGCAGGTTTCATAGTAATCATAAAAGGTACCGCCGTTCAGCCAGCCGGTTTCTGCTTCAGGTTGTTCACCACCAGCAAGTGCTGCCGCACCTGTCATCGCATTTAAGGCAAAAGCAGCATCCGTCATACTGATATCCAGATACTGTCCTTCACCCGTACTTTGACGATGGATTACTGCCGCTAAAATCGCCATAACCGCATGGTGTGAGCCTCCGGCCACATCTGCCACTTGGAGCCCTAAAGGCACAGGTGCTTCATTTTTGCGGCGACTGTAATCCATTACCCCGCTAAGGGCTAAATAATTTATATCATGACCCGCTCGATCTTTATAAGGCCCTGTTTGACCATATCCGGTGATACTGCAATAGATCAGATTAGGGTTAATGGCTTTCAATGTCTCATAATCCAAACCTAAGCGTGACATAACACCTGGCCTGAATTGTTCAATAACGATATCGTATTCACGTACAAGGCGATAAACCTCCTCGACTGCCTCCTTTTGTTTAAGATCCAGCTCAACCGTCTGCTTATTATCATGCAACTGCCGATATGCTGCTGAAACACCATCAATTTGAGGTTGTAAGGATTTCACCAAATCAGGACGCGTCGGGGACTCCACCCTCAATACATCGGCCCCCATATCCGCCAACAACATAGTGGCGTAAGGCCCTGGCAATAAAGGACTAAAATCAAGGATTTTCAGATCTTGCAATGCATTCATAGTTACTCTTCTTTTTTGTTTTTCTAATAAATATCAACAGGAGTACTTTACCATAAAATAAAACGGCCGTATGACCGAGTGCTTATCTACAAAAAACTCCCAATTAAGGGAGTCTTATTAACTGAACAACTCAGTCGGTAAACAGAGGCTTCACCATTAATTACGCCAAGGCTGAATAGGTACGACTGAAATAGAGTTTTTTGGTGAACCGTCAATAACCTTATCTGAATATACCAGATAGATTAGCGTGTTACGCTTCTTATCATGAAATCTAACTACCTGCATTGTCTTAAAGACTAAGCTAGTACGCTTATTAAAAACTTTCTCACCGTTCTCTAGCTCACCATTAATATTGATAGGGCCGATTTGACGGCAGGCGATAGCACCGTTAGAAGGATCTTCTGCTAAACCTAGACTGCCCGATATACCACCTGTTTTGGGACGAGATAACCAACAACTAACACCGTCAATTTCAGGGTCATCAAAGGCTTCAATTACGATCTTGTGATTTGCTCCCAGCATTTTAAATACTGTACTGACAGAACCAATCTCTTCAGCCTGTACAGAAAAAGAAAACATACCAAAGAACAACGAAATTGCAGACAGTAAAGACAAACGCTTAAATATACTCATGAATATCCTCTCTAACATTTGGAGAACCTAAACCTCTAGGCTTGGATTGATCTAAAACAAATTGTTCAAATTCATTAGATGACAACGGCTTTGCGAATAAGTAACCCTGTATCACATCACAACCCGCCTGATCTAAAAATTCTAGCTGCACATCATTATCAACACCTTCTGCTACCGTCTTCAGATTGAGGCGATGCGCAAGAGCAATGGTCGCTTCAATAATACTTTCATCGGATCGATTTTCCCCGATACCAATTACAAAACTACGGTCAATCTTCAAATAATCAGCATCCAAAGCCTTTAAATAACTCAAGGAAGAATAACCGGTTCCAAAATCATCTATAGCAAGCGTTAGTCCAGCTTTCTTCAACAAAGATAAATTATGGCTCACCAGTTCAGAATCAACCATTAGTGTTGTTTCAGTAATTTCAATAGAAACCTGACTGGCGGGTATTTCAAATCGATACATTAGGGTGAGTAAACGTTCTGCTAAGTTTTCTCTCGCCAGTTGCACAGCAGAGATATTCATAGCGATCCGACCAAAAGGAAGGCCATCCTTATTCCAACAGGCCATTTGACTGAACATACTTTCCATCAGCCAGTTTCCGACCTCTAGAATTAGACCCGTTTCCTCTGCCAGGCTAATAAATTCAACAGGAGAAATCCATTCACCGCTGTCAGTCTCCCAGCGCATAAGCGCTTCGGCCCCACAAACTCTTCCGCTAGACGTACTAATTTGAGGCTGATATTTCAAACTCAGTTCATTATCAGATTTAACAGCATGCTCTAACTGTTGCTGTAGAAAAACACGTCGTTTCATCAGCTCATCCATCGCTGTATCGAAAAATCGGTAAGTGTTTTTCCCCTCATGTTTAGCTCGATACATCGCCATATCTGCCTGACGTAGTAATAGTGATGCATCTGAATCAGGTATTGGGCTATAAGCAATACCCACACTACAGGTTACAGTAAAAGTGTTGTCTCCATAATGAAAAGGACAGGCTACCGCTTTAATAAGCTGCTGAGCCAATATTGATAACTGATCCGTATGTTGAATAGGATAAACCAGCACAGAGAACTCATCACCACCTAACCGCGCAAGGAGATATTCTTCATTTAAAGTATTCGATAAGTTATCGGTAGTATTTGTTAATAAGGCGTCGCCTGCTTCATGACCCATAGTGTCATTAATTTCTTTAAAGCGATCTAAATCAATAAAGAGTATCGCAGCGATGCCTTCTGTTTCTTGTGAAAAAGTATCATGTAATTTTTGCTCAAAGTATCGCCTATTGGGCAAACCGGTTAAGGAATCATGATCCGCAAGATATAAAGCTTTTTGTTCTGCATTTCTCCTTGCCGTCACGTCCTCATGCACCGCTACAAAATGATTAATCCCACCGGAGCGATCAACAATAGGTGTAACTGTTTGCTCTACAATCATATTTCGGCCATCTTTATGCCGATTTACCAACTCTCCACGCCAGCTATCCCCAGATATAATACATAGCCAAAAGTGTTTAAAATAAGCAGGGCTGTGTTGTCCAGAATTTAAAATTCGAGGATTTTCACCCTCTACTTCATGAAAGTTATATCCCGTCAGTTTTGTGAAAGCATCGTTAACCCAACTAATATTTCCTTTTTTGTCCGTAATAAAGACAGCATTAGCTGTGCTTCTAATAGCAGTACTCAATAAGTGATTATCACCAACAACTCGATCCCTTCGCTCAAGAATAAGTACAACAAATAAACACACCAACAAAATGAGACCAGATAAAACCATCATAACCAAAGAGAGCATACGTTCGTCTCTCTTCCAAGCTTTCAAGGCTTCCCGCTCGCTGGAATCAATAGTAACAATCAATGGTAAAAGAGTTGTAGAACGATAACTCAACAAAGTAGCATTAGACGATCCCTCATTAACTCGGTACTCACCCCAGCTTTTTTCATCCAACTTACTTAAGAAAATATTTGAAGTTGGTCTATTATGAGAGGTAATTAAAGGTTTTCCATCATAGCGATAAAGGCTAATATCAGCATTCTGGCCTTCAAGAACGCCTTGAAACAACCGAGTGAAATATTGAGGGTTGATAGAAGCCAATAAAATGGAACGAATCTGTCCTAGCTCATCTTTTACCGATATACAAAAAGGAATATGCTGTTGCGGTGTTCTACCGGAAAAAGGATCGCCAGGGTATCTCCCTGACACTGGGGTATCTATTTGATATTCCCTTAAAGGATCTTCCAATAAAGCCCCTATACAAGAATAGTTTAACATTTCACCTTCACTTCCAACTGCAGATACCTTCACCAGCCCTTTAACATCTAATAAATCAATTGAACGAATCTGCGGTGAAATATGTAATTGCTCTTGTATTACTTTTTTTATCTCATCCTGTCGCCCCAACTCAGGCAAGCTTTCTGCTAATGTTTTTACAGATGCGTTGACCGACTGAAAAGAGCGAACAACAGAATCCTCTAGAGCATGAAGTAAAACAGCATTTCTTGTAACCTGCTCATCAAGGCTTCGCTGAACCCCTTTCTCCAACGCATGTTGTAATAACACCCAAAACATAAAAACAACAGAAAACCCCACCAGAAAAACCCATTTCTGGTGTAGAAGACTACTTTTTATAAATTTCGACCAATTCATTAACACAGATCAAATCGCATTTTAAATACAGTTTTAGAATTGTTACATATTGCACGACAAATACCGTCACATAAATCAGGAAAAGTTGTCATGAAACAAAAGATTAAATTTTTACTGTGCTCTTTTACCACGTTATTTAGCCTTATGGCTAGCCAAACTGCACTTGCCTCCTCTGAAAGAGAGGTGCTAATTAAAAGCACCGGTGAATTACGGGTCTGTATTTGGCCTGAATACTTCTCAATATCTTACAAGAATGTAAAAACCAATAAATTAGAAGGTATTGATATTGCACTGGCAAAAGAGTTTGCCAAAGATTTAAACGTTAAGGCCCATTTTGTACCCACTCATTTCGGTATTTTCATGAATGATATCGAACAAGATAAGTGTGATATCGCTATGTTTGGTGTAGGCCGTACTGAAAAACGCATGCAGCGGGTCGATTTCAGCCAGCCTTACCTTAGTAGCGGCATGTATGGAATTGCAAGTAAGGCACACCCTATAATTAATTCTTGGGAAAATATGGATCAACCCGGTATTATTGTATCCGTACAAAAAGGCACCTATATGGACAGCGCCATGCGCAGTAGTTTAAAACACGCTAAAGTAATGAGCGTTACTCGCCCTAGCCAGCGTGAAGTAGAGGTTCGCTCAGGTAGAGCCGATGTATTTATTACAGATTATCCTTACGGTCAAAAGATGATCCGTAATTATGATTGGGCACAATTGCTTACACCGAAAAAAGCAACAAAACAGTTTAAATATGCTTATGCGGTTAAAAAAGGCCAACCAAAATGGCTAGCCCGTGTGAATCAGTTTGTCAGTAGCATTAAACAAGATGGCCGCCTACATAAACACGCTAAAGCAAATAATTTATTACCTATCATTATTAAGTAACCTCCCAGCAAGCACTTTTGACAAAAGCCTCAGCATTCTCTGACTATAGGTCAGAGAATATCGAAATAATTTTGGGAGAATCATAAGCTCAATTAAAAAAGAATGTATTTTCGGGCTAACAGTCCGAAAATACAGAGATAGGAATAAAACAAATAGATCAAAAGACAGCGTATTAATTTGAAAATTATTTTTTGGCTATCTGATTAGCGATAACGATAGGCAGTTGTTTATTTATCTGTTCTACCGCTTGCTTTAATTTAGCCAGTACCTGTTTTTTACTTTCCTGTGAATTGATTAAAGCCTCAGCTTTTGACTGCTTAGCAGCCACTTGAGCTTTTAGCTCATCAATCTCTTCAGGCATGCCTTCAATAATCTTGATCTGCTGGTCAAAATATTGATCAAACTGACTCAGGGTTTCTTGTACTTCTTTGGATAACATATCGAATTGAGATTTTAATTCTCTGTTAACCTGAACAGCTGAATCACCGCCACTTTCTTCAATCAATAGCCGATTTTGAAATTCCCTGAGCTGGCTTTCAAACTGCTCCAGTTGAAACTTCATCAGATCAACGCTTTCATTGCACTCATCTTGAAAGGCGTCAGCTTCAATACCATAAGTGCGGTATATTTCATCATAGTGAGAGAATTTTTCAAAAATGGCAGCTACCTGTAGCATCACCATGTTGAGTGTTAATGGTTCAACCTCTTCTTCTATTTGCTGCTGACCAGCACATTTCTCATCAATATATGCCATCAATTCCGTTTTCATTTCAGAGACACTTGCCTCAACAAGCTGACGAATCTGAAGTTCTAGTTCAGCGGAAAGTGTTTGATTTTCACTCATATTCTGCTGCAGGCCTTATATCTGAATAAATTTAATTCTTCTTTTAATATTAACACCGATTAAGCAACATATTCATTTTGTACATTACTTTTCTTAAGAGATCATTCTTTTCAGAATCCCTCCTCTGTTCATAGAACCACTTTATATTAAATTAGCATACCCAGAAACGAAAAAACCCCGATCATTGCTGATCGGGGTTTTGGTGTCTTTTCTAAAAAGACTAAATAAGCGCTTGACGATGTCCTACTCTCACATGGGGAGACCCCACACTACCATCGGCGCTGAGCAGTTTCACTTCTG
>JAKZRG010000027.1:0-82896 GCA_047518265.1 Oceanospirillum sp.
AGCCGTCAGTAGAGGCAAGCCCTAGACTAAAATAAGAGTTTTCTCATCCGAAACCACAAAAAAACCGGAGATGCTGTTAACACTCCGGTCTTTTCGATCTGTAGACTCTGATAAAATACTAACAAGCGCTGAATCAATCTAACGCTATAGGTTATGCTCCGCCTGTTGTTGCTGTAACAGATCCCGAATAGCATCACCTGCTTCTTCGATATGCTGTTTTAGTAGGGTAACAGCGGCGGTCTTGTCTCTTTTTTCACAATAGGTCAGCAGATCGTTATGTTCTTGCTCGGCCTTATCAATACCCGTGGTAAATAACAGCTGCATGCGGATATAGCGATCACACTTGGTATTCAACTGCTGAATAATCTCCATGGTTTGTGGCATACCTGCCGCTTGGTACAGGGTTTCATGGAAGGCATAGTTAAGCTCACTCCACTTCTCGACCCGTGTACCAGTATCCAGGGCTTCATCAAAGGAGGTCAAAATCTCTCTGGCCTGTTCGATCACCTCAGGGGTCATATTGTCGATGGCCAGTCCTAAGACATGACTCTCCAATAAGACACGCAGATTGAATAACTCCTCAATTTTAGCCAGTGATAGCTCTGTCGCTGTTGCGCCCTTATGGGCTTCAAAATGCACTAATCCTTGGGCTTCCAGTTGCAGTAGAGCTTCGCGTACCGGGATACGGCTCACGTCAAACTCTTTTGCAAGCGCATCCTGGCGCAAAGGTTCACCCGCCTGAATATCACCAGAGAGGATCTTCTCTCGTAGGATATCCACCACCATCTGGGTGCGGGTCTTATAAACGATGCCGTTTTTATGAGCCATATTGATCAATTCTTATCATTAAAATACGTTTATTATTACGCCCTATTGTAATGCACGCCGCAGGTGCAACAAAGGCTGAAACATCAGCCTTTGCCTTTTTATTAGAACCTTTATGATCCTTCTGGCTCTATTCTGCAATATCTATAACGCTTTTTGTGTCACCTGACCGTCAACCTTACGCCAAATCTGTAACGGATTCGCATTCTTTAGGGCTTGAGGTAATACTGCCTCTGGCGCATTTTGCCAGCTCACCGGACGTACCCAACGATCAATGGCCGTACTGCCCACAGACGTTGAACGGCTATCTGTTGATGCAGGGTATGGGCCGCCATGAGTCATGGCATGGGCCACTTCCACGCCTGTCGGCCAGCCGTTAAACAAAACGCGACCGACCTTTTGGCTAATGGCTGCACTCACCGATTGCGCTAGAGTTTGATCACCACCGGCCACATGTAAAGTACTGGTTAGATGGCCGCTTAAACCATTAATCAGTTGCAGCATCTGCTCAGGTGTTTCGCATTCCACCACCAGAGCCATAGGGCCGAAGACTTCTTCTTCAAGCAGTGGATTATTGATAAAGGCTTCAGCACTGGCTTTAAGCAAGGCCGGTTGTGCTTGGTTACCAGTAGCTTCCTGACCATAAGCTAACACGGTAACACCTTCTTGTTCTGCCAACTGATTACGACCTTGTAAATAGGCTCGGCTAATCCCTGGCGTTAACATAGTGCTAACCGCTTGCTGCTGAATACCTTGGCTGGCTATATCTAAGAACTGATCCAGAGCCTTACCTTTACAAGCAATGATTAAACCCGGATTGGTACAGAACTGACCGCAGCCCATATTTAACGAGCCAACAAATTCATTGGCCAGGGTTTCTGTCTTTTGCTGTAGGGCATCCGGCAGTAAAAACACCGGATTAGTGGAACCCAGCTCGCCATAAAATGGAATAGGTTCAGGGCGGGAACTGGCCAGATCAAACAACGCCCGGCCACCTTTTAAAGACCCGGTAAAGCCCACCGCTTTAATAGCTGGAGCCTGAACCAGAGCGGCACCCAATTCAATACTGGTGCCTTGCAAGAGAGAGAATACCCCGGCAGGTAGCTGACATTTTTCAATGGCACGATTAATGGCACGGCCCACTAATTCTGACGTGCCGGGATGTGCCGGATGTCCTTTAACAACCACAGGACAACCCGCAGCTAATGCCGATGCGGTATCACCACCGGCCACAGAAAATGCCAACGGAAAGTTAGAGGCACCAAATACAGCTACTGGGCCTAGCGGCATCTGCATCATTCTCAGATCCGGCTTAGGCAGAGGCTGACGTTCAGGGTCAGCTTGATCAAGAGAGGCCCGTACCCAACTGCCTTCTTTTAACAGATTGGCAAACAGCATCAGCTGACCACAAGTGCGGGAGAGCTCACCGTTAATACGCATATCCGGCAGGGCACTTTCTTGGGTGGCGCGTTCGACAATAGCCGCTCGGTCTGCTTCCAGTTCATCTGCAATCGTGTTTAAAAACTCGGCTCGTTGCAGGTCTGATAGATTACTATAGCGATTAAAAGCGTCTGCTGCTGCGCTAACGGCTTGCTCTACTTCTACGGCACCATTTTCTGGGAAAATACCCGGTAATAATTCATTACTGGCAGGGTTAAGTCCCTGAAAACCTGATGTTGTTTTATCTGTGGTTACTGAGCCTGTAATGGCCTGACCTGCAATCAGGGCTGCTCCGGTAATTTGTGACATGAACGATGATCCTTAAAATTTAAAATGCTGAAATGAGGCTCAATTTTTGTACCGGGGGTACGTGTCTCTGCCGTTGGGGTTCGCTACGCTCAGCCCAACCTACACAAGCCTCACTTCGATTGTTTGGTATTGGATGTCTTAGTCTTAAATTGCTTGGCCTTAATCGCTATATCGATAGATAAAGATCTATCTCCACACATAAAGGCTTATCGCTATATATAGATTCGACAGCTATTTCACTTCAAAGCCGTAGGCATAGGGATCTTCGCTATCGACCCAGATGGTGTTATGGCCGATCACCCGTGCCCAGCCTTGAATGCTGGGCATAATGCCATCAAAGGTTGGGCCTTTGGCGGGATCACCAATCTGTGCAGCGCTTTCTACCCGGCCTTCAAACAGGCTGCCGATAATGCTTTCGTGGACAAAATCATCGCCGATATTTAATCGACCACGAGCCACCCATTGAGCCATACGGGCGCTGGTGCCGGTGCCACAAGGAGAGCGGTCGATGGCCCGGTCACCGTAAAATACGGCGTTTTTAGCATGGGCCCCCTCAACAGTAGGTGTCCCTGTCCATAACACATGGGAGACACCACAAACCGTAGGATCTTCTGGGTGGATACATTCCACCGCTTCGCGCATCAATTCGCGCACAATAGGGCTGTAATGCAGCACCTGATCAGCGCTAAAGCTTTCTAAACCGGCAAAGTTTTTCTGTGGATCAATAATGGCGTAGTAGTTACCGCCGTAGGAGACATCTACCACTAACTCTCCCAGACCCGGTACATCAATCACTACATCAGTGTGCGCTAGATAAGCCGCCACGTTATAGATACGCACCTTTTCCACTTTAGGGCCATTTTGCGTGTATTCGATACGGATCTGTCCGGCGGGGACATCCAAAATCAGTTCACCGGGTTTACGAGGCGTAATAATTCCCTGCTCAATGGCCGAGGTCACCGTGCCTATAGTGCCGTGGCCACACATAGGCAGGCAGCCACTGGTTTCAATAAATAGCACAGAGGCATCGGCATTGTCAGAACAAGGCGGATAGACGATAGAACCAGACATCATGGAATGACCTCGGGGCTCAAACATCAGAGCCTGACGAATCCAATCGTGGTTATTCAAAAAATCCTGACGCTTCTCACTCATGGTCTGCCCAGATAATGCCGGGTAACCGCCTGCAACTAAACGTACCGGGTTACCGCAGGTGTGAGCATCAATACAAAAAAAGGTGCCTTCGCGCATAACTGACCTCTTGTGATCTATTGCTGTTATGAGTTTGATCAGAGCCCGAATAGTGTTCGATTACGCTCAATAACTCCGATCATTTTTAATCTGCATTTGTACAATCTATCAGGATTGTATATTTTATACAAAATAAAAAATTACATCATATGGCAGATAAAAATGAATCAAGACAAATTAGATATCGCAGTAATCGGCGCAGGGGTTGTTGGCCTATGTTGCGCACTCCGTTTACAGATGGCCGGTTATAAGGTGGCTCTGTTTGATCGAGATAACCCAGGTTATGGTTGCTCAAAAGGTAATGCAGGGCACTTTGCCACGGAACAGGTTTTGCCTCTAGCGGCACCCGGTCTCATCAAACAGATCCCTAAAATGCTGCTTGATCCTAAAGGCCCGGTATCCATTCGCTGGCCTTATCTGCCCAATATCACCCCTTGGTTTATTCGCTTTCTGTTGAATACCCGTCAGAAGCCTTTCACGGCTGGAGCCGAAGCTATTCAGCCTTTGAATGAAGCCTCATTAGGCGCTTGGCAAGGGCTCTTAACCAGTATAGGGGCTGCAGATCAGTTAAAAGTGGATGGCTCCTTTCTGGTTTTTGAAAACCCAGAGACTTTTGCAGATTATCAACAAAGCACCCTGCCCTTAATTCAACACTATGGCGTTAAAACTGCACAGGTCAGTGGTGATGAACTCAGAGAAGCCGAGCCCGCTTTAAGCAAAGAGATAACCCAAGCAGTATTTTTCCCAGAAACCGGTCATACCACAAATCCATTAAAACTCTGCGAAACCCTATTTCAGCACTTTATTCAGCAGGGCGGTGAATTTATTCAAACCGAAGTCACAGGTGTCCAGCAAAAAGGCCAAGGTTGCCAAGTGGATACCCTTAACGGCCAATACCAACTGCCCCAGATTTTGATCACCACAGGTGCTTGGTCAAAGGGTATTGTGCAGCAGGCCACCGGGGTAAAGGTGCCTTTGGATACAGAGCGGGGTTACCATCTGATGGTGCCAGCGGCATCGAAGCTATTAAATGTACCGGTAAGCTCAGCGGATCGTAAGTTTATTATGACCCCGATGGAAGAGGGCATGCGTTTAGCCGGTACGGTTGAATTTGCCGGTTTGCAGGCTCCGGCCAATATGCAGCGGGCCCATATGCTGACCCAACACGCTAAAGCCCTATTATCTGACCTACCGGAACAGACCGGTGAAAGCTGGATGGGCTTTCGTCCTTCTCTGCCTGACTCCCTGCCGGTAATTGATCGTGTGGGCAGTCGAGGACAGATTTTATTGGCCTTTGCTCATCAGCATCTTGGATTGACTCAAGGGGCTATTACAGCCGATTTAATATTAGACCTAGTGCAGGATAAAACACCTCAAATTTCTCTAGATGCTTATCGCTTAAGCCGTTTTTAGCTTCTTGTTACAATTTTTTTATCTTTATTAATCAATTGCTTACTTGGTATAAATGCAAAATAAATAAATTGTATATTGTATGCAATATACAGTTATTGTAGATTGAATAGGTCGAAAGAATTTAATAACCCAATAAACAAGAAGGTCTGTAGGAAGGCTAGATATCCCGTTTCAAAAGAAATCGGCGTCATAACAAAAATGAGATAGCACAACAAAATTAGAGGAATACAAGAAATGAAAAAAACAATAAAAGTTCTGTCTGCTCTATCCGCTTTATCACTGGGTGTTGTCATGGCTCACTCAGCGAC
This sequence comes from Oceanospirillum sp., assembly GCA_047518265.1. Lineage (GTDB taxonomy): Bacteria > Pseudomonadota > Gammaproteobacteria > Pseudomonadales > Halomonadaceae > Oceanospirillum. Next base: position 5,547 of record JAKZRG010000027.1, read on the forward strand.
AGCCAGTGATTCATTAACCGTTGTATCTTGGGGCGGTGCTTTTACAAAAAGTCAGGTAGAGGCTTATCACAAGCCCTTTACGGCTAAAACCGGCACTAAAATCGTATCGGAGGATTTCTCTGGTGGTTTGGCAGAAATTAAGGCGCAGGTGGAATCCGGTAATGTCACCTGGGATCTGGTCTCTCTGGATAAGCCTGATATTGTGCGCGGCTGTGCAGAAGGTTTGTTAGAACCCTTCAACGCTAATCTATTAAATAAAGGTGTGGATGGTACTCCTGCAGGGTTAGATTTTGTCCATGGGGCTATTCACGAATGTGCCGTAGCCAGTATTGTTGTATCCAATGTCCTCGCCTACGATGAGACCCGCTTTAAAGGTGATAAGCCGGATACCCTGGAATCTCTGTTTGATCTAAAACAATTCCCGGGTCGTCGTGCTCTGCAAAAACAACCTCAAGGTAATCTGGAATGGGCGTTGATGGCGGATGGTGTTGATCCGCAGGAAGTCTATGATCTGCTAGAGACCCGTGAAGGTCGCGACCGTGCTTTCCGTAAACTGGATACCATTAAAGAACAAACTATCTGGTGGACAACCGGTGCCCAACCGCCACAAATGCTGGCGGATGGCGAAGTGATTATGGCGTCTGCTTTTAATGGTCGTATCCACAGCGCCCAAAAGAAAGAAAACAAACCCTTTAAAATTATCTGGGATCATCAGATCGGTTATATGAACGGCTGGGCGATTCCAAAGGGCAGCAAAAACAAAAAACTGGCGACGGACTTTGCCGTATTTTCTGCCGATAGCCAACAGCTGGCAGAGCAGGCCCGTTATATCTCTTACGGCCCAACACGTAAGTCTTCAGCCAAGATGTTGCCGTCCCATATTTTGAACGATCTACCCACTGCTCCAGATAACTTTAAGACGGCCTTTATCTTTGATGATGAGTGGTGGATCGACTACGCCGACGAACTCAATGAAGAATTTAATACCTGGCTAGCTCAGCAATAAGTTCTCTTCTATATCATCCGTTTTACACCATTACGATTAAGACTCTTCCATTTAACCGTCGTCGCTGATTGCGGACTCAGCACGACGGTTTTTTTATGAAGTTATAAAAGGAAAATAGCATGCAGGTTATTGAAGCCGATGATGTTCAACAATCACTCTCTTTTGATCGTTTAATCCCTGCGTTGAAAAGAGCTTTTGCCTGTGATTTTGGCATGCCTCAACGCCAGGTCTACCACTTGTCTGGCGAAGGCGATGTTACCGATGCTTTTGCGGTACTCCCTGCTTGGAATGACGAGGTGATGGGGGTTAAAGCCTTTACCCATCTGCCGGGCAATCCGGCTAAGGGACTGGATATACTGGCTTCTAAGCTGATGCTGTTTAGTCGACAAACGGGTGCGCCTTTATCTCTTGTGGACGGAACTCAACTGACTTATTGGCGTACTGCAGCGGTATCGGCTTTAGCTGCTGACTTTTTAGCCAACCCCAACGCTGAAAGCTTGCTGTTATTTGGCACAGGTAAGCTGGCCCCTTATATGGCTTTAGCCCATGCTACCGTTCGTCCTATTAAAACAGTCTATATTTCTGGCCGCAGCCCAGAAAAAGTACAACAAACCATTCAACAGATACTGAAACAGCGCCCAGATCTAACCGTCTTAGCGGAGTCAGAACCCAATAAGCGCGCTGGACAGGTTGATATTATCAGCTGCGCCACTAGCGCTTCTGAACCACTGTTTAATTATTCTGATCTCAAGCTGGGTGTACATATTGATCTGGTGGGTAACCATAATCATGATCGCCGGGAATGTGATAGCAATACGGTTGTTAGCAGCCAAGTTTATGTGGACAGTCGAATCAATGTACTGAATGAAGCGGGGGAATTACTCATTCCCATTGAAGAAGGCAGGATTACAGAAAAACACGTTCAGGGGGAGCTGGCCGAACTTTGTACTGGAGGGGTTTCTGGCCGACAAGCGCCAGAAGAGATTACGCTTTTTAAATCCGTGGGCACAGCATTGTCGGATTTAGCCGCAGCGTATCTAGTGTATCAATCAGTTTTTGATCAGAAGGATGTTTTGGGTACTCTCAATTCGAAATGACACTCTTGCTCGTTGGGTTGAGCGGTATATTAATAACGGATTGGCTTATCTCGTTTTTAAATCACAAAACCCAACGTCGATCTTCATGTATTGATAAAGGAATATGCCTACACGATGGGACTGAAAACCTCGTAACGGTTTCTGCCGTTCTTTTTCGCCAGCAGCAGAGCCTGTCCTGCCTTGCGGTAGAGAGATTCAGGTGTGTCCCCTCCATGCACGGCGACGCCATAGCTTAGGGTTAACAAGCCTTTACTCTTAAGGCCTGGATTTACAATCGCTTCTTTGACCAGCGCTTTTTGTACCTTGTCGATTAACATTTCAGCTTGATGTAGATCACAGCCCGGTAAAACCATGGTGAACTCTTCATCACCAGTACGAGCGACTAAATCAACGGCACGTTTAGCCTGATCAGGTAAAAGTTGAGCGAGCTTTTGTAAGCATTTATTCCCCGCTGGGTAACCCATTGCTTCGTTATACTTTCTAAAAAAGTCGATATTAACCACGACGATGGATAGGGGGGTATGAAAGCGATTAGATAAGTTCATGGCGTTATTGAGCACTTCATCAAAGCCTTTACGATTGGCAATGCCGGTCAACTCATCCGTGTGATTAATCACTTTAATTTTTTCTGCATAGGACATATTTTGCTGATTTTTATCCTGAGCCAATCGGAGCAGGCTACGCAGGGTAAAAATCAAGACTGCCACTAATGCTGGGAACATCAGTATGGAGAGGACTTGATCTAAAAAAGAGAGTTCAGGGTTATTAAAAACGATATAAACATAGCCAATCGCCAAAGGGGGTAGGGATACGACCAGTAATCGGGAACGGGCAAAAAAAGCTAAGGTGACACTAAAAAAACCGACGGTTAAAAACTTCTCAGCGGCATGATGAATCTGCCAGATCTCAAACACATACCAACCAATCATCAACCAACATAGGGAGATACAAAAAGCCCCTATGGTACCGATAAAGTCTCCGTGATGGCCCCGTTGGTGTTCAAGTCGAAAGAGTATACCGGCAACTAATAGTGCTGCCGCTGGGGATAAAAGCGCAAATCCGGGCGCGTAAACGGATACTCCCGGTGTGGTTAAAAAGAAGAAGCCATAACTGAGTAGGGCCAATATCCCAGACGCTACCGCCCAAATAAAGCCTAGCGTGAGTACTCGATGTTTTAGATTGCTGGCAAACCGGACTTCAGGCCCTTCAATAGAAGATAACATTTGCATATACAAGACGGCGCCCCTCTGTTTTATAACATCCCATTTAATTAATCAGTATAGACTTACAGTAAAAAGAGAGAGGGTAAAGCAAATTAGTCAGTAAAATCAGGATTTAATGATATCGTTTAACTATTCCGATACTTCTGCTCGACCTAAAGTATTTCTGCACAAGTTAAAAAGGTGTCCTTTGTTTTACGATGATCTAAATATACCGCCACCCGTCACGGATACCCTTCTTCTAAAAGAGCAACCGGTATTAAAACTTAGGGAGCAACAGGTTTTAGTGGCTCAAGGGGAGGTCAGTCACTCTGTTTATTGGTTAGAACAAGGTTTAGTGCGGGCTGTGTTTACAGATGAAAACGGTAAAGAGATTACCAAGGAGTTTTTTTGGGAGGGGGATATTATTCTACAACCCAGAAGCTTATTAACCGGTGAGCCCCTACCCTATAGCATTGTGACGCTGGAGCCCTGCCATTATCGCATGATCAGCATCAGTGAATACCTACAAGCGGTCGAAAGGTCATTGGACTGGCAACAGTATCACCAACGGTTATTGGAAATACATTTGGTGAATAAGGAGCGTAAGGAGGAGTTTCTTCTACTGAATAGTCCAGAAAAACGTGTGGCTCGTTTTGGTGAAACCTTTCCTTGGCTTATTAATCGGATACCGGACTATATCGTCGCTTCCTATTTGGGCATGACCGCCATTAGCTATAGTCGGATCAAAAAGCGTTTAGCTTAGGCTGAATGGGCAGTATCAGGCCGTTTTCTATTGAGACATACACTGCTTATTAACAATTGTTAATGCCTCTACCCTCATCTCTCAGTAAAGTAGCCACCTGATTAAAACCCCGGTAAATCGATCCTGAGAACAAGCAATGAATTGGCAACTGAAAACCTTTGACGAGTTCACTCCCCATGAGCTTTACCAAGTATTAAAACTGCGTAGCGATGTGTTTGTGGTAGAGCAGACCTGTCCTTACAGTGATATGGATAATTCGGATCTGGTGCCGGGTTGTTTGCATCTTATAGCCTTTGCTCAGGACTTAGATTCTGCTCAAGATAGAGATCTTCTTGATCAAGGTTCTGACGCAGCTGACCCATTAAAGAGCCAAAATATACCGACCGTTGTTGCTTATGCACGCTTGTTACCACCGGGTGCATCTTACCCAGGTTTAAGCAGTATAGGGCGTGTGGTGACTCATCCTGATTACCGCTCAACAGGTTTGGGGCATGAGTTAATTCAGCACGCTATTCAACATACGCTAAACGCTTGGCCAGATTCAGATATCAAAATTGGCGCTCAGGCCCATCTGGAAAAATTTTACGCAGGGCATCGCTTTAAGGTGATATCTGATCTCTATATTGAAGACGGTATTCCCCATGTTCATATGTTGCTATCTGCTGCAGAACGTTTGGGATGAAAGGGCGTTCATTAAAGGCGCTGTCTTTTGCTACCTTTACCCCAGTGCAGGCCATCGTAGGTCTGTTAATTGGCAATTTGGTTTTAACCCTTGGTGATGTAGCGATTAAGGCCATGGGGTCTGTGAGTGGCTTGTTTCAATATCTGGTGTTACGACAGGTGATCACCTTAGTGTTGGTTTACCCGCTCTGGCAGAAACAGACCGCTGAACAAAAGCAGCCCGGTGCCCTATCCGTTCACGTATTAAGGGGGCATCTCTCATTATTAGGGGCATCTTGTGCCCTTTATTCTTTACTGCATCTTAGCTTGGCAACGGCCAATGTTATTTTTTATGCGGCCCCCTTTGTGACCCTGCTACTGGCTCGTTTTTGGTTGAAGCAAGCGCTGACCTATGTGCAGGTGGCACAAGTCTGTTTAGGTTTCTTGGGTGTTATTATCGCCTTGCAGCCTGATGAACTGCACTGGGCCGCACTCACCGCCATTGTTGTTGCCTTTACCCTAGCATTATTTAACTTATTGACCTGTAAGCTGCCTGCGAAACAGAGCATGAGTAGCATGGTACTTTGGTGCAACCTAACGGCGCTGCCTTTAACCCTTATCCTAGCAGTTATTTACTGGCAGCCTTTGCAGTTAGATATGTTGATTCTGGCATTGATTGTTTCGATCACGACCGCCTTCTATCAAGTCATTGCAGCGCAATCCTATCGAGCCAGTGACGCGGGGGATATTGTGATTGCAGAGTATTCCGGTTTGTTATTTGCGCTCTTTCTGGGCATCACTTGGTTTAATGAACCGGCAGAGATGCATACTCTGGCAGGTATTTTATTGATTATTTTACCGATTGGTTGGCAAAGCTTGCGTTTATACCGCAAACGACAGCGGCCTGCTCTTTAAACCTCTTCTATTTAACGTATTGATAGCCGGGCACTTATCAGTGCTATTATGGTCGGATTAATCTAACCGTTTGAGACCGTGCAGTTTGATGCAATCCGTTCATTGTAAGGAGTTAGGCTCGTGAGTCTGCTTGATAAAATTAGTCGAGTATTTAGTAATAATTCGCAGGATACGCTGAATTATAAAGAAGATTTGCTGAGTAGCTTGTTGGTCATGGCCTGGATGGTTGAAGCGCGTGATCCCTACACTGGGGGACACCTATGGCGGGTTTCTCGTATGTCTAACTTGCTGGCGACTGAGATGAAGCTGTCGCCTGCTGATGTATCCCGTATTACTATCGGCGGTTTTTTACATGATCTGGGTAAGGTGAGCGTACCGGACAGTATTTTGAATAAAAAAGGCCCGCTGACGGATGATGAATACGACATTATCAAAACACACCCAGACGTAGGCTGGCGCATGATTGCGGGCCATCCTTTAGCCTCATTAATTGAAGCCTCTGTTCGAGGCCACCATGAAAAGCCCGATGGCAAAGGTTATCCCAGAGGTTTATCCGGTCATGATATTCCGGTCGATGCCAGAATTGTGGGTATTTGCGATGCTTTTGATGCCATGACCAGTACGCGCTCTTACCGTCGGGGCATGCCTATCGAAAAAGCCTTGTCTATTATCCAGAGCAACCTTGGTACTCAGTTTGATCAAAACATTGGTGAGACCTTTATCAAACTGGGTCAGAGCAGCCATGAATTGTTGCATATTGTTGGTCACAGTGATGAAGGTATTCCTCTTCATGAATGCCCTATGTGCGGCCCCACGTTAGTAGTGCAAAAAGATCAAGGTGTTGGCGATCATACCTATTGCCGAAGCTGTTCCGGTGAATTCAAGCTGGAAGAGAAGGAAGGAAACCTGGTTACCCAAATGACAGGAAAGTTAGGTCGCCCTAAAAACCTAGAGCCTGAGGTCGATAGAGACCTGATTGCACGGATTGTTCGTGATTCCGCCCAGCATTTGAGTTTTTAGTATTCTGAGTCTGCTGTTCAGTGGAGCATCGGGCTAAAAGGGGGAGGTAAAGCCCCCTTGATTACGCTTAATATAACATTCCTTAAGCTCATAAAGTGATGCAAGCCTCGGGACAAAGCGCATAAGGCTTGGGCTTATTGACCAAACTCTTCAGCTAGATGTTTACCTATGACAGGATGGCTTTTTAACCGCGTTAAGTAGTCTGCAATATTAGGGTAGTTTTCAGTTAATGGTCGAGTTAACGCCCCTTGCCAGTGTAAAGTAACGGGCAGATACAGATCCGGTAAAGCTACTTGATCACCGCCTAAATAGAGTTGTTTTTCCAGCACTTGTTCAATCTGAGCGTAAAAAGTATGCAGGTCTGCCTCAGCTTTTTCTTTAGTGCTATCGGCATTATCAGAATAGCGCTCAGGAAAAAATACCCGTCCCCAAGCAGGATGAAGCGTCGCATATGAAAAGTGCAGCCATTTTAACGCTTGGGCATACTGCCAGCTACTACGTTCAGGCATCAGTTTGGCATAAGGATCGAGAGCATCAATATATTGCAGCATGGCAGCCCCTTCTGTTAAAACGCCTTCTTCGCTTTGTAGTGCAGGCACTTTTGCCAAAGGATTAAGCTTTAAAAATGCATCGGTTAAATGCTCCCCTTCTCTAACGTTAACCGTTTTAATCTCTGCCTTAACATCAGTTAGGGAAAGGGCTATTTTTACAGCCAGAGAGCAAGTACCTGGGCCATGATATAAAGTAAACATAATAGTGATTCGCCTTGTCTGTCTTTTGGATTCGATTTAAAGCTTACATTGGCGTGGTTTGATGATAAATTCTCAAAAAAAGCGGAATGGTTGTGCAAAAACGCATATGACAGATTGGGATGATATTCGATTCTTTCTCGCGGTAGCGCGGACTGGCAGCGTTTCTGGGGCTGCCAAGGTGTTAACGGTGAACCACTCCACGGTTTCCCGTCGCATTCAGGGATTTGAAAAAAAGCAGGGTGTGCGTTTGTTTGAACGTACTCTGGACGGTTACGCCATGACCGAGGCGGCAGAAGCCATTTATGAGTTAGCTCTGCAAATTGAAAACCAGCACCTCACACTCTTTCGACACCTGCAGGGGCAAGATAGTCGCCTTCAGGGCAAGATTCATATGACCATGCCCCATGATATATATGAATTTTGTCTGGCAGATGAGATCAAGCAGTTTCAACAAAAACATCAACAGATAGAGCTTTATCTTCATTTGGCAAAAGGTGTACGAAATCTGGCTAATCGAGAAGCCGATATGGCCATTCGTTTGACGGCTACGCCACCGGATTATCTGGTGGGCAAACAGATAGCGACACTGCAACATGGTATCTATGCCAGTAAGAATCTGGGTCAAGAGGGAAGTACGGAAGAGGGAAACACGGAAGAAGAAAGCACAGGCATAGTGGCTTGGGTTGGCGATCAACATCTACCGGATTGGGCCCAAGAATTTCATAATCCCTATATCGCGTTAAGAGTGGATGACCTGTATAGCATGTACGTGGCTGTAAAAAGCGGGATTGGCGTGGCACGTATGCCTTGTTACTTACCAGACGCTATTGGGGATAGTTCCGTACAGCGTTTGGATATCCCTCTACCGAGATCCACTTGGGGTGTTTGGGTACTAAACCATATTGACCTGAGAGGCACCACCAGAATTCAAGCTTGCCGAGAGGCTTTGACAGAGGCCTTGGTTGCAAAAAAAGGACTGTTTGAAGGAGAGTGTTCGGTTTAAAATTAGACGGTAGAATGACAGAATCAACGGTAGAGTAATAATTCTATATTTTTTTGTGCAAAATCATCGACTTATAGATGATATAAAACTAGGAGACGAACCCGGTTCAATCTCGTAGTATAGATGTGTAAACAAAAGTATTCTGATATCAACTGGTATATTTCAAAGGCTATACGCTTCTATGATATGTCTGAAAGGACAAAAAGCTTCCAATAGATTACTCAGTTATTTACTTTGCGCAGCCTTAACGTCATCCGTGTTAATCCTCAGTGCTGCCAGTTTTGGTGTATCTCACCTTTATCATAATCATGTAATAGAAGATGCTGAATTAGATGCCGTGGGTGTCGGTCGCTCTATCCTTGCCCTAGAAAAACATCTCTTGATACAGCAAGATAATACCGACAAGCAACGTATCGCAGTTCCTTCTTCTGCTTTTAATACCCTTGATGAAATAATGAACAAAGCACTGGCGCCACTGAATGTGCTCAAGGTTAAAGTTTTTTCTACCGATGGCGTTATCCAATACAGTACGGATCACTCCATTATTGGCTACGATGATTCAGACAACTCCATGCTACAGCTTGCTCTGTCCGGTCAGATTAGTTCAGAACTGGAACGCAAAGGCTCCTTTACGGATCTTATAGGGGAAAAGCATTTTGATGTTCATGTTATCGAGACCTACCTTCCAATAATGGATTCAGAAGACCGTGTTATTGGTAGCTTTGAAATTTATCAGGATGTGGGTCTTAATCTGCAAAAAGCAGATACCAGCAGTTATCAGGCTTTGGCCGCCATCGCTATAACCCTCTGTATTACCTTCAGCCTTAGCTTTCTTATTATTCGTGTCGCGGTAAAAGAGCTACGTCGCTCACAGGAGCGGCTCCATCAGCTTGCTTCAGAAGATACCCTGACCGGTTTATTCAACAGAAATAGAATCATTGAATTACTGACCACAGAAACCGAACGCCTTGTGGGACTGCAACAGAAAAAACAAGAAGACAGCTACTGCCTTATCATGCTGGATGTGGATCACTTTAAGTCGATTAACGATACTTATGGGCATCCCTGCGGAGACAAAGTGCTGAAGGCAATCGCCCAAACCATCAAAGACAATATCCGAGAAGGTGATCAGGTCGGTCGGTACGGAGGAGAGGAGTTTCTGCTAATACTGCCTGAGATTGAGTTTGAAGGCGCCAGAGCCCTAGCGGAACGAGTACGCCAAGCCATAGACGATCTAGCTCTGGATATTGATCAACAAAAGATCTCAGTAACCGCAAGCTTAGGCATCGCGACTAAATATCCCGTTGAATCCGATTACGAAGGGGCTTTAAAAAGAGCGGATGTTGCCCTTTATCAAGCAAAGGAGCAGGGACGAAACCGTGTCGAGCAGATTTGTACAGTTCAGGCTTAATCGACATAACACGCCATTTTGTGGTTAAGAGCCTCCCAATAAAAAGATATTACCCTCGCCGCTTTGGAGAATTAACTCTTCCACAAAGCGGCAAACTTCCGACGAGCTGACCATTTTGCTATATCTAGCATTAGCTCTATTGCATTATTCAACGCTTCATCCTCTGTATCCCCTTCTGCTAACAGCAGGCGACCATTAGTTTGAGTCTCTGCCAGCCAGTAAGGTTTATAGGAGGCATCCAATAACTGAGTAAACTTCATTATCCTGCCTCCTTATAATGTCCCTAATAGCACCACGGATAGCCTTTCTAGTCGCGTCCCTAGTCGCACTCCTAATAGCATTTCAATGGATAGCCCCTAACCAGATTGTTGTGCCTTCGGTGCCCTTATGCACGGACAAAGCAAAGAAGCCTCTAGCCCACACCCGAGAAAATCTCCCCCGTAAAGACCCCGTATCACCGGCTAACCAGCAATCAATGGCCTGATCGGAATAACTCAGGTCTAAATAAATAATCTTTGAATGAATCCGATGCTCATGCAGCCAAATATCCATCTCAGTACTGGCCGTATGCTCCGGCCAATCAGGCAGATCAGGATGTTGCCAGTGACCATCATCCCCGCGGTTAACGTCCTTGGCTTGCATCTTCATCGACTCTCCTTGTGGAATATTCCTGTGCCGAGCAGGGGCGGTATTTACAAATTGCCACACCACATATCACGGTATCTTCTGTAATCGGGATAATTCTGTTTGGCCAATCGGGGTTGAGCGCCTTCAGGTACTCTTTATTGCTCTCAACGATTAACTGCTTAAAGGTCGCCTCTGAGCCATCCGACTCTTTTACCGCAACAAAACTGTTATTGCTGGCGACTCTTGCCGGGTCAAAAAAGACAATATCACCATCATAGAAACTGATTGGCCCGTGAGGGTCTTGCATACTTTCGCCCGATAGCCGTAACGCAAAGGTATCTGCCCCGTGGGGGATGGGACAGATTAACCACTCCTCAGTGATGACCGATCTATCCATAGACCCTATTCCTCGCCAACCAGCCACTTGATGCCATGAGATAACCGGACAACGGCCTTCCTTCTCTGGCGTAACCTGACCGGAATATTCAGCAGAACCCGCAGCCTTTAATAACAGTGCTTCGATTGAAATACCGAAAGTACGCAAGATGCCATCCAATACAACGTTGCTGGTGCCCTGCTTACCGGTTTCTATTCGGGATAGATTACCGGTATCAATTTCTATGCCCTGATAACTCAGCTCATCGGCCAAATCCTGTAGCGTCCAGTTTCTATATTTTCTGGCTTTTCTGATAAGAGATCCGTAGTTCATACTATTAATCATCTACCCTTTCCGCATATAGCACAAAGCGCAATACGCAGAAAAAATCCTTTAAAAATATGCTCATAGCGCATTATGATTTTTATTTAGCATCATATAAACGCCATGCTTTGTATTTAGTCTGGAATATATGAGACGTTATATGTCGCAATATAAAATTGCTATCCCATACCAAAATACAAACGCTTCGGCATACCCCATATATTAAAATCCAACCTGTACTTTTATCGATGGTGATAGAAATACAGAGCAGGGTTTAACCTCTATATCAGAGTTGATTACTCACGCATTCCATCAGGAAATGAAAGCAACCAAAACTTCAGCCGAATACGCATCAGCAGGGCCAAAGCCATATACAGAGATATGCAGAATCGTATAAACCCACGACATCGGTGTCTTAAAGCAAAGGGATTAAGGGAAAGATTAAAACGGACAGGACTTAACGGAGCACCGTAAATATTATTACAGGCCTTAAATTGATGATAAATAAGAAATTTTTCTTTAGTCGAGCGAAGCTCTGACGTACTATAACTGTTAGCCATGATTGATACTCTGACGTATATCAGTTTTGGTTAGCTGCCTCTGTGTGTGCCAGCACTCAGGGGTAGCGCCTACTTTTTAGATCGTAAAACTCTTTCGTAAATAACACTTCTTTTTTGAAAAGTTCGCAAATCATAAAACACCAAATGCAAGAACAAATCAAACGGTAATTGTTGTTTTGGTATTGGACTCTCTAGATTTTCTTTCACATTGAGGCAGTATTTTTATTGTTAATTAAGTGGTATTGCTGCGCATGGCAGTAAGTATTTTAAGTGATAGTTTTATCTGTGCTTTATACTCGGCTTGATCCATGCTGTAGGCTGTACTTTCAATATAATATTATTTTTTCTGCATTGATGTGTGTCAGCTAGAAAAAACCACCTAAGGTTTAACGTTAATTTATTTTTTATTATATGACAAATAGTGTCGCATTATTCCTTGCGAGCCATTATTTGCTGTTAATCCGACTACAATAGTAAGGATGTAATGATATTGAGTTAAATCCTTCTAAATCCATTAACTGTCAAGCTCATGCTGTTGCTTTATATGTCAGTCTAAGTATAAATGGAACGCTTGACTCTGCTCTGGAATCTCCAAGTAGTTTTTTAGCTGTAACAAGTAGTAATTATAGCAAGCAAAAGATATATATCGTTGCCAAAATAAAAAATGGCTCTGCCTTTCTATTGATTTGATGTTTTGTTTAACATCTAGATTGCAGAGCTTTGTTGTATTGGCATATGCTTGTTTACTATAGTTTCATTAAAACCAAAGATTCCTCAATTATTTCAGGAGCAAATAATATGATATCTTCAGATGATTGACTTATCTTATGGTGTTTTATATTTTTTTCTAAAGACAGTTTCATACACATGGCTTGTAAGTGTTCTTTATCTACTTTAACGGTTTTTCTTCTTTCTAAATAACAGCATAATGATATATGTGTGTTGTTTATATCATTAAACTGGAGCCCTTCAATTTTTTTATCAACACGCTCAAGTCTCTTTTCTGTTTCTTCAAAGCGTAATTTTGTCTCTTTTTCTAATTTTTCTCTTGCTTGTATTTCTTGAGAAAGAATATTGGAATTCTGCGCTAACAGCTGGGCCATTGAGCTTAACTCAGATGAGTCTTCGGATATAGGGGGCGGGAATGTTCCATATTTTCGTATTGAAGGTAAGACCTCATGGAAAACCCATCTTTGGAATTTTTTCGCAGCTGGGCTATTATCTTGTGATACAACTCGATATAACCCTGGTTCTGTAACAAATACTTCTTTTCTATCAGTATTTCCTACCGCGAAAAACTTAGATTCATCGGAATCAAGAAAATCTATCTGTGCATTGGCTAACTTACCTAGTCCATGTCTTGTACCTTCTGTGGCTGAGTTATCTTTTGCCAATGCTAGAACAATATCCTCCAAGGCTATGTATAATTTCTCCTCTATATAAAGAGTACGTACTTTCTGATCTCCACCCGTGGCAGGGTAAAAAAGCACTAATGGATTACCATTTATATTTCGATCCATACTTAAGCTATCCTGTTGATCATTTTTTGGGATTATATATTTTACACTCACAATTGATAATTCTCTACTATAGTAATAGCGCTTACTAATAAGACATATAGTATCGCATTCGAAGATAAGGTTAAGACAGTCATTTTTATAAAAGCTTAATGATCGTTAGGCAAATACTTATTTGATAAATAATTTTGGAGTATTTTTTTATCCTTATATTTGAGAGGTTTCTCTATGTCTAACCATGTGATCTTGGATCTTTTCATCTACCTCAATTTTAGCTGAGAGGGCGCTGATATGAATGAATGTAAGGCTTGTAAGAGTCAAAAGGTTAATACGCTGACTGATGATGAGGAAATCGCTTATAAGGGCAGTCAGTTACGGGTTCTTTTGGAGTATTCTATTTGCGGTCTATGCGAGCGAGAGTTTATCTCTAAGGGGCAGATCGCTAACAATGAAAAAATCATCAGAGATGCTAAAAAGATCCATGATGGTTTGCTTGGCTCTTAGATAATTGCTATCGCAAGAGTTTGGCATATTGGTTAATGCTTCCCTAATCATTGGTTCTGGGAGTCGTTGCAGATTTATCCGTAAATAAGAATATTCTCATCTGTGTAAAAATAGGATGCTAGGCGTAAACTCTATGTGGGGTATTATTTTTCTATCCGTGATGACGATCATTAGTCGTCATGCTAGTATTTCCTTAACGTGAAGCGCGCATTTCCGACTATAGCGCTTTAAATTTACTACGTGCAAGTTGGGGTAGTAACATGAGCTGGGAATTATTAATTAGAGTTTTTCAGCGTAGCAAACAAGGGAATGAAGTTAAGCCTAGAAGGAAGATAAAGGCTGGAGTTCACAGTGATGGTCGCCCATATCTCGATATGAGTGACAGGGATACCGCCAAGGCTTTTCAGGAACAGGCTGAGGCATTTGAAGGGATAAAAGTAGGTTAATGGGAATTGTATATATTGCAGTTTTGCTCGCCTCTGGAGTTCTCTTTTCTCAACTGCATTATCCAACAAAATACAAGCTTAACCGATCCGAAGGCTGGATGACCTATGCAAATATAGTGTTACCCGGCCTTATTTCTTTATTTTCGGTCTTACCCGTTTTACTTTGGATTGATAATCAGGATTATGCGAGAAAAGTCACTACCTGGCTTGGTCTATCCTATGGGGAGATAAAAGAGTGGGGGTTTGACTTTTATCAACTTAAACTGATGACTTGGTTCTCTGTATCCTTGAGTGCATCCTTATTGGCTGGGGTGTTTTTTCATATTTTATACTATCGAATTCCGTATATTTCTAAACGGTATATCAGAAGAGCAACATCAAAGCTTTCTTTGAGAGACCCGTTTGAACATCTGATTTTTGAAAATACCAGTACCCAGAAAAAGCGTTATGAAGATGGAGGTGATCTTACCTATCTGCTTTTTACCCTTAAATCTAGGCGTTTCTATGTAGGGCAATGCCATCAAATAGCTTTGGAGCATGGTCAATTATCTGAAATAGAGCTAACTCCGATGTTGAGTGGTTATAGAAAACCTAAAAAGCTCAAGATGGTTGTGACCGTTAATTACTTAGAGTATTTTAAACGCGATTCAGATTTTAAGGATAACCCCCAAGAAACATACTCAAGATACAAAGTTGTTTTATCACGTGATGAGATTGAATCTGTTTCTTTGTTTGAACCGAAACAATACAAAGAGTTTGCAAAAACAGAAGAAAAGCGAATATCTGCTAAACACGAGGAGAAAAAAGAAAAAGAAAAGTTGTTAAAGTTACAGCATCGAAGGTAAATACATATCAAGCTATTTATTCGCGGGGTCTGTAGAGCATTTTTGCCAATACTATTCTGAATTCTATATCTTTTATTGCTGTCTACTGACAAAACCGGGAAAGGCGTTTTCCCGGTCAATCCCTCAAAAATTCCCCCTAAAACCGATCTACCCGATAAGGGTTTAGGTCAATCTCACTCCTTCCTTGTGTTACCAATTCTGTAATAATCCGTCCGGTTCTTGGCCCTAGGGCTAAGCCCATATGTTGGTGGCCGAAGGCGTACAGTACGTTATTAAAGCTGGGGCATTGGCCGATGACGGGTAAGCTGTCGGTTATTGAGGGACGGTGGCCCATCCATTTCACATGATCTGTGGTGTTGATCTGTGGAAATAGAGTTTTGGCGTGGTGCAGTAATCGGGCGCAGAAGTCGAAGTTAGGATCGGCTTTTAGGCCACCAAATTCCACCAGTCCGGCAAAGCGGATACCGCCTTCCATGGGGGTGGCGACGAGCTTGCCTGCGGAGAACATAATGGGGGCGTTCAGTTCTATGCCGGGGTTGCTGATCTGGATATGATAGCCCCGTTCGGATTCCAGTGGCACTTTATGGCCCAGTTGTTCTGCCAGTTTGGCTGACCAAGCACCACCGGCGAGGACAAGTTTGTCTACGGGGTAGATGCCTCGGTCGGTGATAACTTGGGTGACTTTGCCGTTGTCTTTATGCAGTTGTTGTACTTCTCCGGTAATAAACTCGCCACCTTGTTCGACAAAGTGCTTGGCCATGGTTTTGACCAGCATGCCGGGATTGGGGGAGAAGCCGTGATTACGCAGGGAGACGGCAAAGTTAAACTCTGGTGATACGGCGGGTTCGTTTTGATGTACCGCTTCGTTTTCCAGTAGGTCGTATTGATTACCAAATTTTTGTCGGGTATCCCAAGCCAGTTTATCCCCTTTAAAGGCGGTTTCATCCTTATAAAGGTAATAATAGGGTGAGGCTTTGGCGTAGTCGGTGGCTCCTGTCATCTCGGCCTGTTCAAGGTGCAGGCGGGTGGCGTCTTTTAGCAGTGCGGCTAGAGATTGACTGATATGACGAAAGCGTTTCATACGGGTATTTAGGGCAAAGGAGGTGCCCCAGCCGGATAACTTCGGCAGATACTTTAAAGGCAGTGATAAGGGGCCGTAGGGGTCTAATAATAGGTGGGGCAGTTGGCTAAGAAAGCCCGGTGTGGCTACGGGAATACATCCGCATTCGGCAAAGATACCGGCGTTACCGTGAGAGGTGGCATCGGCAGGGGGAAGTTTGTCGATTACGGTGACTTTTAAACCTTGGGCCTGTAGCTGTACGGCACAGGAGATACCGATAATACCGGCCCCTATAATGGTGACTTGTTTAGTTGAATTACTGTTGTCTTCAGACGCTGTATTAATGATTGAGCGGCTGTCTGTTTGAGTGGCCATAGTCATTCTGTCTCCGGTCAGCCCTGATGAAAAATAGGCAAGGGGGCTCCCTGCCAAGGCATGACATAAAAATAAATATTGGTAAAAGGTGCGGGCTCTGAGCTTGCAGAGCCCGCGTTTGAGGGAAGAGGAGACTCTATCCTTAGGGGATTTTTATTATTTCTTTAACGATTACCCCGGTGTGTTTTTCATATTTTCCGGCAGGTAGGTCGCCAGTTCTGGGAAGGCCACCATAATGCCAACCATTACCACCATCAGTAGGAACATTGGGAAGGCGGTTTTGGCGATATAGCCAATGGATTTCTTGGTCATGCCCTGCATCACAAACAGGTTAAAGCCGATAGGTGGGGTAATCTGTGCCATCTCAACCACGACAACAATAAAGATACCAAACCAGATCAGATCAATACCCGCTTGGCGAATCATTGGCTCGACTACCGCCATGGTCAGCACCACGGATGAGATACCGTCCAAGAACATGCCGATAATGATATAGAAGCACATTAGGGCAAAGATCAGAGTGAGCGGTGATAACTCTAGTGAACCGATAAACTCAGCCACCGTTGAGGGTAATCCGGTAAAACCCATCGCCAAGGCCAAGAAGGCAGCACCGGCCAGAATCAAGGCGATCATACAAGAGGTACGGGTCGCGCCCATCAGGCTTTGAGTAAAGGCCGTTCTGGTGAGTGATCCTTGCAATAAGGCCAGTGTTAATGCACCTATCACACCAAAGGCTGCGGATTCTGTGGCGGTAGCCACACCGGTATAGATGGTGCCAATCACTACGCCGATCAATGCAATCACGGGGATCAAAAAGCGTGAGTTATACAGCTTTTGCATCAATGTCATACGGGCTTCTGGTTCGGGTACTTCATGACGACGAACAAAAGACCACGCGGCGATATAACCCATAAACAAACCGGCCAATACCAGGCCTGGAAATACACCGGCCATAAACAGCTTGGAAATAGACTCGTTAATGGTGACGCCGTAAACGATTAACGTCAGTGACGGTGGAATCATCAGGCCCAGTGTGGATGCGCCTACTAGAGTGCCCAGAATCATATAGTCTGGGTAGCCTCGACGACGCAGTTCCGGGATCGACATCTTACCCACAGTGGTGAGCGTAGCGGCAGAGGAACCTGAGACCGCCGCAAATACCGTACAACCTACTACGTTAGTGTGCAGTAACTGACCGGGCAGGTTCGCCATCCAAGGGGCGAGGCCCTTAAACATATCCTCCGATAACCGGGTTCGGAATAGGATCTCTCCCATCCAGATAAACAGGGGGAGTGCGGTTAATGACCAGCTGGAAGCACCAGACCAGATCGCGGTAAACATGGCATCGCCCACAGGACGAGTGGTAAAGAGTTCCATGCCCACAAAGGCAACGCCCAACAGGGCCAGACCGATCCAGACGCCACTGCCCAGTAATAAAAATAGGGTAAATAGAAAAATACCGGTAAGCGCAAATTCATCCATTAGAATTCCTCCCCTTCAACATGATGTTCTTCGGCAAAGGTATCGTCCTGTCCCATAAGGGTACGTACCAGATGATCCACTAGGGCGATGGTGAAAATAACCGAACCTATGGCGATGGCTAATTGTGGAATCCATAAAGGTGTGGCGTCTTGTCCCTGAGAAATATCGTGAATCAGGTGAGACAGCTGAACATTACGAATCGAGTAATAAGCAAGATAACCGGCCAGCAGTGTGGCAATGCTCAGGCACCAAAGATCCAGTGCTCGACGCATCTTGCCCTTTGTGAAGTTCAACACCAAACTGACGCGGATATGGGCGTTGTTATTCAGGGTGTATGCCAAGGCAAAGAAAGAGGATGCAGCCATACAGTAACCGGCATAGTCTGCTGATCCCGGAAATTGTAGGCCCAGCCAGCGACTGGCCATCTGCAATACAATAATGGCTAGAATGGCAAGCAGGAAGAATGCTGCTACCGCACCGGAGGCCAGATACAGTGTATCCAGACCTTTGCGCAGCAGTGACTTCCCTGCTAAACGTTTTTTATCCCGGTTGAGGGTTTCGGTAGTCATGATAGGGATTCTTTTATCGATGGGTTAAAACAGGCAGCACATCCTTGATGCTGCCAATCCAGAGGTATCGTTCGAGGTATTGCTATTACATAGGTGTGTAACAGGTAAGCTTAAACAGAGGCGCTTTTAAGATCGCCGTCTTAAGGCTTCTCGTCTTAAAGCTTCTTGTTTAAACAGGGGGGGTTACTTGTTATACGCTTTGATCAGCTCTCGTCCCGATGTTCCTGCCTCTTTAACCCATTCTGCGGTCATGGTTTCACCGATCTGCTGGAAGTCTGCCGATAGCTTCTTGCCTGCAGGTTGTACGGTCATGCCATTTTTCTGCAGCTGTTCGATATACCAACCTGCCAGTTGTTCAGAGCGAGCGGCACCGGCTTTCTCAGCCATTAACGCCAGACCTTTTACGATGTTTTGCGTGCTGTCATCCAGACTGTTCCAAGCCTGTTTGTTGACAAAAACATAGTTACGCGGCAACCACACTTTCACGTCATACCAGTGAGTCAGGTGTTCCCAAACCTTACGGTCATAACCTGTCGCACCGGAAGAGATAAAGGATTCCGCTACACCTGTTGCCAGCGCCTGACTGAGCTCAGAGGCTTCAACCTGAACCGGTACAGCACCGGACAGTTCCGCCATACGAGCTGTGGCACTGTTATAAGAACGGAACTTAACCCCTTGCAGATCTTTGGCGCTATCCAGAGATTTCTTGGCGTAAAAACCACCTGGAGGCCAAGGTACGGAATACAGCAGTACCAGATTGTGTTTATCCAATAGCTTTTCAAACTGTGGACGGGCAGCATCCATCAGCTTGTTAGATTCGTCAAAAGAAGTGGCCAAAAAAGGCACGGAGTCGAAAGCAAACAGAGGGTCTTCATTGGCATGGGAGGAGAGAATACGCTCACCAATCTGAGCCTGACCGGTTTGTACCGCACGCTTGATCTCGTTGCCTTTAAACAGAGAACCACCGCCATGCACCTTGATTACCAGCTCGCCACCGGTCGCCACTTTAACGGCTTCGGCAAAGGCTTTGGCATTTTGCGTGTGGAAGTTGCTGTCCGTATAAGCCATAGGCATATCCCACTTTTCAGCGGCAAAGCTCATGGTGCTGGAGACGGCCAGAGTGGCTGCGGCAACGTATTTGAACATCTTCTTCAGTTTGATAGTCATGTTGTTTTACTCGACGTTTGTTGTTGTTTTAGTAGATCAACGTAATAGATCAATTTAATGGCTCGATTTAAGTCATCCCTGCGCTTAGATAGCGGCAGTACAGGACATCTCAACCAATAGGGAAGGGCGTGCCATGCGTGCTTCCACACAGGCCCGAGCCGGTGCAGTGCCTTCGGCTACCCAGGCATCCCAAACTTCGTTCATGCCTGCAAAATCTTTCATATCACGGACATAAATAGTGACGGATAGCAGCTTGCTTTTATCACTGCCCACTTCTGCCAACAGGTCTTCGATTTTCTGTAGGGTCGAAGCGGTTTGACCCGCAATACCTTGGTTCTCATCCGCCGGTACCTGACCACACAAGTAAGCCACTTGGTTATGGATAACGGCGCGGCTCATGCGTTGACTGCAATCATGGCGTTCAATGGACATCTATTTTTTCTCCCATCTGTTTCACGAAATCTGTGCTTCTCGACGGGAATCATTATTGTTGTTTGTGACCTATAAGTTCCAATATAATTATTTCAACGATCCATGCAAAAATGTTATGGGCTGATTTAATCGATGCTGAAAAACAGAGAGAAACGCGATGAATGCCAAACAGTTAGGGGCCTTTCGGGCCGTGATGATGTCGGGCTCTATGAGTGATGCCTCACGGATGCTTTATGTCTCTCAACCGGCGGTGTCTCGTTTGATTAAGGATTTGGAAGAGTCTCTGGGCTTTGCGCTGTTTGATCGTCGAAACAGTCGGCTTTATCCCACTCAGGGGGCTCATGCATTTTATCGGGAGGTAGAGCGGCATTACATTGGCATGGATAACTTGGCACAGGCGGCGGATCAGATCCGAATGATGCGTCGGGGGCGTTTGCGTATTGCGGCGATGCCTGCTTTAGCTTCCAGTATTATGCCCGCTATTTTGAGTCGTTTTTTACACAGCCGAGAGGATGTATCTGCCAATTTTGCCCCCCATTTATCGGTGGAATTGGCGAATCGGGTGGGTGCGCAGAAGTTTGATCTGGGTTTGGCCATGTTGCCCGTAGAGAACAAGGAGATCAGTTATGGCCCCTGTTATCAGGTGAATTGTCAGTGTATCGCTCCTGAAGGACACCGCTTTGAACAGAAAGAGGTGGTAGCAGCAGGTGACTTACACCGAGAGCCCTTTATTCCCATTGGCCTAGAAAACACCATCCTCAGGTTTAAGATTGATGATGCCCTGCGTAAGAGCCGAGCCAAACCCGATGAACGTATTGAAACCATGTTATTGCCCACAGCAGCTCAGCTGGTAGAGCAGGGACTAGGGGTTTCCATTGTTGATCCTTTTACCGCACATGCTTTTGCTGATAAAAACATTGTGATCCGGCCCTTTGAACCCGCAGTGCCCTTTTACTTTGGTTTTATTGTGCCCGTTAATCAGCCTATTTCTGGACTGACTCAGGAGTTTATTGATTGTTTTGAGGCCTATGTGGCAGAGAGCTTTATTCTCAATCCGGTTAATCCAGAGGATATTGGGGTGGTGTAAAGGGATTGCTTACTCCGTTGGAAAACCTGCCGCTTTCCATTCCGGGTAGCCTTCTTCATAGCGACGTACCTGGAAGCCATGGCTGCGTAAAATTTGAGCAGCTTCATGGGACCAAATACAATAGGGGCCTCGGCAATAGGCCATCACTTCACGATCGGCGGGCAGGCGATCAAGCATCTGTTCCAATTGATCAATGGGGATATTCACCGCGCCCTGCAGGTGCCCCGAGTGATATTCACCCTCCGGGCGTACATCTAATAGGGTGACATTGCCTTTTTCTATGGCGTCTTTTAGAGCGTCTCTTGATATGGCTTCGAGAGGCTCTTTGGCATCGGTATCATGAAAAAGCTGACCGATAAGGCGCTCCATTTCTGCCAGATTAGTCTCGGCAATTTGCCTCATCATTCCCATCAGTAAGGGGATGCGCTCATCGGTTAGTTGATAAAAAATCTGTCGGCTTTCTCTTCGTGCGGTCACTAATCCGGCTCTGCGTAGGTGTTGCAGGTGCTGGGATGTATTTCCCACCGTCAAATTGGTGCAATTGGCTAGACTGTCTACAGAGGCTTCGCCTTGTGCTAATTGTTCGAGTAGGGCCAATCGATGGCCATTACCCAGTGCCTTGCCGACTAAAGCCAGCATATCGAATAAATCTTGACGGGGGTTAGTCATATACACCTCTGTTTTCTTACCTAAAAGGATACCGAAGGAGGCAATCTATAGCTACTCTCTAATATTCTATTAATCAATAGAATATTGACTTATGCCCTTTGTGATCGATATTCTACTAATCAATAGAATGTTGTTTAGTGTAATAAATTGAGGGGATGTCGCTAATGACAGAGTTACCGGGTGAAAAAAGAAATATAGCAATCTTAGTGATCAGTCAGACTCTGTTTATGATTGCATCCATAACTGTCATGACGTTGAGCGGTATGGTGGGACAACAACTGGCTTCTGATCCACAATTGGCCACATTACCCATTGCGATCATGATGATAGGTACTCTTATCTCTACGCTGCCTGCTTCCTTGTTTATGAAACGGGTGGGAAGACGAATGGGTTTTATCATCGGGGCTATTCTGGGGATTAGCGGTGGTTTGGTGAGTTATGCTGGAGTCTCGATCAGCTCGTTTGGGCTATTCTGTGTTGGTAATCTATTACTTGGTTTTTATCAGGGGTTTGCCATGTACTATCGCTTTGCGGCGGTAGATGTCTCCAGTCCGAAGTTTCGTAGTCGAGCCATTTCCTATGTGTTGGCTGGTGGCATTATGGCTGCTTTTCTGGGGCCGTGGAACGCCAGAATGGCAGCGGACTTAATCGCTGATGTACCTAATGGAGCCCCCTATTTAGTGATCGCTCTACTTGCTGCAGTGGCTGTGTGCCTGCTTAGTGGACTAAAAGTTCCGGTCAGTGGTGAGCCTCAGCCCACGGATATTAGCCGTCCGATGCCAAGTATTGCCAAACAACCGGCTTTTCTAGTGGCTGTTATAGCCAGTTCGCTGGGTTATGCCATAATGGTTTTAGTGATGACTGCAACGCCTTTGACTATGAAGTCCATGTCCTATGAGATGGCGGACATTGCTTTTATTATGCAGTGGCATGTTTTAGGCATGTTTGTGCCTTCCTTATTTACCGGCAATTTGATTGCTCGTTTTGGTGTTAACAATATTTTAATGGCTGGAGCCATCATACTGGTGGGGTCGGCATTCATTGCCATGCTAGATACTACACTTCCCTTCTTTTGGTTTTCTTTAGTGTTACTGGGTATTGGCTGGAACTTCCTGTTTGTGGGAGGTAGTACTCTGCTTTCGACAGTGCATACCGAAACCGAACGGGGTAAGGTCCAGGGCATTAATGACCTGATTGTTTTTTCCTTTTCTGCATTTGGTTCCATGATATCGGGCTCTCTATTGCATCATCTGGGCTGGGCAACGCTTAATCAGATGATGTTGCCGATATTGGCGCTTATCGTGATTGCAGTTTTATGGCTAAAAAGTCACCGTTCAATTAAGTCTATTGTGCATCAGTAGGTTTATCTAGCGGTGGGAAGCTAAGTGTATGCCATAAATAAGGTTGGGGAATGAGACAGGCTAAGACAATAATATCTTAGCCTGCTTCACTTTTTGGCTGCTCAGTTAATCTAGAGCTTGCCAGTCAAACTGTACCAAATTGCGAATGTGGGTATTAAAAATCATGCCCACTTCAAACACCTGTTCACCCTGTTGTTTATACTTTTCAGCATACCCTTGTTGCTGGATATGCTGTAACGCAGGGTTTGGTGTTTTAAGTTGATAATCCTTTGATGTATCCCGTTTAAACTCCATCACGTAGATATTATTGCCCAGCATAATCGTCATATCGGCTTGACCATGATTGTTGATATCTTCTGGGATAATAGTGGCGTTTAAGCTAGCAAAAAAGGCATAGAGCACACTGGCATAATAACCTTCCGCATTAGGCAAATCATTATGGGTAAAGTTACGCCAGGGAATGCTGGAAAATAGACGAGTAATCTCCTGCTCCAGCTTATTAAGATCACCGCTATTTAACAGTTGATAGAGCCTTTTTCGCCATTTCATAGAGGTGGATGTGAGCTCTGTATAAGCCTGAATAAAGTGACTGTTTAAGGCCGTGCGAACTTCTTGATTAGGTATTTTAAGTTGGTAGCTAGGGCCAAATATCTCATCATTAATGACGCTGTCTATGGTGAGATAGCCTGCTTGAAATAACAGCGTCGTTGGGTCAATTCTTTCAATATCAAAAGAGTCTAATATCTCTTCACCAACATCTACATTCTCTAACTCAGGTAAAAAGTATTGCTGCTGTTTAAACAGTTTTAATAAGAAAGAGGGGCTACCGGTTTCAAACCAATAGTTGCGATAAGCATGATCTTTATTGATAAATAGGAGAATATCGTAGGGGTTATATACTGCTTCACCACAGAAATGATAACCGTTGTACCAATCTTCCAGCTTTTGCCAATTCACACCAGACAAATGTTGGGAAAATTCAGTTTTCAGATCTTGTTCGGTATAGCCGCAAAGAGTGGCATAACGCTTATCCAGAGTAATGTCTTTAATCTGATTAATACCACTGAATAGACTAACCTTAGAAAGGTTGGTCACTCCCGTCATAAAGATAAAGCGAATATGCCGATCCTGGCCTTTTATTACTGAATAGAAGCTTTTCAGTACCTCTCTAACTGCCGTCGCCTGTTCCAAGTGTTCAATATTGTCCAGAATAGGCTTGTCGTATTCATCTATGAGAATAACAACTTGTTGCTGTTGGGATTGTTTGGCCGCTTCTTGTATCAGTCGAGTAAAGCGAATGGCTGGGTTAGTATGGTGGTCTACATCGAGATTCAATGCTTGTTGGTTTTCATCCAACTGCTGATGTAACCAATCATCCAACACCTCCAGGCTATGTACACCTGCGTTGGCAAGGTCAATTTGGATCACTGGCCAGCTTTTCTGCCAGTCCCATCGGGACTCAAGGTATAAACCCTCAAAGAGTGCCTTTCTCCCTTCAAAGATGGACTTCATGGTATCCAGCAACAAGCTTTTACCAAAACGGCGAGGGCGAGAAAGGAAGTAGCGTCCAGCGCCTTCTAGCATTTGGGCAACCATCGGTGTTTTGTCGATTTAAACAAAGTCACCTTCGATAATACTGGAGAACGTTTGAATGCCGATGGGGAGCTTTTTCATTAGGTATCCCATGCCAGATAATTTCAGGCGTACTAATTAGTCTATGCTTGCAGGCAGTATAACTGATTAAAAGCTGGGCTTCTGTGATTTGATTAGATAGCGACGAGCAGTCCATCCATGGCCCTCAGCGATTAATGCTAGCTGAAAGCCATAGAGAACGGAGTACATTGTAGAATGTCTGAAGGGTATTAGCCTTTCGAAAGGCAGGGATAGACTTAACGTAACCAGCTATTCAAAGTGGCTGGAGAGCGTTGCAGCCATTCTGCCATCTGATCAAAGTGACCGGCTTCTTTACTTTTCTCTGCCAGTTGTACGCGAGCTTGAGTCAAAATTTCACCCCGCTTGCGGCCTTTTACTTCATCACTGCTAACAGAAAATGATTGGCAAACCTGATCAATGATGCCTTGTACGCCATCTTTCTTCTTAGGCTTTTTAGCTTTTTCAGATTTTGCTGGAGCAGCCTTTTTCGATGCGCTTTTTTTACTCTTTTCAGCTTTAGCTGCTTTGCTATCCGTGTTGGATTGGCTGTCAGCATCTGCTTTTTTATCGGCCTTTTTAGACGCTTTCTTTTCTGCCGGTTTTTCTGCTTGGATTGCCAGATGCTGAAGACTGTTCACATGGCTCTGTAACAGCTGTTTTAATGCGGGTGATAATTCATCGATCACTGTTTGTTCTGGCTGTTTGGATAAAATCCAATAAGACCCGCTTTCTGTCAGAATGTCCTGTTTATTGAGTTCTTCCAATATTTTCGATGTGGCACTAAAAGCAGCTTGGATTTGCTGTAATGCATCTAGATATTGGCGTAGCTTTTTTGTCGGCTTCTTTTTTGAGGTGATTAGCTTTTGGCCATCACCCACAAAGTGAGGGGCATCGGCGTAATAGGCTAACTTTTTCTCTTCGCCTTGAGTCACCCAACTAAAAGGGTACAGGCCTAAAAGTGCAGGCACTCGTTTAATCGGCCACTGATTATCATCTGTGATAACCGGTTTACCTTTACGATTAAGAAGAATGCTCAATTCAAGTTCACCGGCTAGATTCTTACGAAACACCAGAGGTAAAACCTGAGAAAAAGCGATCGCTTCCTGAATATGTACCGGAATGTGGGGCCATTTTGCTGCAAAATGGCAGCCTGATTCTTCATGAAAACGTAAGCTGCTGTCATCAGTAGAAAAAAGTTGAATCTGTTGTTTTTTAGTCATAGTGATCGTTTTATTGTTGTAGGTGCGTTCCTGCAACCCTCAAAATGAAGAAGCGTCTCTGCTTCATCCATATGCTGCGACCCTCTTTTGAAGGGAGGAACCCGCGACCATTTGGCTGCCACAAAAATTAGTGGTGCGTATTCTACGGGCTTTATGGTGTTTTGCCCAGCTTACCAAAGTTTACAGTGGGTTCCTTGGAATGGGGACAGCGATATATTCAGGTATTGTAAGAGCTCTATCCTGTCAGAATAGAGCATATAATATGTACTATTTAAGCCGCGCTGGGGAGTATCGAATGTAATGAATTCAAAGGGTTAAACCACTTCCCCTGCCACCCAACCACTAGACCAAGCCCACTGGAAATTAAAGCCGCCCAGATGGCCTGAGACATCCATCACCTCGCCAATAAAATATAACCCTGGTGCCTTTTTCGCTTCCATGGTTTTAGAGGATAGCTCGTCTGTATCCACGCCACCTAGGGTCACCTCTGCGGTGCGATAGCCTTCTGTACCAGAGATTTTTGGCTGCCAATGATGCAGTTGTTGTGCAATCGCTTCTATCTGAGCGTTACTCAGTTCACTGGTGGTTTTGTTTTCAAACCAGTGTTCACACAAGGCTTTTGCCAAGCGGCTGGGTAGGTGCTCGGAGAGGATGGTTTTTAACTCCAATTTAGGACGATCTTGGCGGAGTTTTTTTAGCTCCTCTTCCAATTCAAGGCTTGGCAATAGATCAATTTCCAATACATCGCCAGACTTCCAGTAGGAAGAGATCTGTAATACCGGTGGACCACTGAGTCCTCTATGGGTAAATAACAGACTGCCGGTAAAGCTCTGACCATTACAGCTTAAACTGGCAGGTGTACTCAGACCGGATAGAGGCTCTGTCAGGCTTTTCTCTTCTGGTTGTAACGTGAAGGGCACTAAAGCTGCCGAACGTGGCAAAAGTTTGATATCAAACTGTTCCGCTACCTGATAACCAAAACTGCTGGCACCCATTGTTGGCATGGATAAGCCGCCAGTGGCAATGACTAGGGACTGGCATTGGTAATCACCCTGATTGGTGATTAGGTGGTAGCGGTAGGGCGCTAAGCTATCATCCAGTTTTCTAATGGATTTGATCTCGGTCTTCAGTTGCAAGTTGGCACCTGCCTCTGCGGTTTCTTTTAGCATCATATCCAAAATTGCTTTGGATTTTAGATCCGAGAACAGCTGTCCCTCTTCTTTTTCATGGTAAGGCAGGCCGTGTTTGTCCACCATGGCGATAAAATCCCATTGGGTGTAACGGCTTAGGGCTGACTTACAGAAATGAGGGTTCTGAGAGAGGTAACGATTGGCTTCAATATAGTAGTTCGTGAAGTTACAACGACCACCACCGGAAACCATAATCTTATTACCAGCTTTACGGGCATGATCCAGAATTAGCACACTGCGTTGGCGTTGTCCGGCGCTGACGGCACACATCAAACCGGCGGCACCGGCACCAATAATAATGACATCTTGCTGTTGAATGGCCATGGGATCATACCTGTTGCTTTCACTAAAAGAGCGCGCACTCTAGTGAAATGGCAGCAGACTGTAAAGCTTCGGCTAGGTTATAGGGCTTGTGCTCGGTATCTTTCTGCCCTTTTCTTCAGGGATTGATAAAATCTGGACACTGTATACATAAAGGAAAGAGTTTACGGTAAGTTTCGGCCAACTGGGTTAGTCGCAGTAGTTCGCTTAGATTATTCACTTCGCTAACTGTTAGCAAGATACGAACCCCTTCTAATAGGTTTTCATCCTTCCAGCCTTTTAGCACTTCAAATTGAGTCTCTGACATTTGAGTCCGCTTCTTTAGTCATTTTTCTGAGACTATACGCTGCTTTTATTGCATCGCAATAATAATTTTGTGACATTTATTAGCGGATTGTTAAGGGATGATTAAATAACCGATAATCGTCACTGTTTACTTCAAGCCTTTTCGAAAATGTCGGGTCGTTTAATTCGTATAGACCCGACAATCAGATTTATAGGCTCTTTTGCTGTTTCAGTTGGCGTGCTGCTAAAGCGTAACCACCATCGGCACCGTCAACAAAATGGAAGTGATCAACCCCACTTTGAAAGATCAGGCAGGTCAGTAGGGAGGCAGATGAAACGCTGGTGCCGTAATACAAAGTACCCTGTTGGAACTCTTCTTCCAGGCAGGCTTCCAGCTTTTTTCGTTGTTCGGCATTGCCTGCTAAAACCATACGCAACATATCATCGAACTTACGATGATCGGAATTCGCAATCATATCGGTTTTATAATGGCCCCAATTATAACCGCTGACGGATATGGCTTTTTCCATCACCATGCTGCCGGAAAAAGCGATCAGGCGCATTTTTACCGCATACCATAAACGATAGAACCAACTACGATTACGGGTAAAAAGACGGTACTCACTTTGCAGCTTTTCCTGAGAATAGGTCATGCTCAGTTTATCGGCTTGCAGAGGATGGTGTTCGTCCCGGCTACCATAAATATCCGTGATGCGTTGCATCACATTACGATAGATTTGAGTCTGTTTTTCCAGAGTATCGCAGCGAGACTCAATCAGCACAGAGACTGTTTCTTCTTTAGGGCTGGGGATACGATCCCAACGGCACTGTAAACCGGAAAAATCCGCATCGGCGACAATATGCTCTGGGATACTGTAGCGTTCGGGACATTCTTTTAACCAGTTCTCTGCGGCTTGTAAGCCGCCTCCCGTAAAGGAGGCTTGTGTTGCGCCGGGACTGATGCGCAGTTTACTGACTAATAGGGGGATGTGGTCTGCTGTTAATACAGAGACCGGTAAGAATCCGGTTCTAAGTTGTAGGTTGTAAGCTTGCTCAGAGATGGCAGCCGTGCCTTTTAAGGCGGCTAATGACGCTTCAAGGCAATCCGGCGGCACACATAAAGAGGCACCATCACCGCCAAAGATATAAGGGATTTCCAACCTCTCGCAGGCATTTAATACAGCGATAATACAGCTGGCTCCAAGAGTATTCACATCCTGATAGCGGTTGTTCTCAATCGCCTGAGTGGAACCTTTAATATCGGCTACCAGCACATACCAATCCTCTGGCACCTGTCGATAGGTGGCCAGCTCTAGCAACTCAGGAAAGGTAGAGACTTCTCCCAAGTCACGATAGAAATAACGGTTATGGTCAGTTTGTGCTGTCATAGCAGGCAAGTCCTTATGAATATATCTGCGGTATTATACGCTGAACTCACCACAATGATTGCGACTAAATGCCTGTTTTAATTCGTCACCGGAAAACCCTGCCTGCAGCAAACAATGTAATTTGGTAAAGCTTGCCTCGCAGGTCATATCAAAAGCACTGATCACACCGCATTCCGCCAATGCTGATCCGGTGGCGTAGCTGACACTGACCGGCCCCTGTGGACATTGGCTGCGGTTAACAATAATAATGCCGGAATCAGTAGCTTGTTTTAGTAGGCTTAGTAATGCCTTATTTTTATCAGGAGCATTACCACTGCCATAGGTTTCCAGTACTACGGCCTGTGTGGGTGCTTGTAACAGAGGTCTTAGTTGCTCTGCCTGCATCCCCGGATAAAGTTTAATAATACAAACTTGTGCCATAGGTTGTTTTGCGGCTTGGCTAAGGGTCAGATAAAGATTACTTTCACAACTTAGGGCTGGTAATAGCTTGTCTCTGTTTAAAGAACCCATAGGGGAGGAGTGAGATGAATCATTCCACTGGCCCATAGGAGATAAGTTAGGGCTATCAAAACCTTGTGGGGAATAGGTGCTGACCTTAGTACTGCGGTTACCTCGTAATAGGTTGCCACCAAAAGCGATGAGGGTTTCCTGAATATCTTTATAGCAAGCATAGTGGAGTGCTGATGCCACATTATCCGGTGCATCGCTATGTTCATATTCCAGAGGATATTGTGAACCCGTGACAATTACAGGTTTGCCTAAACCTTGAGTTAAAAAACTTAAAGCAGAGGCGGTATAAGCCAGCGTGTCTGTACCGTGTAGCAATACAAAACCTTGGTATTGATTTCTAAGCTGCCAGAGCAATGCCGCTAATTGGTACCAGTTTTCAGGCTGAGCGTTAGAGCTATCAATGAGAGGCTCCAAACTGATTAAATCGAAGTTGGGTAATGACCCTGGTTTTGATTGTATTGATTTTGATTGTATTGATTTAGATTGTAGCGATAAGGCGTTTTTTAAGCGCAGAGCCATATTGCCTGCTGGAGCTAATCCCTTATCCGTTTGCAGCATCCCTATGGTGCCTCCGGTATAAATCATAGCGATAGGGGGTTGTATGCCAGCGTCCTGCGAATCAGAATTAAATAAAACGGTTTCAGTATCTAAACCTGTTTTTTGCATGGCCAACTCCAGTATTTTTTATGGTCAGACAACTTATTTTAGTCCGAATATCAAAGGGTTGTTGTACTATAACGCTTTATGATCCTCTATAACGCTTTATTCAGGTAAAAACAGGGATAATGACTGAAGTGATTACCGTGACGGATAGAAAACCGCTATGAGTCAAATATCCAGTAAGAGAGATGGCATGATACGTATTGAAGTGGCTTCTGTTGATAGCTTGATCCTTTATTTTGCTTATCATTCTAGTCCAGAAGTGAGTCGTCAGATTTCGGCTACTCAGGCTTATCTGGGCGAACATTTATCGGAACTGACAGATTTAGTCCCCGGCGATACCTCATTATTGCTCTGTTATGACTTATTAAAAACGGATGCGGCTCGTTTACGATTTAAGCTGGATGCTTTATTGCAATCGGATATATCTGAGCTGATTGCAGATTCAGCAGCCATCTCAACTGAGATTTCAGCCGTTTCAATGCAAGAAAAGCATCATAAGGCTGTAGATAAGGTATCCGATCAGCAGACTTTAGGCTTCACTGTTTTACATCCCGGTTTGATGGCTCAGTTGCAAGATGGAGGCCGTGTAGGGTGTCAGCATATGGGGCTGACCACGGGCGGTGTTTTGGATGAACATGCGTTTCAATGGGCTAATCATCTATTACAAAACCGCTGGGATGCGGCTGTGGTTGAAGTAAGCTTTGGCGGTTTTAAACTGCAAAGCCAGGTGGATACTCTCATAGCAGTAACAGGGGCAGATTTAAGCCTAACCATCAATGGTGAACCTGCACCGGTCTGGGAGATTATTGCCATTCGAGCCGGTGATCGGGTTGAATTTGGTTATCCCAAAAACGGCACCCGAGCTTATTTAGCCGTTAAAGGTGGTTTTCAACTGGCTGATTGTTATGGCAGTGTTGCGACTGTACCCCATGAAAAAATCGGTGGTTTAGACGGACAAGGGAGTCTACTGAAATTTGGTGATATCCTGCCTTGTTCTGAACAAGAGCATCGCAACGACAGTCAGTTGCAAAACCTGATTGGTAAGCGGGTCAGTAATAGTTACATTCCTGATTACAACGAACCCTTAACCTTAAGGGTGATTTTGTCTGCTCAGCAGAACCTATTCCCAGCAGAGCAATTGGAACGCTTCTTTACGAAGGAATATCAGATTTCCCCAGACAGTGATCGCACCAGTGTCAGCCTTCAAGGCCCTGTGATTAGAGCGTTACAGCAGGAGATCCCTAAAGAAGGCAGCGTACTGGGGGGTATTCAGATCGATCATGATGGCCTGCCTATTATTCTGATGAAGGATCGCCATACTCAGGGAACTTACCCCAAGCTAGGCAGTGTTTACGCCCCTGATTTAGGTCAATTGGCCCAGCGACAAGTCAAAACCAAGGTATGTTTTGAGGTGATCAGTCTGCATGATGCGCAACAACAATTGACCCGTTTTTATCGATATTTTCGTTAAGTTATCAGTTGTCTCAGGTTGGTATTAATCTTCAAGCATAGCGGCTGTGGTGAGTTCATGGCCGTAGACTTGGTTCAGCATTGTGCTCAACTCCTCGATGCCCAATTCCACTTGATGCACTTCTCCATTGGATAGATAGAGTTCGCAAGAGGTAGGGTCGCTTTCTTCTATCTGCACAATATGATCCGCATGGACTAAAATCTGCTCAACATCGTTTTCATCGGTCACTGGTAAGCGGAGAAAAGGGTTACGTACGCTACGGGTCATGATCAACTCCTTGTGGTGGGGTCACTTATTACGGCTCAATTCAAACATAAAGGGGCGTATATCCCTTGTACCTTGCTTGCAGTGTAGCAAGTCAAAACAAAGAATAAGAGCTTGATGAGTGTGTGTAAGCAGAATATTTTGTACACTTGTTATTATGTAACATTTTCTGGAGCGCTACCTTGGATATTAAAAAGATCCCGACTCATCTTGTCACCGGTTTTTTAGGAGTAGGGAAAACCACCGCCATTCGTCATCTATTGGATAATAAACCTGCCCATGAAAAATGGGTGGTGATTGTTAATGAATTTGGTCAGGTGGGTATCGATCAGGCGGCCTTTTCCGGCGACTCAGAAAACGGGTCTTCAGAGGATGGTGACGTTAAGGTACAGGAACTGCCCGGTGGCTGTATCTGCTGCAGCCTAGGGGTTGTACTCTCTGCCACTTTGGTTAAATTGATTCGCTTGCATAAGCCGGATCGATTGATTATCGAGCCTACCGGTATCGGTCACCCCGCAGGGATTTTGGATACCCTAACCAATGAATCCTTTGCGGAGGCCTTGGATGTACGGGCCGTTATCTGTTTGGTTGATCCCAGAGCTTTAGAAGATCAGCGCACCCTAGAAAACGAGATCTTTCAGGATCAGCTCAGCCTATCGGATATCCTTGTGATCAATAAAACCGATCTGGCCACAGAGCAACAGATCGGCCGTTTTGAACATGCTGCTTTGTCTATGTTTCCGCCAAAGCAGTTTGTATGTCGTTCCGAGCAAGGTGTCCTTAACCCTGACTTGTTGTCCTATGGCCGTAACGGTGAATACCATGGTGAATGGTTAAAGACCAATACACCGGGTGAACAGCATCTGCACGACCACGACCACGACCACGACCACGACCACGATCATAATAATCATGATCATCGTCATAGTCCTGACTTTGCAGCAGAGGCATTACAACAGGTCGAACCGGGCAAACCGATTTGTCTATCCGGTCAGGGGGATGGCTTTTATACTACCGGTTGGTTGTTCCATCGAGACGATCAGTTTGACCAAGAAAAACTTACTACATGGTTAGAGCAAGTCCCTAATCTATTACGCTTAAAGGGCGTTTTCCGTATCCGTGATCAATGGCGTTTTTATAACCGAGTGGGCACCGAAAGTGACCTATATCCTATCGCTTATCGACGAGATTCCCGCTTTGAATTGATCAGCCCAGAACCGCTGGATGAAGCAAGCCTACAGCTAGGTTTAATAGCGTGTTTGATCTGATAAGATTAAATTAAAGCAATGGGCAAGGTCTTGATGCCTTAAATACTAATAATCTAAGCGGATTTAAATTGGCTATGACAGAAAAGTGCAAGCTCCCTATCGGCATACAATCTTTTGGCAAATTACGCCGTGAAGGCTGTTATTACGCCGATAAAACAGAGTTTGCATGGCAACTGTCACAAGAAGCAGGCTACTTCTTTTTAGCCCGCCCCCGCAGGTTTGGCAAAAGCCTGTTTCTAGATACCCTGAAAGAGCTGTTTGAAGGTAATGAGCCCTTATTCCAAGGGTTGGATATTCATACCAAATGGGATTGGCAGCAAAAACACCCTGTCATTCGTATTAGCTTTGCTGATGGCATTATGCAAAACCGGCAAGAACTGGATAAACGCATCCACTATTTGTTGGAGAATAACCGTAAAGCCCTAAATCTGCCAGAAAGCAATGCCCCTGATATTGCCGGGGAATTTGCCGATCTTATCCGTCATGCCAGCCAACAATACGAAACAGGCGTGGTGGTTTTAATCGACGAATACGATAAACCCATATTGGATAACCTGACCAATGAAACTATCGCCCTACAGATGCGGGAAGGGCTTAAAAACCTATACTCCGTATTAAAAGACGCTGATCCTTATCTCAGGTTTTGTTTTCTAACCGGCGTCTCTAAGTTCAGTAAGGTGAGCCTGTTCTCTGGTTTAAATAACCTGAACGATATCAGTTTAAACAGCCGTTACAGCAGCATTTGTGGTTACAGTGAGCAAGATCTGGATCAAGTCTTTTCACCTGAGCTAAAAGGGCAAAACCGGCAACAAATACAGCGCTGGTACAACGGTTATAGCTGGCTGGGGCAAGCGGTGTATAACCCCTTTGATCTGCTGCTGTATTTCCAGCAGCATAAATTTCAGCCCTATTGGTTTGAAAGCGCTACACCCTCATTTTTGATTAAACTCTTAGCTGAGCGAGGCCTATACAGCCCGCAACTGGCGACACTGCAAACCGGTAGCAGCTTACTTAGTCAATTTGATGTACAAGATATCAGCACAGAAGCCCTACTGTTTCAAACGGGCTATCTCACCATAAAACAAGCGGAAGAACCCATTACCGGTATGTGGGTTTATACTCTGGGTTATCCCAACCATGAAGTAGAAACCAGCTTAAACGAAGCCCTGTTACCTGCTTATGGTCTTCCTGCGGCTCAAGCTCAGAAAGCGCGTTTGCAACTGCTTCAAACCCTACAACACAATGACCTCACCGCATTAGAAAACCACTTTAAAACCCTGTACGCAGGCTTACCCCACGATTGGTATCGTAATAACCCTATCGCTCAATACGAGGGACATTACGCCAGCATCTTTTACAGCCACCTAGCCGCATTAGGCATGGATATCACCGTAGAAGACGCCAGTAATAATGGCAAAGTGGATATGGCGGTACGGCATCAAAACCAGATCTGGTTATTTGAATTTAAAGTGGTGGAACAAACCTCAAAAGGCTCAGCCCTACAACAGCTAAAAGATAAAAATTATGCCGAAAAATATCAGGATGGCAGCAGCGAGATCCAACTGATCGGCGTTGAGTTTTCTAAACAGCAACGCCAGATTGTTGGATTTGAGGTGGAGCGGGTTTAGTCTTTATATCAGGTGCTAAAATATTCTAGGTATCACCTTGTAAGCGACTTAAAATCTGTTCCTTAATCTTTTCTGTTTTGAGCGGTTTATCCACTAAAAGCCTATCGGCAATACCTGCTAACTGTTCCCTTATCTCATCATCCTGGTGCAGTACAGCGTAATCCCATATAGAGCACCAAACTAAATGCCAAGAGCTGTTGGGAATGGGGTCTTGTTGTAACCAAGTTATTCCCCTTTCTATATGGGCTAGAGGAAGAGTTTCACCATGCTGGGAAAAATTTTTCCAAATCCGCTCCCATGTATCTGGACAATAACCACTATCCGCGTAGAATTTTTTTAAACGGTTTATGGCCAATGTTTGAAAAGAGGCTTTGTCTTCAATAATATGCCAGAGCTCCCCCCAAACGTTGAACCAATCACACCGACGGATAGGTGCCATATCTAAATACTCCAGAGCTAAGGCAATAGATTTGTCTTTTGCTTTTCTGTTAGCCC
The DNA here is from genome assembly GCA_047518265.1 of Oceanospirillum sp. Lineage (GTDB taxonomy): Bacteria > Pseudomonadota > Gammaproteobacteria > Pseudomonadales > Halomonadaceae > Oceanospirillum. The sequence goes on from JAKZRG010000027.1 coordinate 41,133, forward strand.
AGACGGTTTGCCATACCTTAGTCCAGCCCACATGCTGTTTGTTGACTTGATGTAGCCAGTCTAGAGCTAACATAATTAGTTTATCGTCGCTTTCATACTCTTTATGTAGAGTAAACCAGAGGTCATGCCAGCTGAAATGGTCTGGGGACTTAAGGAGCCAATTTATTCCTAGTTCATATATTGATGAGGCGTTTTCTTGATTTACCTTCCACGTCGTATTCCATACTACAACCCAGATAGGGTGATCTTGAGGAGCTTCACATAACCAATAGTGAATTAGCTTTTTAAGGTGAGGATGAGTGTCATAATCTTTTTCCCATAATTCCTCCCAGATATAAAACCAGTTCCCGTTGCTTAAGCTTACTGTTCTTAACCAAGTCAATGATGTATTGGTTAATTCAGATAAATTGGAATCATTGTTTTCCCAAAGTGTGCGCCAGACAGAGAACCAGTCATTATGGTTTGGCAATGTTGCAGACAACCATCTTAGAGCTATGAGGTGTAAAAGATTTTTGTCCTTATAGTTTGATAAAAGATAATTCCATGCATAAAACCAACTTTCATGATAAGGAACTTCTTCAAGCCAGTTAAGAGTAAGGGCGTTTAATTCATCTTGATTAATATTGGTGCTATTTATTAAATGATTGTATAGGTAAAACCAACGGTGGTGATCTGACAGGGCAGTTTTCAGCCAATTAAGAGCTAATTGATCTAATTCATTGAGGTTTTTATCTTCACTAGCGAGTAGCTGATCCCATATTAAAAACCATTGAAAGTGATCAGGGGAGACACTTATTAACCAGTTATAAGCCAGTTTCTGCAGATGATTTTTGCTCAGGATATTACTCGTGGTATACCAGAGTTCTTCCCAGATTTGATGCCAATTATTTGATTCGTAGTTATTTTTAAGCCATTTATTAGCTGCAAAATCTAGCTTTTTTGATGGGATGGTTAACCGTAGCTTTTCCCATATTACTGGCCATAGCTCATGTTGAGTATGGCTAATTAAGTAATTTACTGTTTTATCAATCAATGGTTCTGAAATGTCACCGTATGTATGGTTAAAGACACAAAGAAATGATTCTGGCCAAAATGGCTTAGTTGGATCTGCTCTTTCGACCCATGATAATAGCCAGCACAAAGGTGCTGGTGATAAATCTAAGCAAAGCTGTTGATCTATACTAACCCAAGCAGGTAGATGCCTTGCCTGTTCTTTTTTAATTTGTCTTTTATAAATATTAGGTAAGGTTTCAATTAGATCTTGACGAATTAAATTTAATCTTTGTGCCGCTATATTGGTTTTTCCTGCTCGGGACAAGCGAGCTATTACCCATAACGGGCTGAGTATTTTCTGAATATCTTCATCTATATTTTGACCATACTTAAGCCAAGCTTTTAGATGTCCTTTTCGCTTACTGCTATCCCTTTCTTTTGAATACCAAGCTTTATAGATCTCGTTGGCAAGATGGGGATGAGTGAAGCGGATAGTGCCCTCTTCGTTATCCAGAGAGAAGTGGTGGTTCTCTTTGATAAGCGTATCCATTGCCTCGGCTAGTTCTGGATCTTTATCACAATATTTTTCATATGCACTACTGGGGAATTCGGCATATAATCGGTTTACATAGAGAATCTCGGAGACTAGTTCAAAAGCCGTTTTGCTCTTAAACTTCCGACGCTTATCATTGAGCCTATCTTTAAACTTTTTAGCAAAGTCTTTTAGGTTATCATCCTGATGCCACTGGAATAGAGTTTGCACTAAAATCTGCTGATCTGGGGCATCTCCTTGCGAGTTGATCACTTGCCCCGTTCGCAACTCATACCACGTTTTTAGTTCCTGGTAATCCTCTTGATTCTCTAAGGGTAATGAGAACGTTGTGATGTCGACCTGATCACTAAATTCCTCCTCAAACCAACTCAACTGTTCGTCAGGGCCGCAACAAAGGATTAAGGGGGTGCCACTACCTTGTTCATCATCTTCGTCTTCGTTATAGAACTGTTTTTGTAGCCAAGAGATTTGATTATCGGCTTTTTCATATTGACGGTGAGAGTATGGGTCATCGAAGGCGATAAACGTATTTTGACCTTTATTAGTCTCTTCAGATTCATCACTTTTTAATAACGAGGGTAGCCAAGATTTTGCGGCTTTGAGGTTATTAACATCATCAGCACACCAAACCAGAGTACTGTCTGGGGTTTGTCGTTTTATCTCAGAAAGAAGGTGTAATAGGGCAACACTCTTACCACAACCTGATCTGCCGGATAACCAGAATACGGGAATACGTCCTCTCGCTTTTTCAACCGCGTCATCTTTCCAAATTAGGAATTGATTGTAGATTTCCGTATAGATTTTCCGTTCGGCAAAACGACCGTCTCTTAAATGCTTTTTAGTAGCCCTTTGCCCGATAATGACGGACTTTGATGGATCGGTTTCTTGTTCAATACTTTCAGGTGGACGATCTTTTTCTGTCCAGAGTAGAGAAATTTTATCTTCTTTCCAGCTGGAGCGAGCATCATATAGCTCATTATAGATATCTTCACAGACCGCTTGAGTTGTGCCTCTGACAACAGCTCTGTTCAGTTTGTTTAGCCAAGAATCCACTTCTTTGACCGGCTTTTGAATGCCAAAATTGTTGATTAACCGGTGAATGAGCAACACCTGACTATCAGGTTCCAGTGTAGGCTGAATGAGGCTCTTAAACTGAGTGAGTTCTTGACTAAGTTGCTCTGGATTATCAATAAAAGCTGCGGCTGCTTGAGATTTATCTGACTTGGGTTGCCAGCGCTCAAGTTTTCCAGGCAGGTCTTTTAATTTTTGTTGGCAGCCGGTGATATAAAAGTGAGTGCGCTCTTTTAGATCTGGGTATTCACGGCAGATTAACAGATATATTTGCCAGAGCTCTTCCAGTGCCTTGCTAACACCGTTGGAATCCAATGTATATTTTGCTTGAGTGATATGGATTTCATCAGATAAAAAACTGCTGATATCGGACAGTTCTTCAGTATTAAAAAGCAGTGGATTAGATGGAGTGTTTTCGGCGGCATCAGCAATTTTTTTCAGCAGTAGCAAAAGTTGAAAATTAAACCCTTTAATAGCTTGTTGGCCACCATCGCTACCGGGTTGTTGTGCCCAGGCTCGTGCGAGCTTAACAAACTGCTGTTCTACATCCATTAGAGCCACCACTATTTCTTTATATCACTGCTATTTAATATCACAGGTATCATATGATTAATTAGTAACATATTGATTTTTAGGTGGGAAGCAGACTTTTGGCTTTCAAATATGAGACAGGACAAAGTCTGAATATTTATATTCTTAGATTGTCCTGTATAGCAGTTGGGAGTGGCTCAAGGTTTGGAATGGCTCAAGGTTTGGAATGACTCAAGGTGCGGAGTATTTCGCGGATGCGCTTAGGCTTATCCACGCTACGGGTGGTCAGGGGAGAATCGTAATATTTGTTTTATTGGGGCATTTTCTGGTCTGGATTGACGTTTGTACAGATCAGTACGGGGCTATTAGTTGTTATACAGTGCACTCAAAACCCTCTCTGCATCATGAAAGTCATCCTGAATGAGCGCTGTGATATCGGCAAACCCTTCGGTAGATTTTACAAACAGGGCCCAAAAATAGGGATCTAGAGTTTCGGGTGTTAAGGAAGCTGATAAGGGGGCTTCCACCCATTGCCCGGTGTATTCATGTTCAAAGCGGTAATAGTGTCCGTGTTGAAAGGTTGACCATGCGTCTGGTATTACCCCTTCATCGTACTGCTGTTTTAATTGGTTCGCTGTATTGATATAAGCATGTACGGCGGCTTTAAATCGTTCCTGATAGGCCATTATTTTTATATGGCTGAGTACGGGGATTAAGGTGATATGGGTATAAACCAACCCTTGCCGACTGATAAATACGGAGCAGTCTGGGTATTGGCCTTGTAAGTTTTGTACAGTTTGCTCTGTATCGAACAAGGGGCCAATAAAGTAGCGTCGCGTGGGAGTTCTGAGAATAATATTTTGCTTTTGATTAAAGAATGTCTGTAGCTTGTCTGTACTGGGCAGAGCAGACAAGCGGTAACAGGTGATGGTTTTAGGTTGCATGTTATACCTCAATAGTACAGGTATAGTGTGCTCCCTCTATCTTAGTTTGTTAATACCTTCTTAATGGCTTTTTGCGCGCACGCGATATCCAGGTGTCCACCGGGTGCGCCGCCAACGCCGATACCGGCGACTCGAACGCCATCAATGGTGATGGGTAATCCACCGCCCAGTAATAATAAGTTGTCATTCATATCTCTTAGGCCAGCCAGTACCGGTTTGTCGGTAACCAGTTGCGCTAATTTTGCGGTGTCACGCCCCATGCTAGCCGCGGTGTAGGCTTTACGTTGGCTGCTACTAATGGTGTGCGGTCCTGCCATTTCATGTCGGGACATGGCTAGTAGATTTCCGCTGCGATCTACGATAGAAGCGCTGACGGTATAGCCGTCAGATCGGCATTGCATCATAGCGTTATGGGCTAGTTTTACCGCAGTATCGGCTGTGAGTAATACGGTACTAGTGGTATGGATGTTCGTCGTATTGGCGGCCATAGCCGCTTGGCTTAAACCCAGTGTGCAGAGTGACGCTAGGATCAGTTTTTTTACGGTGCTTTTCATAAGGGTACCGGTTCCATAACAAGGGATAGGGTGATTGATTTGACGATTAAGGTGCGGTGATTTCAGAGTCATCACTGCAGCTGTTTGAACGTTATGGCTTTAGCATAGAGGGTGATCCTTGCGGGAACCTTGCCTGAGCATTACAGTTTTGTAATCTTGAGTTGGATCAGTGGGGCTAAGGGACGGTAGCTGTTATGCTTTAGTGGTATGGATGCTTAAGTAATACGAGCGGTTTGTATTGCTTTAGATGTTGCGTCAGTCTGAGGAGCTTAATGAAATTACTGATTGTGGAAGATGACCAGACCATTGCAGAATTTATCTGTCAGGGGTTTCGGCAGCAGGGGTATACCGTTAATCATGTGGCAGATGGTCAGGATGCTTTAGCGCTGGCTTCGGAACAGTCTCATGATGCTGCAATTATTGATCTGATGTTACCGGGGTTGGATGGCTTAAGCCTGATTAAGGCTTTGAGAGCCTCTGGACAGACCCTACCTATTTTAATCCTCAGTGCGCGCCATACCGTCAATGATAGAGTACTGGGCTTAGAAATCGGTAGTGATGATTATCTGGTAAAGCCATTCTCGTTTATTGAATTACAGGCCCGTGTTCAAGCGCTATTAAGACGTCAGGCTCAGGTTTCAAATCAGATTCAAAACCCGTCTCATACAACAGAATCGATGTTATTACAGATTGCGGATCTCACGTTAGATCGAGTAACAAAAGAGGTGCACCGGGCGGGGCAGTTGTTAACTTTGCAGCCCAGAGAGTTATCTCTATTGGAATATATGCTACAACATCCCGGTAAAGTTCTCTCCAAGACGATGATTCTTGAACAGGTTTGGGAATATCAGTTTGATCCACAAACCAATGTGGTGGATGTTCTGGTTTGTCGTTTGAGAAGTAAAATTGATAAAGACTTTGAACCCAAGCTTCTACAAACTCTACGAGGTGTAGGGTATGTGTTAAAAGCATCCCCTTAACATTATTGATTTAAAATTAAGCCGAGTCATTCAATGTCTAACCTTTCCCATGAGCATACGTCTGCGACCGATGTAAACAAGCCTGACAATAAAGACCGTGCTGATACGGCTAGCTTTAATACTGTTGCTTTAAGAACAAGTCGAGCTTTGAGCCTTCGTCTTGGTTTAGGGATGTTATTAATTACACTGTTTTTTGCCTCTTTAGCGGATTATTTTCTGTATCAATCCCTTGTTAATAAAGATCAGAGTTTAGTTAAGGTTAAAGCTGAAACCTATCTGCGTGTTGCTCACTATAGCGGATTAGAGAAGTTAATCGAGGTGATTGAGCAGGAAGGGAATAATGCAGATTTATGGCTAATCGAAGTGGCCCAGAACGATACGGTGATCTATCAGAACCAAGTGGATATGGACTCTGGTGATAATACTTTGCGTATTTCAGATCCCTATTGGCCTATCTTAGATACGGTACGCAAACGATGGTTGGTCGAATTTTTTGATTTAACGGTTAAAAAAGCCGGTTTGGTTGTGGAAAGTAATGGTTATCATCTGACATTGGGCCTAAGCAGTCTTCCCCGTCAAGAGCAGCAGGTTGAATACCGCTGGGCAATTCTGTTGACTCTATTGCCATTGTTACTGCTCTGTTTATGGCTGATTCATCGTGTTCATTCTCAAGCCTTGCTACCTATCCGTGATCTGATTAAAGCCACTCAGGAAATTCAATCGGGGCAGAATTTATCCTCCAGAATACCGGTGCGAGATCAAGATACTGAACTGGGGCAGCTGGCCATGCAAACCAATGATTTTTTAGCCAATACAGAGCGTTTAATTAATGGTATGCATGGGTCTTTGGATAATGTAGCCCACGACTTGCGAACCCCTTTAGCAAGACAGCGTCTACAAATTGAGCAGTTGTTATTATCTCAGGAAGTTCAGCGACAAGAGGATCTGTTTAATACCTTGGCGGATATTGCAGAGGACAGCCAGCGTATCGAACAGATGCTAAGTGCTTTGATGGATATCTCGGAAGCCGAAACAGGCTTGATGGCTTTGTATAAGGATCGAATACATCTGATTGAGTTATTTGCTCAGGTGACCGAGGTATGTGAATTTCTGGCAGAAGATAAGTCTATTAATATCGAAGTAGATTGCGCTAAAAGCCTATATCTGGAGGCGGATATTAATCGTATGCGTCAGGTTTTAATTAACTTACTGGATAACGCTATTAAGTTTAGTCCAGATGGTAGCCGGGTTATCTTAAAGGCATCCCGCTCTGTTACCCGACAAGTGATTATCGAAGTGATAGATCAAGGGCCAGGCATATCGGATCAGGATCAGGTTTATATTTTTGATCGTTTGTATCGAGCCGATAAAAGCCGACACACCAAGGGATTAGGATTGGGTTTAAGCTTGGTTAAAGCCATTGTAGAAGCCCATGAGGGGCAAATAGAGGTACAGAACCAAACCCGTCAGAATGATACTGTTCAAGGCTGCTGTTTTAGATTGATCTTTAAAGCATAAGATCTTCTTGAGCGTGAGGGCAATAATTAAACTGTTAATAGCCAAATGGCAGAAACTGCGTGTATCTTGTCATGGCCGCCAAAAGAGCGACTGTTTAGCATGATGTTATTGATAACAAAGGCGTTATCAAGCTGATTAAACCAGGCACTAAGCAGGGTTGTTTTTAACTTTGATATGCCTGCTTAAGGAGTAACATCATGAGTTTGACCTATGGTATCTACCTCTATCCTGAGGTGGCTTCACTGGACTTTGTTGGCCCTTATGAGGCTTTTGATCTGTCCACTTATCTGTTAAAAACCGGCAAAGTAGTGACCATTGCTGAAACAGACGCTCCTATTGTTTGCTCCAATGGTATGGAGGTAAAACCTCAGTTTACCTTTGAGAATGCACCAGAAATTGATGTGTTATTAGTACCGGGAGCCAATAACCTAGAAGCGGCATTAGCCAGCGAAAAAGCCATTGATTGGGTGCGCCAGATGGCGGATAAGGTGCAATTTACCACGGCAGTATGTACAGGGGCTTTAATCCTGCAAAAAGCCGGTTTGTTGGCCGGTAAAAAAGCCACCACTCATTGGATGTTGATTGATGAGATGGCTAAGGATGAAAGTGTCGAAGTGATGCCTGAAATGCGCTATGTACGAGACGGTAATATCGTAACGTCTCAGGGTGTTTCAGCGGGTATTGATATGTCGTTATGGTTATTGGGTGAACTGCATACTCCAGAGCACGCACGCAGTGTTCGCCGGGTACTGCATTATGATCCAGCGCCTCCGTATCAAGCGGAAGTGTAAATATAGCGCCCTAATGATGGAATAAAACATCACCGCCTATGGCTCGAATTGTATAAAAGGTCTTCAATGAAAAGCATCGAAATCTTTATTTATGAACAAGCCATAGGTCTGGATGTGATGGGGCCGTTAGAGGTATTTTCTGCCGCCAATTACATTCGTAACTTACAGGGTGAACCACCAGCTTACGAGGTGGTTTTATCAGCAGAAGACGCGGGGTTAGTGACGCTATCATCCGGTGTGGCTATACAGGCAACACGTAGTTTAAGTGATGATCTAGATACTTGTGATACGGTTGATGGTAAGGACGGTGACTATTTTATCTTGTCCGGTGGTTTTGTTGCCCCTCAGTTGGCAGAGGATACAGATTTAGTGGCCCGTTTAACTCAACGAGCTAAGACATCCAAGTATCAGATATCTATCTGTACCGGGACATTTTTACTTGCGGCTACCGGGTTTTTAGACGGTAAAAACTGCACCACTCATTGGCATTATGCCGATCAATTGGCCGCTCGATATCCTGAATTAAATGTAAATGGGGATGCTATCTATATTCAGGATGATACGACTTACTCTAGTGCGGGTGTTACCGCAGGTATTGATCTGGCTTTAGCGTTATTGGAACAGGATTATGGCGCAGAGTTAGCCATGGAGGTCGCAAGAAGTTTAGTTTTGTATCGGCACCGCCCCGGTTGTCAGTCTCAGTTCAGTACACCGCTAAGTTTGCGGCAAAAAGCAGGAAAGTCTTTTTATAAACTGCATGACTGGTTGCAGGGCAATATTCAATTGCCAGTATCCGTTGAACAGATGGCTGATTTTTGTCGTATGAGCCCAAGGAATTTTGCCCGCCGCTTTACCGAAAGCACTCAAATAACACCGGCTAAGTATTTGGAACAGTTGCGCCTTTCTCAAGCGAGAGAGTTGTTGGAATCAACGCCGTTGACCATAGAATCAATCGCCTTGGATACAGGATTTGGTCGAGAAGAACGACTACGGAGAACCTTTCTAAAAACCTTGGGTGTGACTCCCAGCCTTTATCGGCAGCACTTTGCGAGTAATGTGTCCTCGTAAGGCGTAGATGGAATCGAGAGATTCGCGGATGCGCCTAGGCTTATCCACGCTACCAGTATCGGTTACTTCGGCTTTGCCGGTGCTAAAGAAGGGGAAAGGGGAAAGGGAATCTATAGAGTTCTCTGTTATCAAATCTTGATTCTACAGCTCACTACATTTCATATACAAACCAGAAATATATCCATTGATTCTTTGCTGCAATACTTTCCTCCATCACGATTAAATCCTAGGGCGTCTCTGAATAAGTACTTTCTGGCTCAGGCTTTTAGAACCCTTGGATTATAAATTTTACTAATCTATCTATATCTTTCGTGTGGATAAATCTCGAGTGGATAAACCCGAGGTGCATCTATTAATACTCTGTGGATTAACAGGATGTGATCATGAACACGCTATATAAAATATCGCCACTTGTTCTTTCATTTTTGGTCGGTTGTAGTTCTGATAATGCTAAAGTTGAAAACTCCCCGGAGGCTTCATTTGTTGGTGATGAGGTGTATGTATCACCGCTTCAGGAAAAAAGATGGCAGCTGGTTTCTTATGGATTGCAGGCAGAACCTAAAACAGACGTTCTTGACGGAACCTTCTATGGGTTGGACTTTACTGATGACTCTGAGCTTAGGGGGGATTTTGATTGTAATCACTTCCAAAGCACCTATGCCTATAATGCATCATCTTTGGCCATAGGTACTGTTGCAACGACAGAAATGGCCTGTCCATTATCGGGTGATGCAAAGTATCAGTCTCAGAATGATTTTATCTTAAATGCCCTAGTCTCAACGGAAAGTTATGATATATCGGGGTTATTGCTCACTATCAGCGCCAGTGATAGCTCCCAGTTGATCTATTCGGCTATTGAGTCATCTCTGCAAGATAATCCGTGGACGCTGGTGGCTTATGGTCTAATTTCAGAGTCAAAAAACGATCTGCTTGAGAACACATCCTACACCCTGGATTTTACGAACAGCACTCATCTTGAAGGGAGTTTTGATTGTAATACGTTCGAAAGTGAATACTCTGCGAGTTCTTTATCCCTGATGATTGATGCTGTCAGCTTGACCGAAATAGGCTGTATTTCATCGGAAAGCCGACAGTCTCATATGGCTCAAAATGATTTTATTTTAAACGCGTTAGCATCCGCGAAGAGTTATGAAATATCTAGCTCACAGCTGATTATTTATTCCAGTAATCGCTCACAGCTTATTTATAACCGTGATGAAAAATAATTTATAATTTAAGCATTTCCTATACCATTAAACATATTCCGTTAAGTGACTTTTCTTTGCCTGAAGGAGTCAGCGCATTATGTTTATTAGTATTCCTGTACCCAAGGGGGCAGGTTTTCCTCGCTTGCCTATTACCCACGAAGCAACGCCTCTGGAGAGTATGCCTCGTTTATCAGAACAACTGGGCTGTAAGCTTTGGATCAAGCGTGATGATTGTACGGGGTTAGCTGGTGGCGGTAATAAAACCCGTAAGTTGGAATACTTACTGGCAGATGCGCAAAAGGCTGGTGCGGATACTTTGGTGACCATTGGTGGTTTGCAATCCAATCATGCCCGGCAAACTGCTGCGGCGGCAGCCAAGTTTGGCTTTGCCTGTGAGTTGGTACTAGAGCCTGTGGAAGGTACACCAAAAAAGGATTATCCGGATAACGGCAATATGCTGTTGGATAAGATATTGGGTGCCAATATCCATAAGCTAAAGAAAGGCCAAGATTGTCAAACGTATGCTGATAAGCTGATTAAAACTCTGGAGGCCGAAGGCAAGAAGCCTTATCTAATTCCGGTAGGGGGTTCCAATAAGATAGGGGCTCTGGGTTATGTCCGTTGTGCCAGCGAAATTGCCCAACAGATTAAAGAACAGAGAATTGAACTGGATCACATCGTTTTAGCCAGTGGTAGTGCCGGTACTCAGGCGGGCTTGTTAGCGGGTCTGATTATGGAAAAGGTGGATATTCCAGTGCTGGGCATTGCGGTTAGTCGAGATACGGAGGCTCAGCAAGCGCTGGTTCAGGCTCTACTAGAAGAGACTTTAGAATATATGGGTTTAGACCCTGCGTTGGCTAAAGGTCGAGTTTATGCCGATGGCGGTTATTATGGGCCGGGTTACGGCATTACCACACCGGAGACTATCGAAGCGGTACAGCTCTGTGCCCAGCAGGAAGGTATCCTGTTAGATCCAGTTTATACTGGTAAAGGTATGGCAGGTTTGATTGATAAGTGTCGCAATGGTGTATTTACTGAAGGGCAGAATATTCTGTTTTTACATACCGGCGGCAGTCAGGGACTGTTTGCTTATAAAGAGGTGTTTTAGGCTCCTCTGTGTCACGGTTTTATAGGTGATCAACGTTGATCACCTATCACCGCTATTTTTCACAACAACCATTCTTTATCACAACACAGCTCTAGAGCTTGGAGTTATCGACGAGACAAGGGATACACGTAGCGTGGATAAGCCAGAGGCGCATCCGCGAAAGGACTCACTTATAGCCAGCGATCCAGTTGATTCAGGTAAGACTGCACATCACCGATTTTTTCTGATACCCAATCTGGATTGTAATAGGTATCCAGATAACGCTCTCCGCTATCACACATCAGGGTCACAATGGAGCCACTTTGTTGTTTCTCTATCATCTGCTGAGCCACTTGTAGAGCACCCCATACGTTTGTGCCTGTGGATGCGCCTGCTTTACGACCCATTAGCTTTTCCAACCATAGAATAGTCGCAACGCTGGCGGCATCCGGTATTTTCATCATATGGTCAATCACATCCGGTTGAAACGACGCTTCCACTTGAGGCCGTCCAATGCCTTCAATTCGGCTAGAGGTGTTGGCAGTAAGAGAACAATCCTTCTGCATATAACCGTCGTAAAACACGGAGTTTTCTGGATCAACCACCATCAATTCGGTGTGATGACCTTGATAGCGAATATAACGGCCCAGAGTCGCAGAGGTACCACCGGTTCCAGCACTCATTACAATCGTACTGGGTTCTGGAAAAGGCTCCCGCTCCATCTGTTTGAAGATGCTTTCAGCAATATTGTTATTACCTCGCCAATCGGTCGCCCGTTCAGCGTAAGTAAACTGATCCATAAAATAGCCGCCAATTTCTTTCGAGAGTCGCACGGACTCGCAATGCATCTGAGGGGCGGAATCCACAAAGTGGCACCGTCCCCCATAAAGCTCGATCTGTTTGATTTTACTTTGTGCGGTACTGCGTGGCATCACCGCAATAAAGGGTACGCCGATCATACGGGCAAAGTAGGCTTCAGATACGGCGGTACTGCCAGAAGAGGCTTCAACAATGGTGGTATCCTGCTTAATTTTGCCATTGCATAAAGCGTATAAAAACAGAGAACGAGCCAAACGATGTTTTAGGCTACCGGTTGGATGAGTACTCTCATCTTTTAGATAGATATCAATTTGAGGCTGTTGTGATTGAACTAGGAGTGATTGAGCTTGCTGTGATTTGGATAGCTGTGGAATATTCAGCTTAATTAAGTGGGTATCAGCGGAACGATGATAGTCTGCTTCGATTTTTCTAATAGATTCTGCAACCCAAGTATTCATAGCTGTTTACTCTTATATTTTGTTCTGTGGTGCTATTCGTTGTCTTTTGCTTAGAGGCTCTTCCCTTAGAGACAACGCTAACGTGTTGAAAATATTATAGGTAAAACAGCATAGAAAATTTTTGCTAAAAGTTGACGAATACTTATCTTATGTAGAAAAATATTCTCTATAAATTCAGCAGATGAAATTAAATTCTATGGATAGTGTAGATAAGAAAATATTAAACCTGTTGCAGCAGGATGCGACCTTGTCTCTGAATGAGCTGGCGGAGCAGGTCAATCTCTCATCAACCCCTTGTTGGAAGCGTATCAAACGCCTTGAGGAAGAGGGAATTATCAAAGCCCGTGTTGCCCTCGTGGATGGCGCTAAAGTACAGCTGGGGGTCTCGGTATTTGTACATATCAAAACACAGCATCACGACCGGGAGTGGTTGGAGCATTTTTCCAATACGGTAACCGCCTTTGATGAGGTGATGGAATGCTATCGCATGGCTGGAGAATGGGACTATCTGTTACGGGTGGTGGTACAAGATATTGCAGCCTTTGATCGGTTTTATAAAAAACTGGTGAATGATGTGGATGGCTTAACGGATGTAACGTCTAGTTTTTCTATGGAAGAGATTAAATACAGCACTAAACTGCCGATGCGTTGATCCTTGATTAGTTCTAAATACAGCCCGTCAGGTTGAGTTGCCGTTACTCTACTAATCTTATTTTAGGTAGAAGGCTATATCTCATTTCAAAGCACCAGATAGCTTGATATTTAAGTTAAGTAAAAAGTTAACTTAAATTAAATTATTTTGAATTTATTAAACATACGACACCTACCACAATGCAGTCATCTACTCGAACAAGCTTAGCGTCATTCAGAGGTGGCACATGCAAAATAAAAACGACAGCCGAAACACTGCAGGCTTATCTCAGGAGCAGCTGGATGCTCATTGGATGCCTTTCACCGGTAATCGTCAGTTCAAACAAGATCCGCGCATTATCGTATCTGCTGAAGGTAACTATTATACCGATGCCGATGGTCGCAAGATCTTTGATGGTTTGTCCGGTCTGTGGACCTGTGGCGCAGGTCATAGTCGCCCTGAAATTATCGAGGCGGTTAGCCGTCAGGTAAAAGAGCTGGATTACGCTCCGGCTTTCCAGTTTGGTCATCCTAAGTCTTTCCAGCTGGCGCACAAAATTACTGAGTTTATGCCGGAAGGTTTAAACCGTGTCTTTTTCACCGGTTCCGGTTCTGAGTCCGTTGAAACCGCTCTGAAGATCGCCCGTGCTTACTGGCGTAAAAAAGGCCAAGCCAGCAAGACTCGTCTGATTGGTCGTGCCAAGGGCTACCACGGTGTTAACTTTGGCGGTATCAGTGTCGGAGGCATCGGGCCAAACCGTGCCTTGTATGGTCAGGCCGTTGATGCGGATCACTTGCCACATACCATGTTGCCTGAGAACCGCTTTGTACAAGGTATGCCGGAGTCTGGTGCTCATCTGGCAGATGACCTGTTGGAAAAAATTGCGCTACACGATGCGTCCAATATCGCTGCTGTTATTGTTGAGCCTATGGCTGGTTCTGCGGGTGTAATCCCCCCTCCAAAAGGCTATCTGAAACGCCTGCGTGAGATCTGTGATCAGCACAATATTCTGCTGATCTTTGATGAAGTGATCACCGCATTTGGCCGTATGGGTTCAAAAACTGGTGCAGAAGAGTTTGGTGTTGTACCAGATATGATCACTATCGCAAAACAGATGACCAATGGTGTGATTCCAATGGGTGCGACTGTGGCTAAACAAGAGATCTACGACACCTTTATGGAGACCGGTGGCGCAGATTACATGCTGGAACTGCCGCACGGTTATACCTATTCTGCACACCCTGTCGCTTGCGCCGCAGGCCTGGCCGCATTGGATATTCTGCAAAAAGATCAGCTGATTGAGCGGGTTAAAACCATTTCCCCTCAATTCCAAGAGATGCTGCATAGCCTGAAAGGCACCAAATATATCAGTGATATCCGTAACTATGGTTTAGCCGGTGCTTTAAGCATTGAAGCGGCACCGGGTGAGCCTGCATTGCGCCCTTACCAGATCGCCATGAAATGTTGGGAAAAAGGTTTCTATGTACGTTATGGCGGCGACACCATTCAGCTGGGTCTACCGTTTACCGTTGAAATTGATGAGATTGACAGCCTGATGAATGCGCTGGGCGATTCAATTAACGAACTGGATTAATCCGTTTAAAAGACTAAAACAAGAGATCAAAACCATGACAATTGTTGGCCACCTAATTAATGGCGAAAGCCGTACCGATGCAGACCGTCTGCAAGATGTTTTTAACCCTGCAACGGGTCTAGCAAGCAAGCAGGTTGCTCTGGCAACAAAAGAAACGGTAGAAGAGGCGATTGCAGCAGCAGAAGCCGCTTTCCCTGCATGGCGCAATACGCCAGTGGGCAAACGTGCCGCTGTAATGTTCCGTTTTAAAGCTTTGCTAGAACAGCATGCAGAAAAAATCTGCGAAATGATCGGTGAAGAACACGGTAAGATCAGTCATGATGCGGCGGGTGAACTGCAGCGTGGTCTGGAAAATGTTGAGTACGCCTGTGGTGTTGCTGAGCTATTAAAAGGCGAGCACAGCCGTAATGTGGGCCCAGGTATTGATTCTTGGAGCGAGTTCCAGCCATTAGGTGTTGTAACGGGTATTACACCGTTTAACTTCCCAGCTATGGTACCTCTTTGGATGTACCCTATGGCGATCGCTTGCGGTAATACCTTTGTATTGAAGCCGTCTGAGCGTGATCCATCCTCGACTCTGTTTATTGCTCAGTTGCTGCAAGAAGCGGGTCTGCCTAATGGCGTAATGAACGTCGTTAATGGCGACAAGGTTGCTGTTGATACCCTGCTTAATGACGAACGCGTTAAAGCGGTAAGCTTTGTAGGTTCCACGCCGATTGCGGAATATATCTACAGCACAGCCAATGCTAATGGTAAACGTTGTCAGGCACTGGGTGGCGCGAAAAACCACGCCATCGTAATGCCTGATGCGGATATGGATAACGCCGTTAACCAACTGTTGGGTGCTGCTTTTGGTTCTTCCGGCGAGCGTTGTATGGCGCTGTCTGTCGCAGTTGCCGTAGGTGACGACGCAGCAGATGCTCTGGTCGCTAAAATGAGCGAAGCCATGAAGCCGCTAAAAGTCGGTGCGTATACCGATAGCAACAACGACTTTGGCCCAGTGATTACCCGTCAGCATCAAGAAAAAGTGGTGGGTTATATCAACAGCGCTGAAGAAGATGGTGCAAAAATTGTAGTGGATGGTCGTGATCCACAGGTTGCGGGCTACGAAGACGGTTTCTTTGTCGGTGCGACCTTGATCGATGCAGTAACGCCATCCATGAACAGCTATCAGGAAGAGATCTTTGGCCCAGTGCTACAGGTTGTTCGTGTGGATACCATGGAAGAAGCCATGAAGCTGATCAACGATCACGAATACGGTAACGGTACGTGTATCTTTACCCGTGATGGCGAAGCAGCACGCTATTTCTCTGACAATATTCAGGTGGGCATGGTCGGTATCAACGTACCTCTGCCAGTACCTGTGTCCTACCACAGCTTTGGTGGTTGGAAGCGCTCACTGTTTGGTGATCTGCACGCTTACGGCCCAGATGCCGTACGTTTCTACACCAAACGTAAAACCATCACTCAGCGCTGGCCGTCCAGCGGTGTCCGTGAAGGCGTAAGCTTTGCTTTCCCAAGCTAAGCTTAAAGCCGAGAGACGGGTTTAAACATTGTTTGTTTAAATTACGGTTTGTTTAGACCCGTTTTGAGATGAAGTGGAAGCAGATTAATCTGCTTCCTGAATCTCTTTTGTTTGCTCCTCTTTACCCTGCAACACTTTGCCTTGCAATTTTTACCCTGCACTACTTGCTTTGGACAATAGATACCTTAGATGCTCATTACATACCGAAATACTCGTGTTTCGGTGCTTAGGTATGGGGATTTGATCCAAAGCTCTTTTGCGGAATAACCTGCTTGGGGTTATTCCGTTTTTTTATGCTTGGTAATGCTATTCTAGTTTGACTGATTTTTATCCGTTTTCCCCTAGCAATAAGCTCATTATTTATATGGCCCAACTACGACATCTGCTGCCACAACTCTACTGTTTCACGATTGTGATGAAGCATCGCAGCTTTACGCTGGCCGCTGAAGAGTTAAAAATTTCTCAGTCGGCGGTAAGCTATCAAATCCGTAAACTGGAAGAGCAATTGGGTTATGGGTTAATTATTCGAGAACCCCGTAAGCCCATTCGATTAACCTCCAAGGGTAGTCTTCTGCTACAGCGCTGCGAAGAGATTTATGCCAGTTTGGATAATACCCTAGAGGAGATGAATGGCAGTAGTTTGGAGGGGGAGCTTAACCTAACCGCTGACGTCTGTTTTGGCACCTTGGTTGTTTCGTCAGCGCTGCCTTATATTTTAAAACGCTATCCTAAATTGAATTTTCAACTGCATCTGAGCGAAGTCTTTTTGGATCTGAACAGCTCAGAAATGGATATCGCCATTCGCTCCCGCACCGATGATCCTGAGTTGGAATACGACTTCCTTTGTCAGGCGGATATGATGTTGGTGGCTTCTAAGGATTATTTGGCGACTTATGCACCGATTAAGCAGATGAGTGATCTATACGAACACCGTATTCTCTGTACCGGGGATGATGATTTTGATTGGCATAATTTGACGACCAAGGTGGATCAGTTAAATTGGCACAAGCTGACTCATCGGCTCCGTATTAACAATGTTCAGGCATTAACTCAGGCGATGATTGCCGGTGCTGGTGTTGCTTATATTGCCTCCTATACTATTGCGCAGCAGTTGGAAGAGGGCACGCTGGATATTCTGTTGGCGGAACAGCTACCGGCGTTAACCATTCCTTATTATTTGGCCTATCCTCCTCGTATAAAGGGCAGCCCTAAAGTAGAGGCAATCAGAGAGCGCCTGCAAAGTTTTATCAGGCACTCTGAGTTGGGACGTTTTCTTACGGTAAATCCTGGTGCGTGAGTCTTCGCTTTACAAATACCAATCGTATTCACGTGAGGAGATATAGTTCTCGTACTCTTCTAACTCCCCTAGACGCTGAGCACAGAAAACCTCCACAAACTCGTTACCCAGATATTCCTTTAAAGGTGAATTATTGAGCGTGGTCGCTAATGCCTGGCGTAGATCTGTGGGTAGACCTTCTGCGGTTAGACAGATTTCCTGAGTTGGGGGTTCGGGTTCTTTCTTCTGGTTTAATCCGTAATGCATTCCAGCCAGAACCACGGCCATGGCGAGATAAGGGTTGGCGTCGGCTCCGGCGACTCGGTGTTCAATACGGCGGTTTTTATCATCGGATAGGGGAATACGCACAGCAACCGAGCGGTTTTCGTAGCCCCAGTTAGGAGTTAGTGGGGTATTGTTGCCCGGCTTTAGTCTGCGAAAGGCGTTGATGTTCGGCGCAAAAAAACTCATGGATGCCGGTAGGAGTTCTAGCAATCCGGTGACTACATGACGTAGCTTTTTATCTTGATGCTGACACAGAATATTGTTGCCTTCGCGATCGAATAGGCTGGCATGGAAATGGAATCCGCTACCGGATTCATTGGGATAGGGTTTGGCCATAAAGCTGGCTCTATAACCATGTTTTAGGGCAACACCACGGATAATGCGCTGGAACAATACGCATTGATCTGCTGCCGCTAAGACATCCTTATGATGGGCTAAATTAATCTCAAACTGTCCCGGCCCTAACTCTGCTGAAACAGGGCCTGTGGCAACCCCTTGTTCCTGACAGGAGGTCATAATCTCCGATAAACAATCGCCATAATCTGATAAGCGGTCAATAGAAAGTACGGCTAAGCCGTCTCTCTGCCCGGTGAGTTTGCCGATAGGTGGCTGAACCCTATTATCGTTATCGCGCTTGAGATCGGTTAGATAAAACTCCAGTTCAAAAGCGACCATGGGGAAAAACTGTTCTTGTTGCAGTCCGGTGAGTACCTTGTTTAAGACATTACGGGGTTCCCAGAAAAGGTCTTTACCTGCGTCATCGATAAAGCGTGCCATAACTTGCGCTCTTGGCTGAGATTCCCAGCCTACATATTTTAAGCTATCTGGAATCAGAGTAATGGTGGCATCAGGGTCGCCATCGTCAAAGCCATAACCTTTAGCGGGCACAGGATAGCCTTGACTACACATTAGATGCATGGCCGCTGGCATTTTGCACTGACCTTTAGCCAGTTTTTCCAGATCCTGAATGGCGTAACGTTTACCAAAAGTTTTTCCCGGTATATCCAGACTGATGACGTCCACTTCTTGGACGTTGGGGTAGCGTTCTCGAAAGGCGTTAATCTCGTTTAGCATAATGCAGTACCTATTCTTGCTTTATTGTTGTTATCTTTTGACTAGAGGCTCTGAAAAGAGTTTTTAATACCATTCCCGATAAATTGTTAATGATAACGACCTGCGAATACACTTAGATTGATCAGTCTTTTCCTTATTTTTCATCTATAAGGAGTTATCGGGATTGGTATAAGTCTCAGACTATTTTCGTGATGCACCCAATTTATCCCGCATCAGGTAATACCAAGAACCCATAATTACCGCAGGCACTTTTAGTAGCTTGCCACCGGGCATAGGTACCTGAGGTACTTGCTCAAAGACATCAAATCGTTCAGCAGTTCCAGCCACGGCTTCTGCCAATAATCGGCCCATAATATGAGTGGTGGTAACGCCAGTACCTGAGTAGCCGTGGGCATAAAAGATATTGGAGTTTTTAAGTCGTCCCACATCTGGCATCCGGCTGTAGGTAATGGCAAAGTTACCGCCCCAAGAGTGTTCTATTTTGACATTTTTAAGCTGAGGGAAAACCTTCAACATATTACTCTGTAAACGTTGTTTGATATCGCTAGGTTCTTTGCCGCCGTAAAAGCTTTCGCCGCCAAATAATAAACGGTTGTCAGCGGTTAATCGGTAGTAATCCAGCACATAGTTCCAATCACAGAAGCCGTAATCCTTACGAATAATATCCTTTACGAGGGTTTCAGACAGTTGCTCTGTAGTGACAATAAAGCTGCTGACAGGGACAAGCTTGGCTTCCATTTCAGGCACTAGATTGCCCATATAAGCATTGCCCGAGAGAATGACCTGTTTGGCACTGACTACGCCATTCTCTGTATACACTTTGGGGCTCATGGTTTTATCGATATTAACCACTCGGGAGTTTTCAAAGATTTGGCCACCGAGGCCCGACAAAGCCTTAGCTTCTCCTCGGGCTAGGTTTAGGGGATGAAGGTGTGCGCCATTTGGATCGTAATAGGTGCCCAGATAATTATCACTGCCGACCATTGTGTGTACGGCATCTAGTCCTGATTCTACGGTGATATCGTCATGACCGCAGCGAGCCCAAACGGCCTGCTCATGTTTCATAGCGTCTAACTGTCGAGTGGATGTGGCTAATCCTGCGTGTCCCTGTTTTAGATCACAATCAATTGAGAACTCGTCCACTAAGTCCTTAATGATCTGGCAGCCTTCCAGTGCAAAGTTCAGATATTGTCGGGTATCGTCCAGACCAAAGCGTTGTTCCAGCATCCCTATGCCGTTGTTATAACCAATAATGGCCTGACCACCGTTACGACCGGATGCTCCCCAGCCCACTTTATCACCTTCTAGCAGAATGACCTTATAGCCTCTTTTGGCCAGATGAATGGCCGAAGATAAGCCAGTAAAGCCTGCACCAACGATGCAAATATCGCATTCATGTTCACCGGTTAAAACAGGATAATCCGCATCAAGGTTGAGGGTGCTGGAGTAATAGGAGCTAACATAACTTGCGACAGACATAGGTATATCCTGAGCCGTGGATCCGTTTAGGTTGGCTCTACTATGGGAAGAAAACATTGATCAGTAAAATAGATAGATTTTATCTAAGCATAAAATAATTAGATGCTTGTTTGTTTGGAAAGTATCTACAGGGCCGTTAGGCTCCGCTGTTTGTTCGGTATCGACTTAATGGTAATTATCCAGATTCTAGTCTGTACTCTACAGATCCACCCATTATTAGCTTGTTAGAGCGAATGTCTGTATCACAATAACATTGTGGGAGATTCTTATGGTGTCTTTCCGGTATCACGTTGTTCCGTGGCATTTAGTTTTTTTGGGTATTTTGTTGAATATCTTTTCAGCAGTGTTAACGAACGGCATGATTGATGAAAAAAATCAGCAGATTGCAGCGATCGAATCTGAAAGTGAACGGATGAATCAGAGAATTAACGAGCTTTGGCAACAGGTTCAGCAAAGTGAACGTAAGCGGGAGTTATTTTTACAGCTCTATGGGACTTCCAGCGATATAGAGGCATTACCTGAAGCATTGCGGGACTATTTGTTGGCTTTATTAGAGCAATATCGATTATCGGATCAGCCATTGATGCTCGATCTTCATGCTGTAATGAAGCTTTTTAACCATTATCAAACACCATTAAGAGATCAAATTGATACTGTTTGGCTAGAAATGATGGATAAAAAAGAACCTTTGGGAGCGATTCACCAAGAGGTCTCGAATCTACGAAGCTTGGCGCTTTTTCTCCAGTTACTGGGTTTAATCCTGATACTTTCCAGAGATTTATCCCGAAAAAGCCGTTAATAGATGTCGTTGCCCGTCTACACTTAATGTGACCGAATGATCATTAACTGTAGATGATTTAGGAAGGATTAATTTATAAAAGAGCAGATTATTATCGGCTCAAGCAGTGCATATATCTGAAAGCTAGGGAATTAAAGCTAAAAGCTGGTATCTGCAAAATTTAGTGATTATTCGTCGTTGTGTTTTCAAAAATCCATGTTTGATCTTGCATCTTACTCCGGAGGAAGCATGTTCGATTCCCTCAGTTTTAAAGCAAAGCTGCTATTAAGCTACGGCTCGATTTTATCATTAATGCTTATCATCACCTTGGTTGTTTTCTTCAGTGTTAAATCCTTAGTCAGCAACTTTTCTTGGGTTAATCATACTCACAATGTTCTAGCCGAAGCTTCTCAGATTGAAGCGGCAGCTGTTGATATGGAAACCGGTATGAGAGGTTATCTTCTTGCCGGTAAAGAAGAGTTTTTATCTCCCTATAATGCTGGGAATGAAAGATTTGATCAGCTGATTCAATCTTTGACAAAAACAGTCTCAGATAACTCTACTCAAGTAACACTGCTCAATGATATACATCTGATAATGAATCAGTGGCAGGATAAGGTGACAGAACCTGTGATTGCCCTAAGAGCCCAAATTGGCGACGCAAAGTCTATGAACGATATGGCGGATGTCATTAAGCAGGCTAGGGGGAAACAGTACTTTGATCAATTTCGAGATCAGTTAAACACTTTTATCGAGCGGGAGCGGTTACTCTTGGTTCAACGTCAAAACAGAGCCAAAGCCAGTAGCGATATTGATGAAATAAAACAGCTGAATGCTTGGGTTGAGCATACTTATAAAGTGATTGCTCAAGGGCAGTCTATCGTTGCTGCTGCCGTCGATATGGAAACTGGAATGCGTGGATTTCTGCTGGCCGGACAGGAACAGTTTTTAGCTCCCTATACTTCTGGTAAAGAGAGGTTTTATCGTTTAATTGGAAGCTTATCCAAAACTGTTTCTGACAACCCGTCCCAAGTACGTTTACTGAGTGAAAGCAAACAAACCATCGATGATTGGATTAGCAACGTGGTGGAGCAGCAAATTGCTCTGCGTCGAGAGATTGGTGATGCTAAGACTATGGATGATATGGCAGACCTAGTGGGGCAGGCGAAAGGGAAAGTGTACTTTGATAAGTTTAGGGCTCAGATCCAAACCTTTAAAGAACGAGAGAGTGCATTAATGACCAGCCGGATGACGGCTCTTAAAAGTACAGAGTCTTTTGTCATTAATATCTCGATATTTGGCACTCTCATTGCCGTTATTGTCGGTGTTTGGGTTTCATTAAAGCTTACTCGACATGTTATGCAGGCACTGGGAGGCGAGCCCTCTTATATTGCTCAGATAGCTAAAACAGTGGCTTCTGGTAATCTGAGTATGTCATTGAAAAGTGATGGTCGGGATGAGGGGATTTTTGCTGAAATGAAACAGATGATGTCCACCCTACAGGAAAAGGCCTCATTGGCTCAGAAGATCGCTGCTGGAGAGCTTGATCAGAATATCAAACTGGCATCCGATAAGGATGTATTAGGCATAGCCCTACAGAAGATGACCGCTAACCTTAACGAAGTCATGGACCAGTTACAGCAAGCAAGCCTGGAAATATCTCAGGGCAGTGGTAGTGTTTCCGTAAGTAGTACAACCTTATCAGAAGGGGCAACTCAGCAAGCCGTTAGTCTGGAAAATATCTCATCATCCTTGAATCAGTTAACGGCACAAATTACCACTAATGCTGAAAATGCTCGTTTGGCACGGGAGCTGGTTCTAACGGCACAAAAGACGGCAGAAATGGGCCGTGATCAAATGTCGACACTGGTGACGGCCATGAGTGATATTGCTGAGGCCAGTCAAAGTATTTCTGGTTTTATCAGCACCATTGATGAAATTGCAGAGCAAACTAATTTACTGGCCTTAAATGCTGCTATTGAAGCAGCCCGAGCGGGAGAGCAGGGACGGGGGTTTGCGGTAGTGGCGGATGAGGTACGTAGCTTAGCGGCTAGGAGTACCGCGGCGGCGGAGGAGACTACTAAGCTGATAGAGGGCTCGGTAGATAGAACCAAGCGCGGCGGTGATATTGCCACTGAGACGGCTGAAAGCCTAAATGAGATATTTGAAGGTATTCGTAAAGCATCTGAGTTGGTAGCAGAAATTGCTAATGCCAGCAGCGAGCAGGCCTCTGGTGCAGAGGTGATCAATAAAGGGATCGTTGAGATTGATTCCGTGACTCAGCAAAACAGTGAAACGGCACAGGAAAGTGCTGTAGCCGCCGAACAATTAGCTCAGCAATCAGAGCAACTGAAACAGATGTTATCTCGTTTTAAATTACGGTTATTATAACAATTGGGGCAGATAATGCCCCACACTCTGCTTTGCCCATGGAGATTTTTGGAAGGAGGAATCGAAAGCCCTTTTAAAGGCCCTCATAGATAAGTTTGACGCCAGTAACAAATAACAGACTGTAACAGATGAGGTAAAACCAGAAATCACTGATGTGTTTGTGCAGATACATACCGGAATAAACGCCTATTGGGGCAAAGACCAGTAGCATTAAGGAGGTCATTAAATTACCGGCTTCCAATAACCCCAAGTAAGCGTAAGGGATCAGTTTGGTATAATTCACAACCGCATAAAAAATAATGGTCGTCCCCACAAAGAGTGTTTTGTCCATTTTTTGGGGGAGTAGGTAAATATTTATGGGTGGCCCGCCAGCATGAACGCTAAAACTGGTGAAACCTGCCATCATGCCCCAAAAGCTGCCTTGCGTGACATTGGCATGGGTAACCTTTTCCGGTGTCTTGCGCCATTTCCGATAGGCAAAATTCAACGTAAAGCTAGTCGCCACAAAACCAATAATCAGTTTAATCTGATCCTCCGATAAACTATGAAAGGACAGTGCGCCTATGACAATGCCGACAATGGCAGCGGGAAGGATAATTTTAAGATTGGTTTTATCGTAAGTCCCCCGAAAACCCCACATGCCCACTAGGTCCATGACACAGAGAATAGGCAGCATAATGGCAGCAGCCTGAAAGGGAGGGATAACGAGAGACATAATAGGCACGGCCAAAATACCTAACCCCCCACCCATACCGCCTTTGGATATACCAACAATTAAAACGGCTGGGATTGCTACAAGATAAAAAAGTGGGTCGGTAATCATTGTTTCTCAATCACTTTAATTGTATATAGATCATTGTTAATTAAGGTATATGTGCAATCATTTTTTCGACTTGAAAGGTTTTGCTCTTTCATCTTCAGTATTTCCAAAGAAGCTATTATTTCAAGATGCTAGGTGTTAAAAAAGCAGGCAGAATATAGCGGTTATAGGGATTTTCTTAATGTATCTTTTACGGGTATGTCAATTAGAGAAAATATTAGTGCCTAGTTTATCGGCTCGTAAAGGTCTGGGTATAAATATGAGTAGAGCGCTACAAATATTGGTAATGAGCCTAGTCTTGTTCTGTTTACCAGCGAAGGCAACAACGGTAGTGACTCAGAACCTTAAAGGGTGGGTGTTACCTGATGGTTCTGGTTACGCCCATGAAATATTTAAGGCTGTGAATCAAGAGACCTCTCTTAATGTATCCCTAAGTATTGTACCTCTTGCTCGTGCTATTAATCATTTTCAAAAACATAAAGTGGATTGCTTTCTCGGAGGCGATAAAAAAATATTTTATGATTTAGCCAAACTGAATGTATTGAGCTCTGAGCAATTTCTTGAAACAAATTTTGTTATCTCAACGCTTAAAACCAGCCCACTAATCAGCTCTATTGAGCAGCTGGAAGGTAAAAATATTGGTGTGGAACGAGGTATTGATACAGGTATTTTAAAAGATGACTTTAGCCAAGTGAATATCAATGCCGGTATGTTTAGTAATCAACTTGAGATGCTGAAGCTGGGTCGTATCTCCGCTATTTTAGGCTATTATCCGGATCAGACGCATATTTTTGATGAGCTTCACTTTGATCCTGATTTTATTCAATACAGCTATAGTGATCGTTTGAACTGCGTGGTTTCAGAGGGCAACAAAGAGATTATCATGCGCTTTAATCAAGGTTTAGCAAAGATAAAAGCCAAAGGCATTTACCAGAAAATTTATAATAAATACTTTGGCGAGATCCATCTTTTAAAATAGATTTATCGTATTAGCTTTTGCCTTGTGTCATCTTACCGATTTTTACCATCTCAACACGAGTAAATGTGATATCCCTTACCATGCTCATATCACGCCACATCAGTTTGTGCCCTTTGGTAAATCGAGCACTCTTTACGCGTTTCTGCCAAAGTGCCAGCTCTTTTTCTGAAGCTTGTCTTAATTCTCCAACCTCTCCGTATAGACGTAGAGCGGGGGGCCTTTGGAACTTACCTTTGAGTAAGGATTTTAGCCAAAACCCTAAGCCACTGTTAACGGCCATCACACAGACTTTTCTGCTGTGTTGGTAGTTGATGGGCAGTTGTTGAGTGAATTTCTCAAAGTAAAACCCTTGCCCTGTTTCCCCTAATATTAACGAGCCTATAGGAGTGATATGGGGCTCGCCCTGTTTGTTTACGGTGGCGATTGCATAATGAGACGAGGTATTAAAAGCGTCCTTAACAATTTGTTTTATCAGGGGCCAATTATTTGATAATTCCATGTTAACTCCATTTATCGTATCAGCTTTGATTGAGTCAGAGTAATTACTTTACTTTTTCAGTCTACAGGATCAAACTAAAACATACCATACCGTATGGTATGCTTGATTTGGCTAACCAATTGATTGTTTTTTTGATTAAAAGTATCAATCGACTGAAAATTAAAATCTCACGGATTGTTAAAGGTGGTACGGTTATGTGGCAGGTTAAAGCAGTTTCTATCCCTCAAAATGACTATCTTTCCAAGCAGAAAAACAATCGACACTTTAGAGATGCCCTCGCTGTCCCTTTACAGAAAAAGCATTTACAACCGGATCAGATTCAGTTGGCTATTTTTGGTTATATGCCTGGTTGGGTGAATAGCATGATGGGACTGCGTGATAAAATTGTCCGTTCGCTTGGTTTTAATACCGGTGAAGGCATGATGTCGACACAGGTACCAGAAGCATTGGATGAAGGTGATCGCGCAGGATTTTTGACGATAATACAAAAAAACGAGCAAGAAATTATTAGCTTTGCGGAAGATAAACATATGCAGTTTTATCTTTCTGTTCGCAAGGAAGATTCTCAGGCTGTGGTTTCATGTTTGGTGAACCCGACAAGTAAGATTGGTTGGCTATATCTACAAATTATCCGCCCTTTTCACTGGCTGATAGCCCGCTCTGTGCTTCATAATGCAGCAAAGAAACAGCGCCTATAGAGAACATTCGTGAACACTTTTTGCATATGTCATGGCGATTAAATATCTACTCCACTCAGGACACGTCATGAACCTGAAAGAAAATACTAAACGCCATTGGTTAGAATTTGCTTTAAAACAGTTGGTTCAAAAAGGGCCGGATAGCTTAAAAATTATGCCTCTATGCGAAGCCAGAGGGGTCACAAAAGGTTCGTTTTATCATCATTTTAAAAACCGTCAGGACTTTATCGAACAGCTTATGGAACATTGGTTCCAGACGTTGACCATGGCTTTTATTGAACAGGCTAATACAGAAGATGGTCCGTTACAGCGACTTGAAAAATTAGACCAGGTGATAGCGGATAATAATATTGAGGCAGAGATGCATATCCGGGCTTGGGCGTTGAAAGAACCGGGTATTTCGGATTATCTGGCCCGAGTTGATCACCAGAGGCAGGACTATCTGAAACAATGCTATCTAGAGTTAGGTGTCGATAGGGAATTGGCTCAGGATATTGCCATGATTAGCTATGCTCAATTCTTGGGTTTATTGCAGATACATCCCACTCCCAGTCTAAAAACGATGTTGCGTTTATCTGGGCTTGTCTCCAGTACTTTTTTCCCTGAGGAAGATAAAGCACAATGATCATTTTTGATAAAACCAATCTCGACAAGATAGCAATTAAGTCGCTTACGTAAAAAACGGAAAAAAAGGGCAGGAACTTTCGTTCTTTGCCCTAAAAGTTGAGCCTACGCAGCTCATGGAAATACAATTGCGATTGAGTAGCTTGTGACTTACTGCTGATCTGTCTTCATGTCAGAGGACTGAATGGATGACCTTAATTGACTCTCTTAACTCTACTAAACTGAGATACTTATCCAACAACGTTATGTCCCCGACCACGCATACATTGAATAACAATCTGTTTCTTTTCCTCTCGTGTATCCCAGGCTTTTCCGCCTGCTCCTGCTGCTCCACCGACCGCTGCCCCAGCGACAGCACCGCCAACACCATCTTCTAATGCACCGATAAGGGCACCTACTCCAGCCCCCATCAACCCTTCAGATTTTACATCGTCATTGATATAGCTTTTCTGTTCTGCCAGAGAAGAGCAGGCAGCAAGATCATCGTGGTAACGTTGATCTGTAGGGCCATCAACAATGGGTTCATAGGATGAAGCCGTTGATCCGCAACCGGTTATCAGGGCGGCTAATACAAAGCTAACGCTTATGTGACGGATGGATTTTTTTGTAAAAGTCATGATCTTCTCTGGCATATCTGATGCTTTAGGCTCTTATACAGGAGACTCTTATACAGGGATAAGAGTCTAAAGCGGTTGACTGGATGAAAAGGCTTCTGTTTAAGCGCTTAAAAATTATAGTTCACACCGACATGACTCACGACAATATAGTCATCTTCAACAATGCTACTGTCACGAATGCCTTCACCTAGGTGGACATAAGCGGCCCCAACATTCACATCCCAGTTTTTAGTGATTTCATAACGTCCACGTACACCTGTGTATAGATTTACGGCGCTATCCCCTTTATATGCAGCACGGTTTGCATTGGCTTCTGAGTCACTAACACCATAAAAGTGGTCAACAGTATCAGAGCTATTCCAGTTGGCACCTAGGTACGGGTTAACATTCCAACCGCTAACCTTGTAATCGAAGGTATAGTGAGCATCTGCGGATTGGCCACCGTGTTCGCCTGTAATTTCATCTAACAAGGTGACTTTTAAGCGGCCCATCTCTGTTGTATGCATGAAATAAACACCGACATCCAGAGTACCGTCACGCTCTTCCAAACCGGCTAGTTTTTCGTTGTTTTTATAGTCACTTTTATCGGACAATAATGAACCATTAGCGGTTAGCACCGCACCGGCACTAAAACCTGAGTTGCTGTACAGGCTATAGGCGACTTCACCGTCTTTTACGAAGAATTTCTCGCCGCGGTATTCGATATTAGGCGCAATGAAGTATTCTGTATCTTCGCCAGCTAAAGGATTGTTATAAGAACCAACATGACCACCGACAACCCACTTACTGTCGCTATCACCTGGAGCAAAAGCATCGCCTTCAGCGGCCATTGCATTGAAAGAAGCTAGTGCGGTTAGCAAAAATCCTGCTGAGATACGGGCAGTATTTCCGGTAAGCTTCAAGGTAGAAGATTTTTGCACGTTATTATCCATAGTGTTGTTAGTAGATGCTTGAGTGATTGTGTTGTTAGTTTTCATAATCAATTCTCTTATTTCGTTAGACCGCTGTTGAAGCGGGGCTGATATCTGATGACGGAATTGATTCTACGGGCAGCCACTGAACTCAAGCTGGCGCGAAACTGAACTGAAACTGAAAGATGAATTTTTTGTCTTGGTAGGTTTATAAAGGTAAAAATATAAGCTTCTTTATAAAAAGAGAGGTCCGGTTCTCTGACTATAAATAGTTCATTATCGAAATTTTTGGAGAGCTTAATGTCAGGTTCAGTTCAACTACACAGGTTATACTTGTGCTATTAAATGGTCGCTAGATTAAATAGTGTAACGATTCAATAGAGCTTACTTACGGTCATTATTGCATTGATGAAATTTTTGCTTAAATCATTATTACTGATCAATATGCTGATGCTGCCCTATTATGCTTTGGCAGATGAAGCATCGTCGGCTATCAAGGATGAACAGGAAAATAGCGATACGACAAATAAAGTAGAGCGTATTGTTTGGCCGTTTACCCGTTGGATTGAGAAAAAAGTTCAAGATTCTCCGCTTATTCGAACACCAAAAGATCCTCCTATCATCGAAAAAACATCAAGAGCACTGGATTTACGTGGGGCGATTAAACAGGCTACGACCCGTTATCCCGGAACGGTGCTGAATGCTGATAAACGAACAGAAGATGGTGCTGTGACTTATCAGATCCGAATTATTTCTGAAAAAGGTGTCGTCAAAACCATTGCGGTTAATGGTTCAAACGCCAATGACGAGATAGGCAGCGGCGAAATAAATAGCGGCGAGACAAAGTAAGATGAAAATTTTAATCATTGAAGATGATATTGAATTACAACGTCAATTGACTGATACCTTAATTGCAGAAAACTATGAGGTCGATACCAGTTCAGATGGCGATGATGGTCTATATCGCGCCCGTGAGTTTGAATACGATATGGCGATTATCGATATCGGTTTACCTAAGATCTCTGGTATCGATGTTATTAAAAGCCTACGGGCAGAAAATAATACTATGCCAATCCTGATTCTGACAGCCCGCAGCAGTTGGCGGGATAAAGTCCATGGCTTAAAAGCAGGTGCTGATGATTATCTGGTGAAGCCCTTTGAGATCGAAGAGTTACTGGCCAGAATGGAGGCGATGCTTCGCCGAGCATCCGGCTATGCCACTCATATGATCCAACATGGGCCGATTAAGCTGGATACTCAAACTCAGGAGCTTTGGGTCAATGAAGAAGAAGTGGATCTTACGGCCTTTGAATACAAAATACTGGACTACTTTCTAAGAAACCCTAAGCGTATTATCTCTAAAACAGCGTTAATGGATTATCTCTATGATGAAGAGAGTGATCGGGATATGAACGTTGTAGAGGTACTTATTGGCCGTTTACGGCGCAAACTTGACCCAGATAATACCGTTAAGCCCATTGAAACATTACGTGGCCGTGGTTATCGGTTTTCGATAAAAAGTTAATAATGGCTCAAATCTCACTGCGCAGACGCTTTTTTTTACACAGTGCTATCGCCTTGATAGTGGTTATGTGTGCCAGCTTATTTGTGGCGGACTACAGTTATCGCTCAGAGCTGGAACAGTCCGCTGATCAGCGTCTGCGTCTGCATATTTTTAATTTACTGTCAGTCACGGAAAAAGAGCGACACTCCTTGTCGTTGCCGGATATTTTACGTAATCCTCGCTTTAATACCCTTAACTCCGGCCTATGGGCTCTGGTATTGGACTATCAGTATCAGCCATTATGGCAATCTTTATCCCTAGAACAGCTGCCTGCTATCAATGTATTACAACAAGAAACGGGCACCTGGCTTTGGCATAAGCAAACCATTGACGGTAAAACTTATCTGATGATGAGTTATAAAATTGCTTGGGATACCCCTAACGGATTAGAGTATTACCAGTTTATTGTGGCTGAAGATGAAGCGGTAATTAACCAAGAGTTGATACGTTTTCGTTGGTGGTTGGGTATTGGTTTTGTCTTGGTGACTCTAAGTTTGTTGCTAGGGCAGCATTTGGTATTGCGATCATCATTTAAGCCGATCAATGATCTGGAAAAAGAGATAGCAGGCCTTGAAAAAGGCGAGCAAAGAAAATTGATAAAAAACTACCCGACAGAATTACGTGGGGTGACCATCAATCTTAATGCTCTGATCCTTAAAGAACATGAACAACGGGAAAAGTACCGTGCCGGTATGGCAGACCTTGCCCACAGTTTGAAAACACCTTTGGCAATTGTTAAAGGTGAACTACAATCCGCGGCTAATGAGTATTCATCCAGAAATGATGACGTACTGCAAAAAGCCATGGCACGTATCGATCAAAGTATTGAATATCAGCTACGTCGGGCTGTGATATCCGGACATAGTTTGCTCTATCAAGGTACCGGAGTAGCCGAAGTACTGGATGATCTGATCGAGGTGCTTAATCATGCTCATCGAGACAGTGATGTGTCGGTTGAGATTGATATTGATCATCAGCTCCAGTTTTATGGCGATGAAAATGATCTGATGGAAGTGTTTGGTAATTTGTTGGATAACGCTTTTCGTTACGCAAAAAAGACCATTGAAGTCAGTGCTCGTCAGGAAGAGAAGGAGCTGGTTTTGAC
This sequence comes from Oceanospirillum sp., assembly GCA_047518265.1. Classification (GTDB taxonomy): domain Bacteria; phylum Pseudomonadota; class Gammaproteobacteria; order Pseudomonadales; family Halomonadaceae; genus Oceanospirillum. Next base: position 72,558 of record JAKZRG010000027.1, read on the forward strand.
CATTGAAGATGATGGTCCCGGCTTTTCTCATGATCAGGCCACCCATATCTTTAAACGGGGTGAACGTTTAGACAGCCAGGATTTTGGTCAAGGCATAGGTCTTTCTGTGGTATTTGATATTGTGAACAGTTATGACGGCTATATAACGGCTGGCCGGTCTTCTCTGGGCGGTGCTTGTTTTACGCTAATTTTTCCAACTCAATCGGAGAATACATGAAAAGGATATTAGTCCTGGTTTTCGCTATTTTTCTTACGGCTTGTTCAGCGGTTACCATCCGCACGGATGCTGCAGAGAAAACCAAAGTAGACCCGGATTTTCAAAAAACCTATGTTTACTGGTGGTGGGGGCTTCAGGGTGAGCACTCTGTTAATGTTCGCGAAGTTTGTCAGGGGCGTAAGGTTGAACAGATGCAGTCTGTATCGACACTGTCTAATGTATTTTTTACCACGATTACTCTAGGTATTCGCCAAGAGAGAACGGCACGGGTTTGGTGTGAAGGAGAGAAAAATGGGTAAGTGGTCTCGATTGATACTTCTTTTTCTATCCGTGCAACTTGGGGCTTGTAGCACCATGAATTTTGTTAACGGCCCTGAGATGGAAGAAACGGTAGAGCGTGAAAAGTGGCATCATCTGGGTCTAAACGGAGTCGTTGAATACAGCCCTCCCATGAACCTGAAATACAATTGTGGTCAGCAGCAGTGGGATACGGCTACCGTTGAGCTCTCTTTCTTTAATGGTATTGCGTCGTTTTCTCCTTGGGTGCCCTTATCTATCTATAGTCCTTGGACCGTGATTTATGAGTGTCGCGAGCCAATTGATTAGCTCTGAGTCGATGAGTTCTAAATAGACTGTTCTTTTTTAAATAATCCTCACACTTGGGCTATCTTTGCAGTTTTGAGCTGTGATTTAGCCTTTCAATCCCGTTGATTTAAGTTAGAGAAATAGATGCAACTTGTTATCGAAACGGTAATACCTGTCTTTGTTATTATTGCTGCGGGTTGGTGGGCAAGGCGTGCAGGATTATTAGAAGAAAAAGCCTCTTCCGCACTGAATCAGTACGTTTTCTATTTTGCTGTCCCGGCAATGATGTTTCTGGCGACGTCAAAGTTCAGCTTGTCAGAGGTGATTAACGGGCCTTTTCTGCTGGCTTATTTTTTAGCCAGTGTACTCACTGTTATTATTGGCTTTATTCCCTATCGGGCTTTAGGCATTAAAGGCCCTTTGGACTCCATGGTTGTGGCCCTAAATAATGTGTGGGCTAATACCATCTATATGGGAGTGCCTTTATTCTTCTTTATTTTTGGAGAGAAAGGTACCTTACCCGTCGTAATGGCAACATTAACGACCAATATGGTGTTTATCTTCTGTATGGCGCTTTTTGCTAATATGGAAGGAGAAGCTACTGATGCCGATGGAAAGCATATTGGAACAGGCCAGAAGAAGGCCTCACTGCCTGAATTATTTATCAAAATATTCCTGAAAAACCCAGTGATGCTGGCGCCTATCCTGGGAATGTTAGTCTCATATCTGCAACTTCCCGTGCCAAAGCCTTTAGACAATCTGCTCTCTATGGTGGCGCCTTCTGCTGCTCCTGTTGCCTTATTTTCTTTAGGGCTGGCGCTTTATGGCTTAAAAATTCAGGGTAATTTATTCCAACTCAGTTGGATTACCGGGGTAAAGCTACTGGTACACCCTTTAATGGCTTTTATCATCGTTATCATAATGGATTTGGAACCTTTCTGGGCGGCATCTACCGTTTTACTCTCAGCGCTACCGACAGGTGCTATGGTCTATGTTTTGGCCCAGCAATATGAGAAACGAGTGGATCTCTCCTCCAGTGCGATCTTTTCTACCACTGTTTTATCGATACTGACTTTAGCTGTCTTATTGCCTTTGATGAAAGACTGGGCGGCACCCTAATGCAGACGGTTAATGTAGATCATGGGGGAAACCTAAAATGTTTATCGGCGAAGTAGCAAAAAAGACCGGGCTTTCCATTAAGGCGATTCGGCTGTATGAAGAACGAGGATTAATCTCACCTTCCCGTCAAGGTCGGTACCGCGTTTACAATGATGTAGATATTGAAACACTTAAATTAATTGTTGAGGTTAAGGTGTTAGGAGTAACTCTGTCTCAATTACAAGATGTGATTCAGTATCAAGATGGGCAAGTGGATTGGCAGCGAATTGGGCAATTTTTGATTCAGGTTAAGGCTCAAATGATAGAGGAGCGTGAAAAATTGACCCAAAAAATAAACCAAGTCGAGGAATGTATCCATTCAATAGATACATGCCCTAGTCATTCGACTCCTTGCCAATTACCTGCGGTTAAATAATTAAAGATCGACGTCTTTGTCCTTTACGGCAGGGTTAATTGATCAGAAGCTTTCAAAAGGTAGTCCTTGACTCTCCCCCTAGGGGCAGAGATTAGACTCATGGCTTCTTTCAGTTCTTCAGGAAAAAGAATCCATGAAAAATATCCTAATCCTTGATGGAAACCCTAAGCAATCGAGCTTTTGTTCGGTACTCACCGATACCTATGAAATAGAAGCCCGAGAGCAACATCAAACCCGTCGTTTTAGTCTGTACAAGATGGCATTTAATCCAAATTTAGAGAACGGTTTTGATAAGGAGCAACCACTTGAACCTTGCTTGTTAGAGTTTCAGGAAGCGTTGCTATGGGCAGAGCATATCGTAATCGTTGCACCGATATGGTGGGGCGGGTTACCGGCAAAGCTTAAGGGATTAATTGATCGAGCTTTTCTGCCCGGTTTTGCTTTCAAATATGATAATGAAACTCACGAGGTTATTCAGTATTTAACCGGAAAAACGGCTCGAATTGTATTAACAATGGATTCTCCGGATTATTACGCTGAAGAGCAGGCAAGACCGGTATTAGAGCAGCTAGAAAAATTTACTCTGAATTTTTGTGGTATCGAGGTTGTGCAGAAAAACTTACTGGATTCACTCGTCTCGGCGAATGATCAGCAAAAGTCGCAGTGGTTGGAGACGATGAAGATAGCGGGAGCTGCTGGTATATAGCGAATATTGTAGAGTATTTAGTTATTTGAGATGGGTGGAAAATGGTTTCCACCCACAGCTTCAAATTAATATTTGAAGCCTGAGAGAATATCTAATGGGTTTTTAGATAAATATCCGTATCGAAAAAATTAACGCTCTCCCAGAACCTCAAACTCATCGGATGTGAGTAATGCGGTACCATCGGCTTGTACTGTCCAAACCTCTTCGTGTACGACACCATAGGCTTTATTCATTGTCCATTCAGAACGTAAAATCCAGGACTGTTCGTCTTTCTGTTCCCATGTGGTGTTCTGATAATCCACATCAGTAAAACCTTGATCCATGATCTGTTGCCAGAAGGCTTGTATCGCTTCTCGTCCAGTAAAGGTGCCAAAGGGTTTAGCTTGCATTACGGTGTCAGAGGCATAAGTCTGAGCACAACCTTTGGCATCCTGTTGATTAAAGGATTTTTGCCAATTTGCGATGCCTTGTTGGCAGGCTTGTAGGTTGCTATTTTCTGGAGTCGCTGTGCTCATCTTTATATCCTTTATCGGTTCTGTTTTTTATAAAATTGTTCGTGAGAGAGTAAGAGTTGCTTATAGGATAGGCTCACCGTTAATATTGAAAAACAGGCGAATAAGAAATTACTTTTCTAAAAAACAGAACAATAAATGAAATACTTAAATAACATGGCTATCTTCACCCTAGTGGTTGAACGTGGCTCTATCAGCGCCGCAGCGGAGGAGTTGTCTCTGTCTAAGTCGGTGGTCAGTCAGCACTTAAAGAATCTAGAAGTAGAGCTGGGAGTTACCCTGTTACAGCGCACCACAAGGCGACAGGTTTTAACGCCCGCAGGTGAAGATTTTTTTCAGCGTTGTCAGCAAATAACCCAACTCGCCACAGAAGCTTGGGATGAGGCAAGAGAGAGCCTAACGAGTCCAAAAGGTAAAATCAGCATTACGGCCCCTCATGCTTTAATCAGTCCTATTGTGGCTCCTGCTATCGGTCAATTAGTGGCTCAATACCCTGATATACATCCTACCTTGACCATTAATGACCAACGATTGGATCTAATTCAGCACGGTATTGATTTAGCTATACGGGTAGGAGAGTCTGCAGACAGTAATTATCGGCAGCGGAAAATAGGACAATTCCGAGATGTCTTGTGTGCCTCGCCTCATTATATTCGGCGCTATCTATCGGATAACAAGGGCTCTTTATTGCCGGTAGATTCAACGGAGGTATCAACAGAAGCATCCAGGGTTATTGAGATATCTAATACCTTGCCTTACGTCATGAATCGCTGGCAAGGCCATAAGATTAGGCACCAGATGACTCATACTGACGGCGATAAAGCATTAGATCTTTCTTTTAATGCGAGTTGTGAAACGGACTCTATTGCTGGAGCACTGGCTTTAATTGAAGCGGGGGCAGGGCTAGGGCTTATACCGGATTTTATTTTTCAGAAGTACCAAAAAGATAATCGATTGGTTTCGGTTTTACCGGATTATCATCTGCCCTCAATACCGGTCTATGCGGTTCATGCATACTCACAACAAGCACCCATGCTAGTGCGTCTATGCATGGATGCTGTCGAAGAAACGTTGAAAAGTGTAATGGGTAAATAGCTTGAATCTATTTGTCTGTATCCGCTTCTTCAGCCACTTTTTGTGGCGATTTTAATTCAATGGGAAACTCACCGCGAATCGCAATTTGAGTCAGAAATAAACGAATGGCATCAGACTGGCTCATACCTATCTCGGCTAAAACCTCCTCACTCTTGGCTTTAATACCGGGCTCAATACGGGCACGCACAATTTCAGTTTTCATCTAAAGTCCTTTATCACTATCTAATTTATAGTAGCTTTTTTTATTTTGTTGGTTCGCGTGGCTTTTTAGGGCTACAGAAATAAGACTAAGAAGCCTTAGACTGAGAGTCAAGGGCAATGGCTAGAGAACTGTAGGCCATCGAGTATCGGAATATTTTTTAGGTATCTCTCTTCCAGTACAAGATAAAACGAGATATTCAGTTTCAGTTCAGCTTTTTGCCAGTTTGGGTTCAGTGCTTGTTTGTAGAATCGACGGCATTATCTGATATCAGCTTTTTGAGAGAGGGTATTAGGCTTATGTTAAGGCGCTAATTCCAGGAGGATGAAAGATTGTTGGCTAATAGGTTGAGACATTACTATCAACTGTTTTGGCTGATAGGAATAGGTATCGTGCTGTTTCACTGCTCTATTATCACCGTCAATGAGCAAGGAGAGTTTCATACTACTCATATAAGAATATTAGTATTAGAAGAAATTGAACAAGGGATAGATCTAGATAGATTGACTTTGCAAACCTCCGATACAGGAAACAGCTACCAAGAGGTTTGTGTATTTTCGGCGAATGCTGATCAATGGTTCTGGCTCAACTCAGTTCTGGGTCGAACACTCCAAATGTCTTTTAGCTCGCGAATAGCCAGACACCCACGCCCATCATTAAAGTGCCAGAGATTCGATTCATCAGGCGGATATTCTTAGAGTGTCCCAGTAGGCTTTTTAAACCTTTACCTCCAGTGGCATACAGTGTCATGGAGATAAATTCAGATACCAGAATAATAGAAACTAAAACTACAAGTTGTAGAGTTAAAGGCTGAGTATTATCAATAAAAGGTGGCAGTAAAGAGATCATAAATGCCCAACCTTTAGGGTTAGCGATAGCAGTGACAAAACCTTGCACGACTAAATCCCAATTTCCCCCCACCTGAACCTCAAGGTTCTCATCGTTAAGTGCCAGCTTACCTTTAGATAACCACATCTGAATGCCGATATAAAACAGATACGCTGCGCCGATAGATTTCAGGATGGTAAATAACCAGGGATAGTTCAGCATCACAGAGGCAATACCCAAAACCGCAGCGACAGCCACTAATCCCACACCAACGACCTCACCTAGCATCATCCATAGGGTACGGCGATAACCAATACTCATGCCCATACTAAGAGCAAGTGTCATACACATCCCCGGCGTGATAGAGACAAAAAAGAAAGTGGGGATAAATGCACTTAATAAAGCCAGATTCATGACTGATTCCTTTACTCGATAACAACTGGCTATAAATTTACCCCGAAACCGGTGACACTATCTCTGCATGATTGGCTTGCATATTATCTTTGAATGCATGAATAATTGCACAATTACCATTTATGAGAATGAAATAATGCAGGAAGTTCCATTGGATCGACATGATGTCAGTATTCTGGATATATTGCAGGAGAACAGTCAGATCCCCCGACTAGAGTTGGCTGAGAGGGTTGGTTTGTCCTCATCCCAATGTTTTCGTCGTTTGAAAAGGCTGGAAGATACCGGAATTATTGAACGCTACACGGCGATTTTAAATAAAGATAAGGCCGGGATAGATGTCTCAGCAGCGATCATGGTGCAGTACCGAAAGAGTGAAGTGAACGCCCGGCAAAAAACCATAGAGCTGGTTCAGAAGACCTCCGTTATTCATGAATGCTATTCGGTTACAGGGGAGTATGACTTTATGCTGCGGGTGTACTGCAAAACAATGAAAGAATTTAATACTCTGGTGAATGGCACGTTTCAGGTTAGCTTTATATCCGGGCTGCACTCCTACATGCTGATGGATTGCATTAAAGATAGGCAGAATCTGGCGCTTTAATGGATTAAAAGCCGTTTTCAATGCGATTGACAGGGATTGTTGGGTCTTTGATAGAAACCTTATTGCCCCACTCAAAATCAGAGCTATGCTGAATTAGATGCACCATATACTTCAATGGCAACCTAGGTCATTGTAGAGAAGGATTTGTAAGGTGGCTTTATGAACAGCATTCGACCTATTACGATCTTGCTTGTTGAAGATGATCCCGGCCACTCTAGGCTGATTGAAATAAACTTGCGTCGTGCAGGATTCAATAGCGATATCATTAAATTATCAGATGGTAATAAGGCGCTGGATTATCTTTATAGTCGAGGTCGTTATGAGAATAGAGTCCTTCCTAATCCATTATTGATCCTGTTGGATCTTAATATGCCCGGAGTGGACGGTTACGAGATATTAAAAACCCTCAAGGAAGATCCTCAACGCGCTTCAATCCCCGTCATTATCTTAACGACCACGGATGAACCTAGTGAGGTAGAGCGCTGCTATGAATTGGGCTGTAATGCTTATATCACTAAACCTGTGGAATATGATCTATTTGCTAAAACGGTACAAGAGTTAGGGCTTTTTGTGTCTATGATAAATATTACTTAGTAAAAAAGCTATGTCTGATGGCCATTCTTAAAAAGGGATTCATTATGAAAAAGCCATGGTTAATCATCGGAATTATGTTGGCTATTAATGGAGGGCTCTGGCATTTCTTTATTGCAAATTATTGGACGTTAAGAATACCTAAAGACTGGTCTTTTCAGGCGGAGTATCTAGGGACTATCGCTTACCCTGATGAGGCAGGGCGGTTACCGGAAAAATCCACTATCAATATTTATCGAAGACACCTCTACGTCAAAGAGTGGGAGCCAGAACAGGCGGTTATTCGGGAAAGTTATAGTATCTATGATATCCATACAGGTGCTGCTACTTGGCAGGTGAAATTGGAGTTCAAGGTTAATCCGGAAACAGGACAAATAATCGATTATCCCGGTCATCCAGAGGCTTCTGGCCTGTATTATCTTTTTCCGAAAAGCCTAGAGAAGAAGGACTATCAGCATTTCAATTACTACCTCAATGCTTACACTCTATCCTACGATAGAGAAGAATCCATCGGCGATTTGTTAGTTTATGTTTATCGTTTTTCAGGAATGCTGGATTTCACAGAGATCTATAAAGGTTCTGATGAGTTTCCAGGTTTAATTCCCCTTCCAGGTCAGCGGATTAGAAGCTCCGATAAGTTCGTCAATGAATTATGGGTCGAGCCCATAACCGGCGAAGTAGTAAAAATTGTTGAAGACGGGCCTGTCGACTATTTGGTCGATGAAGTAACTGGAGAAAAATTACGACCAATTCTTGCTTGGTCAGGAAAAACCACGGGGAATACCGTTGAGTTACTGGCTCAGCGCGCTAGTGATCGGCGATTATTATTGTTACTTCATCACGGCGTTCTGCCAGGAATTTTTCTATTTTTCGGATTTGGCTGTTTATTTATCGGTGGATGGGGGCAAATTAAAGGCTCCTCAAAAAAGGCCGTCAACGCCTAATACATATGATGTACTCGTAAAACATGGAATTGAGTAAGACCATATGAAAGAGAGTGGAGCGATTAAGGGATTCTCTATGGCATCGGTGCTTGGCTTGTATCTGATGGCCATGATGATCATCATGTTACTAATTATTGGCACAGTTGTTCATGTGCTTCAACAGCGCAGCGCTGTTGATAGAGTGCGCCTTTATGGTGAAACGCTCGCGACTAACTTTTCCTATACAACGGGGTTTATCGGTTTAGAGTCTGGCATGCTGCAAACGCTCACGATGAGTCTTAAAACTGAGCCAAATATCCTACAGGTTCTGTTGGTTGATAATGAATTTGTTATTCAAGCCAGTAGTACACCGCAACAGATTGGCAGTACTTCGGAATTGATCTCATCCTACGGCTTTATCCAAGATACTCGACACTACCACCTCAATATCAAAGAAAAGAAAGCAGATTTTATGCGAATATTGACCCCTATTTTATCTGTGGGAGCTCAAGGGCGTACAGGTACTATCTTGCTTGATATTGACTTAAACCCAGCACATCTAAGGGCCTATAAGAGTACATTTGGCATCGTCATGGCGTTGTTTCTGTTTTCTCTGCTTATTACCTTATCCCTGTTTTTATGCGTCCACTGGCGGATTATTCGCCCAATTACTAATTTTAAGATTAAAACAGAAGGAATCAATCAAGGAGGGCTTGATAAGCGTATTCACGTTGAATTTCAGGATGAGTTAGGCGAATTGGCGAATACTTTTAATCAGATGCTCGATAGATTAGAGAGTACGCTGGTTTCCAAAAGCTATGTGGAGGGTATTCTTGATTCGATGGGAGATATGCTATTTGTCTTATCTCCAGAATTGACGATTGAACGAGTCAACGCGAAGGTTCCTGCATTGCTGAGGTATTCTGAAGAGGAACTTTTGGGGCAATCAATCTGGAGATTATTTGATATTGATATACCTGAGGCAGAAGTGAAATTTCTACTGGAACACTATTATCAACAGGAGCTCCAAGTAAGGTGCAAGGATGGTCGCCTTCTGGACCTACAGTGTACTTTTTCTCCTTTATATTCTTCAAAACAGGGCTCGGATCTTCAAGTTTTGGGTATCGTGTGTAATGTGCAGGATATTACTCTGCGTAAACAGGCAGAAATAAAATTACAGCGTTATGCCAAACTTTTGGAAGAGACTAAAGAAGAGAGTAAATCCTTTGCTTATATTGTGTCCCATGATTTACGGGCTCCGCTGGTGAATATCAAAGGTTTTTCGGGAGAGTTGGATTACAGCCTCAAAGCACTGAAAGAGGTTTTAGGCCCATATTACTCTGTTATGGAGTCTGATGATAAAGAGGTTATTTATAAAATCCTAGATATGGATATGGAAGAAAGCTTGAGTTTTATTAATACATCGGTGATGCGGATGAATAGTCAAATCAACGGGATTTTAAAAATTTCTCGGCTTGGCTATCGTAAACTACAGAGAGAAACAGTGGATATGCAGAAAATAGCCAGCAGTGTCCGTAACAGCTTAAAACACCAACTAGAGACTAATAATATTGAGGTCATCATCAAAAGCCTGCCTAAGGTTTATTCCGATCCAGAGGCTATGGAGCAGATTCTAGGCAATCTAATGGATAATGCCGTTAAATATATTCCGGCTGAACGTAATGGTGTAATTGAAATTAGCAGCAGTTGTAGAAAGAGAGATATCGTTTTCCATGTTAAAGATAATGGCTGTGGTATAGCCGAACAGCACCTGTCCAAGGTATTTGATATGTTCAAGCGTGTAGGGAATACGGATATATCAGGGGAAGGCATGGGGCTGACTTATGTGAAAACACTTATTCGGCAGTTAGGGGGGGATATCTGGTGTGAGTCCCAAGTAAATCAGGGCGCCATTTTTAGTTTTAGTCTTCCTCTATCGGTTGATTCAGACTAAGGAGCACATCAGTGGCAATTAGATCATGAGTATTAATTCACTGGACAGTGCGTGGTTCTATTTGTAATGGATTGCGCACAACCTTACTGTTCTTCTTTGTCCAGAAGGGATGTTGACCGCTTTAACGGATTGTTTTCTGCCTTTAATCTTCATCCTGTCTGCCAAAAACCTTCATAACGC
>JAKZRG010000028.1:0-77911 GCA_047518265.1 Oceanospirillum sp.
GTTCGGGGTTCGGGGTTCGGGGTTCGGGGAGCGTCGTTCACTATAATTCTTTTATTAGATTAGGTTCGGCTACTCACAATCAACATTTTTTCCACGCCTCACTTCTTATGCTATCCCCATACTTCTATTCAATCGCAATAAGTTAATCCAAGCACTCTTTAACTCTGATTTTACTTAAGCAGCCCAATACCATGACAACAAAGCTATTCCGGTTTGCCCTTGTGGGTGGACTAGGTTTTTTAGTGGATGTGACCGCAATGTTTTTGCTGTCTTTTTTACTGCCTTGGCTTCCGGCTAGGGCGGGGGCTTTTTGGTTGGCGGCCAGTTCCAATTGGTGGTTTAACCGTAAGCTGACATTTTCCAGCGATGATCCTCAATATGTCAGGCAGTGGCTGAATTTTTTGCTCTCGTCCTGTATTGGTTTTATTCCTAGTTGGGGCTGTTACTGGTGGTTGATGCATGACTTTTCGCCAGCTGATATCTTGCCGCTATATGAAATGGTGTGGCCTTATTTGGCGATGGTGCCTGGTGTGTTATTGGGGATGGTGGTGAATTTTTTATTGGCAGATCGTTGGGTGTTTTTAGATCAAAAGGCGAGTTTATATCAATCCCGATAAGTTATTAAAACTACCAACAATCACTGTAGGTCGGAAAAGCCGAAGGCGCCTTCCGACGACTGCAAGTGTCGGATGGCGCTCCGCTTATCCAACCTACTCTCGATAGAGAGTTATTTAATATCGGAAGTATTTTTCAGAATTGTTATTACAGACTTAATAATCCGTTAGGTGTTCAATTTCTTATCAGTAGGTTAAAGGGAGAGCATATTTGATGCCCTCCCTTATATTCAGATCTAACTTTGTAAGTCTTCTGGTTCGGGGTGCAGATTAATTCGTGCGGTACAGCCGTTTTGCTCGTTGTTAATCAGTTCTAAATGCCAGCCGTATTTGCGGCAGATATCATGGGCGATCAATAGTCCTAAACCAAAGCCTTCTACTCCTCTGGGTTTGCTACCTAGTCCAATACCGGAATCGACTACACTGATATGATTTTGGTTAACGGTGACGGTGATTTGCCCTTGATCGGTACAGGCAAAGGCATTTTTAACAAGGTTACCCAGCAGGATCTTAAAGCTGGTTTCAGGCATTTTAAGGCTGATCTGTTCTTGCATCTGAATCTGACAGCTTACTTCTTTATTAGTGAGTAGATGTTGGTGGCTGTCCAGAATTTCTGTGATCTCTTTCTCTTCTAAAACGCGGTCAGTTAATACGCTGATATCTTCTTCTCGTGTGAGTGATAACAGAGTGCTGACAAAGTCATTCATCTCGGTGCTGGCGTCTTTTAGACGGACACGCTGTTTATCGATAAACGCTGGATCTTGTGATTGACCTAATAGTGATACCGCGCCTTTGATAACCATTAGAGGTGTTCTGAGTTCATGGCTGGCGTAGCGGTTAAAGGCCCGTTCCCGTTGGAGCAGTTGGTGGATTTTACTTTGGTATTGGTTCAGTTGCTGTACCAGTTGCAGTACTTCCTGAGTCGCGACACCTTCTGGCGGCTGTATTGGACTCAGATCTTGGACATTACGTTCGGCCAATGTTTTTGTTAGATGGGATAAAGGAGAGGTCAGGCGTTTTGATATCTGTAAAACGGCCCATAAGCTGACACACAGCAGAGTAAAAGATAGTAGGAGTTGTTTGGTTTGGGTTTGGAATGTCTGCTCTTCGCTTTGTTCATAAATCTCATCAAAGTGCACCAGATAGATGATCTGTGGCTGATTGTTCACTTGTACGATAGAGCGCATTACATAATATTCATAATTTATATCATCTAGAATGCTTTTTTCCGAATCCGCTTCATAGGTGCTATCCAGAGGTAGGTCTTTAGGAAAGCCAACATCATTAGGGATATCATTATAATTTAGGTAAACATGGCTGAAAGGAGAGACCTTAAAATCGGTACGGAACTCTTGTTGCAACTGCTGCGCCACAATCTGTTTATCATGCAATAAGCGGTTTTGAGCTGTGATCTGCTCCATATCCTCTAGAATTAGATCAAATAGGGCAAAGTGAAAGGTGATAATGGAAAAGGCTACAATAGAGAAGTAGATAAAGGTTAGCTGTTTGGCGCTTTTGGCTTTTTTGATACTCATAGAACCTACTTGTTTTAAATCAGAGCTATCAGGAGCGATATAACTCTGATCAGTCTTGCTTGAATCAGAATGAGTTGATCCTTGAGACACGTTTAGTCCTCTTTAACCAATTGAAAGCCCACCTTGGGCACGGTCTTTAGATAATGGTGGGCAAAGGGTTTATCAATTTGACTGCGCAGTTGATAGATATGACTTCTGAGGACGTTGCCTTCTGGTTCATCTTCTCCCCATAGGGCATTAATAATCTCCCCTTTTGTGACGACATCCGGCGCACGCATCATCAATAACTTTAGAATGGTAAACAGTGTGGGGTTAAGGGAAAAAGAGCAATCCCCTCGACTTAGGTTATGGCTCTTTAGATCCAGCTTGAGTTGACCAAAATTTAAATATTTACTGGCGGTTTGCCCTGTTCGACGGCGGGTTAGGGCGGAAATTCTGGCGTCCAGAATATCCAGATCAAACGGTTTAATCAGATAATCATCAGCCCCTTGTTGAAAGCCGTTCAGGGTATCTTCTCGGGTATCTCGGGCGGTAAGCATCAGTATCGGTGTATCGATACCTTGTTCCCGTAATTTATTGCACACGGTATAACCGTCCATACGGGGTAGCATGACATCCAGAATAATTAGATCGTAATGGTTTTCTAATGCCAAATCATAACCTTGCTGGCCATTACTAGCGTAATCTAGGGTGTAACCCTTGATCTCAAAAAAATCAAAAATGATGCCTGCGATATCCTGATGATCTTCTACGAGCAGTAATTTCATAACCGATGCTTATTCCAAATAAAAAATAATCTTATCAAACGTCAGTATATGTGAAAAAAATGTCAGCGACCTTTTTCTGATTCCTTGTTTTTTATACTCAGCTTAATTTGATTATGAGGCTGAACTATGAGCACGTTAACGTTATTTCCAGCTAAGAGCGCCAATCCCTCGATTGATAGTGTTTCAACAAAAGATAGCACTGCAAAAAAAAGCACTCCCGAAGAAAAGCCCTTTATCTCTGTCATTATTCCTATGTTCAACGAGGAGGCCGTGCTGGAAATCTGTCATCAAAGAGTCTGTCAGGCATTGGATCAGTTAGGTCAATCCTGTGAACTGGTGTATGTGGATGATGGCAGTGGAGATAAGACTTGGAGCTTAGTGGAACAGCTCAGCAGTGAACAGCATCAGGTGGTCTCTCTGCGTTTTAGTCGCAATTTTGGCAAAGAAGCCGCGATGTCTGCCGGTCTTAAAGCGGCTAAAGGCCAAGGCATTATTTTACTGGATGCAGATCTGCAAGACCCTCCTGAACTGATACCTGAGATGGTACAGCAGTGGCAACAGGGTTTTGATGTGGTGGATATGCAGCGTCGTAAACGTTTTGGTGAGAGTTGGTTTAAGCGCACCACAGCCGCCGCTTTTTATAAATTGATTAATCGCTTATGCGATATGCCTATTCCGCAAAATGTTGGGGACTTTCGCTTACTGGATCGTCGCGTGGTTGATGAGATCAATAAACTACCGGAACGTACCCGTTTTATGAAAGGTTTATTTGCTTGGCCTGGTTTTAACCGAACGACTCTTTTATTTGATCGTGATCCACGGCAAGCCGGTGAAACCAAATGGAACTATAGCCAGTTATTAAACCTGGCCTTTGAAGGTATCAGTTCTTTTAGTACCTGGCCCCTGCGTTTAGCCACTTTAACGGGATTAGTCGTCTGTTTAAGTAGTCTTGTACTGGGCTTTATTGGGGCCTCAGTTACTTTATTGGTGGTTTTATTGTTAGGTGGAGTGCAACTGTTATCTGTCGGTTTACTGGGTGAATATGTGGGGCGTTTATTTATTGAGGCAAAACAGCGGCCACTTTATCTGGTGATGCAGGAGGAGCGGAAAAAAGCGCAGAAAGAAGGTACATACACTTCGGAGCTAAGCCCTTCAAAGCTAAGCCCTTCAAAGATAGGCCCTTCAGAGCCATGCCCTTCAGAGCTAAGCCCTTCAAAAATAGCCCCTTTAGCGGAGGAGGTTAATCTATGTCAGTCCTAGAAAGTTTGCCGGTACAGGAGGCTGAGAATACCGATTCATCGGTTGTCGAAACGAACCAAATTAAAGAAAAAAACAAGCATCAATTCTTAACAGATAACAGTATTCGTCAACGAGAAATAATCTGCTTTCTAGCTCTAACCGTTTTTATGGTATTACTGATCCGCCTGATATCACTGGGGCTCTATCCGTTAATGGATACCACGGAAGCTCGGTATGGAGAGATGGCACGGATCATGTTCGAAACGGGCAATTGGGTAACCCCCATGTTTGATTATCAGGTGCCTTTTTGGGGCAAACCCCCACTGTTTGCTTGGCTAAGTGCCGCAGGTTTTGAGCTGTTTGGCGTTAATGAATTCGCAGCCCGTTTACCGCACCTTTTAATCGGTATTGTGACAATTGTTTTGGTGGGCAGATTTGCTTGTCAGCAGCAAAAACTATTTGAATCAACCTCCGTTCAAACACCCGTAGAGAATAAAGATTCTGCTTATTTTCAGGGCTGGTTAGCCGCGATGATTCTCACAACAACCAGTGTATATCTACTGATATCCGGTGCTGTGATGACAGATACGGCACTGACACTGGCCATAACACTCAGCATGATCAGTTTTTGGCTAGCATGGAATACCGGTTCTAAGGTTTGGGGTTATCTATTTTTTGTTGGTTTGTCCTTGGGGATGCTGGCAAAGGGGCCGCTGACACTGGTATTAGTAGGTATTAGTCTAGGGCTTTGGCTTTTAGTGGATCGCCGTTGGATGCAGTTGCATAAGCGTTTACCTTGGGTTGGCGGTAGTGCTCTATTTTTGCTTCTGTCTTTACCTTGGTACCTGTTAGCAGAATACCAGACACCGGGTTTTCTGAATTATTTTATTGTCGGCGAGCACTTTAAACGCTTTGTGATCAGTGGTTGGCAAGGAGATCTGTACGGCACCGCTCATAATGAGATCCGTGGCACGATCTGGCTTTACTGGTTTGTAGCCGCTTTACCTTGGGCTCCAGTGTTGATTTGGCAAGTGGCTAAATTACTAAAAGCCAGTGATGAAGCCAATGTGGCTGAAAGTAATGGCTACACCGGTTTTTTATGGTGCTGGATGTTAGCTCCGATGATTTTATTCACCTTTGCAGGGAATATTCTGGCCAGTTATGTATTACCGGGATTACCGGCTATGGCCCTGTTAATTACGGAGTATCATCGCCGTCAGCCATTAAATTCACGGGTGCTTGCCTTGGGATTAATCGCTCCCGTGCTTATTTTAATGGTTTCTTGGGGACTTAATGGCGGCATCAGTAATAAAGAAGCAGAAAAGACACTATTAGATCAGTGGTACAAACAACCTGAAGCCATGAAGAGCGAGCTGTATTATCTGCGTAAACGGCCTTTCTCCGCTCAGTTTTATTCGGATGGTAAAGCGCTGGAGCTTAAGCAACCTTTAGCAGATGTCTTAACGTCACTCAAAGAGCCTACATTTCTGGTGATAGAAAAGAAAAGGCTGTCGGAGAATATGATTGGGGAACTGAGTCATTGCGAGTTAAGAGGCGAAGCCCGTCGCAGAAATTTGTATTACTGCTTGCCAGAAACCCATGCCCACCGGTAATCCAGTGAGCATGATGCCTTTCTAGCGTCTGTCCTGATATTGATAATGGATCACCTTTCCCCCTGTTAAGCGGCATAGGCGTAGGCGTTAAATAAGATAGGGCCGAGGAAAATAAAAAGAGCATTGAGATCTGATTTTTTCATTTTCTTTCTTCCTGAATAGGCAGAGCTTGTTAAAGACTGGGCCGATATTGCGGCTCAGTCTTTATGTTGAAGCTGCTCTGTCAGTTGATGAATAGCTCTATTTAATAAATAGAGCGTATCACTTAACTGCCTTCCTACTATTGCCCCTCTGGGCTATAGAAAGGACGGCGTGAGATATACTCCTGATGCTGCGGGAACATGGCGATATAAAACTCACTCCAACCGCCTTGGCGTACCCGTACCAGATCGTATTTCTCCGGGAAGGTTTTTGCCTGTTCGTAGGTTTCAGGATCTGCTGTGGTAACGGTTAACAGGTTTGAACCGATTTTACTGTCGGCAAACTGTTTGATGACCTTGGTCATCTCTTTAACCGGGAAATCCTCACGGATATTCAGATCAATCGGTGCTGCATTGGATAAACCAAAGTTAATCGAAGGTACATTCCAGTCCTTCAGACTTTTATAAATATCCAAAGGTATTGCCTGAGGCGGTTGATCCGCTGGGCTAGGTGCCGCACAGAAATCATCAGCAATAGGATCTGCAGAGTGACGACCATCTGGCGATGCGCCCATGCCTAAGCCCAAACCGAGGTTATCTTCAAAGGTACCTACACCTGGCGTTACCACAAAGGCAAACTCTCGACCTTCCAGACGATATTTCTTCTGTAGTTTTTTATAGCCTTTTTTCACGGAAGGAATCGGGTTGTTAATGCCGTCGTGGATAATCTCCACACATTTGCCCACAACCTTATCGGCGAATTTCTTCAGTTCTTCTGATTCACCTTCACCGAACTTAGGCAGGGCCAGAGCGGCTTTTCTCAGTTCTTTATAACGTAGGGCACTCTCTTCTGCCCGTCCGTCACCTGCCATGACATTATGGAAAGGTTCCACCATATCCTCACCCCAGTTGTTCCATAGAGCTTGTAGAAGTTCCGGTAGGGTTGTAATGGCTGTTTTCTTATCGAAAACCAGCTTGTCGATGGCATAAAGTGAGTTGATGGTATCGGTAATACCGCACATCATAGGGGAAACAATATGGTACTCCGCGCCGCCATTGGTCATATCGGTCCCGCTTTCCATACAACCATCGGTCATGGAAGAAAACAGAGGACTTGGGCAAACACTACCTAGCTTTCCATAATCTCTCATCAGAGTGTTATAGAAGCTGCTGATCAACCATTCATACTGGGTATAGAAGATCTTCATAAACTGTTTAAAACTACGAATCTCTTCTGGCGGCGGTGAGTTCCAACCGGTTTTCAAACCGCGTAGATTTACCCAACCAGCACCGGCAATGGTGGCGCCCTGGTTCATAGCCATACCCACAGCAGGTAGAATAGGCACATAGCTGAAGGCCCATTCGCTCTTGCCGCCAATAATCGGCTCGTAACAACCGTCACAGGTGTAGTCACGGGCATCCGCTAGCTTCATTGGGCCACTGGATAGCAAGCCTTCACTCAGCTTGTCATCATTCATTAAGACAGGGTGACCACCACCGGAAACAATGGTTTTGGCCGCTTCTTCTAAAATCTCTTTATGCAGTGGCTGATCCATCTTGTCGTGTACCCGCAGGGACAAACAAGGTGCATTCAGAGGTAAACGGCGGGCAGAGCGTAAACACATCAGGGTGATGTCATTGCAGCCATCAACGGGAGTCTTGGTATCTGTTGGCAAGTAACCGCCCACTGTTACTTGTTGTACCCATTGATTCAGGGCTGATCCCTGAGGGAAGTTACCGGCAGAGTAGAAGACAGCACCAGTACCATAGGTCAGATAATCTTCCATATGCTGACGGTTATAGAGAGTCGTCTCATCCATTTTCAGCCAGAAGGCATCGATGATCTCTTGTGCTTCTGCTTTATTGAGCTTGCCTGATGCAATATCGGCGTTATAAGGCTCAATTAGATATTGATCCAGACGACCAATGGACATAGGTTCGCCAGATTGGTGTAGGGCACAGTTGACGATGAATATTAACTGTAGATTTTCTAATAGGCCTTCTGGTTTTTGATACGCCAGTTTCTCCATGCGAGCAGCGATATCGCGATAGTTTTTTTGCTCTTCGATAGCGGTAACAGAGGTCGCCAGTTCCTGTTCTTTTGCTAACAGACTGTAGCTATAAATAAAGTTTTGCAGCCCTTCAAGAGACCAGAGAACTGATTGATAGAACTCTCTTTTCTTTTTGCCCTTGGCTTTATCCAGGTAACCCTGAGCCTCATCCAATAACCCTTGTATACCCAGTTTAAGTACTTTCTTATAATTCGGAACGTTATGGCCCGTGGCGGAGTACTCATTGAGTTTGTCAAAGAAGCTATCCATCTTCTCTGTCTGATTCAGATACTCCATTACGCGAGTACCTGTACCCAGGGTCAACGGCGGCATATTACCAATAATGATCTCACCGGGTTTGATATTGAACAGACCGGCCTTTTCTTGAAACTCTTCCCGTAGCAAAACATCAGAGAGGCTGATTTTAATGGATAGACCCTTACGCAATGCCACCGATTGACTGCGGCCAATCTTTTTATACTCCTGCCACTGCTCATCTTTCAGGTGATCCTGCAGATGACCCAGTGACGGCATTACATTTTTCTTTTCCCAGGTATCGTTCCACTGACTGAATGTTTGTGCCAGCAACACCATGATTTTGTCGCTAATGGCATCAACACCGGTATTATTTTTTTGCGCCTGATGCAGAAAATCGCGGTTATTGTAATACATCAGGCCATTTTTACTGCGCAGGTCATAGTATTCATTCAGAGGAACATCAACATCACCCTCTGGCCCATTAAGCTGAAGCAGTTCTGCGGAAGGGATAAACCAGAAATTACCGGTAATCGCATGGGAGTTACTCAGCATCTTATCTTTAATAAAGCCCTTGTCTGGGCCAACAATATTTTTAATCAGTTCTTTAAAGACATCACCATCATTACTGTAGGCTGCGAAATAAACCCCTTCTTCCTTACCACTATTACCATTAGCGCTATCTCCATTACGACTATCGCCATGACCATAAGGCAGGGCTTGGCGGAAGATACGTTGGGTCACTCGTTCGCCATTGAGTTGGCGTACACACTTAATATGACTGCGTTCATCGTGCATAGGGATAATAGCGTCGTTATGATTACGACCGATCATATTTTCCTTTTCGACCATGTTCATATTGTCGAGCTGCTCCCAATTGTGCACAAACTTCTGTTGCAACACATAGGCAGAACCGCGATAAAACTGGTCTTCGTCACCCACGATAATTCGTTCGGATAAGTTTACCTGGTCCACAGGGTTGATCATGGCATCGGTAAAGCGCCCACCAAATACTTTACCGGCATTTTTCTTTTCTGCTGGGGTATGGGTATATTCTTTTGTAATTGGGGCTAGGGCTTCGATTACCGCATCAAAGACTATTTGGCAGCTTTCCCGACTGTCGCCTTTGATATGAAACCAAAGATCGCCGCGGGTATTGGCAAAGGGTTTATCATCCAGTGATTGATAGTCTGTCGTGCCTTGAGGAGTCGGCAGCTCTTCTGCTTCACACCAGTGGTTCCATAGCTCGTAATCGACACCAAAAACACAAACGGTTTTTTCTTTTTGTTGTGCACAAAGTTTATTGATCTGCTGGACAACCTTTAGCCATTTACTTTTATTTCTACTGCTGTTGTCTTTCAGGTAGATCGTTGTGAAATGTCCATAATCTGGGAAATCTGCCACGCCCTTCTGAGCAAAATTAGCATTCAGTTTCTTTTGAGCGGTTTTTGTTTTTTGATGCACATTCATTTATCTGAACCCTTTATCCTTCGGCTTTTATAAAGACTTATTTTTTGAGTGTCTTTACAGAGAACTTTAGGAATCATAGGGATAATGTTTTTAAGGGTGTATTACAGAGCATTACGAGAGATCGAGTGTAAGCGTTGTAATAATAAGCCGGCCCGACTCTACATATTGAAAAACAGAGCGGGTATAAGGGCTTTTAATAAAAAGTAAGAAGCACGAAATCATTTGTCGTGTAATTTAATGTAATTTCTTTATTTTTTACTGGATGATATTAATAAATTGAGAAAACTTATTTAAACCCAATGCCTTTATTTATTTGAAGTGATAAGGCATGAAAAGGAATCTTCATGAGCAAGCCAGTCAAGATTTATCCTAACCAAGATACCAACCCAACCATTGCCAATTCTGATAGTAGTAAAGCGAATCTTGGCTTTTGTTTTTCAGGTGGTGGTTCCCGTGCATTGACTTGTGCCTGGGGACAGATGCTAGGTATGGATACTTTGAACCTGATGGATAAACCCCGTTATATCTCATCCGTATCCGGTGGTACTTGGGCATCGTCTATCTACACTTTTTTGCCAGAAACTTATACGGATAAAGACCTTTTAGGGACTTATGTTGCACCTAAAAATCTATCTCTGGATGATGAGCAAGGTACTTTCAATATTAATACCCTAAGTGATCATAGCTTTGGTAATGTACCTGCCGGTACCAATATTGATGACTTATTGACTACAGCGGGTACTTTTATCACAACCAATGGGCTGGATAACCATCAGTGGTTGTGGGCAGATATTATTGGCAAGCTTGTGTTGGAGCATTATGACCTGAGGGCAGAAGGTGAAACATCTTGGATGTCGACAAAATCATTCTCTCTGTCTCAGGAATATGCCACGGCTAACTTTCCTCAAAAAAAACCAAGCAGCGATAACTTCTTTTTTGTTCGTCCGGGCCGTCCATTTATTATCATGAACGATAATATTATGCAGAAGGTTACTTCTACAGATGGCAAAGTTAAAAACATTGTACAGTTACCCAACCAACTCACACCTGTATCCGGTGGTGTCAAAGGCCAAACCCCAAATGGGCAGATTATCGGTGGCGGGCAGGTAGAATCTTATGCTTATGCCTCAACATTGGATCAAACATCAGCAGATACTTCGCCTGTAGATGTTTCTGTTAAGCAGCCTTATTCACTTATCGATATTGCCAGTACCTCTAGCGCCTTTTTTGCTCAGGCGATTGCCAGTTTTGTTCAGGCTAAGTTAAGTGATGATGAGAGTAAAGAGAGTCTTATAAGCAAGATTGAAGCGACCTTAACTGAGAATGAAAAAGAAAGTTTGTTGGCTCAACTTGAAGATGATACTACTGATATTGTTGAGGACGTTGTAGATGAGGTAGAAACAGATGTTGATGACCTATTAGGCTCCAGTATAAAAAGTACTATCGAAAAGTATTTGAAAAATTTTGCACTACAAGAACTTGATAGCATTGTGCCTCGTTATAACTATTGGCCTATTGGGAAAAATAGTAAAAATGAAGAGATGTTATTTACTGATGGAGGCACCTTAGATAATACAGGTGTCATTGGTATGTTATCTCAGACAGATACAGGGGCTGATAATCAAGAACCTATTAGTCTGGTAGCTTTTGTCAATACAGACTCTCCTCTTGTTATTAAAAATAACAAAATTATCTCTGCAGGTCAGGCGGCACCTTTATTCGGTATCGACTTTATCGATGCTACAGGTGAATATCAGCCTTATACCGAGACACAGAAAGATCCCCAGCATGCTGACTTTGATGCGATGAGTTTAATTGCTGTCTTTGCTAATCCAGCAGACAATAATGGAGAGACTGTATTCGATAAGCTGGTGAAAGGCTTATATGCCACTAACTGTGGTGCTAATGCTGGTGAACAACCAGATGATGATAAAACAGGCAGTGCACCAGCGTTCCATCAGATGGAGCTAACCACCATTGCTAATCCATTAGCCAATATTAGTGCAGGCCGTCCTGTAAAAATGCTGTATCTGCAAAACGCTAAAATGCTGGATTGGCAAAATGGTATTGGAAACGAAAAACTAAAAAGTGAAATTTTAGCAGGGCAAGTTGCAGAGTCTACCTCTACAGAGATTCAAGAAGATCTTAAAAAGATATTCAAAAGCGCCAAAGAGGCTAGTACTTATAAGGGAAAGTTAGAAAAATTGAATAAAAATATCGCTGCAAAATTGAAGGAACCGACTAAATCCTTTGATAATTTCCCTTATTACAGCACCTTCTTAAAGATTGGTCTGGAGGCAAAAGAATCCAATGCTCTATCTCAAATGTGGGCTTGGGCGATTGCGGATGATGCCAGCGCTTTGAAGAAAGAGCTGAGTGATTTTATAACCAGTGCGTAATGATCAGAACGGATAGCCTATCGGATTTAAAAACCGGATTTAAAAAACCTGTGCTTAAGATCGACGGTGCTTAAGTTTGATTCAAGGCGGCATGGCCGCCTTGAATTATTGCAACGCTATATCAATAAGGTTGTTCAAACCTTATATCCACATTAAGCGCAACATTTCTTATATTTTTTACCACTACCACAGGAACAAGGATCATTGCGATTCGGCTTCTTCTCTAGCACCTGAGTGGCTGGTTTGTGAAGCAAGACATCCAGCTCTGATACGTTCTCAGCCACATCTGCATTCACCTCGATATTGGCGAATAGCTCATGCTCTTTTAGTGTGGCTTCGATCTCTGCTTTTCGACTGTCACTAGGGACAATCAGAGTCAGTGGGAAATTTTCAGTACCGGGCTTTTCTTCTCGGTTGGTCTGGTAACCCACACCGCCATATTTTTGCCTGATTTCGATGCGACCTTTGAAGAAAAACTTAGACATGCTGAGATCCTGTAGGATGAAACTGCGGGGGATAATTGCGGCGGCATAGTACCACAAAGCTTCTGATGTTGAAGGCTTATACCAATCCCGATAACTCCTTATAGATGAAAAATAAGGAAAAGACTGATCAATTTAAGTGTGTTCTCAGGTCGTTATCATTAACAATTTATCGGGAATGGTATTACTTTCTTTTTCGTATGAGTCTTGTTCGTTGGTTATAGAACAGCCTGTAAAAAACTAAAAAAGCGGTATCTCCGTTAAGAGATACCGCCTTTAAATGACGACTAAGGCAGGGTGAGAACCTTAGATTACGCCACGACGCTCTTGGTCACGTTCGATAGATTCGAACAGTGCTTGGAAGTTACCTTCACCAAAGCCCAGGTTTTCTTTACGTTGGATCAGCTCAATAAAGATAGGGCCAAACAGATTCTTGGTAAAAATCTGTAGCAGATAGCCTTTTTCGTCACCGTCTACCAGTACTTGGTGATCCTGAATACGCTTAGGATCTTCAGTAACACCTGGTACACGATTAAAGACTTCTTCGTAGTAGTTATCGTGAATATCCAGTGTATCGATCACATCACGATTCAGTTTGTCCAAAGAACCCAATAGGTCATCTGAACGGAAAGCGATGTGTTGTACACCAGGACCGTTATATTGGTTCAGATATTCATCAATCTGGTTGTTGTTATCGTCTTTACCTTCGTTAATTGGGATGCAGAAGCTGCCATCAGGAGAACGAAGTGCGTAAGAGATCAGTGCTGTTTTCTGACCTTTGATGTCGAAGTATCGTACTTCTTCAAAACCAAAGACATTTTTATAGAAGTCAGCCCACTTTTGCATGGTGCCTTTATAAACATTGTTGGTCAGGTGATCGATCTCGATAAAACCAAGATCTTCTACAACGTTTTTCTCTTCCAGATCGATAAAATCTTGCTCGTAGATGCTGCCTTTATCACCAAAGTTCTCAATCAGGTAGATCAGGCTGTCACCGATACCATAAATAGCAGGGTATGGTAGGTCCGTAGTTGCAGGATCTGCCGCTACTGCACCGCGCTTAACAGCTTCAGTTTGTGCCGCTTTGGCATCATCCACACGCCAGCCCATAGAACAAATAGCAGGGCCGTGTGATTTAGCAAATTCAGCTGAAAAGCCTTCACGTTCTAGGTTTACCAGAAAGTGAATGTCACGTTGGTTGTAATATAAAATATCTTTAGTGGCGTGACGCTTCAGTTTTGAGAAGCCAAATGCACCAAATACATCGTGCATAAAATCCGTGTCCGGGCTAGCAAATTCTGTAAATTCGATACCGCGTAGGCCAAGTGGATTCTGACTCATGACAAGCTCCTCATTTCTTTTTATATAAGCTTTGTAAGCTAACTTTATCTAATGTCTTAGATCGTCGATCAGGTTCTCTGATCCAGATCAATGTTGTAGATAAGTTAAAAGCTTTGATGATCTAAAAAAAGCGGAATAATATGATCTACTTGATCAGTATTTTCGATGGAGTTGCTAAGAGGTTGTTATGGCGCTGGATTTAGAGAGTTTAAGGGTACTGTCGGCAGTGGTTTCCGAGGGTGGTTTTTCCAAGGCTGCAGAGAAATTAAATAAAACCCAATCAGCGGTGAGCTATCAGATCCAAAAATTGGAACAACGTCTGGGTACTGATCTGTTTGATCGGTCAGCTTATCGAGCAGAACTGACCCCTGTAGGCGAACGTATTTTGATTGAGGGACAACGCCTCTTGCATCAAGCAGAGCATGTATCTCAGCTAGTGGATCAGTTCTCTGCCGGTTGGGAGCCCAGATTAGAACTGATTGTTGATGGCATGATGCCCAGTGAGCAGATTCTGACAGTCCTAAAAGAGATGGTAGAGTTAAATATACCCACCCATATTCAGTTACGAGTGGAATATCTAGGGGGGGTACAACAGCGCTTTGAGCAGGATGGTGCTGAGCTAATGTTGGCTCTGGATTACGCCCCAAGCAATCAGCTGTTAGTTCAGGCACTAAAACCAATCGAGACTGTTTTAGTCGTAGCCGAAGATCATGAATTAGCGAAGGCATCCACCAGTATTACTCTGGATGCATTACAACAGTATGTGGAGTTGACCGTACACGATTCCAGTTATAATAAGGCTTATGGAGGTTGGCAGACATTTGGTGGTGAGCGGGTGTTTTATCTCAGTGACTTTCGTGCAAAGCTGGAAGCGCTAACCATGGGATTGGGTTATGGCTGGATGCCTCTTGATCAGGTGCAGGAAGCATTGGCAGAGAATCGGTTGGTCGAGTTGAATTACCAAGGAGGGTCACGACATCGTTATACCCCGGTATTGGTTAATCGTCGGAATCAGGCATTGGGGAAAGCGGGGCAATGGTTAATCGATAAATTGTTAGAAAAGTTCGGTTAAGCTTTTTGCTTTAATATTATGAAATTGAGAACTGCTCCATTGAAACTTACTGTTTTACCAGAGAAAATCAGTAGATACTTGGCTCTATTATGAGTTGATAATAATTGAACCATATCAATCGATATGCAACGGCATCGGACGCCAGAGATGTGTTTGATCTTTAATGACTGAGTAAAAAGTTACAGGAACGTTATAGATGCAAGATCAATTGGTTAGAGCGGGAAGCAAACAAACGTCCCCTAAGCATATTATTTTATTACTGCTAGGTTTTCTGGCTGTTGCTCTATTAATCTGGCAATTGCTGCCCAGTAATAATGACGTTGAGTCTAGGCCAACTGAAACGGCCACTGGCTTTAGCTCTTCTCAAAAGGAAAAAACAAAAGATCTTCTGTTAACTACGGTGAATGCCGTAATACAGATGAGAGGGGATGTTAGGAAAGAATCCCGAGAAGGGGTTATCAGCCCTATCACTCTAGGCAGTGAATTAGTGGAAGGTGAACGTCTTCATACCGGAGAAAACAGTAGTATTACCCTGCGTTTTTCCGATCAATCGATGGTGATTGTCTCTGAGAAAAGCTCGGTTTCATTTGAGAACTTACTAGGCTCGAAAGAGGGAGAAAAAGGGGCAACCATTCTTAAGCTGTTGGACGGTAAAATTGAATCTCGGGTCTCTAAGCAAGGATTTGGAGCAAAATACGAAGTGCGCACGCCTGCTATGCAGCTGGCTGTACGGGGTACCATCTTTGAAGTGGACGTTGATAATGAAACCAAACAAAGCCGTGCCGTTGTTTTAGAAGGAAGCGTTGAGGTCAGTAAAAATAAAGCCCAAGCTGATTTAAATGCTGGCTTTGGGGTTTTAGCCCACCGAAATAATAGTACGTTAGAACCGACGGCTATTTTGCAGGCACCAAAGGTAGAGTCTTTGAATTCACCACTGACACAGCTGCCCTTGATTCTGGATTGGCAGGTATTATCTGGCGCGGATCAATATCAGGTACAGGTTTTTACCGGAGATATGGATGAAGTCTTGGTCTTTGATGAAAATTTCCGGGGGAATTTAGCATCGATCAGTGGTCTGGCTAATGGTAATTACTTGGTTCGTGTACGTGGTGTTGATACGGATGGTTTAGGCGGTTTCTATGGTAATGCTCGTTTTGTTCTAGACGCTCATCCAATACCGCCTATTGTTTTAAAACCCATACGAGGTATCTCATCATCACAGGGTAAAGTGGATTTTCTCTGGCAGGCCTCTAAAGAAGCAAAATCCTATTTATTGCAGGTTTCTGATCACCCTGATTTTTCTCATATGATCTCTCAAGTTAAGCACCTACCAGCAGCCATTGAAGGTCTGTCAATTAAGATCTCTCCGGGACATTACTACTGGCGTATTGCCAGTATTTCTGAGGACTCAGAGCAAGGTCCTTTTAGCCCTGTTCAGGTTTTTACCGTTTTGTCAGAAGTAGAATCAACAAAAAATAATGTCACCAGCACAACAAACCAGTAGGAAACGATGATGAAAAAACGTGTTTCTGCTCGGGAAACGGTGTTACTAGCACTGATGCCGGTGATTGCTTTGGTCGTGAGTTTACTTTTGGCTCAAACGGCCCTGTATAGCAAGGTGAATGCTTGGGTCTCTGATACACAGCAATATCTTTTTGCCAAAGAGATGTATTTTGATGATGTGGTCTTTATCGATATTGATGATGCATCCTTGTTTGAATTGGAGAAGGACCTGGGTGTTTGGCCCTATAACCGAGATGTATATGCTGAGGTTTTAGATTATTTAACCGATAAAGGGGTTAACCGGGTTATTTTTGATCTTCTGCTCACAGAAACCCGTGAGGGGGATCAGGTTTTAGCCGAGTCGGTCAGAGAACATGATAATGCCGTTTTTATCGCCAGCTCTCCTGTTCACGCCTCCTCTCGGCAGTATCAAGGTGAACAACACGAGAGATTGTTGCAGCAGCTCTCTTGGCAGGTCGCATCTGATGTGCCTATGACCCCTCTAGAAAAACTAGTATTGCCAACAAAGGGGTTTATCCAATCAACAGAAGCTGGGAAGAATGTTGGCGTAGTCGATGTCTTTGTGGATGAAGACGGTACCTTTAGGCGCTTACCTGCCATCTATCAAGTGGGTAATGCTTTTCTACCTTCCATCCCTGTGCTCCTTCAGCAAACGGGCTCAACAACCTCTGTAAACAAGGATGACAAAGATCGTTTGCTTTTTGATGCCAAACAACAAGCCATTATTTATAACGATGATCAATGGCCTGTGGATGATAAAGGGATGTTTAATATTTACTTCCCTAAAAATGCCAACTCGATCTTGAGTATGTCCTTTTACCCTGTGGTACAGGCGGCAAAAGGTTTATTAACCCCCGATAACGCCGATACTTTTTTCCAGGGGAAAACAGTCTTTATCAGTAGTACCGCATTTAAATCTGATTTGGTGAATACCCCTAGGGGCATGATGTCCGGCAGTTATTTTTTAGCCATTGTTTATCAAAACTTAAAACATGATTTGTTGTTAAAAGCACCGAAAAAGTTATTTGATGGTATCTTACTATTACTGGCGCTCGCTCCATTATTTCTCTTCCCTATCTTTTGTCATTACGCTCCTTGGAAGCATGCTTTTGCTCTGATACTGACGGCTGTTGAGATATGGTGCGTCAATAGCTTGTTCTTGTTAATGTCTTCTCAGCAAAGTGTTTTGTTTCTACCTCTTTTTATTCTGTTTTTGGGGTATTTTCTACAGAGTGTTGTCTTAGCTAAGTTTTCCACAAAGCGTAATGAGAGCTTAGCGAGAAAAGCCCAAGTTCTCGCTGAAAATAATCAAGAACTTGCCATGGAAGCCAATACAGATTCTTTAACCAACCTCTTTAATCGTCGGGCACTTCTCAGTCACTTTGAACGTGAAATAACGCGTACCATACAGATGGAGATCCCTTTATCCGTTGCTATTTTGGACTTGGATCACTTTAAAGATGTGAACGATAACTATGGGCATGAAGTGGGGGATCAGGTTTTAAGGATGTTCGCCAATATCATGAGTAGCAATAAGCGTGATAAAGATATCGTTGCCCGCTGGGGTGGGGAAGAGTTTGTTATGTTGCTGCCGGGTTTGCAGGATAAAGATGCTGTTGCTGTATTGGATCGGCTCAGACAAAAGGCCGGTGAACTCATTGTGAATACGGAAAAAGGCCCTCTAACACTAACTGTCAGTATTGGTGTTACCCAATATGATTCAAACTCTATGAACGGCCCCGAAGTCTGTATTTCTGTGGCAGATAAGGCTCTGTATCAAGCAAAAGAATCAGGGCGCAATAGAGTGTGTTTAGCGGTTCAGGATTCTATTGTCTGAGCTCTGTCGTTGTAGAGCAGCGATTCTAGGGCTGTCATTATTGCTCTGGTATTTGAGCAAGCCGTGGCCGGTTATAAATATTTTGATAAACAAAATCTCTGAACCATTTATGTAACGGGTCATGGTGCATACGGGCATGCCAAAACATGGATATTTCAATTTCTGGTATATCAAAAGGAATCGAGAGGACGGAAAATCTATTCTGATCCACATAGCGGCGAATAAAGTTTGCCGGTAATAAGATCATAAAATCCGTTCGAGCAATAATCTCTAGAGCAGCAAAGAAGTGTGGCACTCTTACGGCCACATTTCGTTTTAACCCCTGTTTAGCCAGTGAATCGTCTATCTCACTGTTACCGTTCCCGCTGGGGCTAATCATCACATGATTAAGCTCCAGATAATCATCTAGAGAAATATGGTGCTCATGGGGATGCCCTCGACGCACTAAGCCTTGAAAATGATCATTCGCCACCACTCGCTGAAAGATATCCGCAGGAGGCTCAGTGGCTCCGCCAATGATTAGGTCGACCTTATTCTCTTCCAATTCAGTCAGAAGGTTTGATCGCCAATCGACAGCGGTTAAATGTACATTGGGGGCGGCTACGTTTAACAGGGGCACTAATCTGGGCAAAATGCTGTGACTGCCATAATCTGTGGTCGCTAGGCGTATACTGCCTTGATGAGTTTCTGCATCAAAAGCATCTGGGACTAAAAGCTCACTGATATTATCTAATAATTGGTTGAGTTGAGGCTGAAGGCGCTCGGCCTTAGTTGTGAGTGCCAAATGTTTGCCGGATTTTACTAATAAAGGATCGTCAAACATTTGACGAAGTTTTGCTAAGGTACGACTTACCGCCGACTGCGTAAGATTGAGCTTTTCTGCGGTATGGGTGACATGTTTTTCTTCCAGTAATACCTGCAGTGTGACCAAAGCATTCAGATCAAACTTCTTTAACAGCTTTATATCCATGAGGTTGTCCCAAGGTATTGACTCGTATCCATTAGCTTATGGATTATATCCACTCTTTCCATGATTTAGAATCATGACAGATATTTGAATAATGAATTTAACTTATGCCTGAAAACCGATAACAATGTAACTCTGCCAAGCAAGGCTGTTGCAAGTTGCAAGGGACAGAACAGGTTATTATGAAATAGCGGGAGAGAGAGATGTCTCAGAATAGTGAAGCACTGTATCAGAAAGAGTTTGAAGTTCGCTGGTCCGATTGTGATGCAAATAATCATATGCGCCACAGTGCTTACGCTGACTTTTGTGCCCATACACGTCTTGGTTTTATGAATCAGATTGGTATGAATGATAAATGGCTAAAAGAGCAGAGATTAGGCCCGGTATTGTTTAAAGAAGAAACAGAGTACTTCCGTGAACTCTTTATGGGTGAAAAAGTCGTGGTGACTTTGGAGCCAGGAGAACCCACGGGTTCCAAGAAATCCATACAGGTGATCAATACTATTTACCGTGAAAATGGTGAACTGGCTGCGGTACATAAAGCTGTTTTTGGTTGGTTTGATAGCGAGAAACGTAAGGTTGTTGAGCTTCCTTCGATGATTCGTCAGGTTTGTTTATTGGACTTTATACCGTCCACGTCTGAGAACAATTAAGGAGTGGCTGCAATGGATCGTTATCTCGATGATTTTACCGAAGGGGAAGTGATTAAAGCACCAGGGTTTACCCTGAGTGAAGGCCAGATATTGGATTTTGCGCTGACTTATGACCCCCAGCCTTTTCATATTGATAGCCAAGCCGCTGCTGAAGGCCCATATGGAGGAGTGATCTCTAGTGGTTTTCAAACCTTAGCCTTGTGTTTTCGTATGGTGGTGCAATCCGGTGTTTTTCAAACCGTCAGTATGGGTGGGCCGGGTATTGATGAACTGCGCTTTTTAGCCCCCGTTCGTCCTGGAGATACGATTACTCCTCAGGCTGAAATTTTAGAAGTGAAGCCCTCTCGTTCTAAACCGGCCCAAGGTATTTTACGCATTCAGTTTCGTGGTTATAACCAACATAATAATGAGGTGATTAGTTTTATTGTCATTATGGTTGGTCGTCGCCATCCGAATTTATCAGAGGCCTAGGGAACGATCCATCTATAGATTAGCTTTTTTATTACTGGTTTCAGCACGCTTTTACTGGCCCTGGTCAGGACAAAGCAAAACTCCGGCAATTGTTGTCATTCAGCCCTACGTCTTTATTGAGTAGGGCTTTTTTTGTGGGCTCCAAAACAAAAACGCCTCTACGAAGCGTTTGTCATAGGCTCTGACTGCAAGCCAAAGAATATCGAAATAACGCTCTACGGGTATATAATCATCCAATTAATTTAAAGGCCTTTGCCTTCCATCAATAGTTGCTAAACCAATAAGCTCTATCATCTCTTCTGCATAATTTTGATGGACAGGTTTGCTGAGCAAAAAGGTTTTTGAATGATAAAAATGAATAATGTCAGACATGCCATGACAATCATTGTATTGGCTGCTGGCTTATATACTGCTGGTTTGGTCTGGTTTATTGAAGCTGCAAACAGTCGCTACATAGAAGTTAATAAACACTGGACTGAATATAGCGAAACCGAATCAAAAGTAGTTGAAGCTATTTTGCAGCTAAAAGGACAGCTAGGCTATGGTGGCTTTATCCACAGTTTCAAAAACTATGTGTTACGGGGCGATAATACGTATTTCAATCGACTTTCTGAACAGCACCTTGCGGTTACCGAAAGTATTAGCTCGTTACGTCAATATCTGAAAAGTGAATCAGAGTTAACGGCGCTTAATCAGTTAGAAGAAACCATGGGACAATATTGGTCCAATGTGCTGATTACACAAACAGCGTTAGCCGCCGGTAAACTTCCCCATGATGTTGATCGTTTAGTAAAGGTCGATGATACACCTGCATTGAGTAGCCTACGGATTATCGAAGAGACGATCAGTAAGCGAACAAAAAGTGTCCAGAAAAATACAACAACCTCCATTCAATACGCCCAGTCCTTTTTAGAAGGAGGTATGTTGTTAGTATTACCGGTTCTGCTGTTATCCTTATTGTTGCTTTATTATGTTCGCGAGGTTTATGCCAGTAACCAAGCCGTTATTAAAGCCCGAAAATGGCTGGATACCGTACTGGATACGGCACCAGATGCCACATTGTGTGTTAACCGAAACGGTCAAATTATACGCAGCAACCAGATGGCTGAGAGCTTTTTTGGCTACAGTCAGTATGATTTAAAGCAGATGACGGTAGAGTCCCTTATCCCTGCCGCTTCAGCAGAACAGCATAAACATCAGCGGGAAAATTTCTTTCAAAACCCAGATATTAGGCCCATGGGGCAAAGCAAAGAACTCTACGCTCGACTTAGGGATGGTCGTCAACCCATGGTTGAGGTCAGCCTGAGCCATACCGGTGAAGCCAATGATGTGATTGCTATCGCCACTATTCGAGATGTCACGGAAAGGGAAGAGAATCGAAAACAACTGGTACAAGCTAAAGCTCAGGCAGAAGAAGCGTTATCTCAAACTGAAGAGGCTCTAACCCAGTTGGAAAAAGCGAAAGACTCTTTAGTGGAGTCGGAGAAAATGGCCGCTCTTGGAGAGCTGGTAGCCGGTGTTGCTCATGAGATTAATACACCTATTGGTAATGCGCTAACCTCTGCGACTTATCTACATGATCAAACGGAAAAAATTGCTCATCTTTATGAACAAGAAGAACTATCAGAGGAAGAGTTGGAAACCTATTTTCAACGTTCTAACGATGCAAGCAATATGATCGAGGTGAATCTGGATAAGGCTGCTGAGCTAATTAATAGCTTTAAACATATCGCTGTGGATCAAACGGGTGGAGAACGCCGGGAGTTTAATCTTAATCAATATTTGCGGGAAGTACTGGTCAGTATTCGACCTATATACAAGAAAACAAATATTGAGGTTAACTATCAATGCGATCAAACTGTAGCCCTATCGACCTATCCTGGTGCCCTATCCCAATGTTTAACTAATTTGATTACCAATGCCGTTGTGCACGGTTTTGATGAACAATCATCAGGGAAAATTGATATAACCGTCAGTGATTCGGGTACAGATAAAATCAATATTGCGATATCTGATAACGGTAAAGGTATCCCGAGTGCCTTACATAAGAAGATTTTTGAGCCCTTTTTTACCACCAAGCGTAATCATGGTGGTAGTGGTTTGGGTTTACAAATCGTCTATAACCTAGTGACACATAATCTGGGCGGTTCAATCACTTTACAGAGCCAAGATGGAGAAGGTTCTACTTTTTCACTGGAACTACCACGACACTTTAATCTAGCAAGTGCTGATCAACAGGCGGCAAGGGTTTAGCTGAATGAGCGGGAAAAAATTAAAATTAAAAAAGAAACAGTCTAATGACCTGATTGCTTCAGACAGTGAGCAATGTTGGAAGGTACTGATTGTTGACGATGAACAGGAAGTTCATGACATTACTAAAATGGCTTTAGCTGATGTGGTGTTTAAAGATAAAAAGCTCACCTTTCTGGACGCCTATTCCGCTCAAGAGGCTGAATTAGTCTTGCGATCAGAAGAGGATATTGCCGTCATCCTATTGGATGTGGTGATGGAAAGTGACAACGCCGGTCTTGAGCTAACAAAAGTAATTCGTGAAACCCTGAACAATGAAGCCAGTCGAATTATTTTACGCACGGGTCAGCCCGGACAAGCGCCGGAAGAGCGAGTGATTCTGGATTATGACATTAATGACTATAAGTCTAAAAATGAACTGACCGCCCGTAAATTAATGACCACTGTTGTCGCCTCTTTACGAGCTTACGATAGTATTCAGCGTTTACAGCGTAATCGCCTAGGACTAGAGCAGATCATTGGCAGCACAGACACCCTATTTGAAATTGATACTCTGCTGGACTTTTCATCCGGTGTATTGACTCAGCTTAGCGCCTTTATCGATTGTAAGCCTAACGGCATCATGTGTATGAAG
This sequence comes from Oceanospirillum sp., assembly GCA_047518265.1. Classification (GTDB taxonomy): domain Bacteria; phylum Pseudomonadota; class Gammaproteobacteria; order Pseudomonadales; family Halomonadaceae; genus Oceanospirillum. The sequence goes on from JAKZRG010000028.1 coordinate 23,315, forward strand.
CTGTCCCCAGATTCGGCTTATATGCAAGGTTTACCCTGTGAAGGTATTAAGGTCTTAGGTGCTTCAGGTTCTTATGCCGGTTGTAATGGTTGCGAAGGGCATTTGAATTGTAGTCAAACCTATATGGTTGAATTGGCTCGTAAAGCATTGGAAGAGAAGCGTAATTGTTATATCGATGATTATGCGGTGCTATATCTGGATGCTAAAGGCTTTGAAGGTTCTGTCGCGCTACTGCATGGCGTGAAAAACTTAAGTGATGAAGATAAATTTCTGTTGTCTATCTTCACCAAAAAAATCTCTTTAGCTCTGGCAAATGCGGTGCATTACGGTGAAATGATATCCGCTCAGGAAGCCGCCACCATCGACTTTTTAACGGGGCTGCCCAATCGTCGTAATCTGATTGATGAGGCCAACTGGCTTATCGATAAACATCAGAGTGCGGGTTCCCCTTATGCTCTAGCCATTCTAGATATCGATTTCTTTAAGGCCGTTAACGATACCTATGGCCATGATGTTGGGGATCAAGTATTAAAAGCCGTTGCTCGATATCTTGATGCAGAGTTACCTGAAGGATGTTTTGCCGCCCGTATTGGAGGTGAAGAGTTCTGTTTATTTATCTCTGATCTCAATACGGATGAAGCCGTGGCGTTCTTTGATAAGTTACGCACAGGCATCGCTCAATTGACTATTCCTGTTGGCGATAAGAACTTGAGCATTACCGTTAGCATTGGCATTACGGCCAGCAGTGGTGATATCGATACCATGATGAAAGATGCTGATATTAAGTTATACGAGGCTAAAAACTCAGGACGCAATCGGGTTGCCTTTTAATATTCTAAACGCTTAATGAATACTGCTGCATCATAAGTATTAGTGATTGATTCAGAAGGGAGCCCGGTTAACTCATGAATATTATTTCAGTGAGTTATCCGGGCTTTATCATAATAGTAATACCAATCCCGATAATTCCTTATAGATGAAAAATAAGGAAAAAACTGATTACTCTAGGTGTGTTCGCAGGTTGTTATCATTAACAACTTATCGGGAATGGTATAAATAATAGATTTACGAAGGCTTGGTTAGAAACAGTCTCAAATCATCAAAATATTCTACTGACTTAAGACCTGATAATAACGCTTCAGAATTGATCCAAGGATAAGGCAAATTTCCGGTCATGGAAAAAATACCCTCTTGATAAGAAGGGGGCAAAATATCCATTTGTTGGATTCTGATGACTAACTTATTCGCTAAGCACGCACTACCCGATGTAAAACTCCAATAGTATTGCCCCCAACCTACGCGAACCTCCCCAGTGTCTTTATTGGTCATAAAGACCACCCAATCACAGTCCAGCCGTTCACCCTGTATTTTGACCGTATCCTGCAAACAGAAGGTAAAGACATTCTCGTTATTGCGAGCAAAATTCCGCACAAGTGTTTCTGTAATGGCTTCCAGACCCAAGACCTCAGAAGGGAAGTCAATATTGTCGGTATCCACCTTCATCTGCAATGTGGCATCAGAGGAAAAAGCCTGAGTCATAAACCAAGGACGATTACAGTCCTTTGCCTGAATGTAAGTACTGATAAGGTGGTGATATCGTTGCGATAGATTCATAGGAGCCGTTCCTGCAGTATTTTAGGTATCGATGTCTTAGGAATATGTATTTCCATTGATAAAGAATATAAAGCAATCCAATAACTCAGTATTGATGATTATATTTATCAGAACTGATCAATCACATCCCTGTAATAACGACATTTCAAATACATTTTCTCTTAATCTCTACGGCTGCTGGCGCGTAGCACAAATCACAATCTCACGAATACAAACCCCTTGTGGCTGTTGATAGGCATATTCAACGGAACGCGCGATATCATCCGCTTGCAAAGCACCGCCCATACCGTCTTTCCATTCCTCGTAACCATCAATAATATCGTTGGACGTGGTATGAGACAGCAGCTCAGTTTCTACGGCACCCGGCGCAATAGTGGTAACACGGACATTGGAGTCTGCCACTTCTTCCCGCACATTTTCAGAGATAGCATGAACCGCAAACTTAGTGCCGCAATATGCCGCGTGATTAGGGAAAGTTTTGCGACCGGCAACAGAACTGATATTGATGATCGTACCGGATTGACGGGCTTTCATGGGTGCCAGTACCGCCTGCATACCGTTCATTAAACCGATGACGTTAACATCAAACATGGTTTTCCACTGGGCTGGATCTTGAGTATCCAGTTCACTTAACAACATGACACCGGCATTATTGATAATGCAGTCTGTTGGGCCGTAAACCTCTTCTGCTTTGGTTATGGCCGCTTCAAAAGAGTCTTTATCGGTTACATCGACTTTTTCACATAACGCATTGGGTAAGTTCAACCTCTCAAGACGACCAATACGACGGGCAATCAATAGTAGAGGGTGACCGGCGGCACTAAGACGACGAGCGATTGCTTCACCAATACCTGAACTTGCACCTGTAATTACAATTAATGCTTTCATTACTTATTCTCACTGAACCGATTGAATTGGCAACGCTGAGCGCTGCGATGCGGGTATAGTAAGAAAAGGCTCACTGTTGATATATATGGCTACAGTTCAAACACTGTTGCATGATGGAAACAATAGCTAATAAGCATTAGTTGACGATGACTAGTGAATATCTTGCTCAAATCTCTGTTTGATATAGTCGATAAAAGTACGCAGGCGCTTGGGTTGGTATTTGTCCCTGTGGTAAATAGCAGAGAAAGGAACCGTAGGAATCTGCCATTCCGGTAATATTCTTACTAGATCTTCTTTATTGACCGCTTCCCGGCAATACATCAGTGGCACACGGATAATGCCGTTGCCCAAAAGAGCGCCAGTTACTAAGGCTTGGCCATTTTTGCACACCAGCTGACCCTCGATATGGATATCCGTTTGAATCGAATTGTCTTTTGTTGATTGGAAACTCCAGCGTTTAACCGAACCAATCAGACAAGCGTGCTGGCTAAGCTCCTTAGGATGAGTCGGGTTACCGTGTGCTTGTAAATACCTTGCACTGGCTAAAGTCACTATCTCAATATTCATTAGTCGCTTAGCGATAAAACTTGCGTCTTCCAGCTCCCCCATGCGAAAAGCGATATCAAATTCATCTTCTATCAGATCCACTCGGTGACTACTGAAATCCAGATGTATTCTGATCTGTGGATACAGGGCCATAAAATCAGCAATGTAACGAGCGATAATCTGCTCGCCAATATATCCTCCCACACAGTTCACCCGGATCAATCCTTGTACCTCCTCCGTATCGTCAACGGCGGCAATTAAGGCTTGGTCGATCTCATTCAGCGCTTTTTCACATTGTTGATAAAAACGTTCACCGGCAGGTGTTAAGCGAAGGGTGCGTGTTGTACGGGTCAACAGAGTGACACCGATTTGGGATTCTAGAGCACTAATCTGACGGGAGACATGGGAACGGGATACCGAAAGAGCTTCTGCTGCCTTGGTAAAGTTACCCAGTTGAGCGATCAATACAAATGAACGGACATCTGACAGATTTACATTGTTCAGCATAGAGGCACCCATAGCCTTGATTGTTGCTTAGTGACAACAGTCAATTGTATCACTGAAGATCAACAAAATATCAGCGATGGCTATAGGTGCTTTAATGGCTATAGCTACTCTAATGGCTATAAGTGCTTTCTATATATGGAGAGGTATATAGAGCTCTATATGTAGGGCTTTGACTAGAAAAACTAAAGCATCTACAGATAAACCGGTGTGCGTAGCGTGGATAAGCCAGAGGCGCATCCGCGAATTCTCCGCTACCGTCTACCTTTGAATACTAACGCTCTCTTCCATCAAAAGCCGTTTTCTCCCATATCCAAACAGGGCAACCAGTAATGCTAAGGTTGCCAGTGTCCAACTAATTACCGCGCCAGAAGGTAGGTCAAACAGAGCTGAAATAATCAGTCCCAATAGATAACTACAGCCCCCCACAATAAAAGCGACAGTCTTGGCATAACGATAATGTTGGCTGACCAAGGCGGGTAAAATCAGGCTGGCGAATACCAAATAGACACCAATCCATTGAGTGGATAGAGTAATCGCCAGAGCAAAGCAGGGATAAAATGCCAGCTCCTTATTCACCCTTCCTAAGACAATCCATAAACCCCAGATCCCTAAACTGAGCAGTAGCAGGTTATCCAGATCCTGATAGCTAACCCATAAGATCTGTCCCAATAATAGGGTGTTAAACTTCTCTCCTGCATGAGGGTCTTGGGCCAATAACAGCATAATGCCCGTAGCCGATAGCATAAACAGAATGCCGATAAGGGCTTCCTGCAGTTTTACCGATAGATGCCGCCCTCGATAGAGTAGCAAAGCACCCGCCACCGCCGTACCTGCAGCCATAAGTTGTATGGCTAAAGGGTGGTTGATGGGCGTAAACATCGTGGAGAAAAATACTACACCAAAGGCAGAAAGTTGCGCGATGGCCAGATCAAAAAAGATGATGCCTTTTTTTAGTACTCTTTGCCCCAGAGGAATATGGCTGGCCAGAATAATCAGACCGGTTATAAAAGCGGGCAGCAGGATATCCCGCTGCTCCGCCAATAACTCTAATAAAGATAGAGAGGAATTCATTGACCTTGGCCTGCCAACAAACGGTCAATAATATTCTGATAAAGACCGATCAGAGAATCCGCTTGTTCAGAACCTCCTACGGTAAAAGGCAGTTCAAGCACTGGCAACTGGCTTTTCTGAGATAACCAACGGGCCCCTTGTGAGTTCTGATAGTTGGCAATCAGTATTCCTTCTGCTTGTGAGTTCTGCACCTTTTTCAGCAGACCCGCCAGATGACTACTAGAGGGTGGAATGCCCGGCTTGGGTTCCAGATCGGCCACCTCTTTTAACTTGAGCCAGTCAAACAGGTAGCTCCAATTTCTATGCTGAACAAAATACGCCTTCCCTTTCAATACCTGGGTCTGCTGCTCCCATTGGCTGAGCTGCTGATACCACTGATCAAAAAACAGATCGTATCTTTCTTGATAGAATTGAGCATGCTTGGGATCAAGTTGTTCCAATCGATTCTTGAGCTGCTTAGCAATCAGCATCATACGCCAAGGATCTAGATGGATATGAGGATTACCGGCGGCATGAATATCCCCCATGCTGCGATCATGAGAGTGTGGTACTTCCAATGTAGAGACAAAGTCTGCAGCTAAAAAGTGTCCTGGTTGTCCCGGTTGTACCTGAGCATTGGTGGAGCGTTTAAGCAATAACGGCAACCAACCAATCTCCAGATCCGCACCGGTACAAACCACCAGATCTGCTTTACGCATCTTCACGATTAATGATGGACGGGCTTCAATAAAGTGAGGGTCTTGAAAAGCATTGGTGGCAGAAAAAGCCTGCACCTGTTTGCCGCCAAGATCCTCGACTAACGCCTTCCACTCAGGTTCACAGGTAAAGACCTGTAACTTTGCCTGGGCCGGAAGGGCCTGCAACAGCAGGCATCCGGCAATCAACAGGGATTTAAAACTGATGGGCACCGTGGGCTCCTAAAATCATCTGGTATTGCAGAGTCAGTGTGTCACCGGCCTGATCAAAGTCGTCGCTGTCCTGCTGAGTGAACATGGCCCGAATCAGGGAAAAGTGGGAACGATTCCAAGAAAGCGCAATATTACTCTCTTTCATCTCCTGACCGTGGAAGTGGTCACCATGAGCTTCGCTAAGTTCTACCTGACCGATACGGCCGGAAACTGTCCATTGGGGTTGAAAGCGATAACTGGCCGCCATATACCAACCTCTTTGAAAGTCCTCAGAGCTGGCATATTGATTGGGTTTATCCGCGTAAAGAAATTCCCCTGACACGGTGAGCTGTTGGGATTTGGCATTGCCCGATGGTGCCCACTTCCATACCGCATCAGCAATATACAGATCCTTTCCGGTATATTGAGCGTTGTGACTGTGGCCAGAGTGATCCGAGTGGTCGTGATCATCATGATCGTCCTCTGATCCAGACACTTCCGTCAGTCGGTTTCTTAAATAAGAACCACCTACTTGCCAGCTATGGGAATCACCGATATCGCCCCCTAGCTTAGTGCCCAGAGTATAGACTCCCAGGCTTTTATCATGGCTCTGTCCACTAAGCTGACGACCATTAAAACCTTCCGCACTGAGCTGCCAATAAAAATCAGTAGGCATCAGTGCCGTTATCTGTAAGCCATCATCATAATAATGACTGCCTAAAAGAGCCCGATAGACGGCTGGGCGTTCGGAAAAGCTATCCTCGTGGGTATGACGACCGTTCAGATAGCCGATATTGGATAAAAAGCGACCGGCTCTCATCTGCAAACCATAAGGCATGGCCGTGGTTTCCAGAAAGGCTTCTTCCAGACCCACTTCCGTACTGCCGTCATGATCTTCCAGTACGGCAGTTAAACGACCGTAAAACAGATCATCTACCGGGGCATCCAGGGTCAATTCCGTATGGCCCAGAGAAAAGCCCTTTTCAGAGCCCGGCAGGGCCGTATCCTCACCCTTATAGCTGCCATCTAATACCAAGCCGATATTAGGATTAAATTCGTTAGCGCTAGCAAAGGAGCCATGTCCTGCTAAAAAACATGCACTAACGAGAGTGATTAAATTTTTCATTAAATAGGTTCTCTTAAGTCGCTAAACAAAATCTTTCTCATACTTTAATTTGGCCGTGACAGAGTATTCGCGGATGCGCCTCTGGCTTATCCACGCTACGTGTATCGGTTGCTTTGTATAAAAACTTATGTTCTAGCGCTTAGTGCTCATGTCCGTGTTCGGCGCTTAATCCTAACCAAACTAGAGTACTGGCAGGGAAACCCAGAGCGATCGTTTCTTCTAAGCTACCTTCTTCTGAATCGATAACCAGAATGCGTTGATTCTCAGGGTCAAGCAGGTAGAGATGTCCATCCGCTTGAGAACTGACAATAACGGGAGTGGTAGCGTCTTCCGCTAGAGCGTTGACCACTTGTAATGAGCTGGAAAGAGTCCAGTCAGACGTGTTGAAAAAGTGCAGTTGACCATCAGGAGATAGAGCATAAAAAGTATCACCATCCTGATTAAAGCCTTGGGCAATCGCCAGATCATTGTCCGGTAATGTCAGCGCTTGAATCGGTTGCTCTGCATCAGGAGACAGACGCATTAATTGACGGTGTGGGTAGCCCACTGTACCTATAAGATCGTTCACTTCATGGTGACCATAAACAGAGCCAATACGCTCATCATCCCCAAAGAAATCGGGGTTGCTATAGTGAGTGGCTGGATACTCGCTGTCTTGTAAGTTAATGCTTAAAATACCGTCACCACAGCCATAGATCAGGTAGTTTTCACTAGTACCAGCACCGTGTAATAGAGGGCATTGAGTGCTGTAACGGCTGTCCAAAGTAAAGCCAGTACCATCAAAACTGTAACGTTCCACTTCTGCTGGCAGGGTGGTATCTGTGATGGTGAGATCCCGATAGGTGACAAATAATTTATCATCAATCAGTTTGGCCACCCCGTGCATACTATTGGTCAGTTCCAGAGTAAGCAGGTTGTTCTGACCGGTAATCCACTCATCGCTGAGCAGAGTGACAGAGGACATAACACCATCACCAGCGTCGTTAAACACAGCACCGTATTCCTCATGAACTGAGAAATGAGTGGGTCTAGAACCATTCAGTACTATACCCGTATCTGCAGGTGCTTCCTGATAGTCGTGCAGATGATCGCCGTGATCTTCTGTATATAAACCACTATCAAAAATAGAGACCCGATTAGCATCTCTTTCTATAGCCAACGCATAACGGTATTCAGGACTGGCATGTAAGCGTGCCCCTGCAGACCCTAGAGCAAAGCTGCCTAAATTCTGTTGGTCATCAATATTAATGATATTTACGCTGTTATCCGCACTGTTCAAGACAGCCAGTCGACCCGAGGTTTCCACGTGGGTATCGCCGTGATCTTGATCATTATCTGAGTGATCATCATCACTTGAACTGTGATTACAGCCCACAAGTACAGACGACAATGCCAAGGCTAAAGAAAGTTTGGCGAAAGGTTTTAACGAGAAACCGTGAGAATTTGAGCGCATTGTTTTTCCAGATTGAGTAGCGATTGGGTTATTAATTTCGAGATATGTTACAACATAACATTTGAGAAAAACAAGATAGATCTTTATAAAACCACCACTCCAGGATTCTTTGTAGGGACAGAGCCCAACGTAATAGACCTATTGCAGCTATACTGAGGTAATACCGGCAAAAAGGACGGCCTTTTCAATCATCGATTGATTCGAAAGAAACCCCTTTGGAGGTGATATTTTGTCTGGTCAATTGTTAAGTGTTCTGCCCACACCCAGCCTTGCGCCAACCCCTACTGGAAGAACTATCGTCTATGGTTTTTGTTGGGCCTTAATCTCCAGCTCATTGATTCTTTTTGCATATGGCTATTATCTGGCTATCTCATTTACCGAGCTTAATCATCTTGCCCTACAGCACTTTATCCCTGGAGTACTCTTTATAGTAGGCGGGGTTCTCTTTTGGTTAGGCTATAAAGAAGAGGTACGGCGTAAACTCTATTGGCCCTTATCCACACTGGTGCTGACCCTATTTTGGTTAGGCACCGCTTATGCCGTTTTAGATCTTTGGCAAGACAGAGCCATAGGCGAGAAGATCCTCCTGATTGGCTTCTTTAGCTTACTGCTTGCCTGGTATACCCGCTTAAAACTCATGCTGCTATCACAAGCACTATTAATCGCCGGTTACAGCTATCTTGTGTTTACCGACCCTGTATTAGGTTTAATGGATCAATTCCTAGCCGCTGTAAAACTCCCTCTACTGATCTTACTGCTGCTACTTACCCTAAGAAACCAGTATCAGTTTGGCTTAAAAATGCTAACGGAGAACGAAAGACTGGTGGATTCCCTGCGAGCCATGAGCTACACCGACGAACTGACCGGCCTAGCCAATCGAAAAGGTTTTTACGAAGCGCTAAAAGATGATCTGGATAATGCCGACCGCTTTCACGCCCCCTTATCCTTAATGATCGTAGACGTGGACGACTTTAAACAATACAACGACAGCTTTGGTCATCTCGTAGGGGATATCTGCTTACGCAAGTTATCCACTATATTGACCGACCAAGCACAAAGGGCCGTTGATACCGTCGCCCGTATTGGAGGAGAAGAATTCGCCCTAATACTGCCCAGCAGCAATACCAAGCAAGCCGTACAGCTGGCCGATAAAATTCAACAAGCCTTAACAGAGGCGGCAATAACCCACGGAGAATCCAGTGTCGCCGCCCAAATCACCGTCAGTATCGGCATTGCCACCTACCAACAAGACGACGAAGAGAGCTTTTACCAAAAAGCAGACCAAGCCCTAAACCGCGCAAAAGAGAAAGGTAAAAACCGCTACGAGATTTCCAGCCTATTAGACTGCAATCAAAACGCATAACTCCTCTCCCTTCCTTTAAAGCAAGCCGTCACTCATACGACGGCTTGCTTACATCTAAAATAAACCTAATACATATAGGGTAATCCCTAGTCACCCTAAATATGATTGCTGGGATATGTAGCATTTTTTGAATATACAACCTATTTAGATCAATACATAAATCATCCATATATTAGACTATAAATTAATCAAACCGTTAAAAATGAAGTCACATTTAGTAAGAATTTGAATGTGTTTAATGCCAACGCCCATACAAAGGAAAAATACTGAAATATTTTGGTATCAGTTTAGTATCACAATGGTATCGTATGAGTGCTAGTTAAGGATCAAGAACGGTAAAGTCAATAACAATTAGGTGGGCGCAAATGGCAGTTATGCCACTAGTGTTTTTTCTAGGAAAAGCTAGGGTTTTCACTAGTAATTGCCTGTTAACACTACAAAAAAGCTGCTATCTTGTCATTTATTGTAAGATTAATGCTTGGTAGATAAGCGCTTGATATTAAAAAAATATTGCAGATGTAAACGAGTATAAATGTCGTCTTTGTAAATACTAGAAAGTTGATAATAATAAATCGGTACAGTAGCATCGATGGCTGTTTGCAGATGTAATCATCGCATAATGGGGATGATCAATTATGGCGACAGATTCAACACGTTACGACGCGATAAGAGAGCACTTTGAGTCGTCGGCGTACGAACTATTAGAAGTGATAGGTGAAGGCGGTTTTGGCCGTGTCTATCGAGCACAACAAGCCAATACCGGCCAGATTGTTGCTATTAAATTTTTATCTGTTAGTTCTGAGTATGATGACGCCAAAAAGAAGCGTTATATCGAACGCTTTGAGCGCGAGACACAGCTATGCAGTCGCCTGCAGCACCCCAATATCGTCCGCCTTTTAGATAAAGGCCGTTTTGACGATGATCAGTTATACGCTGTATTTGAATACGTTGAAGGTAAAACCCTTAAGCAGACCTTAGCAGGGTCGGACTCATTAACCGCAGTGGAAACTGCAGAGGTTATGGGACAGGTATTAGATGCTTTAGTGCATGCCCATGCTGAAGGGGTTATCCACCGGGACATTAAACCCGCCAATATCATCCTGACAAAAACCGGTGCTAAAACCCACGCCAAAGTACTGGATTTTGGTATTGGTACTTTGGCCAACGAAGCCCGTCACCTTGATTATCAAACGCTGACCCTAACGCAAGAAACTCTGGGCACACCGTCTTATAGCGCACCGGAACAGCTTCGTGGCGAACCCCCGACGGTTAAAACCGATCTTTATGTATGGGCCTTAGTGTTTATCGAATGCTTGATAAAGCAGCCTGCTATCTCTGGCTCTAATGTTGCGTCCATCTTCCATAAGCAATTAAGTGCCTCGAATGTTCCTTTGCCTGCGGCCATCGTCGGTCACCCTATTGCGGCTTTGCTACGTCGAGCTTTGCAGAAAAAGGTTCATGAAAGAACGGTAACCGCCGAAGATCTGTATAACGAGTTAAATCAGCTTAACTTTGCAAACCTCGTTGGTGATCTAAGCCCCCAAGGCTTAACTCAGGGGGGAGACATAAATGCCACCACGCGAGTTGGTGAACAAGATACCATTATCAGCACCAATGCCGCTGCGTTTACAGGTTTAACGGAACGTAAACAGATCACAGCCCTAGCCATATGTTTACAGGTGCGCAAAACGACATCTCGTGAGTCACTGGATACAGAGATTATCGATGCCCTGCATCACGACCAGAAAAACCAATGCGCTGATATAGCCGTTCGTTATGGCGCTACCCAAGTAGGCATACTGGGTGACACCCTATTATTCTATTTTGGTTATCCAAGTGTCAGCGATAACGATCCAAGACTCTGTGCCCGTGCAGCACTGGATATTATCAGTGGTCTAGCAAAACGTAACTCCCTATTAAAAGACAGCCACGGCATCGCGATGCAGGCACGACTAGGGATTAATACCGGCATAGTCACCACCTATTCAGATGCCGCGCCAGAAGGGGATACACCCAATATTGCTCTAGAACTGGCCCGCTGTGCGGATATAGACCATATCTTATGTTCCGACACATCTAGAAAAATCCTAGAACCCTATATTGAATTTGAAGTCGCCAATGCCCTTCAGTTAGGTATCAATGCCGAAGAGGTCGCAACCTTTAAATTGAGCGGAGAGCGCCAAGTCGAAGCCTTTGGTTTCTTAAGGGGCACCCGCCGTAACGACGCCTTTATTGGACGTGACACCGAACTAGCAGAACTTATTGAACTATTAACAACGGGCCACACGGACAGCCAAAACAAGCTAGCACATGTACACGGTGAAGCCGGTATCGGTAAATCCCGCTTAGTATTTGAACTACGGGATAAAGCCAAAGACCACCACCATTATGTAGCCCAATGTTTACCAGAACACCAGAATAACGCCCTATACCCTATTCTGAATCTACTGAAATACAAATACTCTTTAGATGCACTGAGCACAGAAAAAACTCAGGCCCTATTAACAAAAGCCGCAGTAAAAATAGAAGGTGCAAACGAAGGCAGCATAACATCAGCACTGCCAATTCTGTTTACATGGCTGAATATCCCACTGCCAGAAGGCATGGAACCTTCGCCACTAGCACCAGACGTGCAAAAACAGCACTTGTTTAAGGCACTAAGCGCCCTATTTAAAGTGGATAGCAGTACTGTAAACACCCAAAACGATAGCAGTGAGCAAAGCCTGTATATCTTTGAGGATATGCACTGGGCAGATCCCACCAGTGTGGAATTTATCAGCCAGTTTGCACAGTCTTTAAAAGGTACCCCCCACGTATTTATCAGTACCTCTCGACAGCCATTACCAGAAATGCTTAGCGGCCAGGGTTTTAACGATATAGAGGTAAACAAGCTCTCTACAGAAGCCACTACCAAATTTATCGTAACCCTATTCGATAACGAGAAAGTCTCATCCAATGTATTAGATGTACTGATCTCCCGTACTGATGGTATCCCGCTGTTTATCGAAGAACTGATCAATATGCTGCAACAAAAAAGCTTAACTCATAAGCTAAACGGCATTATTGACTTTGTCAGCCCCGATAAACTGGACGAAGTACCGACGAACCTAAGAGACTCCTTACAGCAAAAACTGGATACACTGGTTTACTCCAAGGAGACAGCCCAGCTTGCAGCAACCATTGGCCGAGAGTTTGATTATGACTTGCTGATAGCCGCCTCAAACCATAGTGAAGGGCAAGTACAGAGCGATCTGGACGAACTAGTAGAAGCTGACCTTATTATTCAGCAACGTAAGGTAGATGGCGATAGTTATATATTTAAGCATGCTCTAGTTAGAGATGCAGCTTATGAGACACTTAGCAGTAAAGTTAGAAAATCAAGTCATCTCAGACTATCTGCAGCTATTACTAATAGCTTTCCTCTTTTTGTTGAAAGGCAACCTTTAGAGCTAGCACGTCACCTGGCCTTATCAGATAATTTTTTGTCTGCTGTGGATTACGGATTAACGAGTATTAAAAAACAGATAAATAGTTTTTCTTATAATGAAGCACTGATAACAAGAGACATCGTAAACAAATGGGCTGATTCAATAGACGGTGAGGAAAATATTTTTTCTAGAAAACTTTCCCTATATGAAGCATTGCTTCCAGCTGCTTTATCCGTTGAGGGTTTTTCATCTAATAAAGCAAGCAGCTGGACTCTTGAAATTGAGAGTTATAATAAAATAGGGGAAATAGATAAATACCCAGAACTATCTAGGGTATTAGTGAAAATGGAATGGATCAAGCTGGCTAACTTACACTATTCTTCACAACGAGACAAAGCAAAAGAGTTTGGTGAATATTTATTATCCAAATATAAAGAAAATGAGTTTAATGAATTTCGAATGCTTGTGCTATCTGTCTTAGGTCAAATATATCAGTTTAGCGGCGATTTAAAAAAATCAATAGCTAGCTTTGAGAAATCACTTTCTATTTATGATAAAAATACCTCGCACAATGTAAGCCTTGAATACGGCTATGATTTCTACCCAACAACCCTTGCCTTTTTATCTTTATCTTATATACATGTTGGAAGGCTTGATGATTCCATTTCCGCGATTAATGATGCAGTCGCCTATGCCGAGAGAAACAAGTCAAAGAATTCAATTATGATAGCATTGAATTTTAAAGCTCTATTTTATTCAATGCTAAGTTTAGATGATCAAGTTTGTTCAGTTGCAAACTATTACAATAAAACACACTACGATGAAAGAGAGCCAATCTTTTACAAAGTATACATGGACATAATGCACTCTGCTGCTTTATGCGACACTGATAAATCTAAAAAATTGATTATAAATCTCGTAAACTCGGGGCAAAATTTTGCTACAGGATGGTACTTTCACCTAATAGCAAAAAAAATGTTAAGTCTAAATGCAGTAGATGCCGCTATTGAGATGATGATGATATCTTTTGATGAAGCTAAAAAATCAGAAGAACATGCTGTACTCCCAATAATCAAACACGCGCTTGCAATGTGTTATTTTAAAAAAGATGGCTTTTTATCTAAAAGAGTAGAACAATCTATTATCGATGCAATTGAATTATCTCAATCTCAAGAAGCTCATTATCTTGAATATAACTCTCGAAAATTTATTTCGGATATTGATTCTAACCGCAATATTTGCAAAGATGAAAAACGGATTGAAGAGTTAAGATATCTACTAATAGAAAAATCCAGCAACACAATGATGTCACATGACTTATTTTAGTATTATAATTTGAAGGATTTAACAATGAATGGTTTAAACACAAGCGCCACTAGTATCTTTGTCAAAGATGTTGCCACTTGGGAGATGCTATGGCAGCGAGCGGTTGCTTATTATTGGAGTAATTATAAAGAGATTACTGAAACGGTTAGCCAGCAAAATGTACTTGCTCACGTGCTAAAGGAGTTGAACGTAGTTAATGCTGTTAGTGAAGAAAATGGCGTTGTTGCTTTCACCTCTGAGCCAAATGGTGTGGGCCATAAAATCGTTGAAGTAAAAGTGAATGATGGCAGTAGCTACCCTCTTCCAAAATATAATACCAATGATGCGTTTAGACCTATCAATGGATGGGAAGACTTAGCCGTAGGTCTTACAATTAGAATTCCTAAAAACCCAAAAGATAAAGATCAAGAATTGACAGTTCTGTCTCAATTTGTACAACTTGGAATGTATTACCCATTCGGACAAGCATCAAGCGGTTCATTTTCTACTGATAGTGTAAAAGCCGTATCAGCTACGGATGGTGACTCTCAAGCAGGTGATCGCACAGGCGTTAAAGAGGTAGATGCAGATTATGATTGGATTCAGTTTGTTCCAAGACTTGCTGCATATATCTGGGGGCAAGATGAAGCCTTTAATCAAGATTCTTTAGATATTAATATTAATATTAATAGTCGTCTTACTGAGAACTTAGGTTATGAAATCAGTGAAGGACTTATAGTAAGTGCTGAATATGCTAAATCTGAACCAGTTACCAATGGTCAGTTCAACTATAATGATTATGTCAGTCTCGTTACTGTTGAATTTCCTGCTCCTCCAGAGCTAGAGCAACCTATGGCCTTAGCTGATCTAATTGCTAAAGGTGCAAACAATCCGTTCACAAGTAGCTAACCTATAATTACAGGGATATTAACTTATCCCTGTTTTTATCTTTAATGATAGGAAATTTACATGTCCGTAGATAATCCTCTCCCCCATTTTGAAAGATTCGGCACTGACGGTTGTTTATTACTTGACGATATTGGATTGCCAGGTCAGCTGATTGATGATGCAAAAAATAGCATACATCAAATGCTGAACAAGCAGTTTGAGACAGATGTTGAGCCCTGGTGTTTTGTCGGGGACGGTAAAACCGAAGTAACACGTCTATCTCAAATTCATCTATCAAGCAGGCATATATATAACCTTTTAACTCACCCTAATATAGGCAAAATTGCAGCGGATATTACAGGTTCTAAAAAAATAAGAATCTGGGGCACTCAGCTTTATTATAAACCTGCTGGCAGCGGGAAAAAGGGGCAAGTTGGCCTGCATCGAGATTCTCAGCATGTACCCTATTTTAAAAGCGGAGTGTTAACTGCATGGCTTCCTCTAACTAATATTCATTCTAATAGCGGCCCTCTAATTTATGTTAAAGGATCTCACCAGTGGGATATTGACCTAAGTTACTCGGGTGGTCATATTCAAGATATGAAGTCTCAAAAGTCTTTGCTCCGTTGTGCTTCTTCTGAGCATTTATGGCAAGAGAGTCAAGCGACTATCCCTGCCGGTGGGATTTGCTTCCATCATATGGATATGCTTCATGGTAGTGATGAAAATACTTCAGATGAAGAACGTATAGCAATTGCATTTGGCTTGATAACCGACGATGCAACTTATTGTCCTGATGCTGAAGATTTTGGATATGCATCGATATTAAATGATGAAAAATATTGCCCAGTAATATATAACAAATAACTTTAGATTATAATTGGTGTACTGAAGGGAGTGTCACATGGATCTGTTGATGGATTTTAGAATTTCATATTTAAAAGCTATCTCTCTAGCTTGGAATGATGATGAATTTAAAAATAAACTTTTAGAGTCAGACAATGTTTTAGACCTCTTCAGCAGCAGAGGTGAAAGAGATCGATTTAACTCATATCAAAACCCGTTTTCAAATTTAATTGTTACAGTATCAGACTCTCATGAAGTAAAGTGGGATGACAGCTTGATAAACAATTGGTTTGGCCCTAACGACTATATCGATATTTACCTTCCTGAAAAGCCTCAAAATGACTCTGACTCCGCAGAAGCTCTAGCCCAATTCTACTACTTATTCCCAGATATTATGGGGCCGATTAAAAAAAATGGCTCAAGCTTAGATAATTCGCAAGGTTCTAGTGTATTGAGCCGAGGATCTCAGTCTTCTCAGCTTGGAATTAGTGGCGATAAATTTACTGACTTTGGCGCTTTAATGCTCAAAGTCATTTCATTATCCTGGGAAAATAATAAATTTCTCGATGAACTGTATTCTGCCTCCGGCCCAGAAGATGCTAAAGATAATCAAAGGTTTGATTCTTCGCCTGTATTGAGCAAATACTTTGCTTATAATAATCCATGGAATTTTAATCTGCGCTTTAGATCTGCAGAGAACTTTAAATTTGAAGAAGTTAATGGCTTAAAGCAGTGGGTTAATATACCTAGCAACCATATCAATCTATGGTTCCCCTCTGCTCCAAAATCTGAAAAAATCCGTCCGATTGCCTTGGCATCATATAATAGTAATGGCGCTGCGTACCCCTTTACTTGTAGCTGATCTATGAAAGGGGCCATCCATTGGGTTGCCCTTTTTAGGTAGGAATATAAATGAGAATAATTGATTGTGATCGGCATGTAATAGAGCCATTGGAAATGTGGCATGATTACGCAGATAAAAAAATAATTTCCAAATACCCCATCACCTTTCATCCTGATAGTGTAGAAAAGCAAGCCGAGCGATTTGAGCGTACAGGTATTAATAAGCTCCTTCCACCAATTGTATATCTTGGTGACTTTCCAATACTAAGTAATTGGGATGAAAGACAGCAAATTGCTAGCTCTCTTATCAATAAAAAAAGCTCTGATGAAAGAAGAAGAGCATCTTATCCCAATACTCAGATTGAATCTATGAATGAGGCAGGTATTAGTATTGCTAATATTTTCCCGACATTCTCAATGTATATCGTTAACCATAAAGATATCTGCGATAAAGGCTCTTTAGGTTATGCGCAAGCTTATAATCGTTGGTTAGCTGATTACTGTGCTTATGATAGTGATCGACTAAAAGCAGTCGGCATGGTAAGTAGGCATAATACAGACACTTTGGTGCCACAAATTGAAGAAATTGCTGCCCGTGGCTGGAAAACTATTACCCTAAGACCAGAACCTATTCTAGGTAAAACCTTAGGCCATCCTGAGTATGAAGCGTTTTGGGATGCTTGTGAGGCTAATGATATCGGTATAGCATTTCACGGTGGCACTCATTTACAAGGCTCAACCGTTGGCATGGGCCGCTTTACTACTCGATTCAGTTTACATGCCTGTTCGCATCCTATGGAAGCCCAAATGGCTTTTGTTACATTGCTTGAATCCGGCGTATTAGAACGACACCCTAAGCTAAGGTTTGCTTTTCTTGAAGCAGGTTGTTCTTGGGTACCTCACTGGTTATGGCGCTTAGATAATATTTGTCATGATGAGTTTCCTTATCTGACACAAGACACCATTAAAATGCTGCCATCAGAGTACTTTAAGCGTCATTGTTGGGTTGGCCTTGAGATTGGAGAGCCTGTTGCGGATACATTGAAAGTTATTGGTCATGAGAAGCTGATCTATGGCAGCGACTATCCACATCCTGACCATCTACATTTTGATTTGGAAGGTATTGCTAATGAGATGCCAGATCTCTCAAATCAACAAATAAAAGATATCCTTGAAGAAAACCCAAAAGAGTTTTTTAAATTATAACTATGAATAAAGAGATACTAAGCTGGAATAATAAATATAAGGTTTACACTCTTCCTGATGCGAGTGTAGTTTTATCAAGTCAGGATGATCAGTTTTTATTACCAAAAGCTCATTTTCCACTTTTATCTCTTATTGATGGTAAAAAAACTATTAATGAGATTGCATCAGCTGCAGCATCCTTGGTCGATGGCAGTACTTTTTTGTACCGTATATCGTACTTAAAGGAAAACTCAGACTGTTTTTCAGCAAACAGCATGAGCTACTACTCAGCTTCTGTACTTAAGCCTTCTAATGAATACGATTTCAGTAGCCCCATTGTTTGTTTGACTGATAATACGCACTCTCAAAATGAAAGAATGCTTGATCTGGCGACTAAAAAACTGGGCCCTGATAATGAGGTTCAACTAGTTTGGGTAGATGATTTTTTGGATAAGAAGTTAAGTGCTGCTATTGAAAGCTTAACTCAGCCCTTCGCTTTAGTATCATTTCATGAAAACGAGATTAAACTAAGCCCCGTATTTTTGAATAACTCAAACCTGTTTTTCAAGCAATTTCAGTATAGATTGTTAAATAACAAACCTGTGATGAGAATGCTGTTTGATTTATTCCCTGATGAGAATCATTGCCCTCCTGTAAAACAGAGTGATTACCAGCAACTGGATAGTTCTGGTGAAAAGGCTTTGGTTGATGCCGTTTATCAACACCTGAGCACTCAGTCTGATCAATTAGCTGTGATCAATCTGAAAGGGATTGCTCAGTATCATAATTTACAAGGTGTTCTGGAGAGAAGTACGGTAGACTTTTCTGATCAAACTTTGACTCCAATAACACTTCAATCCTGCAAGGTAGAGTTCAATAAAGATGGCGGATCTCGTCATATTTCTCCCACTCAAACTGTCAATCGCCTTAAACCCTTTATCAGCCCTGTAGCTGGGATTATCTCTATCATTGAAGAGTTACCCTCCGAGGGGGATTATCCGGTTAAAATATATCGCACGGCATTTTTTAAAGCACTCCAGCTGAAAGATATCCACAAGATTAGCTCTGATAGCTTTATCCAAACGTGTTTGGGGAAAGGGGTTACACATGATCAATCCAAAGCCAGTGCCTTATGCGAAGCAGTAGAGCGTTTTTCAGCCCAATATCAAGGAAATGAGCCTTTATATTTTGCTAAGAGTTCAGAGCTGGATAAACGTCATTGCGACTTCCAACAATTAGTACCTTACAGTCCAGCGCAATTCAGTAAGTTTACTGATATAGAACATCCTGATTCACAGCTTAAACAAGCAGCTATACCTTATTCTGATGAGGCTGTTCATTGGATTCCCACCTGGTCACTGACAAACGATGAGCAGGTTTATGTACCGTTAGTATCTTGCTTTGCCAATACACCTTTTGATGATGATCGCTTTGGTCGTTGGCATTCTAATGGTTGTGCTGCGGGTAATACTCTGGAAGAGGCTATTCTTCAAGGCATGTTTGAATTGATTGAACGAGATGCGACGGCTATCTGGTGGTACAACAAGATACCTCGTCCATCTTTTGACCTTAGCCGTTTAGACCCTGATTATTTTGCGCCTTTGCACGAAAGCCTATCAGATAAACATGAATACTGGGTGCTCGACCTAACCGTGGATACTGCTATCCCCGTGATGGTAGGCATTGGTAAACATAAAGAAACGGGTGGCTTTATCTTTGGCTTTGGTTGCCACTTACAACCAGAATTAGCGGCTCAGCGTGCTTTAACAGAACTATGTCAGTTGATCCCTATTAGAGATCAAAATGGCGCACCTTTTGACTTTGATGCAATCGAAGAAGGGGAGTATCTATACCCTGCTTCCAGTGCTAAGTCAGTAGAAACTGACATAACCGCAAGCCTTGATATTAAAGAGGATATTTTAGCACTGACTAAACGACTTGATGGTTTAGGCTTGGAAGTATTGGCACTTAATTATAGCCGGGAGCCTTTACCCATTAAAACAGCCAAAATCTTTGTCCCCGGTCTTTGTCATATCTGGCCCCAATTCGCTAATGAGCGCTTGTATCAAGCCCCCGTTAAGATGGGCTGGTTGAGTGAAGCCAATGATGAAAACACAGTAAATCAACAGGCGCTGTATATTTAACCACCCCCTTTCTATTCAGCTTATCAAAAGCCTCTCTATTGACTAGATAGAGAGGCTTTTATATATCAAAATTATTCTATCGCCCTTCATCATTAACAATGATAAAGATTAATTTTGACATTTATCTTAAAAATAAAAAACATCCAATAGAACAAACCATAAAAATGGCTTATATACGACAGATAACCACTAACCAACATTACCTTTACCTACGAACAGAACCAGTCAACTACAGTCTCCAGATTACAAAAAATTACACTAAGAAGTTCATCGAAAATTTTTAAAATGCAATAGAACCTATTGTTTTACATGATATTTTCAATAAATTCAGACTATATTTGTCGCAATTGTTTTCAGATATTATTTAACGTAGTGTTATCCCTATACGAATAATATATTCATACTTATTTAAATTTTAGCTTTGAAAAAGCATTTACAAATACTTCATCTAAGTAATAAACATTGATTATAAAAAAGGATTTTAGCATCATCATGAATTACTCGGAAAACATCGTAGCAAGACTGGCTACGCCGAAACATATTGTTTTATTTTCTGAGGATAGTCAGAGAGTAATATATTCTGATTACGCTGAAAGCATTCATGAACATTTGTCGGAAAGGACTGATAACCCTTATATTGAAGACTCTCCAGAATGTTATTATTCAGTAGACCATCTTTTGGATCGATTACTTAGTGTAGAAGGGGCCACTACAGCAACTAAACAAAAAACACCTACGATTAAACTGCCTACTAATTATGACTGGGGAATATCTCTGATTAATGCGGAATTAAGGCTAGAAGATAATGATTCTTTATTGAAGTTTAGCAAAAAACATAACATAAAGTGTTTTCTAGTTGATGATTTTATGGCATGTGCATTGAGATCATTCTTAAACCAATTTGATCGATATATTTTAATAAAACCTTTTGGTCACTTTCCATCAGTTTCTCCTATTATAGGATCTGATGCCTCTTGCTATCAGTGTTTTTATGACAGGTTACTGCATAACCAACCAATTAGAAAATGGTGGTTGAAAAACAGAGAGGAAGAAATCTCTATACCTACAGTCGTTCTACCTGGTCAGAAGGTGAGTTCCTTTATTACAAATCTTAATGAGCCTGAATCGGATTCTTTGACAATTTATAGCTCAGAATATCAATACGTATCTTCACATCGTCTAAATTCTGACTCTGAATGCCCATCTTGTGGTAATTCAGCACTGTTTCTGGAGCAATTGGAAAGCCCCATCAAACTTAATAGTGTCAGAAAAAATGGTTATCGTGACGGAGGCTTCAGAACAGAAGACCCAGATATAACGCTAAACATACTGGAACGTTTGATTGATCCCGTACTGGGGTATATTACTGATATTAATTCCAGAGACGGAATTTCTTCAGATAAGAACAAGATCTACTTCTCATCTTTTTATACTCAACCGTACTACAAGGATGACTTCAAGCAGGAACGTTTTATCTATACAACTATGGGTAAGGGGATCTCACATGCTCAATCTAAGATCAGCGCTCTAAGTGAGGCCGTGGAACGCATTGCCTCTCAGTACCATGGTAATGAGTTCAAGATTAAAGCCCGGCAGAGTGAACTGGACTATCGTAGTATTTCTCTACAAGAGCTTACGCCATTCAGTGCAACGCAGTATGCTCAGTTTAAACAGAAACTAGCTGAAGACAGTCATGATCTAATTCATCAATGTGAACCATATAACAATGAGCCTATTTACTGGACAAAAGCTTGGAGCTTAGTTGATTCTGAACCGGCCTATCTTCCTTTGAATTTTTGCTATTCAAATACTCCATATCGTGACGGCTTTACCAATTTTTTCCATAACGGTGGTTCTGCTGGAAACTGTCTTGAGGAAGCAGTATTACAGGGAGTCTTTGAGCTAATTGAGAGGGATGCTGTTGCTATCTGGTGGTATAACAGGATTTGCTGCCCAAGTGTTGACTATTCATCCGTATCAGAAGAATTACAGCTACAAATCGAGTCACAGCTATCTGACGAATATGATGTCTGGGTACTGGATTTAACACAGGATATCCCTGTACCTGTGATGTGCGCTATGGCCTGGCATAGAGAATCTCAGCAGTTTATTTTAGGGTTTGGTTGTCATTTGGATGGAGTGATTGCTTGCCAGAGAGCACTGACAGAATTATTTCAGTTGATTGAGATTAAAGACAACAACACTTCTCCGTTTTGTTTTTCCATGATAAGCCCAGAAGCTTACTTGCTGGGTAATAAAGACAATGAACGGACATTAAAAATATCTGATATTCATTCAGAAGATATTAAGGACGATATTGAGTTCTGCCTGAGGGCGATTAAAGGGCTTGGGTTGAATGTTTATGCCATTAATAATACACGCGCAGCTCTAAAACTTAGCTCTGTTAAGGTCATGATTCCTGGGTTTTGTCATATGTTTCCTTATTTGGGCTTAGATCGTTTGTACTCAGTACCTGTGAAGACAGGGTTCTTGGACAAGGAAAGATTAGAAGAAGAACTGAATCCTCTGGAACTTTTAATCTGATTCTGTTGAGTAATACTATGAATTCAATACCAGCGTGGTCAACGTCATATAAGGTAAGATGTTTATCTAATAATGATCTAATTGTTTTAGGGCAAAAAAATCATTATTTTTTACCTGTAGATAAATTCCCTCTATTCCATCTGATTGATGGTAGAAAAAGTGAATCAGATATTCTGGATAATGCCAGATCTCCCGAGCAAATTAGCTTTTTTTTATATCAGTTAGAGCAATTAAAACAAGTAACAGATATTCTTCAGAGAGATACTGCAAATAGTGATACCCTCTGCATCAGTGAACTGGTTGTTTTGGATAAAATAAAATCTGAATTAAAATCATCTGACATAACATTGGTATTCGTTAGTAGTTTTTTTGATGATGCTATTGAGCAATACCTGACACACCATAACGGAGCTTTTATTTTTCTATCTGTGCTAGATGAAAAGTTGGCATTTAGCCCAATGTTTACTTCTGACGACGTTAAAATAGCCACTGCATTTAGACAACGCCTACTACAGAACAAACCTATAATCGGCTTGCTAAATAATCTGTTTCCAACTGAGAATAACCTTCCTCCGATTACTACGGGTCTTATAAAATCCTTTTGTAGCTTCGCTGGCGATGATCTGATCAAAAAAATTACTCATGAATTAAAAACCAAAGCAAAGCAAGTGCTTCTAGTTTCTGCAGAAGGGAAACTAGAAAGGCACCCTTGTCAGCTAATGCCGTCGATCTCATCTAATGACTATAAAGAGCAGCTGAATACTCCAATTTTTCTGGATACTTGCCTTGCTCACTTTAATCAGGATGGAGGTTCCAGACATATAGCACCGTCAGAAACAATAGAATTAATCAAACCATATATTAGTTCACTAACGGGGATCATTACTAACCTTAAAGAGCTGGATACTTCGACAGATTATCCCGTCAGAATCTATAGCACAGCTTTTTTTAAACCAGTTCCAGTTAAGGATATTGATAAAATATCATCTGATAGCTTTGTCCAAACGTGCTTAGGCAAAGGTGTAACGCATGATCAGTCTAAAGCAAGCGGTCTTTGTGAGGCCATTGAACGCTACTCGGCACAGTTTCAAGGTAACGAGCCTTTATTTCTAGCCAAAAGTTCCGAACTAGATCTGCGTCATCTGAGTTTTCAACAGTTAGCGCCATATAGCCAACAGCAGTACGATAACTTTAGTAACTCCGAACATCCAGACTCTCGCATTAAACAGGCTACTGTTGAATATCAAGATGAAGAAATTAACTGGTTGAAAGCTTGGTCTCTCAGCAAAAATGAGGCGGTATATGTCCCGTTAACTTGTTGCTTTGCCAATATTCCTTTTGAAGACGATAAATTTGGTCGCTGGCATTCAAATGGCGCAGCAGCGGGCAATACTTTGGAAGAAGCCATTTTGCAGGGGATTTTTGAATTAATTGAAAGAGATGCTACAGCAATCTGGTGGTATAACAAACTGGAGTATCCTTCATTTGACCTAACCCATCTTGATTCGAAATATTACGAGCCTTTACATAAGAGCCTGACTGATCGTTATGATTACTGGGTACTCGATCTCACTATAGATACTGGCGTGCCTGTGATGGCAGCGATTGGTAAGCATCGTGAGAGTAATGGTTTTGTCTTTGGTTTTGGCTGTCATCTAATGCCTGAGCTGGCGGCTCAAAGAGCTCTAACAGAGCTGTGTCAATTAATCCCTATCCGAGACCAAAATGGCGCACCTTTTGATTTTGATGCAATACCTGATGAGAGCTATCTATATCCTTTGGATAAAACACTAGATACTCAATACCTGAGCAGTAATGGCCTGAATATTAAAGAGGATATCGAAAACATCATTAGCCACGTTAAAAACCTTGGGTTAGAAATAATAGCTCTTAATTATAGCCGGGGCTTACCTGTAAAAACTGCAAAGATTTTTATTCCTGGGCTATGTCATATTTGGCCTCAACTGGCTAATGATCGATTATATAAAAACCCCTCAAACATAAATAACCCTGAACCTAAAAGACATACAACCCTTAAAAACAGTATTGGTTTATACATATAAAACATCCACCAATACATTATAAAAATAACTTCAAACTCTCTACCAACCATGTAAAAAGGAATGACCATGAACAACAAAAAAGAAATAAAATCTTCAATTTCCGAAGGTGCATACTACAAACCTTATCAGATTTTGTTTGATGAAAATATTATCTCTGGTGAGCAATCTCATGCAAGTTGGCAACAGGCTTGGGGTAGAGCAATTGCTTATGCTTGGAAGTCTGAAGAGAATGAAAAAGAATTAATTGATTCTCCTCATAATGTACTTGCTAAGTTTAATTACTATATGCCTGATGGTAATCAGCTTAAAGTCATACGAGCTAATGATGCGGTTGATTCTGTTTATCTGGGGAAAAAAGCGGGAGAGTTAAGCTACAAGTCCTCTAATAATAGCTTCTGTGCCTATAAAATCATCAGTGATATCTCTGCTCAAGCAGATGGTTTAGTCAAATTCTCAATTTCGGATAAAGCAGATGATGTGATGGCCCAATACCCTGTCAATGGCTGGGTTGCAGTGCCTCCAAGCGGCTTAGTTGTAAAACTGAATGATGGGGAATACTGGGTTACTAAGGAAAAGCTTACTAAAGAAGCTATTAACGGTAATGAGTTTACCGGCATGCCTATTGATCAAATGCTGAGCGATGAAAATGCTCCAGACCATTACCGTTTAGGCTCAACAATCATCATGGCACTACCACCGAAGCCTGCCGGTGAAGATCAAGTTTCTGCAATGATGGATTACGATGCTTTAGGTAAGACCTATCCATTTACGACCTAATTTTTCTTAGTATTGATTGAAAAGCCTGCTTCGCAGGCTTTTTTAGGTGTTAATATGCCCTTTTATAAAAAATACTGCTCAGTAATTCAGTATGATTTTAATAACCTATCATCTGAGGCTGATCTAATAGCAGAAGGCAATAGAGCTGATTATTACCCTCCTCTACGGACATGGTGGAAATCTGAGCCGAATCATTACACTAAAGTTGACCAGGTGCATTATGCTAGCAAAAAAATAATGTCCCTGATTAAGTCTGTTGATTTATCTGATATTATTAAAGACTTTATGCCCAATAGCGAGGTATTACAGCTCTGGTCTGCGTCACTTTTCAACTTTAGCCCTGAGTCTGATGAATATTATGAAGGGCGTATTGGTCTTCATAGTGATATGTCATTTACAGATTTTATTAACGGCGATTACTTAATAGCAATATTTCCTATTATAAATACAGTTGATCATAGTATTATAATTTCCTCAGATACACTCTCTAGCAACAAAATCCTTAATCCTATTGATACGAATATTGATGATGCTCTTACTTTTCTGGCAGAGGAACAGAATATGGCGTTTCAGCGCATAGAGCTTTCTCCCGGAGATATACTAGTTTGCACATCCTCTTGTGTAAGAGGTATGCTCAACTCATCAGAAAAAAAATCTTACGTTGTTGCTTATCTGAGGTCAGAAGAGAATTATCTGATCGAAAAGAAAAATCACTATGGTATGTGTGATCGGTTAAGTGATCTTATAGTAAGTCCAGTTCTTTATTTTAATCGTTAACATTCTGTTTATTAATCATATGTGTGGCATTTTATTTTATTCATCCTTAGAAACGCCCTATAATCAGGAAGCTTTTTTTCAGTCTCTATCTGAAATTCAACACCGAGGATCTGATGGTTCGGGTTACTGGTTTTCAGATCAATCTTTTACGGCTATAGGCCACAACCGATTGGCTATTAATGGTGGTGCCGATGCCAATCAACCTATGTTGTCTGCTGATGGGCGTTTGGTGATTGCGGTTAACGGTGAGTTGTATAATTCAAGGTTGGGATTAGAGTCTTTAGGGGCTTGTTTTAAGACTCAATCCGACAGTGAATTTCTCCTGCATCAATTCCAGCATAAGGGATGTGCTGGTTTTGATGAGCTGGACGGTGAGTTTGCTTTTGCTATTTGGGATGAGAGTAATAAAACAGCCTATCTTGGACGTGATCGCCATGGTATTAAGCCGCTTTTTTATTGTAAATATCAGGGTGGGATTATTGCCGCATCTGAGGTTAAAGCACTATTGGCTTATGGCGTGCCCGCCAAGTGGAATAAACGTTATTTAGCGGGTAGTGAGTACTTTATTCAAAACGCTAGAGAAACCTTTGTAGAGGGTGTTTATGCTGTGCCTCCTGGGAGTTTCTTAAAAATAACATCGATGGGGGTTGATACGGTTTCGTATGTCCAGCAATCCCCTTTTGATCCTTCTGCTTTTACTCCTTCAACACTTTCTTTTGACCATGCTTGCGAACAGTTTGAATCTTTGTTGTTGCAAGCGATTGAAAAGAGACTAATTAGCGGTGGCAGTAACCAGGCTTATCTAAGCAGTGGGATCGATTCTTCTATTATTACGGCGATTACCGCAGGTCTATCCGATTCTGTTAATGCTTATAGTATCGGTTTTGATGATAACTCTTTTGATGAGAGTAAGCAGGCTCAAGCTTTTGCAGCAGAGCTTGGTGTTGCCCATGAGATTGTTCAGGTGTCGGATCATATTTTGGCGGATCACTTTCAAAGTGCAGTACTGCATTGCGAGATGCCCGTACCCAATATTAATGTGGCGGCAAAATATTATCTAAGCAGTGTACTTTCGGATGCGGGCCATAAAACCGTTTTGACAGGGGAAGGAGCAGACGAGTCTTTATTAGGTTATGGTTTTTTCCGTCAAGATCTTACAGAACCTTATTCAGATATAGGGTTATTTCCTGAGCCTTGGAAAAAACACTTACAGAATGTGAAACAATCCCTTGGTTTTTTACCTGCCCAAGCGGTGCACTCAACGCCTATTGGATTAATGTTATCTCAGTTAAGACAGGCTGAGTACGCTTTAGAGCCGTCACTATCAACATTTGAAATGCAGGCTCCTTCTTCAATAGATGGGATTGAAGGCTCCCAAAAGTTACATTATCAGTCTGTTTTTCAAAGTTATAATTTGGGGGCTTTGGCAGATAGAACTGAAATGGCACATGGAATCGAAGGACGACCTCCTTTTCTTGATAATGCGCTGGTGGCTTTTGTACATAGTCTACCAACGGAGTATAAGTTTGACGGTGCTATTGATAAGAAAATCCTGCGTCATATGGCTGGAAAATATATGCCATCCAGTTACGCTAAAATTGAGAAAAAACCTTTTATTAGTGCTCCTTCGAGTTTAAGAAAAACGGGGCCGCTGGCCGATCTTTTTCAGGATCTATTTATGGGATTGGAGCATCTTCCTTACTTTTATAATAAAGAAAAGGTGAGAGGCTTGTATCTGGATGCATTGAATCTTGATCCTTCCAAACAGGCCTCTTTAGATCCCATTTTTATGCATCTGGCAAGTTTGATGGTTTTGCAAAAAGAGTTTGGCTTGACGGAGTGATTCAATGAATTTTGAATACTTTGATTCAAGAAACCACATTTGGCTACCTTTTTAAACTAGACCCTGTACTGGGTTTCGTGGAGCAAAATCGGCACTCCACTTAACCCCCTCTAGATCAAGATATAAGCGATTAATTTATTTATCTCTAGCAATTAAATTGTAATAGTTGTAATGGCCCGTAATATTTTTCCTTGCCCGTTCGCGCTAAACTTCTGGTGTGATTTGATTCACTCCTTCCAACCTTACATTGTGCGATGGCTTGCATAAGGTCGGTGGTGATTATTTTCTAACTTCGTTGATGAGAAAGGGAATCCCGATCTGGGCGTTTTTACGCTCCGGGTTTAGAGTATAGGCTCCATATGAAGAGAGATAAGGCGATGCAGGGCACTTGGATATCCGATCATCAGTTTGACTACAAGAGGACACCCTCTTTGTATGTGAAACCCAAAGTACGTGAAAAATCGGATACTAAAATGAGCCTTGATTTGATAAGCCGTTTACAACAAAGCATGGAACCAGAGACGCTATTGGCTATTTTCCGTGAGGAAGTCAGTAAGTTCTTGCCTGTATGCGGTTTAACGTTTCGCTGTGATAAAGAGGTGTTTACGGTTGCGATGTCTGGTACCTCTCAATGTAGTTTAGAGGTGGGTTTGAGGGTTAAGGGCGATACCATTGGTCGTATTGAGTATGACTTTACGCAGACTTTGATTCTTGAGCAGAAACATCAGTTAAGCCAGTTAACTCAATTGCTGTCATATCCGTTGCGTAACGCTTTGGAATTTCGGCAAATGAAGCATTTGGCTTTAAACGATAGTTTAACCGGCTTAGCAAATCGTAATCAGTTTAATCTCTCTTTTAAGGATTCTGTAACCGAAAGCCAAAAGAAACAAGTCAGCTTTTCATTGCTTGTGCTTGATTTGGATGGTTTTAAGCGAATAAATGATGAATTTGGTCATCAAACAGGTGATTTGGTACTCACGACGTTTGCACAAATCCTGGTGGATTGTTGTCGTGATGGGGACCAAGTTTTCCGTTTTGGTGGTGATGAATTCACTGTTTTATTGAACAATGCGGATAAAAAATCGGCACGGTATCTTTCAGATCGGATCTATGATGCGGTGTTGAGTAATAATCTGCTGGTGCAATTTAAGGTGTCGTGCAGTATTGGAACGGCACGTTATCAGCTAGGGGACAGCTTTAACAGTTTGTTTGAACGGGCAGATTTAGCACTGTACCGGGCAAAAAGTAATGGAAAAAACTGTTTAGAACTTTCTCCCTGTGCGGAATAATCGCTAGAAAGTTGGTTTTTAATAGTTACTTATTATTAATAGAGCATTTACTATCAAGCCGTTAAATAATGATCTAACAACAAGAAGTTACAATGTATAGCTAAACAAAGGTTTCTAAATATTTTAACCTTTATTATAGCCTGTTTTATTAAGCAACTTGAGATTAAAGATTAAACCGGCGCTAACTATGTAATTGGGTGTAATGTCCAGTTTTAAATAAGTTGGCTAATATATAAACTTCGGAAAATTATTCAGACGGATCTATTATGGCAAAGATTATTAATAATACGACTGATGAACAGGTGACGTTGCTGGTCTCGCATATATTTGGCCGCCATCGCTTGACATCACACACAGTGTTAACAAGTGCCGATGCATCACGTATGCATGCTACTGTTATTTGGGATGGTGAGGATTGGTTGTTACAAGACTCCAGTACCAATGGCACATTTGTTAATGGTAATCGAGTATTACCACACACTAAACATCGCATACATAAAGGCGATAGTATTCATTTTGCCAGTCTGGATGGTGACACGTGGCAGGTGCAGGATGATTCTGCGCCTCATAGCTTACTCGTTCCTATATCAGAGGGATTAGAAACGGTTGTTTTGGAAGATATCGCTGTTTTACCGAATGAAGAAACACCTGAGGTCACTTTGTACATGTCTCCTAAGGGGCATTGGATTTGCGAAAGTGAAACGGGTATTTCGGTATTAAAAAGCGGTGATATTGTAGGTACCCGCGAGCTGAATTGGCGCTTTATTGAGGCTAAAGCCAGCGAAGAGACCCAACGTATTGAGTCTAAAGAGCTGCCTAGCTCACCTCAATTGGGTATCTATTTTGATGTTAGCCAAAACGAAGAGCATGTTTCTCTCAAGTTTAAAATGGGTGAACATGAATATGATTTAGGGCAACGTAATCATCATTACCTGCTGTTGTTACTCGCCCGTAAGCGTGCTGACGATAAAGCCGCTGGTTTAGGTGAGCTTGAGCAGGGCTGGATTGATAAAGAAAGCCTGAGCAAGATGCTAGGCCAAAGCGAAAATCATATTAATATTCAGATTTATCGCTTTAGAAAGCAGCTGGTAGGTGTGCTGCCGAAGTCCTTTAGTCTGCCACAACCGATTGAACGGCGGACTCGCGAAATTCGCTTTGCTTATGACAATGTTGAGATTTTTGGTGGTTCAAAAGTCACGATTAACTCTTCTGAGCAAGCTGAGGTTTAATCTTCAGGGCGATAGCGTAAAGAGCGAATCAAGGGAACCTCTGAAAAATCATTTTTCAGAGGTTCCCTAGCGGTAAATCTGCAACATCCTTCTCCATAACGGTTGAGACTGTAGATAAAATTGTGTAACTGTGTCATCCCATGGCTCACCCTCCTCACAAATCTTGCACAAAACCTAACGCGGCTTGCACCACTTTTCTTCTGGTAGATGCAGGGAGAGTTACTAACACATCTTCAGAGGTATCTCTTAGTTCATCGATGGGGATGCTGACAATTCGGTTGTAACCTGCGGCTTCATCATCCAAACAAAAACCGATCCCCAATCCCATACCCACGGCGTTAATAATGGCCTCCCGAGAGGATAGTACAGCGCTGGGCTCTGCCTTAAAGCCTGTACTGGACGATAATGCTTCAAGCTCGATTTTTTCTAAGGCAGAGGAAAGGAGTTTTTGAGTATTAGAGCCTTGCTCTCGAAAGAGCAGTGGGCCTGAGAGCAGCTTTTTCAAAGACAGGCTCTTGTGATTCGCCAAAGAGTGCCCCTGAGGCAAAATAGCGGAGACGCCCTGCTTCCTAATGGGTTGGATTATCACATGATCTCTAGCCTGTTCAGGAATACCGGATTGCGCAATCAAGGCGATATCGACCTCTCGGCGCATCAGAGCATGCCAGCACTCTAGGTTATTCCCCAAACGCACATTTAATACGATGCCGGGATATTTATTGCGATAGAGGGCCAGTAACTTTAAAGGCAATACTGGCCCGTCTGACGCCACCTTCAGTGAGCCGGCTTCCAAGTTTTCCCCTTGTTGCAAAAAGTTAATCACAGAACTTTCTGCATCAAACATATCACTGACAAGAAGCTGTAAGGCTCTGCCCTCTTCAGTCAGCTCTATTTTGGGGCCATGACGCATAAACAAAGACACGCCGTGTTTCTTCTCCAGCTTTTTTAAGGCGATGGATACGGCGGGTTGTGTCAAACACAAGTGATCTGCGGCCTTGCTAATAGAACCTGTCATGCAGATCGCATGAAAGGCTTTTAGAGATTTGTAATCCATAGCTAATATAAATTTACCAACGAAAATTATGGCTGATTATTAATTATATTACTGCTAGCTCTCTTCTTATACTAGCCACTAAACAAAACAAACGATCCCTGACAAAAGCCCAAAAACTCCGGCTGTCCGTGATGCTTAAGAGGCAAAGGAAAAGGCAAAGATAATGGCGAGTACTATCAAGATTGTAAGAACAGATCGGGAACTAGAATGCCCACATATCGATAAGGTATTGCGTGAAACCGGGGCTGAACTGGTACTGCTACCGGATGATGTGACTGAGGCGCAACTGATTGAGGCCGTTCGGGAAGCTGATCTTTTATTGATGTGTTATACCCCAATTACCGCCTCTGTTATCAATGAAGCCACCAAACTTAGAGCCATTATCAAATATGGGGTTGGTATTGATGCCATCGATATTCCTGCAGCTAAAGCCCGTAAAATTCCCATTGCCAATATCCCGGAATACGCTGAAGAGACCGTTGCCGAAGGGGCTTTTGCTGTGATGATGGCACTGGCTAAAAAACTGCTACCTATCCACAACACCGTGCAATCCGAAGGCTGGGCTTGGCCGACTGCTCAGTGGATGGGCAATGATATTGCCGGTAAAAATCTGGGTATTATTGGTGTGGGGCGCATCGGTCGCAGTATGGCGCGTATGGCCGGTGCCGGTTTCCGAGCCAATGTTCTGGGTTATGACCCCCATGTGAGCGAAGCCAGTATGCAAGCGGCGGGCATTCAGAAAGAGGATGACCTGCACCAAATGCTTCGCCAGTGTGATTTTGTCTCTGTGCATTGTGTTTTAAATGACGAAACTCACCAACTGATGGGGGAAGCTGAATTTAGCGCCATGAAATCCAGTGCTTTTCTAATTAATCCCGCCCGTGGAGCCGTGATCGACGAGCAAGCCCTGTTACACGCCTTAAAAACACAGCAAATAGCCGGTGCCGGGTTGGATGTTTTTAATCAAGAACCTCTGTCTAAAACCCATCATCCGCTGCAAGCACTCTACGATATGGACAATGTGATCTTAACGCCTCACTTAACCTTTTATACCCAAGAGTCGATGCATCGCCTGGAAGAGGAAACTCTGGAGCGCTGCTTTGAGGCGCTTGAGGGAAAACCTCTCTACGTGAAATCCCAAGATCCCCGCCTGATATCTCAGGAGCACGGCGTCATATTTCCAGCATAACTATTTTCATCATCGATGATAGGTAAAACGACACGTTAACGGCTCCGTATCTTTCATAAACGTCTTTTATAAACATTTTTTATAAACAGGGCGACAGATAGGGTTAAGGATAAAAGGATCGGTAATATGAACAAAGCAACAAACAAAACAACCCGTCAAACAAGCTATGCCACGGTTCCAGCCGGTGCTGAAGGTGATGTTAATCACTCGCCACTGCGAAAATCTTGGCAAGACAAACATCTGGATAACTCGTCTCGGGATTTACTCAATCGAGACTCAGATGCCTTTCTACACCAGTCCGTTTCTACTCCTTGTCTGATGGGAGTAAAAAAGGTGGAAGGCATTTGGATTGAGGACGTCGCCGGAAAGCGTTATATGGATTTCCACGGCAATAATGTTCACCATATTGGCTATGGTCACCCCCGTTTAATCGAAGCCATTACGCAACAGATGCATGATCTGCCTTTTGCCCCCCGACGTTACACCTGTGACGTGGCAGTGGAACTGGCAGAGAAGCTGGCTGCTATTACCCCCGGTGATCTGAGTAAAGTCCTGTTTGCGACAGGGGGATCTGATGCGGTTGAGATCGCCATGAAAATCGCCCGTATAGCCACCGGCCGCTTTAAAACCATCTCCTTTTGGGATTCTTTTCATGGGGCGGGGTTTGGTGCCAGCAGTATTGGTGGTGAGCAGATGTTCCGCTCCCCCATCGGCCCGCCATTAGCCGGAGCCCTGCATGTGCCACCTTTTGGTGATTATCGCAATGCTTGGGGAGTATCTGAAGGCAGTGGTGATCTTTGCGCTAATCAGATCCGTTATATCCTGGAAAAAGAAGGGGACGTTGGTGCCGTCATCGCGGAACCTACTCGTGCGGTGCCCTATATTGCCCCTCCCGGTTTCTGGCAAAAAGTACGTGATGCCTGCCATGAATTTGGTGCCTTACTGATTTTTGATGAGATCCCCACGGGTTTGGGTAAAACCGGCAGGATGTTCTCTTGCGAACACGATAATGTCGTACCCGATATTCTGGTATTAGGTAAAGCCTTAGGTGGCGGTGTATTGCCCATCTCATCTGTGATCTGCAAGCCTGAGTTAGATGTTACCGGTCACTTTGCTATCGGCCACTACACCCATGAAAAGAACCCAGTCACAGCCCGTGCCGCACTGACGACTATCGAGATTATCGAACAGGAAGGTTTGGTTGAAAATGCAGCGCATATCGGCGAACAAGCTCTATCACTGCTGCGTAATATGCAGGAGCACCATCCTTTAATTGGGGATATTCGTGGTCGAGGTCTTTTATTTGGTATTGAGTTAGTTATGGATCCTAATAGCCGAGAACCTGCCAATGAGGCCGCAGATAGAGTACTCTACAAGGCTCTGGATCGGGGGTTAAGTTTTAAAACCACCATGGGCAATGTACTGACCTTTACACCACCATTAATCACCACGGAAGCACAGATGCAACAAGCCATGTCGATTATCGATGAGTGTTTGTACGAAGTGGAGCGCGAATTGGGCTTTAGTTAGAAAGCCTCTGTCATTGATAGATATAACGTGGATAGATGCATTGTTAATCAATGCATCCTAGACAAAATAGGCGAAAAGAGCGATGACCAAGCTAAGTGTAAATCTGAATAAAATTGCATTAATTCGTAACTCACGATATTCGGATAACCCCAGTATTCTCAATATGGCAGAGATCGCTATTCGAGCGGGAGCCGACGGCATTACGGTTCATCCTCGCCCTGATCAACGTCATATCCGACCAGAGGATTGTGATGAGTTGGCCCAAATGTTATCCGTTAAGTTCATGTCCGAGGTAGAGTTCAATATCGAAGGTAACCCATTTGAGGGCCAACGTGATGGTTATCCCGGTTTTATGGAACTGATACGTGCTACCAAACCCGACCAATGTACCTTGGTGCCCGATGATTCAAATCAACTAACCTCCGACCACGGCTGGGATCTTAAGCAAGATGGCGAAAGACTGAAACCCATTATTGCCGAGCTAAAACACTTGGGTTGCTGTGTGAGTTTGTTTATGGACGTTGACTCTGACGATATCGAGATGGCGGCAGAACTTGGTGCAGATCGAATCGAGTTTTACACCGAAGCCTATGCCGATGCCTTTGGAACAGAACAGCAGGAGCAGGCTTTTCTGTCGTTAAAGGCAGCGGCTAAACGTGCTACGAATGCGGGACTCGGCATTAATGCAGGCCATGACCTCAATCTGCAAAATCTGGAGCTTATCGCTTCCATACCAAAACTACAGGAAGTATCGATCGGACATGCGTTAATCAGCGATGCATTGATTATGGGTTTGGAAAATACAGTAAAGGCTTATAAGACAACTTTGTCCTCTAATCAGTAGGACGAAGGCGCAGCTAACCATTCATGCACTTGTAATGACCTCACCTATTCCGGTGAGGCCAACAGACAAGGTTAAACCTCTATATCAAAGGCTTAACAATGACTTTTGTGCTTACTTGGACTCAATATCCAGTGATATCTCAAGGGCATCATGGAGCCAAAATTCTTGATCATACTCGACGATATTACCGTGCTGGTCATAACTGGCTCTCGACAAGAAAAGCCCTGGTGAGCCTGCAACCACTTTCAGCTCATCGGCTTGCGCTTCATTTAAGGGGGCAGGATACATATTAATTTTAGTACGGCTGATATGTATTCCGTAATGTTCACGAAAAATCTCAGTCAGAGAGCATTCCAATGGAATATCCAGCAGCCCAGGACAAAGTTTGGCATTGATGTGAATATGCTCGATCAATACCGAACGGCCATCAATAGAACGGCGGCGGCGCAATAAAAATAGAGGTGCGCCGCTATCGACACCTAAATGGCGGTTGGCCCAAGGCGAAGCAGATATCTCACTTTTGGACAAGATTACCGTCTCGGGCACACGCCCTTGTGAACGAACATTGTCCATAAAACCAATGCTTTGCGTCGGATCATAAAATAATCGTGGAGGGGAGACATACCAACCTCGGCGAATCAATCTATAGACCAATCCCTCAGACTCTAATTGCATCAGAGCCTGACGTACTGTCACCCGGTTAATATCATAGGTTTCTTTTAACTCTCTCTCCGAGGGCAGTTTTGTGTGAGGGCCTAATAAACCGCTTTCAATCTGAGTCGCAAGGGCGTCACGTAGCCTAAGATAGTATGGTACATGTAAATCTTTCATATGGTCTAGACCAGTTAGCCAAGTATAATAAAATAGATTGTACTGGTCAGTGTTCTTGGAAGCAATGACGTGACATTCAGCCATAATTATCGATTTTTATTAGGAAAGGCTAACGATGACTTGCGACTCTCCCCCTTTATCCATCATAGGTTTATCGGCCTTTTTCTAATCATAAATTGAAGATAAAAATCATCCTGGATTAGACCAGAATACTCAAGCAAGTGCCAATAGGAAGATTTATGAGTATACTCGCCGCTTTATTACTGACATTGTCAGCCCTATTACACGCAGGTTGGAACCTGCTGAGTAAAAAAGTCAGCCCAACCACATCCTTTTTTTTACTCGCCAATGGCATTGCCAGCCTCTGCTTAAGCCCTCTGCTGTTTGTTTATGCTTCAGTATTAGATGATTTCCCCAAAGGCGTTTGGTTGCTAATTTTTTACTCTGGTTTATTTCAAGCGCTATATATGTGGGGACTCGCAGGTGCTTATAGCAAGGGAGCAATATCGATTGTTTACCCTCTATTAAGAGCCATTCCCGTACTTTTTGTTGCTCTATTGGCATTTTTTTTAAAGCAAGGGGAAACACTCTCACCCATTGGAATCTGCGGTATTATTGTTATATCAGCGGGCTGTATTCTTGTACCGATGCAATCCTTCCGTGAGACCAAACTATCCACCTTCTTTAATCTATCCTGTCTCTTTGCATTGTTCAGTGCTGCCGGAACCGTTGGTTACACCCTAATCGATAGTCAGGCGCTTAGTCTATTAAGACAAACTCAGGAAATAGAGCTCACGGTGGGTGAAATCAGCCTGTTATATATTTTTCTTGATAGTCTCAGCTGCACGTTTTGGCTACTCCTACTGGTGCTACCTAACCGCACCAGCCGTAAAATATTAAGGCATAACATCGCTCAGAATATTCCCAATGCAGCAACGGCTGGCATCACCATGTCGCTGACCTATTCTCTCGTTTTAGCCAGCATGGCCTTTGTGGAAAATGTCAGTTATGTCGTTGCCTTCCGTCAACTCAGCATTCCTATTGCTGTCATTCTGGGGATTTATATACTGAAAGAGGAGAAAAGCTTAGCCAAAATGGTGGGAACTATGACCATCTTTATGGGAATTATTTTAATCAGTATAGGGAAAGGCTGATTAAAGAAACCAAAGCCGAGATGCAGAACAATATAGATAGACCCAAGCTTGTAATACCTTTCACGATAAGTTTCTTGATATACGAAACAGGTAGGATCTCAATTGTCGGAAGGCGCCTTGCGGCTTTTCCGACCTACAATAATTTATCGAGATTGGTATAAGTTCTAAGACAAATATAAAAAAAACGAGGCACCCTAGGGGGCCTCGAAAGCGCTGTTGGGGAACAGCAATAGGAGGAGCCTGGAAATCTTAGAAATACTGCGTCAGAGATTCCTTAAGCCCCACCACGAAGAGCCATTTATAGATCAATCTAAAACGTGTAGGACGATTCGTTTTTAGTTTTTTCCGTCTGATCCGTCATTTTTACGCCGTGGATAATTGGATATTACCGTTACCACTGCCATCATCTGTACCTTTAGGTGTCAGGTTCCAGAAAGGTAAGAGCAGAATACCTGCCAAGAAGGTAGCCACTGCAAAACCCATAAAGACGGTTTCTGAATCAAAATACCCTGGCAGTAAGCCCCCCAGTACCGCACCGATAGAACCACAGCCATTAACAAACCCCGTTGCGGTACCGGCACCTTTACGTGTACCAAAATCAATAGCAGCAGAACCGGACAACATGGAATCAGGCCCATAAAGGGTCAGGCCAATCAAGAACAGAATACCGACAACCATTAAAACGTTTCCGCTTTGAACGATGGGTATAAACATGGCCAATGCTGCGGTGAGTATCAGTAAGCTGATGGCACAAACCGGCATGCGCTTGGCGTTAAAGTATTTATCCGATAAAAAACCCAGAATGACGGGGCCAAAAAGACCGGCAAATTCGAATGCAGAAGGAATAATCGCTGCTTCGGCTAAAGAGGTGCCTGCCAACTCTTTATAAACAATATAGGGCCCCCAAAGCAGAATGGCGTAGCGGGCAGGTTTTAACAGAAAATAGAGGCCTCCAAGCAAAAGTACGGTTTTATTTTTTAATACGGCCTTACTTTCTGCCCAACCGTGCCCTTTACCTAAGTCCCGCTCACCTTCTGGAGAATCATCCAGCAAAATCTCTTTGGATTCACCGTGGTACTCTTCTATTGATTCTAAACCGACACACCCCGGTGTATTACGTTGAAAGATCAGAAAGAGCACCCAAACAACCGCCACCACCATTGCGGAACCAAAGAAGGCCATACGCCAGTCATTAAACACATCGTAGGCGATCCAACCGGCAAAGGGAGAAGCCACTAGACCACCAAAAGCATAGTTTGTGCTCCACAGCCCCATAATCCGACCGCGCTCTTGGCGCGAAAAGAAATTACCGACGTTTTTGCACAGAGAAGACCAACCTGTAGACTGCCCTAATCCCTGAATAAACATAAAGATCATAAAGATTGCAGCACCGTGCAATAGCCCCATAAATATGGCTGCCGCCACCGACGCTAAAAGACCGCTTAAAATCATTACCCGGCTGCCAAAGCGATCGGCAAACATACCCCACATAAATTGACCAATGGCATATGCGATAAGGTACGTCGCATCAATATTTGCCATCATCTCTTTTGTTAGTGTGATACTGGGATCTTCTTCAATACCGGCTTTAGCAACAGAGAAGGCTTTACGAGTAAAATAAAAGGACGCATAAGCCAACCAGGTGATACCAAAAACCTGCCATCTCCATCGTTCATAACGTGAGTTTTTCTTATAATCATCAGCCATGTTCCACCTCTATATTTATCATTATTTTCTTTGAGCGGGGAGCTATCATGGGGTCAAACGCAGATCAGCGTCAATTCGACAATACGCATCTGAAATATCGATTAAACCTATAGGTTAAAAGCAAAAAAATCCTAGAGTTACAATAACTCTAGGATTATTAAGATGCTATAAGTCTTGCGACATATATGGCCGCATCAACTTATGATGGGAAAACTGGACAATATTAAAATTGATCGAGTTATTAATACTTAGCTATTCCGACGCTCGCCAAGATAATGCCCGTGATCGTAAGCCTCGCGTTAGAAACCAGTGTAATAAACGCACGGTGGCAGAGGTTAGAACAATCACCATGGCCATGGCTGCGGCTGGGGCTATATCCCCTGCACCCTCCATATTCAGCACCGCCACAGCAGCCAGCTTGGTATCCGTTGAGTAAAGGAAAATAACGGCGGAGACCGTAGTCATGGATGTCGTAAACAGATAGGTCGAGATATCCAAGACGGCAGGTAAACAGACCGGCAAACTCACCCTGAAAAAGGTTTTATAAACCGGTACTTTTAACGAGGCACCCACGGATTCGAATTCAGGGTCCATCTGCTTCAAGGCGGTAACCGCCGTAATATGGCTCACGGTATAAAAGTGCACGATCGTACAGACCACCATAATCGTCATTCCCCCATAGAAGGAGTTAAGTGGATTATCTGGTGAGTTGAAGAAAAAGATATAGGACAAACCCAGCACCATGCCCGGTACGGCCATAGGCAGCAGTGTCAGCATCTGGATAAGGGTGCGAACGCGTTCAAAGCCTTTACATTTTTCCAACAGGTAAGCCGTCACAAAGATAAAGACGGTGCCAAAGACAGAGGTATACAGGGCCATACGTAGGGAGTTAAAAAAAGCCTCCCAGCCACCGCCATCCATCATATCAAACTGATAATTATTCCAGGATAGCGTTTGGTCATAGGGCCAAAAGGTCACAAAGGAGGCATAGGCTGCCATGCCCAACATACCGATCAATATTGCCGCAATAACGGTGCAGTAGGCCAGAAAAAGCTGATCCTTTAACGGGTGGGGTTTTGGGCTGTAAGGTACTGAACGGGCACTTAACATCGCCACCTGTTTACGCTGTACATAACGATCCACAACAAATGCGATGACTGCAGGTAGCAGCAGCATCAAACCGACTACGGCACCCATCTGAAAGTTCTGCTGACCGATCACCTGTTTAAACAGATCCGTTGCTAAAACACTGTATTGGCCGCCAATAACCTTAGCGACACCAAAGTCCGTCACCGTTAAGGTAAAGACCACAAAGAGGGCGCTGATCAAGCCATACTTAACCCCTGGCAGGGTCACGACAAAGAAGGTTCGTAGGGCACTGCTGCGCATCACCGCTGCTGCCTCATATAGGCGGGCATCGGTGGTTTGCAACGAGGTTCTGATAATCATCAGGGTTGGCGGAAAGATCCAGATAACCAAACCCATGATAATGCCAATGGGCCCATAAATGCTGTGACCAAATAAGAACTCCTTGGCCACGCCCTGATTACCAAAGACATAAACCAGACTGATCGCAGGCAACAAGGAAGGCGCCAGTAAAGGGATCAGAGCGACCACTTTAAAAAAACCTTTTAACGGCATGCAGGTTCGGGTCAAACCATAGGCATATAGAAAGGCAAGTGTTAATACGATGAGAGTTGCAGTACCCGCCACAAAGAGCGAGTTACCAATGGACTTTAAAAGGCTGGGGCTATCAAAATAAGCTGCAAAATTGGCCAGTCCGACAAACTCACCGGCGGCATTTTCAACACTTTTTGCCAGCATACTGTATAGCGGTAGCACCATGGCGACAAACAGCACCACTGCTGCTGCCACCATCAAGGCCCGCATGGCGATATCATCGGTACTTAACTGCGGTTTTGTTCGAACCGCGGGGACGTCAGTGTTTTGAGTGATCGATTGCATAGAAAAACTCCTCTCCCAAAATAGTTATTGTTTTTCAGGGAATAAGCGCAGATGGTCGCTCGGCAGAGTGATTTTGATCGCCTTGCCTATCTGAATATCCATATCACGCATCACGTTCATGGAAAATTCCGCCGTCAGAGACAATTCTTTCCCGTGATTTAATCCAACTCGGGCAAATGAACCAATAAATTCAATTTCATCCACCACCACATCCATGCAGTTAACATCCTCATGACTCACATCTCGAATGCCAATATCTTCAGGCCGTATGGCGAGCAGTGCTTTTTTATCCAAGAGGTTGGTATCGCAATCACACTTAAGGGATAGGCCCGAGAGATCCACCGAATAAGGACTGCTGACAAAACAGGGCAGTAAATTAATGGTTCCGATAAAACTGGCGACAAAAGCAGTAGCGGGACGCTGATAGATATCCTCTGGTGTGCCCACCTGTTCAATGACTCCCGCGTTCATCACGACAATACGATCCGCCATCGTCATGGCTTCTTCCTGATCGTGAGTTACCATAATGGTGGTCACACCCAGCTTATGCTGCAGGTCTTTAATTTCACTGCGCAGATGTACCCGCACCTGGGCATCTAAAGCTGAAAGAGGTTCATCTAATAACAGCAATCCCGGAGAGGTTGCCAATGCTCGCGCCAAAGCAACACGTTGCTGCTGGCCACCGGATAGCTGGGAGGGGTATTTATGCTCAGAGCCCGGTAAACCGACGGTTTGTAGTAGCTCGGAAACACGCTTAGCTATCTCATCCTTATCGGCCTTACGGTTTTCCAGTCCATAGGACACATTCCTGGCGACAGATAGATTAGGGAACAAGGCGTAGGATTGAAAAACAATACCAAAATCACGTTTGTTGGGTGGCAGAGCAGAAATATCCTCATCGCTCTGAATAATCGTGCCTGACGATTGAAAGTCCAGACCGGCGATGGCCCGTAACAGAGTGGTTTTACCGCAGCCAGATGGGCCAAGAAAGCTGATAAATTCGCCTTCGTTAATGGTTAAAGAGATGCCCTTTAAGGCGGTGAATTCACCATACATCTTAATTAAGTCGGTAATCTCAAGATATTTCTTTTTATTATCGACTTCTACCGACTTT
Source organism: Oceanospirillum sp. (assembly GCA_047518265.1). Lineage (GTDB taxonomy): Bacteria > Pseudomonadota > Gammaproteobacteria > Pseudomonadales > Halomonadaceae > Oceanospirillum. The sequence continues at coordinate 65,319 of JAKZRG010000028.1, forward strand.
AAATTTCTAATGGTGGTATCGGCTTGATAAAGAGACTCATGTCCAAAACGTTTTTTTGCTAGCTCACCCATAACAACCTCGCAGATTCAGATACTGTTCGTAATAAAAGGGCTCAGTCTTTGATATGACTTATTCAAAAAACCATTAAAAATAGTTTTTAAGAAAGTGAGCCCTGCCCGCTATAAAAAGCGTTTATTTCGGATCTGATTTTGAGTTGTAACGTGTATTCCATTCCTTAAGAATAACGGAGCGATTCTCTGCCGCCCAAGCCAGATCATTATCGATCATTCGGTTAGCAACATCGTTGGGGAAGTTTTTGACAGGCTTAGCCACACCCGGCAGGGCAACCACAGCAAAACCTTCGTTATACAACTTGTTGGCTTTTAAGGTTACAGACCAATCCATCAGCTTTTGTGCTGCGGCAAGTTTACTGGTGCCCTTAACAATCCCGCCAGCTTCTAACTCCCAGCCCACACCTTCTGAAGGTACAATAACATCCAAAGGAGCCCCTTTATTTTTTAGCTTGGCAGCCCGATAAGCGTAAGAAATCCCAATCGGTATCTCTCCTGCGGCCGCTAATTTACAAGGTTTAGAACCTGAATGGGTATAACGGCTGATATTTTCATGCAGTCCATCCATATACCCCCAACCCGCATCCGTACCAAACATCTGTAACCAACTGGACACGTCCAAATAACCTGTACCGGAAGAACCAGGATTTGGCATCACTAAATGGCCTTTATAAACAGGGTCTAACAGATCTTTCCAAGAGGTGGGTTTTGGCAGGTTGTATTTCTTCGCTTCGTAGGTATTGAAACAGATGGATGCCACCCAAGCATTCATTCCCGTCCATGCCGGTGGATTCGCCTCATCCTTAAAGCCTGAAGATAGCTTATCCACTCCTTTTGGTGCATAAGGCTGTAGCATATTTTCATTGGCTAACATTAAAAGGCTGGTACCGGCCAATCCCCAGACGACATCAGCACGAGGATTTTCTTTTTCAGCCAACAGCTTGGCGGTAATAACCCCTGTAGAATCACGTACCCAGTTCAGCTTAATATCGGGATAATCCTCATTAAAGCGCGCGGCATACTTTTTCAGGTCATTGGCTTCAAGCCCTGTGTACACTGTCAGCTCTGTACTGGCTTGAGCATTAAAAGCAGCGGTCATAAGGGCGGCGATAGAAATCGAACGAATAGCGAACTGGACTTTACGGGTTATGTATTGCACTTTCATCAGGCTTGCCTCTTTTTTATCTTTATTTTTAATGAGAGATCAGAACTCTCAGGCTGATTGATAGAAACGTTTAGGGTTAAAACTTACATGCCTATACTCTGTTAACAATTCGATATTTCACATATCAAACATCGATATTTCCTATACATTGGTTTTACAGTTCACTTGGCCAAAGGGGGCAGCCGATAACCAAGCGAACAAACCCAACAAACGTCGATTACGCCGTTTGAGCGGTAGTGCTCGGAGAGGACTGCCAGTACATCGACTGCCCTATGGCTGTGATTAAACGCTGCATATCCTCAGGGAAGACCTCGCCAATATTGCCAATACGAAAACAGTCCGCGTTTGAAACCTTACCGGGATAAATAACAAACCCTTGTTTTTTCAAGGCGTCATAGAAGTTTTTAAAGCTATAATCGGGATGAGTTGGACTGAAGAATGACGTAATGATAGGAGACTGATCGCTATCTTTAAGTAGCGTAGTGAAGCCAAGCTCCCGCATGCCTTTAACGAGTGTTCGTTGATTTTCATGGTAGCGCTTAGCCCGTGCCTCAATGCCACCTTCATCCGAAAGCTCTTTCAGAGCTTGTGCAAAAGCCCGTACGACATGGGTTGGAGAAGTGAAACGCCATTTACCATTATTATCTTCCATACACTTCCATTGGGCATAAAGATCAAGGCTCAATGAGCGCGCAATGCCTTTAGTCTCCTGCATACGCGCTTCTTTCGCGATAATAAAACCAAACCCTGGAACACCTTCGATACACTTATTCGCACTACTGATCAGAAAGTCGATGTTCAGTGCATCAATATCCATCTCTACACCAGCAAAGCTGCTCATGGCATCCACAATAAAGACCTTGTTGTGAGCCTTAACCACCTGGCTGACCTCTTTGATCGGATTAAGCATTCCAGTGGTCGTTTCACAATGCACAACCGCCACATGGGTAATGCTTGCATCGGATTCCAGGGCCGCCGCTAATTTTAAGGTATCGGAAGAGCCCATCTCACCACTATCAATGGCCACTACAGGAATATTTAAATACTCCGCTATTTCAACAATTCGATTGCCATAAACACCATTGGTTAAAACAGCCAGCTTGCCATCCGTAGGTACCACTGAACCGATGACCGATTCCACACTGGCAGTACCGCTGCCCTGCATCAACACAGAGGTATAACCTTTAGCCGGTGTCGCAAGACTCACCAGAGTTCGCCTAACCTCTTGCACAATACCGTTGTAATCATCATCCCAAGTACACCAATCACGCAGCATGGCTGTTTTCACCGTTTTACTGGTACTCAGAGGGCCAGGGGTTAACAGAATGTAGGGGTTATTAGGCAGTTCAATTGTCGTTGTCATTGTTTTTCTCCGTATGCAATCTGGTATAGACCAAGAATAAGAACTGTCTGGTAGATTTGTCAAGATTTTATTATTCAAGAAAGAAAACCTGAAAGAACACAGATCAAAAAATGCAATCAACCTATTGTTTTTAATAGATATAATCATTTTGTAATAAATGATAATTAATATATGAAATAAAAACATGAAATAAAAACACCAATAAATGGCAAAACTTATAGGTATATACCAGAGCAAAAAATTATAAATAACCATTGAAACAAACGCATAAAACACATCGATCATGCCGATAAAAAATATAAAAAATATCGATTAGATGACTGATAAATAAGAAATTATATTGAGCCTGTAGCAAATAAATCCATTGCCTCTCCTGTTAATCACAAGGTTGAAAATCAATGCACTTTGATGGGCTTTTTGCTTTCTCAATCACACCGTTCAGAAAGAGAGATATAAAACTATGAGCTCATCAAACTATCAGCCATTCTGGTTCTCAGAGGCTTTACAGCAAGAACAAAACATCAGCGCAACACCCTTGGATAAAGATATCCATGCTGATGTGTGCATTATTGGCGGGGGCTATACGGGTCTTTGGACGGCACTTCAGCTAAAGCAAAAAAAGCCCGAGCTCGACATTGTTATTATCGATAAAGGTCTTTGTGGCAGCGGCGCTTCAGGCCGCAATGGCGGATGCATGTTGACGTGGTCTACCAAGTACCCGTCATTGAAACGGCTCTACGGTGAACAAGAAGCCTGTCGACTGGTACGTGCCTCAGAAGAGGCTCTTTACCATATTCGTGATTTCTGCCTTGAGCATAGTATTGACGCCCAACTGCGCCTGGACGGCACCCTCTACACGGCAACGAATCAAGCGCAACAAGGCGGAATGAATTCTGTTATCAAGCAGCTAAAAAACAGAGCCATCAATAGCTGGCAGCATTGGAGCCAACAACAGGTTCAGCAAGAAGCGGGCTCAAACCGACATATCGAAGGGTATTTTTCCCCTGCTGCAGGTAGTGTGCAACCTGGGTTACTGGTTCGGGGATTAAGGCGTGTGGCTGAATCTATGGGGGTACGCATCTATGAAAATACGCCCATGGAAACCCTTTACGAAGAACAACCGGTTATTGTCAAAACCCCTTTGGGAAATATCAGCGCTGAAAAAGTTGTGTTAGCCATTAACGCCTGGATGCCGCAAAAATATCCTCAATTCAATAAAAATATTGTCTTGGTTTCATCGGATATGGCGATCACCAAACCGATTCCCGAACAACTGAGAAAAATAGGATTAACGGATGGGAAGGCTGTCGTCGACTCACGGATTTTTGTGCACTACTACCGCACCACACCCGAGGGGCGTTTGATGCTGGGTAAAGGTGGTAATACCTTTGCTTTCAATAACCGAATGCTTCAGGCCTTTGATCAACCCAGTCAATACCAAGCCCAGCTTCGAAACGCCTTGGATAGTTTCTTTCCTACACTGAAAGACAGTGCCATTGAACGCACCTGGACAGGCCCCTCAGATCGTTCGGCCACAGGGTTGCCCTTTTTTGGCCACCTCAACAACCATAAAAACATCATTTACGGGCTGGGTTACTCAGGTAATGGCGTGGGCCAAACCTATATGGGCGGACAGATTCTCTCATCTCTGGTTTTGGAATTAGACAATGATTGGACTCGCAGCGGTTTAGCGAAGGGGCCCTTAGGTCGCTTCCCACCTGAACCTATTCGTTGGTTAGGCGCCATGACGGTAAGAAACGCCATCCGCCGAAAAGAAAATGCCGAAGACAGTGGTGCTAAACCCTGGTGGATCGACAACCAACTGGCTAAGTTTGCCAATGCCGCAGGTAAATCAGACAAGGGTTAATCGACATAACGCTGTTCTCAATCCATAACGATCATATTATTCAAGCAGTCACGTTTTTCAGCAATCACAGGGGAGATCATGTATTCGGGCCACCGGGCCCGATGCCGTCACTCTGTAGAAAGATATTAGTCTCTTTCTTCAGGCTCACCCTTAAACAACTCCATAAAGGCCTGCACTACAGGAATAGGCTGAGCTTCCTTTAAACAGGCAAGAAACTCCGTCACATTTAAGTCTGCATCTTTTACGGTCAAGGCCACCAAACGGTTGTCATGCCCTAACTCACCTTCCGATATCACGCCGATTCCTAACCCTACGGCGACGGCCTCCCTCACTCCCTCCCGGCTACCGATTTCAAGGACTCTCTCGGGTTTAATGGCTTTTTGGCGCATGGCTTGTTCGAATACGGATCGTGTTGTTGAGCCCTGCTCCCGTAAAATGAGACGCTGATCATTGAGCTCTTCAAGTTTGATACTGCTGCGCCGACTCCACTCATGCTCTTTACTGACAAAAACAACTAATTTATCCGTGCGATAGGGGAAGGCAAATAAGCGCTCATCATCATTAAAGTCAGCAAAGACGCCTATATCCGCTTTCAGCTCATACAGATCCTGCAGCACTTGCTCAGTATTACCAAATTTCATCGATATATTGATACCGGGATAACGCCGACAAAAAGCACCTAACAGGGGGACCACTAAATAAGGTCCATCGGCGACCACTCGAAGGCGACCATTCATCATACCTTTAGCCATCGAGAGTAACTGTTCGGCTTCAGCCTCCAAACTGAATTTGCGCCGTGTGACATCCAGCAAGGCATGACCCAGGCTGGTCAACGTGACACCTCGCCCCTGACGTTTGAACAGTTTTACCCCATAACGCTCCTCAAGTGCTTTTACATGATCGGATACCGTTGGCTGGGTGACATGCAATGATTTTGCGGCCTTGGTATAGCTTCCCTGACTGGCCACGGCGTGAAATGCCTTGATCTGAGCGTAATTCATAGATTTAGCCTATATCACATATATTTATTATCGAATTGTACGATACCTCACCCACCTTTATAAAGTACTTACTGATCAGCGGGATCAGCAAACTAATATAAATAGAAGATTAGGAGTCTCCGATGACTGAGCAGCAAAAGACAGTTTCTGTTAATGGTCGTACTTACAAATGGCCAAACCGTCCTGTTGTCGCCGTATGTGTCGACGGTTCTCAACCCGAGTACATCGAAGAAGCGATCAAAGCGGGTGTTATGCCATGGGCGGCTAAAGTGGTTGCGGGCCAAGGCAGCGACCTACGAGCGGACTGTGTTGTTCCAAGCTTTACTAATCCAAACAATATTTCCATTGTTACCGGTGTTCCTCCAGTTGTTCACGGCATCTGCGGCAACTTCTATTATGATCGTGAAAACGATAAAGAAGTGATGATGAACGAACCGTCATTACTGCGTACCGATACAATCTTCAAAGCTTTCCAAGATGCTGGTGCCAAAGTAGCGATCGTTACCGCTAAAGATAAGTTACGCCGCCTGCTGGGCAACGGTCTAACGTATGGCAAAGAGGGCGCGGTTTGCTTCTCCTCAGAAAAATCCGACCAAGTGACCTACGAAGAGCACGGTATTGAAGGCGTACTGGATATGGTGGGCATGGAAGTGCCATCGGTTTACAGCGGCGAACTGTCTGAATTTATCTTTGCAGCAGGGGTAAAACTGATGGAAAGTCAGCGCCCAGATATCATGTACCTGTCCACCACAGATTATATCCAGCACAAGTTTGCTCCTGGTTCGGAAGGTGCGAATAAGTTTTACGCCATGATGGACAAATACTGGGCACAACTTGATGCACTGGGTGCCATTGTCGCTCTGACCGCCGATCACGGCATGAACGCCAAACACGATGAAACCGGTAAACCTGACGTTATTTATTTGCAAAGCCTGCTGGATGACCAGTTTGGTGCGGGCAATACACGGGTTATTTTACCCATTACCGATCCTTATGTGGTTCACCATGGTGCATTAGGTTCTTTCGCCACTATCTACCTGGAAGATTCACTCAATAAACCTGTGCGCGACTTCTTATCAACCATTGATGGCCTGCAAGAAGTACTAGGCAATATCGAGGGGGCTGAGATGTTTGGTCTGGCACCGGATCGTACAGGGGATATTATTGTGGTATCCGAGCAGCAAAAAGTATTGGGAACAACAGAAGAACGTCACGATCTATCAGGCCTTGAAGTCCCCCTACGCTCCCATGGCGGCATGACGGAACAGCGTGTACCTCTAGTGGTTAGTGCTCCGGTTATCGATCTCGACCCAGCACGCCAACTACGCAATTTCGATATTTATGATATTGCCCTTAATTACACGGTAGCTTAAATAGGAGCGACGAGATGAATATACGAGAAGGTATTCTGTCCCAGCGCAACGAACTGATGCGTATCGCAGGCAAAAAGGTAGATGGCGCAACCGGTAATCATATCGATGTCATTTACCCTTATACCGGACAAGTCATCGGCACAGTACCCCGTGCCAGTCGAGAACAAGTGGCCGAAGCATTTGAGATAGCCGCAAACTATACGCCTACGTTAACCCGTTATGAGCGTCAGCAGATTCTGAATAAAACAGCACAACTGCTAAACGAGCGAAGGGATGAAATCTCGGATCTGATTACGTTGGAAACGGGCTTATCGAAAAAAGACTCGCTCTACGAAGTGGGTCGCGCTTTTGATGTCTTCACACTGGCAGGTGTCATGTGTCTGCAAGATGATGGTGAAGTATTCTCTTGCGACCTGACACCACACGGTCAGAAACGTAAGATTTTCACGCAACGTCATCCGTTAAGAGCCATTTCAGCCATCACACCCTTTAACCATCCGTTAAATATGGTGGCACACAAGATTGCACCGGCCATTGCGACCAATAACTGTGTGGTGTGTAAACCGACGGAGCTAACACCATTAACACCGCTTATTTTGACCGATATTCTTTATGAAGCCGGTCTGCCACCTGAAATGCTGTCGATGATTACCGGCCTGCCCGAAGATATGGGCGATGAGATGATCACCAATGACAACATTGATCTGGTGACCTTTACTGGCAGTGTGCCGGTTGGTAAATATATCGCTGACAATTGTGGCTATCGTAGAAAGGTGTTGGAACTGGGTGGCAATGCACCATTAATTGTAATGGAAGATGCCGATCTCGATAGAGCGGCCACTCTGGCCGTTACAGGTGCCACGAAGAATTCCGGCCAGCGCTGTACTGCGGTCAAACGGATTCTTTGTGTGGAATCCGTAGCCGATGAGTTTGCGGATCTTGTGGTCGAAAAAGCCAGTAAAATCCGTTATGGCGACCCCATGGACCCGGATACCGATCTTGGTACAGTGATCCATGAAGGTGCGGCCAAACAGTTCCAACAACGGGTTAACGATGCTATTGAAGCGGGCGCTCAGCTGCTATACGGCAACGAACGCCAAGGGGCACTTTACTCACCAACGGTACTTGATAATGTACCGTTCGATTGTGAATTAGTACGTGAAGAAACCTTTGGCCCGCCAATCCCAATCATTCGCGTCAAAGATATCGACGATGCCATCCGAGTCTCGAATTCAACAGCCTTCGGATTATCCTCCGGTATCTGTTCGGATCGGATGGATTACATCACCCGCTTTATTAACGAGCTACACACCGGCACGGTTAATATCTGGGAAGTACCGGGCTATCGCATTGAAATGTCCCCTTTTGGTGGCATCAAAGATTCGGGGCTGGGTGATAAGGAAGGCGTGATTGAAGCGATGAAGAGCTATACCTACGTTAAGAGCTTCTCACTGCCTTGGCAGTAAATTTACTGACTATGCCTTTCTGATAATAGCCCCGGTTAAAGCCGGGGCTTTTTTGTAGCAGTAGTCCCTTGCCGACCTCATAAAAACTACTGCCTGACAGTAAGCTTTTTGAACTGATCATTGTCATGCTTCAACAACACTTTTCTCCAGAGAAAGTCTCAGGTTATCTGAAAAAACAAATGCACTTATTTCCTGAACAGTATGTTTGTCGCGAGACAATTTACAATGCCATTTACGCTTTACCTGTAGGTGAATTACGAAAAGAGCTCATTCATTGTTTACGCCATGGACGCTCCAGTCGTAGGACTCGACGTGGGAGTGTCGATAGATGGGGCAGATCTTTCTACAGTGACCCAGGAAGGGCTGAATGTCATCGCGTATGTATTAAATATAAGACCAAGAAAATGGTTCAATTTTAAGCATCCCATCGAGATGATGACGGATAAGCTGAACTTAATTAATGAAGCGCCGAATCAACTACAGTAAGTGGTAAGATCAGACGCTGCATTCGCCCTGTATAAAAATGACCCTATATAAACAGTTAATATAGAGAGCGTATTTTAAATCAATATCTGCCACATAATTATAAATAACAAAGTTGATTAGCAATTGGTTGAAATAGGTATTATTAGCTGATAACCACGCCCCCTAGCCGCTTTAATTGCATCACTATTCGGCACGGCTTTCTTTATCTTACGACGTAAGCGACTTATTGTGGCCTCAAGCTTACGTTCATCATAGCTCAGGTAATCATAGCCTAAAGATTCTGCAAGTTGTTTCCGAGAAACGGCCTTAGGCGCTCCTTCTGCTAAAGCATTTAGAACGATACCTTCTGTTGCAGTTAATTCAACAGCACTGCCATTACTAAGCAATAAGCGTCTTGTATTACTACAAAGTTTACAGCTATCAACAAAGCTATCACTAACATTCGTTATTCTTCGATATAGACTATATATTATCGCTAACAACTCCTGTATATTAGTTGAATTACAGATACAAGCATCTGCCCCTGAGTTAAGGAAAAATACTTTATCTTCCGTTGTTGGTTTTTGCACAAGAGTAATAATTGCTGCTTTACTATTTAACCCATATAAATACTGACCAATATATTTTTGAAACATAGCATCCATAAGAATAATGTCTGTATCATTTCCAGATTTATGGTGATGAATAAAGTCTTCTGAACTGGTAAAAACGGTCGTATTAAAACCTATATTAGAGAGCTGCTGCACCATGAATGATGCTATTTCTAGAGTGATAATCGATATTTTCATATTGAACTCTACATTTATGTGCTACCCATGTGTTACCAAAATATTTCTATTCTTATAACATCTATATCTTTTTAGCCACTAGTTATAGAAAACATGACTTATACTGCCATAATAATCATCTCCAAAAATGTAATATAGAGATATTTTCCTGGACATACTATAGAAAAAACGGCACATAAAATATTACAATCCGTTACAAGAGACATATAGCGTTACTGCTTTTTAATTAACAGTATGATCTATTAACATGCAACACTCATGAAATCGCTTTTTATCCTTGTAAAACAGCATATAGAAGCTCTCGTTATTGAAATCTTTTGTACCAAGATAAGTCGCGTTTTTAAATACTGTTTTTTATTGCCTAATAACAAGGCTACAAACTTTTACCGATTTTATCTAATTCTCTACGGATACCTTCACGAAGATCTGAGAGCAAAAAGTGACGACGCTGTTGTTGCATCGCCATCAAAGAGGCATAACGAATCACGTTACTGATGGTTCCTCCAGATATTTCGAAATGATCAGCAATTTCCGTTAAATCAAAATCTGGAGATTGGAAATGGTGTCGTCCAATTAAGCCTTGCTGCCACAACTTTAAGCGTTCGTCCCTACCAGGTAATGGAAAGTAGATACAAGATTGAAAGCGACGCATAAAAGCATCATCAAAGTTATCTTTCAGGTTGCTGGCCAGAATAATAATATTCGGACAATCCTCGATACGTTGTAGTAAATAAGCGGTACCCTGGTTAGCATAACGGTCATTAGCATTGCTGATTTGAGTACGTTTGCCAAATAAAGCATCGGCTTCATCAAAAAAGAGTATCCATTGGTTACGTTCAGATAGAGAGAAGATGCGTTCCAAGTTCTTTTCCGTTTCACCGATGTACTTGGATACCAATTGTGATAAATCAATTCGATAAACCGGTTGTTGACTCAACTTTCCTAATAAACTGGCCGTTAAGGTTTTCCCTGTACCTGGCGGCCCATAGAAAAGACAGCGATAACCTGGTTTGAAGTATCTTGTACCCTCTACTCTAAGCAACTCAGCACCATATTGGAGCCACGCTTGTAACTCCTGCAGTTGGTTCTGAGTTTTCTTCGACAGAATCAAATCAGACCAGCTTTTTTCAGTATCGATCTTTTTTGCTGGAAAATCTGAATAGTGGGGCGTGAAATGAGTATTACCTAGTACATGATATTCTAATAACAGTTGGCTCGGTAGGAGCGACAAGTTATGTTCAGTATGAATATTTTCATCATCCGGGAGCTGGAGCCATCCCTGCAAGAAAAGGGCATGTTGCAGATCAAAACGATGTTGTAGCTTAAGGCGAGTACCTAAGTCCCCTCCAGAAAGAATAAACCAGGCGGTTTGCAATGTCGGTAAAAATCCGGAATAGCTATCTGAAACAGTCCCCCCAAACTCAGAATAAGTTCGATCATAGACAGGGTTCTTTGCAAGAAAAATGTCCAGCAGATTGGGATGTAATCTTGGTGCTAAGGCCAGAATAAGTATTAGCCGTTCTGCAGAGGATAATTTCTGCTGAAAAAGAAACTGACCATAGTAATCTTCAACATCGAAGTAGAGAGCTGGTGGTTCCGGTAGGCAACCTGCATCAGGGAAGTCTTCTTTAAAATAATGCTCCAATCGGTAACTAATACAGGCTGACAACCAATCTAGCTCTTGTCTGAGAGCATTGGCTTGAAATAGGCGTGTATCCTGCTCATGGGTTGGCTTAGGGCTACATTCTTCTCTGCTCGACATAGGTATAGCTCCTAGAGATAAATATAAATGTCTGAATAAGCATGATCCTGTTCCACAACCAGCTGCTCCGGTACAGGGGAGGGAAGATTATCAATCATAATTCCCTGTTTGCTACTATCCAGCACCAGATGCTTTTGTCCCTGAGTGGATAGAGCTAGCGGTTGTGTCGAGATAAACTGCCAGCCCTTTGTGGAAGCCGGTGTATTGTCAACGAACTCATACTCGGAATTGGGCGACTGGATTGAGAGCTCACCCAGAGTACAACTGTCCTGATTTCTGGCCGTGATTTTGTAGCGCCAGGTAGTTTTGCGTGGGGGAATAAACAGTTGAAAATCTTTGCTGGTGATCAAACCTGTTTCAGGTTCGACCAGTTGCCCTTCAGGGCTAATTCCTGAGCCGGTTTGCAGAGTTAGGATGGCAAAGGGTTGTTGCCAAGACAGAGTATTATCTACATAGAACCTGTCTTGTTCTTTTTGAACCCAGTAGAGTAGGTAGAGACCAGAAGGGGCATTTGTAAGGTCGATACTCAATCCTTCGTTTTGTATAGTAATGACACCATCACTGAAAACCTGATCAGTTCCCACAAGTTGGAGTGACCAGTTCTTACCACGTTTCTGGGCTCGATTCTGAAAAGGCCAGAAAAAACGATGGTTGTGCACCAAAGGCCAGTTTTCCTGTTGCTGCCACTGTTCTGGAGTTGCAGGTATTAAGAGGTTATGCGAGATTTCCGAAGCAATACTGTCATTTCTGAAGTTAACAATAGCTTTGGTGTTTTTATCTAAGGGAAAATCTGAAACTTCAGTCAGCTGGGAGTAACGGTTATATAGCGAAAAGCTTAACTGCTGAATACTTTGTAGTAAGCGAGATTGGGCTTTGAACTGGCCCGACGCTGTTACCTGGCTTTGGCAGTAAAGCAACAACTGGTTATCAGCAACTTTAAAGCCACACTGCAGTCTTTTCATTCGCTGTAGAGTATCGGGTGTTGGGCAAAACTCCACCACAGGTACTGATGTGTCGAGAAAATACTGATGCTGTAATGTGATCTGACACAGTTTGCTGAAATGTTTCATCTCGTGCCTCCACCACCGTAACGCTGCACAATATCGATTTGTTCAACAGCGGCATCCACTGTCACTACATTAGTCTCTTGTATGATGACCCGACGAAGCCTGTACATGACTGAAGGCATATAACGACCACCAAACAGCCCCCAGGTATGGTTATGTTCTGAGGTATCCTGAGTTAATAGGG